>NZ_JBIRZM010000003.1:0-369208 GCF_044390825.1 Streptomyces sp. NPDC018833 | reverse complement strand
GCGGGGCCCGGGGGCGGGGCGCCCCCGCCCCGGGGCGGGGGGGGGGGGGGGGCCGGGCCCCCCCCCCCCCCCCCCCCCCGGGGGGGGGGGGGGGGGGGGGGGGCCCCCCCCCCGCGCGCCCGGCGCTCCTGATGCCGGTGTCGTCATGGCCGGCCCGATCCGTCGGTGTTGACGTTGACGGTCTTGTTGCCCTGGACGAGGTCGCCTTGGACGGTTCCGACGCTGATTCCGCCTGCGCTCGGCGGACCGGGACCGTCTGTGCCGCCGCCGCGCCCGCCGCCGGGCACCGGGGTCGTGGCCGGTCCGTTCCTCGGCTCCGCGGAGGGCAGACCGGGCGGGGCCGGGTGTCCGGGCACGGTCACCCAGCTTTCGATGACCTCGCCGTGCTTGGTCGTGAAGGGCATGGGCAGGTACGCGGCCGGATCGATCGAGCGGTGCCCGTGGCGCACGACGGCCCGGTGGATCTCCTCCGAGACGACGAAGACCATCCGAGCCGAGACGGCGGCGGCGAGGACGTCCCGCAGCGGCGCCGCGTCGACCAGCCGGCAGGCGGTGTTGACGGCGTCCCCGGACCAGCCCCGGCCGTCCCGTGCGGCGAGCCCCTGGTGCAGGGCGACCCGGAAGCGCATCGCGTGGGCGGGGCTGTACACGACGGACTTCTGTCGCAACTCGTCGTCAAGGGCACGTACGAAGGGTCCGGCCAGATCGATCGGTGAGACGGTCGCCGGAACGATCATCAGAACGCCGTCGCCGCGGTCCTCGGTGCTGATGCGCTCGGCCGGTAACCCGGCCCGCGCAAGCGCTTCACCGAGCACCTCGTACATCCCAGCGCGCAGGGAGCGCTGGATCGGATCGGGCCGTGAGCTGAAGTTCTCGATGTCCAGCACCACGACCCAGCAGTGCGTGGCCTCACCAGGCATGGCGGCATCCCCAAACACTTCCGGAAGCGACTACTCGATCACTCGCCCCAGTAGTACGGCACCAAAGTCCTTTGGGTCTACGCCAATTGACACACAGCGGTAAATGGCCGATTCGCTTCGAAGATGCCATCGGAACGCGGCTGCGGGGCAAGCCGGAACGAGCCCCTCATGCCCCTCGTGCCCTGCATGCCTCACGCGCCCCGGATGCCCCTCGCGCCCCGGCACGGCTGTGCCCTCGGGGGCCGGGGCCTTCCTCAGAGTTCGTAGACAGCGCTCACCGGCGCATGGTCGCTCCAGCGCTCGCCGTGCGTGGCCGCGCGCTCCACCCACGCCTTCACGGCCCGCCCCGCCAGCCCTGGCGTCGCCACCTGGAGGTCGATGCGCCAGCCCGTGTCGTTGTCGAAGGCGCGCCCGCGGTACGACCACCACGAGTAGGGGCCCTCCTGCTCGGGATGCAGGGCGCGCACCACGTCCACGTAACCGGCCTCCTCATATACCCGGGTGAGCCAGTCGCGCTCCTCGGGGAGGAAGCCGGAGTTCTTCCGGTTGCCCTTCCAGTTCCTGAGGTCGGCCTCCTGGTGGGCGATGTTCCAGTCACCGCAGACCACGACCTCGCGGCCGTCCGCCGCTGCCCGCTCCCTCAGCTCCTTCAGATACGGCAGGAACTCGGCCATGAACCGCGTCTTCTCGTCCTGCCGCTCCGTGCCCACCTCGCCCGACGGCAGATACAGGCTCGCGACGGTGACGCCGGGCAGGTCGGCCTCCACGTACCGTCCGCTGCCGTCGAACTCGCTCGACCCGAAACCGATCCGCACCCGGTCCGGTTCCCTCCGCGTGTACAGCGCGACACCCGCGCGGCCCTTCGCGGCGGCCGGGACGTGCACCGTGAACCAGCCCTCCGGGCTGCGCACACCGGCCGGCAGCTGGTCGGCCTCGGCGCGCACTTCCTGGAGGCAGACCACGTCGGCGGAGGAGCCCGCGAGCCAGGGGCCGAAGCCCTTCTTGGCGGCGGCGCGCAGTCCATTCACATTCACGGTGGTAACGGTGAGCATTCCGGCACCCTACCGACCCCCGAGGCGGCCCGAGGACCGGCCGGCCACCGGCCCGGACTCCTCTCCGCCTACCCGTACGCTTTTCAACATGCAGCTCAGAGCCGTGGCCTTCGACCACCCCGACGCCGTGAAACTGAACGACCAGGTCCAGCTCGAATACGTCGAGCGCTACGGGGACGGGGAGGGCGACGTCACCCCGCTCGACGCCTCGATGTTCGTGCCCCCGAGTGGCCTGTATCTCATCTGCTACGACGCCGACGACCGTCCGCTGGCCACCGGCGGCTGGCGCTCCCAGGACGGCAACCCGATGGGGTACTCGGACGGGGACGCCGAGCTGAAGCGCATGTACGTCATACCCGAGGCCCGTGGTCTCGGCCTCGCCCGCCGCATCCTCGCCGCACTGGAGGAGGACGCCCGTGCCGCCGGCCGGGCCCGGATGGTGCTGGAGACCGGCGACATGCAGCCCGAGGCCATCGCGCTCTACGCCTCCAGCGGCTATGAGCCGTGCGCGAAATTCGGCCACTACCGCTGCTACGAGAGCAGCCGGTGCATGGCCAAGCCTTTGACGCGCCCCTGACATAACTGCCCCATTCGTGGCACCCTGCCTCACGCACGTCCTTCCGCACCGCCTCGTCCCCCACCCCGCCCCTGTGCGCCACCGGGCGGGCACGGCAGAAGGAGACATGCGTGAGACGCCATCGCACCGCGGCCGGAACCGTGTTGGCCGTCGCCACCCTGCTCGCCGGGGCCCTGACGGCCACGTCCGCCGGCGCCGCCCCGGTCCCCTCACCATCGGCCCCCGCCCCCGCGTCCTTCGCCCCGCGGCAGGCGCCGCAGGACTTCTGGACCGCCGAGCGCATGCGCGCCGCCACCCCGCTCGACCTGATCCGCATGGCCCCCGGCTCACTCAAGGCCCCGAAGCCCGCGGGTGAGCAGACCGTGATCGGGCCGACCGCGTTCCCGCAGCCCGGCGGCCCCTGGACCGGCGGCGGCGCCGTCGTGAAGACGTCGGGCCGGGTGTTCTTCACCTTCCAGGGCCGTACGGCATCCTGCTCCGGCAACTCGGTCACCAGCCAGAACGGCAGCACGGTCATCACCGCGGGCCACTGCGTGAAGTACCAGGGCTCCTGGCACACCAACTGGGTCTTCGTGCCCGCTTACGACAACGGCCAGGCCCCGTACGGCAAGTGGAGCGCGACGAAGACCCTGGCGACCGACCAGTGGGCGGCGAGCGAGGACATCAACTACGACGTCGGAGCGGCCGTCGTCGCGCCGCTGAACGGCAGGACGCTGGCCCAGACCGTCGGGGCACAGGGCCTGCAGTTCAACGGCGGCTACAACAAGGCGATGTACGCGTTCGGTTTCCCCGCCGCCGATCCGTACGACGGCAGCAAGCTGATCCACTGCAGCGGCAACAGCTCCAAGGACTTCCTCTTCTCCCAGGACCACGGTCTGGGCTGCAACATGACGGGCGGCTCCAGCGGCGGCCCGTGGTTCACCTCGTTCAGCGAGGCGACCGGCACCGGCCTTCAGGTCTCGGTGAACAGCTTCGGCTACACGTTCCTGCCGAACCGGATGTTCGGCCCGTACTTCGGCAACGAGGCGAAGGCGGTGTACGACAAGGCGCAGACCTCCTGAGGTCCCGCCCCGAGGGCCCGGACCTGCTCATCGCTGCTCATCGGCCCGGGCCTCCGGGGTCGTACGACCGGGGGCTCACGGCCCCGGGGCGGCCGGCCCAGCGCCACCGCGAGCAGATCCCCGATCTCCTGCTCCAGTTCACCCACCGGCCCGCTGTTCACGAGCCGGTCGAAGACCAGCCCGTCCACACAGGCCAGCGGCGTGCGGTCCTGTGGCCCGCCTCCTGCGGCGGCACACCATGCGCGACGAGGAAGTCCTGCACGGCATCGCGCGCGGCGTTCCTCTCCGGGGCGCGGGGATCTCGCGCAGCTCGAGGTGGTGGACGCTCTCGACGGCGCAGGCGTACCGCGCCAGGGAGTGCTGCCGACCGGTTCGAGCCGCTGCCGCGTGAAGGCGGCGATGCCACAGGCCAGTTCACCCGGGTCCCGGGGCGTCGCCCCGGTGGCGCCCGCGGCCTCCATTTCGGCCTGGTCCAGCCTCCCGTCGTTCGCCGCCGGCCGCGTCACCCTCCTCGGCGACGCCGCCCACGCCATGACCCCGCATCTCGGGCAGGGCGCGTGCCAGGCACTGGAGGACGCGGTCACGCTCGCGGCCGCGCTCGCCGCCGAGCCCGCGATCGACGCGGCCCTGCGCCGCTACGACGCCGAATGCCGCCCGCGCGCCCAGTAGGTGGCCCGCGCCGCCCGCCGGGCCGGCCGCATGGGCCGGCAACGGAGCCACCCCGTCGCGGTGGCGGCCCGTAACACGGCCCTGCGCCTGGCCCCGGCCGGCGTGACGGTCCGCGCGATCCTGCGCCACGCGACCTGGACGCCGCCCCAGCTGAACGCGCGCTGACGTGCGGCGCTCCCCACGTCGGCCGGCGCCGGAGGAGACGTACGCCACCTGCCACATCGACCGCCTCGGGGGCTCGCACCGGAACGCCGAAGAGCCCCGATCGGATCTCTCCGATCGGGGCTCTCAGCTGCGGTGGACCGGTGGGGATTTGAGCCCCGGACCCCCTCGACGCGAACTATGGGCGCGACGGTCGCCGAGGGTCGCTGTGGTGGTCGAACGGGTTCCTGAGACCGCTGGCTGGTCGGCCGTGGCCGCCGTGGTCGCTGTACTTCACTGCTGTACCGCAACCATCGCTAAGGCCAGAGCAACCTAGCGAGGACGATCGCCGCCACTGCAGAGAAGAACCACGGCTTCCTGACGCCCCGGACAACAACATCACGGTCCAGTTCCCTGATGAGCACCACCAAGGCGAACATCAGGAGTGCGCCCGGTAGCAGGTCAATGACGGGTTCGGGGATTACCATGGGCATGCCGAGATGGTAACCAGGTGCTGCGGCGTCCCGTCCTACTCGTCGCGCGCTAAGTGCAGGCAGCCGGGCCACACCCACCGCAGGTGAACCGCCCCTGACAGGCAACTCGGCAGGCGCCGTTCTCGTGAGGCCTGGCCGCCAGCGGCCGATGTTCCCTGCTGTTTCCCGACCGGACGGGCGCGGGAAGGGCGCGGTCTCCTCCCGATCCGTAGCTCTAGCGAGAACGGTCACCAACGGTGGCCCGTCAGCCTCCTGGGACGGGCCACCACGAACGGGCGAATGTCAGGCGGCCGCTGCGGCCAGCTTCGGGTTCGGGCCGTGCTCGTTCTCCTCCGGCTTGCCGTCGCTGGCCAGGAAGACCAGCAGGACGATAGCGCCCACCAGCGGGACCAGGGCGATGAGCAGCCACCAGCCGGAGCGTCCGGTGTCGTGGAGGCGGCGGACGCCGACGGCGAGGCTGGGGAGCAGGACGGCGAGCACGTAGATCCCGGCGATGACGCCGGTGCCGAGGAGGCTGAGGTCGATGACCATCAGCGCGACATAGATGATCGTGCTGATGAGCGTGAACATCCAGTATTCCTGGCGGCGGGCGCGGCCGCTGAATGCGGCGTACTTCTTGAGGACATCGATGTACCAGTGCATGGGTCCCCCCAGGGACGAGCGGTGGAGGCCGGTCCGAAAAGAACAAGCCAGCGCGGAATGTAGATGGCCTGATGTACACCGGTCAAAAAGTTATCGGGCAGCGACCGATCGGTGATCACGGTTGGCTGGATAAGCCCTGATTTCACGCCAGATGCGACTCAAGGGGCTGCGCCGTGTTCCTCGCGTGCAAGCTGGGCTTGGGCAAGGTCGCATCGCAGCCCTGAGTTGGCCCGGATGAACGTCAGGTCGGCTTCATCGAGGGCGGTGTAAGGGCTGCTGAGTGCGTCGTCCTCGCCCAGCAGCGCGAGGGAGCTTCCTCGCCACCTGGCCAGGTGCCCGCCGTTGAGGAAGATGCTGAGCATGTCCGGGTCGCGGGCTTCGGCACCGTCAGGCAGAACGGTGTCGGCCCTTTCGCGTGCTCGTCGACAGTCATCGACCAAGCCGCCAAACTGCACCCGGAGGCACGCAAGGGGCCTGTGGCCAGCAGCTCGCCGACGCTGGGGCAGCACCTCGCGTACTGGCTCAAGGAGGTGGTGCAGCCGGATTTGAAGCCCAAGACGGCCGATACGCTTCCCCTTCCCCGGATCTGTGTGACTGCGCTCAAGCTCCGCCAGGAGGCACAACGGGTCGCCAAGAAGTCTGCCGGCCAAATGTGGCAGGACACCGACTTCGCATTCTCCACGCGGTACGGCACCCCGATCGAGCCGCGGAACTTCAACCGCGCTTTCGCTGCCCGGTCGGCCAAGGCTGGCATCCGTAAGATCCGCCTGCATGACACACGTCATACCTGCGGGTCACTCCTCGCCGCCCTCGACATGCACCGGCGGATCGCCATGCAGATCCTCCGGCACAGCAAGATCGCGGTCTGACGATGGAGGTGGACACACATCCCGTCCGAGGCGACGCGCAAGGCTCTGCGGAGACTGGGCAAGCACCTGAGCGGGACGGAGCAGATGCAGTTGCTGTACCTCGCTGCTGTACGACGCCGAAGAGCCCCGATCGGATCTCTCCGATCGGGGCTCTCAGCTGCGGTGAGGTGTTCACGAGTGCCCCTGACCAGGCATTCCAGAGGCGCACGAAGATCGCTTCCCATTCGGCGGGAGATTGTTTCCCACCGATCTGGGCGGCTGCTCGATTTGCAGTGGCGTCAGGGCGGTTACGCACGGCAGAGTGTTCGTTGGTTCGGGGCCTTGCGTGACGGGCACAACACCGGTCGGTGCTCAGTCGACGCCGCTGAGATAGACCCGGCTGGTGCGGTCGTCGACCTGCGCCACCGCGACCTTCAGCCAGTTGAGGTTGTCCTCGCACGGCGCACACACCTGACCTTCACGGACCCTCGCCAGCAGATCGGGCTCCGGCAACCCCAAACGATCACCAGCCCCGGGCAACCGGGGCTGGTTCCTCATATCCCCGCGACGGCCAGACGCCTGCCTGACAGACCACCAGATCTAACACGCCGCCATCCACTACCCCGAACAGGCATCGAACGACCCCTGAAACGACGAAGATCCCGCCCGATCTTTCGATCGGACGGGATCTCGTCACCACTCTTGAGCCAACTCAAGAACAGTCGTGCGGTGGACCTGTGGGGATTTGAACCCCAGACCCCCTCGATGCGAACGAGGTGCGCTACCAGACTGCGCCACAGGCCCTTGCAACGAGTGAAACTCTAGCATCCCCATCGGCGTGCTTGGAAATCCGTTCCCCGCTGGTCACGGATGCCGCCGAGGCGGGTCACTCGTTGGCCGCGCGGGGCCGGTCCTCGTCCGCGTACTGGTCGAAAAGCGGCGTGCGGCCGCGGTCGCGGGAGCGGCGCGGCTGCGGTGGCCGCAGGCCTGCGGGTGGCTCCGCGGGCGCCGGTGCGGGCGGGACGGCCGGTTCAGCGGCCGAGGAACGCGCCGCGCTCCACGTCTCCGGGTCGCTGACGTCCACTCCGCTCGACGCACGCGGGGCGACGGGCGCGGTGACGTACGTCGGCAGCGGCACGGGCACCGGTTCCCAGCTGTCGCCCGTGGCCGGGCCGCGCTGGCGCTGCTGATCCACCCACTCCGCGTGGTCGGTCTGCTCCACCAGCGCACGACGCCCGGCCTCCTGCGGGGAGAGCGTCGGCGCCGGTTCCGGCTCGGCATGCGCGGCGGGCTCCTCGTCGGGCTCGGCCGCACCGGCGGGCTGCTGGTGGCGGCGCGGCCGACTCTCCCGCAGCCGCTGCGCCGCGGCCTCGGCCTGCCTGCGGTCCATGACGTAGGCGAAACGCCGCCTCTCCTGGGCCCGCAGATAAACGATGTACGTGCTCAGCAGCACGGCCGGGACGGCCGGTGCCCAGAGGAAACCGAGTCCGCCGACCGCCGCGACGACCGCACCGGCACTGAAGGCGACGAAGAGGAGGGTCGTGGTCCGTCTGCGGCGGGCCAGCACCTTGCCGCGCCGGGCGCGCTCACCGGCGGCGCTGTTCTGCCGCTGCCGCTCCCGCGGAGCCGGGCGCCGCGCCGGGGGACGCCCCGCGCCGGCGGCGTCGGGGGCCGCCTCGGAGGGCACCTCCTGGCGTACTTCGGTTCGGGGCGCGGCGAAGGCCCGGACGTCCACAGAACTCAATCGGTCCGTGACGGCATCCGGGTGCACGTCGCGCTCGGGCTCCTCTGCGGTGCGGACCCGCAGCTCCTTGGCGTAACGGCGCTCCATCCCCGCCCGGCCGGACAACAGCCGGATGGCGGTGGAGAAGCGTTCCGTTGGACGAGCTTCGTTGAGCTCGTCCTGCCTGCGGAGCCACATCGGCACCAAGTAGGCGGCCCAGGCCCCGACGATGACTGCGTAGATGAGGCCGCTGCTGCTCACGCATCACACCGTAGAGGGATTTGCGCAAGAGCATCCGCCAATTGGCCCGGTGTGTCGCACGATCTGGCTGATATCACCGACCTTTTTTGTGATTACTCAGATCAGTTCACGCTCTGCGACGATCAATTTCGAACACTTATTTTATTTCCTGTGCCGTTCCGGGTGCCGTTCCTGGTGCCGCTCCAGGTCGCGCCTGGTGCCAGCGGGTCAGGAGCCCTTCCGGCACCTCCTCGGCCGTCAGCGCGAAGACAAGATGGTCACGCCACGCACCGTCGATGTGGAGATAACGGGGCCGCAGCCCCTCCTCGCGGAATCCGAGTTTCTCCACGACCCGGCGGCTGGGCGCGTTCTCCGGTCGGATGCACACTTCGATCCGGTGCAACCCGACCGTACGGAAGCAGTGGTCCACGGCGAGAGCGACCGCGGTGGGCATCACCCCGCGGCCCGCCACGTCCCGGTCCACCCAGTAACCGACGTGCCCCGAGCACATCGATCCCCAGGTGATCCCGGCGACGGTCAGCTGCCCCACGAGGCGTCCCCGGTACTCGATGACGAACGGCAGCATCCGGCCCGCGTTGGCCTCCGACCGCAGGTGGCGGACCATCTGCCGGTAGGTCGGGCGCTGCGCGAGCGGGCCGCCCGGGGCGGGTGGCGGGATCGTCGCCTCCCAGGGCCGCAGCCAGTCGCGGTTGCGCCGGTTGACCTCGCGCCAGTTGCGCTGGTCCCGCATCTTTATGGGGCGCAGGACGACATCGCCGTCCGCGAGGACCACGGGCCAGGTCACGTTCATGACGTCGGCGAGGACGGGTCCGCAGGACGTGGATGGTCCCCGCCGCGGATCTGGTCCACAGCGTGGCGCAGGATCCCCTCCAGCACCGCGAGCCCGTCGCGCACGCCACCGGTGGAACCGGGGAGATTGACGATCAGCGTGCGGCCGGCGACCCCGGCGGCGCCCCGGGACAGCGCGGAGGCGGGCACCTTCTCCCGCCCGTACGCCCGGATCGCCTCCGGGATGCCCGGGACCTCGCGGTCCAGCAGCGCACGCGTGACGTCGGGCGTGCGGTCCGTGGGCGAGATGCCCGTGCCGCCGGTGGTGAGGATGACGTCGTACCCGGCCTCGACCCCCTTGCGGAGCGCATCGCCGACGGGGTCGCCGTCAGGCACCACCCGGGGGCCGTCGACGGCGAACCCCAGGATGGTGAGCTTCTCGGCGATCAGCGGGCCGCCCTTGTCCTCGTACACCCCGGCGGAGGCGCGGTTGGAGGCGGTCACGACCAGGGCGCGGTACGGCGCTGTGGCATGGGCGTCGGTCATGACCGGTCCCCCTCGCGCGTCCAGTCCCCGGACTTGCCGCCCGTCTTCTCCTCGACGCGGATGTCCGTGATCACGGCCGCCTTGTCGACCGCCTTCACCATGTCGACGACCGTGAGGGCGGCGACCGAGACCGCGGTGAGGGCCTCCATCTCCACGCCCGTGCGGTCCGTCGTCTTCACGGTGGCCGCGATCACGACCGCGTCGTCGGTGACCGACAGATCCAGCGTCACGCCCGAGACGGCGAGCGGGTGGCACAGCGGAATCAGGTCGGGCGTGCGCTTCGCGCCCATGATCCCGGCGATCCTGGCCGTGGCGAGCGCGTCGCCCTTCGGGACGCCCTCGCCGCGCAGGAGCTCCACGACCTGCTGCGAGACGAGGACGCGACCGGTCGCCCGCGCGGTGCGGGCGGTCACGTCCTTCTGGGAGACGTCCACCATGCGGGCAGCCCCCGCGTCGTCGATGTGCGTCAGCCTGCCGTGCGTACTCATCTGCTGTGGCGCTCCCGGTCCGGTCCCATCAGGGCCTTGTGTGGGCAGACACGGTACCGCCACAGCGGGCCGCTCACCCCAGGAGGACCACGTCGACGTCGGCTCCGGGCTCCACGGAGGTGGCTGTCTCGGGGACGACGATCAGACAGTCCGCGTGCGCGAGGGCCGCGATCAGATGGGAGCCCGAGCCCCCGACCGGGGTGGCGCTGCTCGACTCGGCGTCGTACGTCCCCCTCAGGAACTGGCGCTTGCCGGCCGGGGACGCCAGCGCCTTGTCCGCCTTGAGCGCGGCGCGGACCGTCGGCCGGTGCACGTCCGGGAGGCCCATCAGCTTGCGGATCGCGGGCCGGACGAACAGCTCGAAGGACACATAGCTGGAGACCGGATTGCCCGGCAGGGCCAGCAGGGGGGTGTGCTCCCGGCCGATGGAGCCGAAGCCCTGCGGCTTCCCCGGCTGCATGGCGAGCTTGCGGAAGTCGATTCCGCTGCCGGGCACGTCCTCGTCGCCGACCGAGGCGAGCGCCTCCTTGACCACGTCGTACGCGCCGACGCTCACTCCGCCCGTGGTCACCAGGAGGTCGGCGCGGATCAGCTGGTCCTCGATGGTCGCGCGCAGCGTCTCGGCGTCGTCGGTGACCGCCCCGACCCGGTAGGAGATCGCACCGGCGTCGCGCGCGGCGGCCGCCAGGGCGAAGCTGTTGGAGTCGTAGATCTGCCCCTCCGCCAACCTTTCCCCCGGCTGGACAAGTTCACTGCCGGTCGACAGGACGACCACACGCGGACGGGGACGGACCCGCACGGTGCCGCGGCCGATCGCAGCGAGCAGACCGATCTGCGGGGGACCGATCACCGTGCCCGCGGCGAGCGCGAGATCGCCCGCCTGCACATCGCTGCCGCGGGAGCGCACATGGGCCCCCTCCTCGGCCGGACGGTGCACTCGGACCTCGCCGCTCCCGCCCTCGGGGGCCTCACCGGCCGGGCGCATGGTGGTGGCGGCCCCGCCGCCGGTGCCGCCGTCGGTCCACTCGACCGGGACGACGGCCTGGGCGCCGGGCGGCAGCGGTGCGCCGGTCATGATGCGCGCGGCCTGCCCGGGGCCGACGGTGGGCAGCCCGCCGCTGCCGGCCGCCACGTCACCGATGACGGTGAGCACGGCCGGGAACTCCTCGCTCGCGCCCGCCACATCGGCGACCCGGACCGCGTAGCCGTCCATGGAGCTGTTGTCGAAAGGGGGCAGCGCGACCGGAACGGTGACGTCCTCGACCAGGACACACCCCTGTGCGTCCGGCAGCTGGAGATCGATCGGGTCGAGCGGCCGGATCGCGGCGAGGATGTCCTCCAGGTGGTCGTCAACCGACCAGATCGTGCTGCTCACGGTCCTACATCTCCTCGTTCACAAAGCTGCGAAGCCAGTCCCGGAACTCCGGGCCCAGGTCCTCACGTTCGCATGCGAGTCTGACAATGGCACGCAGATAGTCACCCCGGTCACCGGTGTCGTAGCGGCGGCCCTTGAAGACCACGCCGTGCACGGGGCCGCCGGAGCACTCCTCCTCGTCGGCCGACTGGTCGGCCTCGGCCAGCTTCTGGATTGCGTCGGTGAGCTGGATCTCGCCGCCGCGGCCCGGCTCGGTCCTGCGGAGTATCCCGAAGATCGCGGGGTCGAGGACGTAGCGACCGATGACCGCGAGGTTGCTCGGGGCCTCGGCGGCATCCGGCTTCTCGACGAGGTCCGTGATCTTCACGACGTCACTGTCGACAGTGGGCTTCACGGCGGCGCAGCCATACATGTGGATCTGGGCCGGGTCGACCTCCATCAGCGCGACGACTGTGCCGCCCTCGCGCTCCTGGATCTCGATCATGCGCGAGAGCAGCGGGTCGCGCGGGTCGATCAGGTCGTCGCCGAGGAGGACGGCGAACGGCTGGTCCCCGACGTGCGGCTCGGCACACAGCACGGCGTGGCCGAGGCCGCGCGGGTCGCCCTGGCGCACGTAGTGCATGGTGGCGAGGTCGCTCGACTCCTGGACCCTCGCGAGCCGGCCGGCGTCGCCCTTGCGGGAGAGCGCCTCCTCCAGCTCATAGTTGCGGTCGAAGTGGTCCTCGAGGGGGCGCTTGTTGCGACCCGTGATCATCAGGACGTCGGAGAGACCGGCCGAGACCGCCTCCTCGACGACGTACTGGATCGCGGGCTTGTCGACCACAGGCAGCATCTCTTTGGGAGTGGCTTTCGTGGCAGGCAGGAACCGGGTGCCAAGGCCTGCGGCGGGGATGACAGCCTTGCTGATCCTGGAGTGCGACTGAGTCATGCGGAGCACCATATCCGCTGAATATAGGCCGGAAGATGATGCTCCGGTTAACTTCATCCCCATAGAGACGCATACGAGAGGTTTACAGGCGACCAATGGGCGAGGAAATGTCCGGAAAGATTGCTCTTCGCGCGGAACTCCTCGGTGCGCGGCGGCTCCTGTCCCCTGACGACGTGAGCGACGCGGCAACGGTTCTCGCCCGGCACGCGCTGCTGCTGCCGGAGCTGGCCGAGGCCGGCACCGTCGCCGCGTACGTCTCCGTCGGGCGCGAACCGGGCACCCGCGCGCTGCTCGACGCACTGCGTGCGCGGGGCACACGGGTCCTGCTGCCGGTCCTCCTTCCGGACAACGACCTCGACTGGGGCCTCTACCGCGGCGCCGGTCACCTGGTGCCCGCCGGACGCGGCCTGCTGGAGCCGGACGGCGAGCGGCTCGGGCCCGAGGCCGTCGTCGACGCAGACGCCGTCCTGCTGCCCGGCCTCGCCGTCGACGGCCTCGGGATGCGGCTTGGCCGCGGCGGCGGCTCGTACGACCGCGTCCTCGCCCGGCTCGCCACGGCGCACGTCGACCCCGCCCTCGTCGTGCTCCTCTACGCGAACGAGGTGGTCGCGCGGGTCCCGGTGGAACCGCACGACCATCCCGTCCACGCCGTGGTCACGCCTCAAGGAGTGCGCCGCTTCACTGGGCCGAGCCGCCCGGCGGGACGAGCGTGAGCCTGTCCACGGTCGCGGCGTCCACCGCCTGGGCGCTGTAGGCCCAGTCGAGCAGCTCGCCCTCCGCCCACTTGTCGGTCTGGTCGGTGTAGTGCGCGCTGTACGCGTGGCCCGACGCCCCGGTCAGATTGATCCACCGGGACTTGTCCCACTCGCCGACGGTGACGACCATCCGCATCGACGGCACCCACACGACGCCGTAGCCTCCCGCCGCGTTCCAGCCGGTCGCGTTGACCGCGGCCTCGCCGCCGCCCAGGTTCCACGGGCCCCGGTTGAGCACGAACTGCAGGAAGCCAGGGCCCTCGGTGCCAAGCGTCTGGTTCTTCAGCGTCAGCTGGTGCAGGCGGCCCCAGCTCCAGGTGGAGGCGTCCTTGCCGAGCTCCGCGGTCAGCTCCCAGCGGGCGTCCTCCATGGCCCGGTCGAGCAGCTCGTCACGGGTGTCGGTCGCTTTGTCCGTACGCGTCTTCGGCGTCCGCCACCACTCGCTGTCCTCGTCCTTGAGCAGCCGGCGCACCACCTCGTACCAGCGGTCGCCTCCGTCGGGCTGCGCGAGGTCGCTGTCCCGCTGGCCGCATTCGCGCACCCGCTCCGTCAGGTCGTCGTCCGGCGCGGTGCTGTCGGCGGGCAGCACGTTCAGGCATTCGCCCTCGACCCTCAGCTCCTTGGGGAGCTTGTTGCCGAACGCCAGCTTGAGCACATTGCGCCACACGGCGTTGAAATACGCGGCGGCACCGGAGTCCGGCTCCTGGGTGTAGTCCCAGCCCTCCAGCAGCTTCTGCGCCTCGCGGACATAAGGGTCGGAAACATCGATCTTCAGCAGATAAGGGGTCAACAGCTTGGCTATCTCGCTGCTGTTGTCCATCTGCATGGTGCGCATGTCTTCGGTAGAGATCTTGCCGCCGCCCCGGATCTTGGAGGCGATGAGGTCGTTTATCCGCTGGCTGCGGGCGCCGTAGCCGTAGTCCTCGGTGATCAGGTACGGGTATTTCTTCGCGTCGACGACCGCCTGGTTGGCGGTGACGATGTAGCCGCGCTCCGGGTTGTAGTCGTAGGGCAGCTCCTCGAAGGAGATGTAGCCGTCCCACTTGTACCTCGGGTCCCAGCCGGGCGCGGGCGTCGTGCCGTCGCCCTCGCCCCGCAGCGGGATCTTGCCCGGGGCCTGGTAGCCGATGTTGCCCTTGGTGTCGGCGTAGACGAGGTTCTGCGAGGGCACCTCGAAGTCGCGGGCGGCGCGGCGGAAGGATGTGAAGTCCTTGGCCCGGTCGAGTGCGAAGACGGCGTCCATCGACTTGCCGGGCTGCAGTGCCGTCCACTGCAGGGACACCGCGTAGCCGGTGCCGCGGTCAGGTGCCGCGTTGGACACGGGGGCCCGCTCGCCGACCTTCTCCAGTTCGTCGCTGCGGTCGGAGACCAGCGGGCCGTGCTCGGTGGAGCGGACCCTGATCGTCTTGTCGGAGCCGCCGGCGACCTTGATGACCTCCGTGCGGTGGGCCAGCTTCTTCTGCCGGCTGCCGACGAGGTAGTTGTCGCCGCTGAGCTTCTCCAGGTAGAGGTCGGTCACGTCGGCGCCGAGGTTGGTGAAGCCCCAGGCGATGTCCTGGTTGTGACCGATGATGACGCCGGGCATACCGGAGAAGGTGTAGCCCGCGACGTCGAACGAACAGCGGTCGGACACCGTGCGGCAGTGCAGACCCATCTGGTACCAGAGGGACGGCAGCTGGGGCGCGAGGTGCGGGTCGTTGGCCAGCAGAGGCTTGCCGGTCGTCGTGTATGTGCCGGAGACGACCCAGGAGTTGGAGCCGATGCCGTTGCCGTTGGGGCCGAGCAGCGCCGGAATGGCGTCGAGGGTGTCGGAGAGCGCACCCAGCTGGGAGTTCAGGCCGGCGCCCGCTTCGGACGCGCTGCCCGAGCCGCTGCCCGCTGCGCCGCCGTCGGCGGAGCCGTTGCCCGTCGCGCCCTCGCTCGCGGCGTCGTCACCCGTCGAGCCGCTGCCCGTCGAGCCGGAGGGCTTTGCAGCCAGGTCGTACGCGCCGGTGGCCGGGTCGATCCCGCCCCCCTGCACGATCGGCTTGTTGCGGTCATAGGGATACGACGGGTAGAGGTCGCGGATCTGCTTCTCGCTGAGCCTGCTGGTGAGCAGCGAGCGGTCGATCTCTTCCTGCATGTTGCCGCGCAGGTCCCAGGCCATCGCCTTCAGCCAGGCCACGGAGTCGACCGGGGTCCACGGCTCGGGCTCGTAGTCGTTGGTGAAGGCCAGGGCCGCGTACTCGACCGACAGTTCCTCGGCCGAGCGGTCCTTGAGGTAGGCGTTGACCCCGTCCGCGTACGCCCGCAGATACTTCTTCGTCTCGGCCGAGAGCTTGGTGTCGTACTCCTGCTGCGCCACTCGGCGCCAGCCGAGCGTGCGCAGGAAGGCGTCCGTCTCGACCTGCCCCGATCCGAACATCTCGGAGAGCCGCCCCGCGGTCATGTGCCGTCGGACGTCCATCTCCCAGAAGCGGTCCTGGGCCTGGACGAAGCCCTGGGCGCGGAAGAGGTCCTCGTCGCTGTCCGCGTAGATCTGCGGAATGCCGTAGTCGTCGCGCTTGACCTCCACCCGGCCGCCGAGACCTTCGAGTTCGATCGTGCCATTGGTGGTCGGGAACGAGGCGCGAACCGTGCTGATGCTCCAGTAGGCCCCGTACCCGACACCTGCGACAAGCGCCAGCACCAGGACGAGCACGAGCAGTCGGGCGCGTCGCCCCTTCTTCTTCTTGGGGGAAGAGGCGGTTGTGTTGGCGGGCATCGCTGTCCTTCGAGGGGCAGGGTGGTCCTGGGAATGCTGAGGCAACTCTAGGCGCAGCGCCCAACCGGCCCCGACGCGGTATCCACAAGACCGTTCCCGCAGGCACACAAACAGATCATCTGACCGTCAAGGAAACGTTAAAGATTAGGTAAGGTAACGAAGTGCCGCAGCCGGTTACGACATCTCCGGCATGAGGGCGCGAGGGGAAGGATCGGCCACTGACTGTCCACCAGCTCAACGAACTCCTGCTCATCTGCTCGCTCGTCCTGCTCGTCGCCGTCGCGGCGGTGCGCATCTCGTCCCGCAGTGGGCTGCCCAGCCTTTTGCTGTATCTCGGTATCGGGATCGCGATGGGTCAGGACGGCCTGCTCGACGTCCAATTCGACGACGCCGAGCTGACGCAGGTGATCGGTTACGGCGCACTTGTGGTGATCCTGGCCGAAGGTGGCCTCGGCACCAAGTGGAAGGAGATCAAACCGGCGCTGCCGGCGGCCGCTGTGCTGTCGACGGTCGGCGTCGCGGTGAGCGTGGGCATCACGGCGGCGGCGGCGCACTACCTCGTCGGCCTGGAGTGGCAGCAGGCACTGATCATCGGTGCTGTGGTGTCATCCACCGACGCGGCAGCGGTCTTCTCCGTCCTGCGCAGGGTGCCGCTGCCGTCCCGGGTCACCGGCGCGCTCGAGGCCGAGTCCGGTTTCAACGACGCCCCGGTCGTCATTCTGGTCGTGGCCTTCTCCTCGGCAGGCCCGATCGACGAGTGGTACCTCCTGGTCGGAAGGATCGCGCTCGAACTCGCGATCGGCGCTCTCGTCGGACTTGCCACGGGCTGGCTCGGAGCATTCGGATTGCGGCGCGTAGCACTGCCCGCGTCCGGTCTGTACCCCATCGCCGTCATGGCCATCGCCGTGGTCGCCTACGCGGCCGGCGCCATAGCGCACGGAAGCGGCTTCCTCGCGGTCTATCTCGCCTCCATGGTCCTCGGCAACTCCAAGCTGCCGCACGCGCCCGCGAACCGCGGCTTCGCCGAGGGCCTCGGCTGGATCGCGCAGATCGGCATGTTCGTCCTGCTCGGCCTGCTGGTGACGCCGCACGAGCTGCTGAGGGACTTCTGGCCGGCGGTCGTGGTGGGCCTGATGCTCACCGTGCTGGCTCGACCGGTGGGCGTCCTCATCAGCCTCATGCCGTTCCGCATTCCGTGGCAGGAGCAGGTACTGATGTCCTGGGCCGGTCTGCGCGGCGCCGTCCCCATCATTTTCGCCACGATCCCGATGGTCTCCGGCGTCGAGGGCAACGACCGGATCTTCAACATCGTCTTTGTGCTGGTCGTCGTCTACACCCTGGTCCAAGGCCCGACGCTGCCCTGGCTCGCGCGGGCCCTCCATCTCGGCGACTCCTCAGAGGCGGCCGACCTGGGCGTCGAATCCGCTCCGCTGGAGCGGCTGCGCGGTCATCTGCTGTCGGTCGCCATCCCGGACAGCTCGAAGATGCACGGCGTGGAGGTCGCGGAGCTCCGGCTGCCCGCCGGCTCGGCGGTCACCCTCGTCGTACGCGACGGCACGAGCTTCGTGCCGCTCCCGACGACGGTGCTGCGGCACGGCGACGAGCTGCTGGTCGTGGCCACCGACCCGGTCAGGGACGCCGCCGAGCGGCGGCTCAGAGCGGTCAGCCAGGGCGGAAAGCTGGCCGACTGGCTGGGCACCGGGAGGCGGTCCGGCCGCTCGTAGCCGTCGGCCCGGGGCACCACCGCGCCGGGAACCGGGGCCATCCGCGCCGGGAGCCCGGTGCCGTGCCCGCCGGGAACGGGGTGGCATCCGCGCCGGGAGCCCGGTGCCCTCCGCGCCAGCTGACTGCCCAAACACAGGAATGGAGCGGTGATCTGCGCCATTTCCCAGGTAGACACGGCCAAAATCCCTGTACCATGAAGGCACACTGATCGACCAACTCTGCCTGACGCAGAGCTGGCGCGACCGTATGGCGGCCGCGGCGTCCCCTCGCGTGGACCCCGGTATCTACCGCAGTTCCGCGCATGAGGACAGCTCTCGGCGACTCCCGACACCCAGGGGAGCGCTACCAGGCGGCAGAAAGGCAAGGGGCCGTGGCGTCCACGGTCGCTTCTGACACGCGTCCTGGTTACGGCCGGCTGCTCCGTACCCCTGGAGCCTGGACATTCCTGCTCCCCGGATTCGCTGCCCGCCAGCCGTTCGCAATGCTCACGATCAGCATCGTCCTGCTGGTCCAGCACACCACCGGTTCCTACGGCAGCGCCGGTGCGGTCGCCGCCGTCACCGGTGTCTCCATGGCGCTGTTCGCACCGCAGAGCGGCAGGCTCGCGGACCGCTTCGGCCAGCGCGCGGTGCTGGTGCCCGGCGTCCTGGTGCACACCGTCTCGGGCGCCTCGCTCACCGCGCTGGCCCTCGCGGGCGCTCCGCTGTGGGTCCTGTTCGCCGCCGCGGTGCCGACCGGTGCGTCGGTGCCGCAGATCGGGCCGATGGTGCGGGCCCGCTGGGCCGCCAAGCTCCAGGGCTCGCCCCTGATGCAGACCGCCGCGGCCTTCGAGTCGGTGACGGACGAGTTCACGTTCGTCGTCGGCCCGGTCCTGGCCACCGCCCTGTGCACGGGCGTGCACCCCGCCGCCGGCCTGATCGCCGAGGCGGCGCTGACGCTGGCGGGCGGCCTGCTGTTCGCCGCCCAGCGCAGCACCCAGCCCGCCCTCGGCCACCAGACCGCCGAGATCCGCGCGGAGCGTACGTCCGCCCTGTCCATACCCGGTGTGCGGGTGCTGGCCGTCGCCTTCCTGGGCATCGGCGCAGTCTTCGGCGGCATGCAGGTCTCGCTGACCGCGTTCACCGAGGAGATCGGCCAGCCCGGCATGAACGGTCTGCTCTACGGACTCTTCGCCGCGGGCAACATGCTCGCCGGCGTCGCCGTCGGGGCCATCGCCTGGAAGACCGGGCCGCGCCGCCGGCTCGTCACCGGCTACACGGCGCTCACGGTCGCCGCGTCCCTGCTGTGGACAGCACACTCCGTCGCCCTGCTCGGCGCGCTCGGCCTCGTCGTCGGCCTGTTCATCGCCCCGGCCCTGATCAGCGGCTACACGCTGGTCGAGTCGCTGGTGCCCGCGGCCGCCCGCACCGAGGCCTTCACCTGGCTGACAGGCGCGGTCGCGCTCGGGCAGGCGGCGGCCGTGACGGTGGCCGGACGGCTTGCGGACGGATACGGCGCGAGCGCCGGATTCGTCGTCCCGCTCGTCGGCACGGCTCTCGCGCTGGCCACACTGCTGGCACTGCGTTCGCGCCTGACGCCGACCGCCGGCGGATGGGTGGCCGCACGTGGGATCGGTCACCGAGTGCCGGTGACGGTGGACTGATCCAGCGGAATGCGTCACTATGGATCGTCGTTAGCACTCATCGAGTGAGAGTGCCAGGAGGAAGACAAGTGCCGACCTACCAGTATCAGTGCACCGCGTGCGGCGAGGGCCTCGAGGCGGTGCAGAAGTTCACCGACGACGCCCTGACCGTGTGCCCGAGCTGCGACGGACGCCTCAAGAAGGTGTTCTCGGCTGTCGGCATCGTCTTCAAGGGCTCCGGCTTCTACCGCAACGACAGCCGCGGTGCGTCGTCGAGCAGCTCGCCCGCCTCGTCGGGTTCGAAGCCGTCCGAGTCGAAGTCGTCGTCGGCCACGACCACGTCGTCGAGCTCCGGTTCGGCCTCGCCCTCCTCGACGAGCGCGCCGAGCGCCTCCGGCTCCGCCGCCTGATCCTTACGATTCGCGGACCCCGCCGTGGCATTGGCCACGGCGGGGTTCTTGGCGTTTTCGCGTCCGGCTAGTGTGACCGTCATGGCGACCAACGCGCACCCGAACGCGGGCCCTGGCTCTGGCATCGGTTCCGGTTCCCCTGCCCGCTCCGCCGGTTCTCTGGAGGGCTCCGGCATCTCCGGCTCGGGCCTCGCCGAGATCGGTGTGATCGGCGGATCGGGCTTCTACTCCTTCCTGGACGACGTCACCGAGATCCAGGTCGACACCCCGTACGGCGCCCCCAGCGACTCGCTCTTCCTCGGCAAGATCGCCGGCCGCAAGGTGGCCTTCCTGCCCCGCCACGGCCGGGGCCATCACCTGCCGCCCCACCGCATCAACTACCGGGCCAACCTCTGGGCGCTGCGGTCGGTGGGCGTACGGCAGGTGCTCGGCCCGTGCGCCGTGGGCGGCCTGCGTCCGGAGTACGGCCCGGGCACCCTGCTGGTGCCCGACCAGTTCGTGGACCGTACGAAGGCCCGGGCCCAGACGTACTTCGACGGGCTGCCTTTGCCGTCCGGCGCCGTGCCGAACGTGGTGCACGTGTCGCCCGCCGACCCGTACTGCCCGCGGGGTCGCAAGGCGGCGCTGGAGGCGGCGCGCGGTCGCGCCTGGGAGCCGGTCGACGGCGGCACGCTGGTGGTCGTGGAGGGGCCGCGCTTCTCGACCCGGGCCGAGTCGCGCTGGCACGCCGCGATGGGCTGGTCGGTGGTCGGCATGACCGGGCACCCCGAGGCGGTGCTCGCCCGTGAACTGGAGCTCTGCTACACGACGATGACGCTGGTCACCGACCTGGACGCGGGCGCGGAGGCGGGCGAGGGCGTCTCGCACGAGGAGGTCCTGAAGGTGTTCGCGGCCAATGTGGACCGGCTGCGGACCGTGCTGTTCGACGTGGTGGCCGCGCTGCCGGCGAACGAGGACCGCGACTGCTCGTGCGGGAATGCGCTCGCCGGTGTCGATCCGGGCATCGACCTGCCGTAACCACCCTTGGGAGTGGCCAGGTTTTCCACAATGAGGGAGCTGTCCACAGGCTTCAGCGGGGGCGGACCGGACGGTGGATCGTGAGGAGCGGTCGGACACGGGCAGCAGGCCCGGTCCACGCCTCATGACAGGCGGTACTCGGCATGTCGCTGTATTCGTCCTCCGGTCCCTCGGCCACTTCGGCCGCCGCACCCGCTCCGGCTTCCTCACCTCCTTCGGCCGCCGCACCCGCTCCGGCTTCCTCACCTCCTTCGGGCCTTTCCGGTCCTTCAGATCCTGCGGCCTCCTCGCCTCCTTCGGAGCCTTCGGATTTTTCAGGCTCCTCGGCTCCACCTGGTCCTTCGGCTCCTTCCATGGCCTCGACCACTTCGAGGGCTTCAGCGCCTGCCGGTTCATCGAATCCTTCCGGCCTTGCCGGCCCCTCCGGGTCCCCGGCCTCCTCCGGGGCTTCGGGCCCCTCAGCGCCACCTTCGGGCCCTGCCGGTCTCCCCGTCCCAGCCGGCCCGGACACTCCTTGCCGGCGGACGTCGTTCACGACGCCTGCGCCGACAGCGTCACCGGACTGGCCGGCCGCCCCACCGACCGCCCCCTTCACCGCCCAGCCGACCGCGCCGTTCACCGCTCCAATGGGCGTCCCGATCGCCTCGTCACCGGCGCCCGATCCCTTGGGGGTGCCTCAGTTCCCGCCGCTGCGGGTGCGCGGAAGCAGCCGTCGGCTGCGGCGGGCGCTGCGCAGGCAGCGACGCACGATGGCGGCCGGGCTGGCCGTGACCGCCGCGGCGCTGGCCGCGTCGAGCGCGCGAGGTCCGGACGATCCGGGCGGCCGGTCCGGGCCGCATGGCGAAGGCGGGCCGGCTACGGGGGCTTTGGCCGCTGCGGCTCCTGCGCGCGAGCGGCGACCCGGTGACGTTCTGGTGTCGGCTCCCGTGCGCATCGCCGACGCGGCGACGGTTCGGCTGCTGCGGCCGGGAGACCGCGTCGATGTGATCGCCGCAGCGGATTCCCCGCCGGGCGAGGAATCGGCGGCAAAGGTCGTGGCGTCCGGCGTCAGGGTTGCCGCGGTCCCGCGACCGGACGAAAGCCCAGCGGACGGAGGAGCCTTGATCGTGCTGTCCGTTCCACGAACCACCGCGGTGGCTCTGGCCGGAGCGGGGGCCACCTCCCGACTGGCGGTGGCGGTGTGCTGACGTTCGGTACGCCACGTACGTCACCTCGCACTGACATAACGCCAGGTCGCCTGTTGGCGGGTACTGGTTGGACAGGGCGACCAGGGGCTGTCGTAGGTTGCGCAACAGTCCCCCTCCCCTACCGCACATGTGAAAAGAGGCTCATTCGTGAGCGAGAAGAAGCCGAGTCTGGTCGAGGGCTTCAAGGCCTTCCTGATGCGCGGCAATGTGATCGACCTCGCGGTCGCCGTCGTCATCGGCGCCGCCTTCACCAACATCGTCAACGCTGTGGTGAAGGGCGTCATCAACCCGCTCGTCGGTGCGTTCGGCACGAAGAACCTGGACTCCTACAGCTCCTGTCTGAAGGACCCCTGCGAGATCGTCGACGGCGAGATGCAGGGCATCCCGATCATGTGGGGTTCGGTGCTCGGCGCCACCCTGCAGTTCCTGATGACAGCGGCCGTCGTGTACTTCCTGATGGTGCTGCCCATGGCGAAGTACCTGGCACGGCGCGAGGCGCGGCGCAAGGCGAAGGAAAGCGTGCAAGAGACGCTGGAGGTGACGGAGCTGGAGGTCCTGAAGGAGATCCGCGACGCCCTGGTCGCCCAGCGCGGCACCGGGGACCAGGCCGGCCCCTCGACTTCCGCGGACCGCGGTTAGACACCGCAGGGACCGTGAGCCCTGGGGGCTCAGATGTGGTGGGGCGGCTTCTCGTCGAGGAAACGCGCCAGATCCGCGGCGCTGTCACCGCTGAGCTGAGGCCGCTCACCCCACCCGCGGTCCGTATCGTCCGAGGACTGCTGGTCCATCGGATCGTCGAAGATCAGCTCCGGCTTCGAGTGCTGCTGGCCGGGCTGCTTCGCATCTCGCGGTCCGGGGGCGGGGGCGGTGCTCATACACCCAGGGTAAGGCGGCCGGGCGCCGTGTGGTCAACGGTCGACCCCGCTCCCCGTTCCCGCATCCACGGTGCACCTGGTCGGCGTAGCCACTGGCGGCACGGATCGGCGGACAGTATCCATGGACGAGCCGTCGGATGCCGTGCCGACGATTCGCCGAGGCACACCCTCGGCAGCGGTCGGGCGGCGGCCCGGCCGTCACCCCCTCAGGTGCCTGCCATCACCCCTCCAGCCCGGCCGTCACCCCGCCGGTACCGGCCACCACCTCTCCGGTGCCGGCCATCACCCCTCCAGCCTGGCCATCACCCCTCCGGTGCTGACGTCGCAGGCATCCTCATGGCAATGGGCGGAACAGTCCGCCCTCCGGGTGACGTCGGCACGCCAGGGCGGCGCGGGGGGCGCAGGTGGCAGGGGCCGCGGCTCGGACGGGGGCACCGACGGCTTCGCCGGTACGGCCGGGGCTTCAGGTGGCTCGGTCACGGAGCCACGCTAGATCGATATGCCCAAGTGGGCCCGTTTTGATCGACATGGGGGTGAGGAGGCTTCGACTGACGAGGGACGGCGAATTCGGGCCCGCGAGAACGCTCGTCGTGGCCGATGGCCGATGGCCGGGTGACCGGGACGGCCGGCTCGCGCGTCCGACCGTCGGCAACCAGACCGTTCTGCTGTGCTTTGCGAATGATGTCCACACCTGTTCCGGACAAGGGGCACGCTGGCCACCACCACGCCACACCGCTGCGGCGGATGACGGCACGCAGCCGGGAGGAGGGCGACCGCAGAGCGACCCCGCTGGAGCTCTTCTTCGACCTGTGCTTCGTCGTCGCCGTCGCCCAGGCCGGGGCCCAACTGGTGCACGCCGTCGCCGAGGATCACGCGGGGACAGGAGTCGTCGGCTATCTGTATGTGTTCTTCGGGGTGTGGTGGGCCTGGATGAACTTCACCTGGTTCGCCTCCGCCTACGACTGCGACGACGTTCCGTACCGGATCGCCACGTTCATCCAGATCTCCGGTGTGCTCATCTACGCGGCGGGGGTGCCGCGCGCCTTCGTCGACAACGACTGGACCATCGCCGTCGTCGGCTACCTGGTGATGCGTGTGGCGCAGACCGGGCAGTGGCTGCGAGCCGCCGCTTCCGAGCCACCCGGCCCCGCGCGGCGCACCGCTGTGGTGTACGCGGTGGGCCTGGTGCTCTGCCAGGCGGCGTGGGTCGCGCTGCTGGCGGCTCCGGAAGACTCACGGCGCTGGCTGTTCCTGATCGTTGTAGTGGGCGAGCTGCTCGTCCCGGTGATCGCAGAGAGGGACCACCAGACGACCTGGCACCCGCAGCACATCGTGGAGCGCTACGGGCTGTTCACGCTCATCGTGCTCGGCGAGACCATGCACGCGGCCACCACGGCGGTCCAGTCCGCGCTGGACGAGAACGACGCCCTGGGGGAACTGCTGCCCATCGCCGCGGGCGGACTGCTGATCGTCTTCGCCGCCTGGTGGATCTATTTCGCCGTCCCTGCGCACGAGCGGCTGGTGTCCAATCGCCAGGCATTCCCCTGGGGTTACGGGCACCTGTTGATCTTCGCTTCGGCGGCGGCGGTCGGGGCGGGGCTGGAGGTGGCGGTGGAGCAGGCGGTCGGCAAGGCGCATCTGCCGGCCACCGCCGCGGCCGCGGCGGTGACGATCCCGGCAGCGGCGTTCTTCCTGACCGTGTGGCTGCTGCACGCCCGCCACTTCAAGCGTGGCACGGCGCAGCAGCTGACGCTGCCCGCCGGTGCGCTGGCCGTGCTGTTGTGCACGTTTGCGGGTCACTGGGCCGTGTTCACCGCCGGGCTGGCCGCGGCCGCGACGGTGGCCGTCGGCGTGACCCTGGCCGCCCGGCCGCCGCGCCCCGCGATCGCCGGTGAGCAACTACGGTAGGGGTCATGGGTGTCGACGACTCGTCCGGGCCGGGATCCGCTCCCGGCACCTCCTCCGGCGGGCTGACGGATGTGGCCGGTCTGCGCGTGGGGCATGCGCAGGTTCCGGGGGAGCGCGCGCTCAGCGGCACGACCGTCGTGCTCGCCCCGGCCGGCGGAGTGGTCGCGGCCGTCGACGTACGGGGCGGCGGTCCCGGCACCCGCGAGACGGACGCTCTCGATCCGCGCAATCTCGTCCAGCGCATCGAGGCGGTCGTGCTGACAGGCGGCAGCGCGTTCGGGCTGGAGTCGGCGGCCGGGGTGATGGCGTGGCTGGAGGAGCAGGGCCGGGGCGTACGGGTGGGCCCCGACCCCTCGCAGGTCGTTCCCGTCGTGCCGGCCGCCTGCGTCTTCGATCTTGGCCGCGGTGGTGACTGGCGAGCCCGGCCGGATGCCGCGACCGGGCGGGCAGCCGTGGAGGCCGCCGCGGCGAGCGCGGAAGGCGCGCCGGTGACGGAAGGAACGGTGGGCGCGGGAACGGGTGCTGTGATCGGCCAGTTCAAGGGTGGTGTCGGTACGGCGAGCTGCGTCCTGGAGTCGGGGATCACCGTCGCGGCTCTCGTGGTCGCGAACGCGGTCGGCTCGGCGGTCGACCCGCGCACGGGCGCGCTCTACGGCGCGTACGGCACCGAACACTCCGTCAATCCGGCGACCGCCGTGCACGCGGCGGCGCAGCTGCGGCTGGCCGAACTGCGCGACAAGAACGGCCCGGCACCGCTGAACACGACGCTCGCCGTCGTCGCCACCGACGCCGACTTGAGCCGCGCCCAGGCCCACAAACTCGCCGGCACCTCGCACGACGGCATCGCGCGCGCCGTACGGCCGGTGCATCTGCTCAACGACGGCGACACGGTGTTCGCCCTGGCCACGGGCGCGAAGGCGTTGGACAAGGACGATCCGCTCGCCCTCAACGATGTGCTCGTTGCGGGCGCGGACACGGTGACCCGGGCGATCGTGAAGGCCGTGCGGGCGGCCGAAGGGGTCGACGGACCGGGCGGCTGCTTCCCGTCGTACCGGGAGCTGTACGGCGCCGACTGACGGGGCCGGTACCGGAGTTGAGAACATCGCCGAGGAACGGGGAACTTCGGCCGGCCCGCCCTTCGTTTTACCCGAACCCCGAACGCGTTGTCAGACCCAAGCGCTACGTTTAGCAACCGGCAAGTGACGTGTGGCGACGGCCTGGAGACCCCTCTTGAACGATCCGATCGATCCGTACGAGACATCCGAGACACACCTCGAGCGACTCCTGGGTCGGGCGCTCAACTCCTTCGAGCTGCCCGATGCGACCGTCGAGCGGCTCGGATCGGCGCTGGCCCACGCCAGTTCGCTGCACTCCTCGCACCACGAGGCAGGGCTGCACCGGGCGACGTACCGCCATACGTACCTGCTGAGCGACGGCAGTTCGCTCACCCTGTGGGAGCTTGTGCACGGCACCGGACGCCACGGCGCCCGCGGTGCCGAGCAGCACGAGCTCTATGCGGACGAGGCCGAGGCCCGGCTCGCCGCGTCCCGCCTGCCGGCCGGCTTCCCCGGGTTCGCCGAGGACATCTCCGGTCCGGTCTTCGACCTGGACACCGCCCTGGAGCTCCTCACCTCGCTGATGACGCCGCCCCCGGCACCGCTCCCACCGATGTACGTCCCGGACGACTCGGCCGACCACGCACGCCGGGTGCTGCGCCGCGCGGAGAACGGCGACCGTCCGGGCGAGCAGACCGCGCGCCGGCTGCGGGCGGCGTTCGCGCACCACATCACGCAGATCTTCGGGCGCCAGTACCGGGTGGCGGGCAAGGACGCCGGCTTCACGCTCTACGAGCACGCGTTCCTGCTGCTGGACGGCACGGAGACCAGCCTGTGGGAGGTGGAGCACACGGCGACGCCCGACGGCCGTCACATGTGCGAGGTCTACGAGGCGGAACGCGCCGCGCGCGAAGCCATGGAGCTTCGCGCGCGGGTGCGGTAACGACAGCGCCGGTGCCGGCGGATGCCGTAGTGGTACGGGTTCAGGCGGCGACGGTCACCTTCTCCTCCCGGCCCGCCGCTACGGGGACGGCGGCCGGTTCCGGCTTGCGGGCACCCTTGAGCAGGAGCACCAGGGCGGTGCTGACGAGCGTGCCCGCGACGATGGCGAGCAGGTAGAGGAACGGATTGCCGATCAGCGGCACGACGAAGATGCCGCCGTGCGGGGCGCGCAGCGTGCACTCAAAAAGCATCGACAGCGCGCCGGTGACCGCGCCGCCCGCCATCGCGGAGGGGATGACCCGCAGCGGGTCCGCCGCGGCGAACGGGATGGCGCCCTCGGTGATGAACGAACCGCCCAGCACCCAGGCGGCCTTGCCGTTCTCCCGCTCGGCCTTGGTGAACAGCCTGCCGCGCACGACCGTCGCCAGCGCCATGGCGAGCGGCGGGACCATACCGGCGGCCATCACGGCGGCCATGACCTTGAGCGAGCCCTCGGTGGGGTTGGCGAGGCCGCCGACCGCGAAGGCGTAGGCGACCTTGTTGAGCGGGCCGCCGAGGTCGAAGCACATCATCAGGCCGAGGATGACGCCGAGGATGGCGGCGTTGGCACCGGAGAGTCCGGACAGCCAGTCCGTCAGCGCCTTCTGCAGCCCGGCGATGGGCTTGCCGACGACAAGGAACATCAGGAACCCGACCACCGCCGAGGAGATCAGCGGGATCACCACCACGGGCATGATGCCCCGCAGCGGCTTCGGCACCTGGATGCGCTGGATGGCCATGACCGTGAAGCCCGCGAGCAGTCCGGCGATCAGGCCACCGAGGAAGCCGGCGTTGATGGTGAGTGCGATGGCGCCGCCGACGAAGCCGGGTACGAGACCGGGGCGATCGGCCATGCCGTACGCGATGTATCCGGCGAGCACGGGCACGAGGAAGCTGAACGCGAGCCCGCCGACCTGGGAGAGCAGGGCGGCCCAGCTGGTGTGGTCGCCCCAGGCGAAGTGCTCGGCGACCGACTTGGCGTCGGCGATCTCGTACCCGCCGATCGCCAAGCCGAGGGCGATGAGGAGACCGCCGGCCGCGACGAACGGGACCATGTAACTGACGCCGGACATGAGCCACTTGCGGAGCTTCGTGCCGTAGCCCTCCCCCGGTTCGCCCGCCCTGTCCACGGGGGCGGCCGCCCGCGCCGCCGCGGTGACCTCACCGCGCTCGGCCTTGCCGCGGACCTCGGCGATCAGCTCGGCGGACCGGCTGATCGCGGCCTTGACGCCCACGTCGACGGTGGGCTTGCCGGCGAAGCGCTCCTTCTCCCGGACGGGCACGTCGTGCGCGAAGATCACGCCGTCGGCGGCGGCGATGACGGCGGGATCGAGCCGGGTGAACCCGGCGGAGCCCTGCGTCTCGACGACGACCTCGACGTCCGCGGCGCCGCCGGCCTGCTCCAGGGCCTCGGCCGCCATGTAGGTGTGGGCGATGCCCGTCGGGCAGGAGGTGACGGCGACGACACGGAACGGTCGCCGCGGCCCGGAGCCGGCTCCGGCCGTGTCGCCCGTCGTTGCCGCGCCGCGGCTGGTGCTGCCGGCCTCGCCGGGTCCACCGGCAGCGCGCTCATCGCCAGGCCCGGACGCCTCAGAGGCCGCCGACGCGTTCCCCTGCGCAGGCACGGATACCGCCGCCCCGCCGGACGAACCCGCGGACACCGCCTTCGCCTCCGCAGGAGGACCCGCCGCAGCACCCGCCTCCGCAGGCGCACCGGCCGCAGCACCCGCCTCCGCAGGAGCACCGGCCACAGCACCCGCCTCCGCAGGCGCCTTCGGCGGCTCGTCGCCGCGGATCAGGGACGCCGCCGGCACCGGGTCCGTCAGCGAGCGGAGCGCGCCCGTGAAGGACTCGTCCATCAGGCGGCGGGCCAGCGCCGACAGGATCGTCAGGTGGGCGTCGTCCGCACCCGACGGCGCCGCTATCAGGAAGATCAGGTCCGCCGGGCCGTCCGGCGCGCCGAAGTCGATGCCCGGCGCGCTGCGGCCGAAGGCCAGCGTCGGTTCCGTGACATGCGCACTGCGGCAGTGCGGGATGCCGATGCCGCCCTCCAGGCCGGTCGGCATCTGCGCTTCGCGTGCCGCCACATCGGCGAGGAAGCCGTCCAGGTCGGTGATCCGGCCCAGCGTCCTCATGCGTTCGGCCAGCGAACGGGCCGCGGCCTCCTTCGTCGTCGCGGCCAGGTCGAGGTCGACCAGGTCCGCGGTGATCATGTCGCTCATCGCGGGCTCCCTTGTTCGGTGAGGACTCGGTCCAGGGGGATGTCCGCGGTCACGGTGACCGCGGAGGGGTCGAGGTCGGCGGGGGCGGGCATCACGCTGCCCGGCAGCTGGACCGCCGCCGCGCCGTGGGCGACCGCCGACGCCAGCGCGGCGGGGCCCTGCCCGCCCGCGGCGAGGAAGCCGGCGAGGGACGCGTCGCCCGCGCCGACGTTGCTGCGCACGGCACTCACGGCCGCCGAGCCGAAGTACGTGCCCTCCTCCGAGACGAGCAACTGACCGTCCGCGCCCAGGCTGGCGAGCACCGAGCGCGCGCCCAGGCCGAGCAGTTCCTCGGCCGCCTTGACCGCTTCACCGACGGTGACCAGCGGGCGGCCAACGGCCGCCGCGAGTTCGTCGGCGTTCGGCTTGACGACGTCGGGCCGCGAGGACAGGGATGCCAGAAGGGACGGCCCGGACGTGTCCAGGGCGACGCGCACCCCCCCGGCGTGGGCGCGGGCGACCAGTTCGGCGTACCACTCCGGCCCGAGGCCGCGCGGCAGGCTGCCGCAGCAGGCGATCCAGTGGGCGAACACCGACCGTTCCCGGATTGCGGCGAGCAGGAGGGCCGTCTCGTAAGGGCTCAGTTCAGGGCCGGGCGCGTTGATCTTGGTGAGCGTGCCGTCCGGCTCGGCGACGGCGATGTTCGACCGGGTGGGCCCGGCGACCGGCACGGGCACGACCTCGATGCCCTGGCCCGCGAGCAGGGTGGCGACGAGTGCGCCGGGCGCGCCGCCGAGCGGCATGACCGCGATCGTTTGGTGCCCGGCGGCCGCGACGGCCCGGGACACGTTGACCCCCTTGCCGCCGGGGTCCATCCGTTCGCCGGTGGCGCGCAGCACCTCGCCTCGGTCCAGTGACGGGACCTCGTAGGTGCGGTCCAGCGACGGGTTGGGGGTGACGGTGAGAATCATGCGCGTACGACCTCCGTGCCCGCCGCCTCGATGGCCGCGGCGTCCGCTTGGGCGAGCCCGCTGTCGGTGATGAGCAGGTCGACGTCGGTGAGGTCGCCGAACCGTGCGAAGTGCTCCTGGCCGTGCTTGGCGGAGTCGGCGAGCAGGACGACGCGCCGCGCCGCCGCGATCTCAGCGCGCTTGACGGCGGCCTCGGCGAGGTCAGGGGTGGTCAGACCGCCGACGGGCGAATACCCGTTCGCGCCGAGGAAGACGACGTCGGCGTGGATCTCGCCGTACGCGCGCAGCGCCCAGGCGTCGACGGCCGCGCGCGTACGGTGCCGTACGCGGCCGCCCACCAGGTGGAGGTCGATGCCGGGGTGGTCGGCGAGCCGGGCGGCGACGGGCAGGGCGTGGGTCACGACGGTGAGCGAGCGGTCCAGCGGGAGCGCTGCGGCGAGGCGGCCGACGGTGGATCCGGCGTCGAGGATCACGCTGCCCTCATCGGGCAGTTCGGCGAGGGCGGCCTGTGCGATGCGGTCCTTCTCGCCGGCGGCGGTGGACTCGCGCTCGGCGAGGTCGGGCTCGAAGTCGAGCCGCCCGGCAGGGATGGCCCCTCCGTGCACACGGCGTACGAGCCCGGCACGGTCCAGGGCCTTGAGGTCGCGCCGGACGGTCTCGGCCGTGACTTGGAACTCCTCGGCGAGAGACAGCACGTCGACGCGGCCGCCGTCACGGGCGAGCCGCAGGATCTCCTGTTGGCGCTCCGCTGCGTACATGTGGTTCTACTTCCGTTCGATGCCCGAACCTGTGGTTTCTCTCTCGCAGAGTACGCCCCGGCATCGACAAAGTAAACAGAATCGGGCACAAGGCAGACACCACCGGGCATCCGCCGTCGCCCCGCAGCCGTATGGGAGCAGCTCCGGAGCATGGCGATGCCCGCGTCACCGGCAAGGTGGCGCGGGCATCGGGGCACTGCGGCCGGGGGGCACTGTGGACGAGCGGGCAGAAGGTCAGTGCTGTCGCGGTCCGGGCAGACGGGTCAGCCTGCGAGCGCCGGCTCCACCTCCGGTTCGCCTTCGGGCTTCTCCGCCCCCGTCTTCACGGCCGACTCGTGCGCGTCGACCGGCTCGTGTGCGTCGTCCGCAGCCCCCGTCTTCGCGACCGGCTCCTGCACGTCGTCCACCCCGCCTGCCTCCAGGTGCTGCTTCGGCCGCGCCGGGAGCGCGAACATCACCAGGAAGATCACGCCGAGCACCGCCGCCACCCACCACAGTGAGTCCTGGAACGCCTCCACGAACGCCCGGCCCATCGCGCCCGGCGCGAGCCGCTCCTCGTCGATCGTGCCGAAGAAGACCACGGACACCAGCCCGAGCCCGAGGGCGTTGCCCATCTGGACGGTGGTGTTGATCAGGCCGGATGCCGAGCCCGCGTGCTCGCGCGGCACCTCCGAGAGCACCGCGTCGGTCAGCGGCGCGACGATCAGCCCCATCCCGACGCCCATGACCAGGAGCGGCAGGATCATCTGCCAGGAGTGGATCGCGGTGCCGTACCGGTCGGCCTCCCAGATGTAGATCAGCAGACCGGCGGCCATCGTCGCCGCGCCCGCCTGCAGCACCTTCCGTCCGAAACGCGGCACGAGCAGCTGCACCGACATCCCGGCCGCCGCCGAGACGGCGATCGAGAACGGCACCCCGGTCAGTCCGGCCTTCAGGGGGCTCCAGCCCAGCCCGATCTGCATGTACAGCGTCCAGACGAGGAAGAAGATGCCCATCACGATGCCGAACGTCAGCTGTACGGCGATACCGGCGGCGAAACTCTTCACCCTGAACAGCGACAGCTCGACCAGCGGGGAGCCGTCCTTGCGGGTCTTGTACTTCTCGTACGCCACGAACACGGCGAACACCAGCGGGCTGCCCGCCATGCACAGATGGCCCCACAGCGGCCAGTCCAGCTCGCGGCCGCGCGTCAGCGGGTAGATCAGCATCAGCAGACCGAGGGTCGCGAGGGCGACGCCCACGAGGTCGAGGCGGAGGGCCTTCGGGGCGCGGGACTCGGTGATGAACTTCCGTCCCAGGATCAGACCGGCGATGCCGACCGGAAGGTTGATCAGGAAGATCGGGCGCCATTCGAGGCCGAAGAGGTTCCACTGGGTCAGCAGGGCGCCGAGCAGCGGCCCGGAGACGGCCCCGAGGCCGACGATCGCGCCGAACAGGCCGAACACCTTGCCGCGTTCGTGCGCCGGGAAGGTGACGTGGACGATCGCGAGGACCTGCGGCACCATCATGGCCGCCGCCGAGCCCTGGAGCAGGCGGGAGGCGACCAGCATCTCCTCGTTCGGCGCGAAGCCGCAGAGCGCGGAGGCGATCGTGAATCCGGTGATGCCGATCAGGAACAGCCGCCTGCGGCCATGGATGTCACCGAGTCGGCCACCCGTGATCAGGCCGGCGGCAAAGGCGAGCGCGTATCCCGCGGTGATCCACTGAATGGCGCCGAACGAGGCGCCGAGATCCCGCTCGATGCTGGGGATCGCGATGTTGACGATGGTGACGTCGACCAGATCCATGAAGGCCGCGGTCATGACGATGGCGAGGGCTATCCATCGCCGGCGGTCCGATGCCGTACCCGCTACGGCGGGCTGCTGTGAACTCATACGAGGATTCTGGAGGGGATATAGGTCAGGTCATGTCCTAGATGAGGAGCATCCTGAAGAACATGACGGACACTCCGGCACGACTGCTGAATCTGCTCTCGCTCCTCCAGACACCGCGCGAATGGCCGGGCAGCGAGCTCGCCGAGCGCCTCGACGTCAGCCCGCGCACGATCCGCCGCGACATCGACCGCCTGCGCGACCTCGGCTACCCGGTGGAGGCGACCAAGGGCGCCGACGGCGGATACCGCCTGGTCGCGGGAGCCGCGATGCCGCCCCTGCTGCTGGACGACGAGGAGGCGGTGGCCATCGCGGTCGGCCTGCGCGCGGGGGCTGGCCATGCCATCGAAGGCATCGAGGAGGCATCGGTGCGGGCGCTGGCCAAACTGGAACAGGTGCTCCCGTCCCGACTGCGGCACCGCGTGGCCACGCTTCAGGCAGCGACGCTCCCGCTGACCAGGGGCGACGGCGCGACGATCGACCCCCAGACGCTGACGGTCATCGCGGGCGCGGTCACCGCGCGCGAACGGCTGCGGTTCGCCTACCGCGCGGGGGACGGCGCCGAGACGCGACGGCAGGTCGAGCCGTACCGCCTCGTCTCGACGGGGCGGCGGTGGTACCTCGTCGCGTACGACCTCCAGCGCGAGGACTGGCGCACCTTCCGGGTGGACCGGATGACGGAGCCGTTCGCCACGGGGGCGCGGTTCACGCCGCGGGAGGCTCCCGTGGGCGACGCGGCCGAGCTGCTGAGCCACACGATGTCGCGGCAGCAGCAGGAGCACGACGTCGATGTGAGCTTCCGGGCCCCGGCGTCGTTCGTCGCGTCCCGGCTGCCCGAGCATCTGGGCGCGCCCGTGCCGACGGACGAGGACAGCTGCCGGCTGCGGACGCGTTCGGTCGACTCGGTGGAGTGGCTGGCGCTGCGACTGGCGCTGGTGGACTGCGAGTTCACGGTGCACGGGCCGCAGCCGCTACGGGAGTACGTGACGGACCTGGCGACACGCCTGACCAGGTCCACGGCCTGACGACCCGACGGTCCTGACGACCCGACGGTCCGGTACCGCACGGGCGGTGGGCTCCACGCGGGACCGTGGGCGCACGCAGGCGCACGTGAGCCGTGGCGAGCGTGGCCGTGGGGCCGACGCCGGGCTCGGGGCGCGGGGGCTCGGAGGGAGCCGCGGCGCACCGGCTCCCGTGGCACACATGCGCACGTGCCGTACCGAGCCCCTGGCGTCGACACGTGCCCCTGGGACCGACGCGCGCCCGCCGGCGCACCGGACGCGCTCGGCCCGCACCGAGGGGCCCAAGCCCGCACCCAACCCGTGGGGCGACGCGCACCCGTGGGCCCCCTTCCGCACGGGGCCGTGGGGCCGACGCGGGGTGCGTCGCCGACGCGCGGCCGTGGGACCCATGCGTCGCGGGGCCGCGGGGCCGACGCGGGGCTCGGGGCGCCGACGCGGGGCCGTTGGACTCATGCGGCCGCCGGAACGACAGCATCGAGCTGGACGGCCCGCATGTCGACCGGCCGCCCGGCCCGATGCGCGCCCGCGCCCGCCCCCGGCGGGCTACGCCGCCGCGTCGAAGCCCGTGTCGCGGGCCATCCGCTTCAGCTCGAGCAGCGCGTGCTTCTCGATCTGGCGGATGCGCTCACGGGTCAGACCGTGCTCCTTGCCGACCTCCGTCAGCGTGCGCTCCCGGCCGTCCTCGATGCCGTAGCGCATACGGATGATCGAGGCGGTGCGGTGGTCGAGCTTGCCGATGAGGTCGTCGAGCTCCTCGCTGCGCAGCAGCGTGAGCACCGACTGCTCCGGCGACACCGCCGACGTGTCCTCCAGCAGATCGCCGAACTGGGTCTCCCCGGCGTCGTCCACGGACATGTTGAGGCTGACCGGGTCGCGGGCCCAGTCCAGGACGTCGATGATGCGCTCGGCCGTCGAGCCCAGCTCCTCCGCGATCTCGGCGGCCTCGGGGTCCCTGCCGTTCTCCCTGTTGAACTCGCGCTGGACGCGGCGAATGCGGCCGAGCTCCTCCACCAGGTGGACGGGGAGCCGGATGGTGCGGGACTGATCGGCTATGGAACGGGTGATCGCCTGACGGATCCACCACGTCGCATAGGTGGAGAACTTGAAGCCCTTCGCGTAGTCGAACTTCTCGACCGCGCGGACCAGGCCCGCGTTCCCCTCCTGGATCAGGTCGAGCAGGGGCAGTCCGCTGCGCGGGTAACGCCGGGCGACGGCCACCACGAGGCGCAGGTTGGAGCGGATGAAGACGTCCTTGGCGCGCTCGCCTACTGCGGCCAGCGCCTCCAGCTCCTCGCGCGTGGCCCCGCCTGCCTCGCTCTCCACCTCTCCGTCGAGGATCTGGCGGGCGTAGACACCCGCCTCGATGGTCTGGGACAGCTCGACCTCCTTGGCGGCGTCGAGCAGTGGCGTGCGCGCGATCTCGTCGAGGTACATGCCGACCAGGTCGCGGTCGGCGATCTCCCCGCCCACGGCGCGAACGCTGCTCGCCCTGTCGGTCCCACCCCCGGAGCTGGAGACCTGAGAGGTACCCCCAGCCTCGGACTGGCGACGGGCGACGGCACGGGTTGCCATGCGAGCTCCCTTGCTGAGTAGGTCACGACACCCTCCCGGGTGCCCTGCATCCGAAGGAAACAACGACTGGAATCCGGACAGAATTCCCATGAGGTACATCGATTTCCGCGATCATGCAGTACCCTGTGCCGCCCCGACCCGGGAGGACGGATGCCGCCGAAGCGCGTGGACGTGCAGGTCAGAGCGGGCGTCGAGGCCGACCTCGCAGCGCTCACCGACATCTACAACCACTACGTCCGTGAGACCGCCATCACATTCGACACCGCGGAATTCACCCCCGGACAACGCCGTCCGTGGCTGCACTCCCACCCTCAAGACGGCCCGCACCGCCTGCTGGTTGCGCGGGATGCGGCAAGAGGCGTCCTCGGCTACGCCACCAGCAGCCCGTTCCGCCCCAAGCCGGCCTACTCGACGTCCGTCGAGGTCAGCGTCTACCTGGCCCCCGAAGCCGCCGCCCGCGGCATCGGCACGATGCTGTACAAGGCGCTCTTCGCGGCCCTCGAGAGCGAGGACGTGCACCGCGCCTACGCGGGGATCGCCCAGCCCAACGAGCCCTCCAACAGACTCCACGCCCGCTTCGGCTTCCGGCATGTGGGGACGTACGAGCAAGTGGGCCGCAAGTTCGGCCGCTACTGGGACGTGGCCTGGTTCGAGAAGCCGCTCGACTGAGGCGTGACTGTGACTGAGGCCTGATTGGGGCGACCGAGGGCCGACGGAGGGCCGACCGAGGGCCCGACTCAGCCGAACTGCACGGACCGCTTGGCCAGCCCCATCCAGAAGCCGTCGATCACGCTGCGGTGGGTCCCCAGCTCGTCCTGCGCCGCGCCCAGCGTGACGAACAGCGGGGCGAAGTGCTCGGTGCGCGGGTGGGCGATACGGCCCGCGGGGGCCTTGTTCTCGAAGTCCAGCAGCGCGTCCACGTCGGCGGCCGCCAGCGCCCGCCGCCCCCAGTCGTCGAACTCCGTCGACCAGCCCGGCGTCCCGCCGTGCCGCAGCGCGGCCAGATTGTGGGTGAAGAACCCGCTGCCGATGATCAGCACGCCCTCGTCGCGCAGCGGAGCGAGCCGCCGCCCGATCTCCAGGAGCTTGCCGGGGTCGAGGGTCGGCATGGAGATCTGCAGTACGGGGATGTCCGCGCCGGGGAACATCTCCACCAGCGGGACGTAGGCGCCGTGGTCGAGGCCACGGTCCGGCACGTCCTGCACCGGCGTACCGGCGCGGTGGAGCAACTTACGGACGGATGCGGCGAGTTGGGGTGCGCCCGGAGCCTCGTAGTGCACCTGGTAGTAGCGCTCGGGGAAGCCCAAGAAGTCGTACACGAGAGGGACGGTCTCGGTCGCGGCGAGCGCGAGCGGGGCCTCCTCCCAGTGGGCGGAGACGACGAGGATCGCCCTGGGGCGCGGCAGTTCGGCGGACCATGCGGCGAGCTCGCCCGGCCATATCGGATCGTCGGCGAGGGGCGGGGCGCCGTGGGAGAGGTAGAGGGCGGGCATGCGGTCCGCGACGGGGTCGGGGGCGACGGGGCTGGAACTCATGACGACTGACTCCCGATCGATCATCTTGAACTTTCAAGTTCAAGCTCGACCCTAACTCCAGAAAGCATTTAGTTCAACTTTCAAGGATAGGGTCGTAGAGTGGGATACATGAACAGGGCATCCACTGGCGACAGCGGCGTCGAGCCGCGCTGGCTGACCGCGGAAGAACAGCGCGTCTGGCGTTCCTACCTGCATGCCACCACTCTCTTCGAGGACCATCTCGACCGCCAACTGCAGCGGGACGCGGGCATGCCGCACGTCTATTACGGTCTGCTCGTCCAGCTCTCGCAGGCCCCGCGTCGGCGGCGCAGGATGACCGAGCTCGCGATCGACGCCAAGATCACCCGCTCCCGTCTCTCACACGCCATCGCACGGCTGGAGAAGAACGGCTGGGTGCGCCGCGAGGACTGCCCCTCCGACCGGCGCGGCCAGAACGCCGTGCTCACGGACGAGGGTTTCGAGGTCCTGAAACGCGCGGCTCCCGGGCATGTGGAGGCGGTGCGCCACGCGATGTTCGACCGGCTCACCCCCGAGCAGGTGCAGCAACTGGGCGAGATCATGCAGGTGATGGCCGAGGGGCTACAGCCGCAGGACACCTGCGCGGACCTGCCCTGGCTGCGCTGACCCGACGGGCGCGCGGCCCGCACGTACACCTCGCGCACCGGCAGGGGCCCGGCCCGGGTCGATCAACCCGGGCCGGGCCCCTGCGTCACCTCTGCACTGCCGTCGTACCTGTCGGCGTTCGCCTCAGAGCGGCCCCGATGCGACCCCGATGCGACCGCGATGCGACCGCAATGCGGCCTCGACGCGGGCCTCTATGCGGCGTCAATCGCGACCTCAGTGCACGACGACGGGAATCTTGACCTCGTCATCGACACCGTCGGCCTCACCTGAGCCCGAGCCCGCAGCCGGGGAACCGGCCCCGGGCCGCCCGGAGTTGATGAACATGAAGGCGATCATGGCGGATATCACCAGGATGCCGACGGCCCACCAGATCGCGGACGAGAACCCGTGCACCATGCCCTGGAGCTCCAGGAGCTTCGGGTCGGTCGCACCGGCCGCGCGCGAGGCGATGTACGACGTCGTGGCGGACGCGGCGATCGTGTTCAGCAGCGCCGTACCGATGGCGCCGCCGACCTGCTGCGAGGTGTTGACCATCGCGGAGGCGACACCGGCGTCGGCCGGGTTCACCCCGTACGTGGACAGGGACATGGCCGGCATGAAGGCCGTGCCCATGCCGAGACCCAGCAGCAGCTGCGCGGGCAGGATCAGGCCGGCGTACGAGCTGTCGATCTCCAGCTGCGTCAGCATCAGCATGCCGATCGCGGCGACGACGAAGCCGGGGCCCATCAGCAGCCGCGGCGGCACGCGGGTCATCAGTCGGGCGCCGATCTGCGTCGAGCCCGTGATCATGCCCGCGATCATCGGCAGGAAGGCGAAGCCGGTCATGACCGGGGAGTACCCCTTGACGACCTGAAGATAAAAGGTCAGGAAGAGGAAGAGCCCGAACATCGCGATGACCGCGAGACCCAGCGAGAGGTAGACACCGCCGCGATTGCGCTCGGTCAGGACGCGCAGCGGCAGCAGCGGGGAACTGACCTTCGACTCCGTGACGACGAACGCCGCGAGCAGCACCGCCGAGGCGACGAACATGCCCACGGTCAGGGTGTCGGACCAGCCGGCGGACTCGGCGCGCGTGAAGCCGTAGACCAGCGCGACCAGACCCAGGGTGGACAGCACGACGCCGGGGATGTCCAGCGACGAGCGGTTGCGCGCGCCTTCCGGCTCTCGGATGACGAGGTACGCGCCGACGGCCGCGACGATCGCGAAGGGGATGTTGACGAAGAAGGTCCAGCGCCAGTTCAGGTACTCGGTCAGGAAGCCGCCGAGGATGAGGCCGACAGCGCCGCCGCCACCGGCGATCGCACCGTAGATACCGAACGCCTTGGCGCGCTCCTTGGCGTCGGTGAACATCACCGCGAGCAGCGAGAGCGCTGCAGGCGCGAGCAGCGCACCGAACGCACCCTGCAAGGCGCGGGCACCGAGCATCATCGCCTCGCCGGTGGCCGCGCCGCCGAGCGCGGAGGCCGCGGCGAAGCCGAGCAGGCCGACGACGAAGGTCCGCTTGCGGCCCCACAGATCGGCGATGCGGCCGCCGAAGAGCAGCAGACCGCCGAAGGCGAGGGCGTAGGCCGTGATGACCCACTGGCGGTTGGCGTCCGAAATCCCCAGGTCCTGCTGGGCGGTGGGCAGCGCGATGTTCACGATCGTCGCATCGAGGACCACCATCAGCTGGGCGAGGGCGATGAAGACGAGAGCCTTCCAGCGGCTCGGGTCGGGCAGGGATATGTCGGTTTTCGGCATGGGTCTGGCCACCTAAGGAGTACGGACGGACTACGAGAGGTCAAGCGAGGTGCGTCGTGCGGTCGAGGGGCCCGCGTGGGAGGGGATCTCGGCATGGAGACCGCCCGGGCGGGGTGAAGTCATCGGCCGGGTCGTGCCCGGCCGTCCGGCACCGGTGAACCCTCTCCGCCGGTTCGCGGAGAAACGGCGTCGGTGATGCCGGTGCCCGCGCCGGAGTCGTCTCTGAGCCGGTGGTCCCGGGTCGGCCGGCGCCGGAGTCGTTGCAGAAGTCAGAGCAGGAATCGGTGCGGGAATCGGTGCGGGAATCGGTGCGGGAATCGGTGCGGGAATCGGTGCGGGAATCGGTGCGGGAATCGGTGCGGGAATCGGTGCGGGACAGGAATCAGAGGCGGAATCGCGCTACGGCGTCACGAGGTGCTCCGCAGGTCGTCGAGGGTGGCGGCCGCGCCGGGGAGCTCGGAGCGCGCGGGCGCTTCGAGGCCGTCCAGGAACAGCTGCAGATGACGGTGGACGAACCGGTCCATGTTCAGGCACGCGGTGCCGGGCAGGGGCCGGGTGAGCTGGGAGAGGGCGACCATCAGGTCACCGACGGCGACGTCACCGCGCATCCTGCCCGCCGACTGAGCCCGCTCGACGAGGCCGTGCACGGCCTCCTCCAGCTGGTCGCGTCCGGCGTGCAGTTCCGGGTGGTCGGCGTCGAAGGCCCCCGAGAGCATCGGGCACAGGGCGCCGATGCGTTCGTCGGCCGCCTCGTGGACGAAGCGGCGCAGGGCCGCGAACGGGTCGGACTCCTCGGCCACCGCCGTCCTTGCCCGCTCGGTGGTACGGGACATCACGGAGATGACGACCTCGCGGATGAGGACCTCGCGGTCGGGAAAGTGCCGGTAGAGCGTGGCGTTGCCGACCCCAGCGCGACGTGCGATCTCGTCCAGCGGGACCTCGGGCCCGTACTCGACGAACATCTCGCGCGCGGCCGACACGATCCGCTCACGGTTCCGCAGGGCGTCTGCCCGCGGGCGCGGCGTGCGGCGCGTTTCGGTGGCGGCGGGGCTCACGGCTCCACGTCCTTCCGGTCGTCTGTCGGTCCTGCGTTCTGGTGCTCCCGACGCTGGGTAAACGGGGAGGCCCTCCCCGTTTCGCAGGGACACCGGTGCAAACGGGGAAAGGATCCCCGGTTATTTCCCGGTCGCGATGTGACCTGAGCCACTTTCACCGGATCGAACGTGCAGCGCGGGAAATACCCACGATCGGCCCAGTCCGGCGCGCGCCCCGCCGGTGGCCGACACAGGCTGACGGACAGAGCGCAGCCAGGTTCCGGCCTGCTGCCGTGGACCTGAGGGCGAACGCATGCAGCAGACCCGCCGCCGAATACGCAGACGGAGCAGCCACCGCCGCTTCGGCGGGCTCGCCGCGTTCGCCGCCCTCGCCCTCGCGGCCCTGACCACGGCGAGCGGCACGATCTCCGCCCCTGACAAGGCGCCGGCGGGACCGGTGGCCGCTCCGGAGGCGCCCGGGCTCGGTCCCTGCCGCATACCCTCGGTGACCGGCGTGCAGATGTCGGAGGGCGTGCCCACCCCGCCCGGCTACACCCGCTCCACCGGCGAGATCAGCGCCCTCAACCTGATGATCGACTTTTCGGACGCGGTGGGCGAGGGCGCGGCGCTCGACCGGCTGGCCGAGTTCTTCCCGCAGACCTCCCAGTGGTTCCGCACCAGCTCGTACGGGCGGCTCAGCTACCGCCCCCACGCCCCCGTGAGCGACTGGCTGCGGATGCCGTTGCCGTTCACGGAGTACGGGATAGGCCGCGGCTCGCCCTACGAACCGGGCTACCGCAAACTCGTCGAGGACCTCATCAAAGTCGCCGACGAGAAGGTGGACTTCAGCGCGTACGACCTGGTCAATGTGCTCGTCACCCCGAACGCGGGCCCCTCCGCACTGGACACCGTGCTCTCCGTGACCTTCTCGGGCAACGACGAGGCGCCGTACGCGGACGGGGTGCCGCTGGCCAACACGTCGTTCGTCTACAGCCGGCAGGACGACGGCTCGGGGTCGTACGCGCAGACCGGCTACCGGGTCCTGCCGCACGAGAACGGTCATGTCTTCGGCCTGCCCGACCTCTACACCGCGGAGGGCGGGGGAGCGGCCGGCCACTGGGACATCATGTCCGAGGACTGGGGGGCGAACAACGACCTGCTGGGCTGGCACAAGTGGAAGCTCGGCTGGCTCGACAACGACCAGATCCACTGCGTCTCGGCGCCCGGCACGACCGAGTACACCCTCAACCCGCTCGCCACCGCGGGCGGCTCCAAGCTGGCGGTCGTGCCGCTGAGCGAGGACACCGGATACGCGGTGGAGGTACGGACCCGGGCCGGTAACGACGACGCCGTGTGCGAGCCGGGCGTGCTGATCTACCGGGTGAAGTCGAGTGTGGACACCGGCCAGGGACCGGTGACCGTGGCGGACAGCGAACGTGACAGCGGCGGCTGCACCCGCCGCCCCAACGTCCACGCGGAACTGTCCGACGCGCCGTACCGCCCGGGCCAGTCCTTCACCGACAGGGAGCACGGTGTGCGGATCTCGGTGACGGGCGAGGAGAAGGGCCACGTGTACCGGGTGCGAATCACCCGCTCCTGAACCACCCCACGCGCTGCTGAACCGCCCCACCCCCGCTGCGAGCGACGCGCTCCTGAACCACCCCGCCAACCGCCCCGCCCCCGGTTCAGATCACCCGCCCCCGCTGCGGACCACCCGCTCCCGAACCGCCGCCCCCGCTGCAGATCACCCGCTCCCGAACGCCGCCCTCAGCTCCCGCTTGAGGATCTTGCCCGTCGGATTGCGCGGCAGCGGCTCGGCGCGCAGCACCACATGCGCGGGCACCTTGAACGCGGCGAGCACCGTGCCGACATGTGCCCGCAGCGCCTCGGCATCCGCCGTGGCCCCGGGCCGCAGCCGCACGACGGCCGCGACCTCTTCCCCGAGAACCGGGTGCGGAACCCCGAGAACGGCGGCGTCTGCGACGTCGGGGTGGTCGTGCAGGACGGCCTCGACCTCGACGCAGTACACGTTCTCGCCGCCGCGGATGACCATGTCCTTGATCCGGTCGACGACGCCGACCCGCCCGTCGCGGACGGTCGCGAGGTCGCCGGTCCTGAACCAGCCGTCGTGGAAGGCCTCCGCGGTGGCCCGCTCGTCGCGCCAGTAGCCGCGGACGACGCCCTGGCCGCGCAGCCACAGTTCGCCGACCTCGCCCTCGGGCAGCGGTTCACCGCCAGGCCCGGCGATGCGCACCTCGAAGGCGGGCGCGGGGCGGCCGACGCTGCTCGGGTGCGTGCGGTACGCGTCCCCGAAGTTCGCCATCACTCCCCCGCTGGTCTCGGTGAGCCCGTATCCGTTACGGGGCTCGATCCGCCGCCCGTACGCGGCCGTCAGCCGGGCCACCAGATCGGGCGGGGCGGGAGCTCCGCCGGTGCTCAGATTGGTCAGGCTCTCCAGCCCGGCGCCGGCCCGCTCGGCGGCGTCCAGCAGCTGCAGGGCGGTGGTCGGAACGCCGGAATAGTGGGTGACGCGATGCCGCTCTATGAGCGCGAGCGCCTTCTCGGCGTCCCACTTGCGCATCAGGACGAGGGCGCCGCCGACGCCCATCATCGCGTAGAGCGTGGTGAACGCCGCGACGTGGAAGAAGGGGAACGTCATCAGGCTGACGGGGGTCGCCCCCTGCCCGGGCAGCAGTCCGCGCCCGAGCGCGGATGCGGTGGCGTGGTACCGCGGATGCACGGTGGCGCCCGCCTGCGCGAGCTGGGTGGCGACGGCGCCCTTGGGACGGCCGGTGGTTCCCGACGTGTAGATGATGGTGGCATCGCTCTCGGCGGCCACGTCCACGGCGGGCGGCGCGGCGAGCGGGTCGGGCGCGTCGAAGTCCTCGTAGCGCTCGACACCCTCCGCGGTCTCGCCGTCGTGATGGAAGACGACGGTCCGGGCACGGTTCGCGCGCCGCCAGGCGTCCACGCGGGGCAGGCGCTCGCCGTCGACGAGGAGCACACTCGGGGTGCAGTCGTCGAGCGCGTACGCGAGCTCCTCCCCGGTCCACCACGCGTTGAGCGGCACGGCGACGAGCCCGGCCAACTGGGCCGCCCAGAAGGCGATCTGCCACTCGGGGTGATTGCGCATGGCGATGGCGGCCCGGTCGCCGGGGCGCAGCCCGTAGACGTCGGTGAAGCGGCACGCGAGGGCGGACGCGGCGGCGAAGAACTCCCCGTACGTGTACGTCCGGCTCTCGGCGATCAGGAAGGGCCGGTCCCCGTAGCCCCAAGTGGCCTCGACGAACTCCCGCAACGTCCGCGGCCCGCCCTCGTACCGCAGCGCCCCGTCCTCACCACGCACGACGGCGAAGGGCGCCCCGGAAGCGGTGAGCCTGTCCCGCACGGCGTCGGACGTCTCGTGGTACGGCACGGATCTGACCCTCTCTAAGCGCTCGCTCAGTCTGGCGTGACGCTATGCCCGGCCCAGTTCGCCGTCAAGGCCGTGCCGGGCCGTGGGCCGGCACCGGCGTGAGCCGACCAAAGGGGAATCCCACCGAGCCGCAGACCTCATCCGCTAGGCTAGGCGCCGGATCCCGACGGATCTCCCCGCCTTCGTAGCTCAGGGGATAGAGCACCGCTCTCCTAAAGCGGGTGTCGCAGGTTCGAATCCTGCCGGGGGCACGAGAAAGTGTCAGGTAATGGGGCATATCGACCCTCCGTGAGTGCCACGGAGGGTCGTTTTTGTACCTGCTGGGAACGAGGTGGGAACGACACGATGAGTGACTCAGGGTAACTTTGCGCCTATCAAGCCGCGGGAACTTTGAGCAGTTTTGCCATGCCCTGTGCGGTACTACTGCCCTGGCAGACTGCTTTTGGGGCGATGTTGAGCGACGCCGTAGTCAGCGGCAGGGCGATTCGCGGACCGTCGTCCCGCCACGGGCTACACAAACTGCCGTCTTTCCGGCCTTGGCACATGAACCCCCGGCCTTGTCTTCGACGGCGTAGCCAAGCCCGCTCCGCGCGTCACGGCTCGCAGACCGATGCCGAGGTGGCGCAGTTCGGACGTGGGCGGCCTGGGGTGGGATAGTGCGACGATCCCCCGTCCGAGATGCCGAGAACGCCTTCCGCAGCCTCGACGACTTCGCAAGCCGCCCGGCGCAAGCCGTCCTGGGTGATGACTTCCGAAACGGAGACGGTCTGCCACGGCGCACCGCCATCACGGCCTTCCTACCGGAGAGGTGATCACCTCTCCGGACATCTGACAATTGCGTCGCCCGTGAGGTGCGTTTCCGGACGCCGTTTCAGCCCAGCGCGGAGGGAAGCGTCACCGGCAGGGGGAAGTTCGACCGCAGTGATGATGCACAGCGCGGGCGGGCTGCCGGTCAGGACGTCCGCGCCGAACGTCGTCTGTAGTTGCTGGCTGCCCTGCACGGTGATCGGAATCATAGCCCCGGTCACGCTGAGCGCGCGGGCCGACACGGTGCGTGGCGAAGCCGCTCTGGGGCGGGCCGCCGCTCGTTCCCCAAGGCGGGCATGGGTCGCGCGGTACTGGCGGCTGGCAGTGAGGTACTGCACGCGGGGTGTGACACCGCGGCCGGCAGCCCGCCGATGCGGCGCGCGCCCCCTGGCCAACGCCCGGGCGCGCCCGCATGAAAGAAAGCACGCTCGAATAAGTCCAGATATAATAAGCCCACCTATCCATACAGAGGTGTGCCGTGGACAAACCCGCCGAGATGTTCGACCGCGACTTCGAGTGGGCCGAGCTGACCCGATTCGCCGCCCTACCCGGCCCGCGTGCCACCCTCGGTGTGGTCTCCGGCCGCCGCCGCCAGGGCAAGACCTTCCTCCTGGACGCCGTCACGCGGGCAAGCGGCGGCTTCATGTTCACCGCCACCGAGACCACCGAAACCGACGCCCTGCGCCAGTTCGGCGAAGCCCTCGCCCGCCACCGCGACCAACCCACCCCGTTCCGCTTCACTCACTGGGACGAGGCCGTCACGGAACTCATGCGCATCGCCGACAGGGGCGGCCCCACCATCGCGGTGATCGACGAGTTCCCCTTCCTCGCCAAGGCCTCCCCCGCCCTCCCCTCGATCATCCAGCGCGCCCTCGACCCCGCCGCCCAGCACACCAACACCCCCGTACGGCTCCTGCTGTGCGGCTCCGCCCTGTCCTTCATGGGCGGACTCCTCGCCGGCAACGCCCCGTTGCGCGGCCGCGCCGGCCTGGAACTCGTCGTCCCCACCCTGGACTTCCGCCTCGCCGCCGAGTTCTGGGAGAGCACCGACCCGCGCACCGCGCTGCTCACCCACGCCATCGTCGGCGGCACCCCCGCCTACCGCCGCGAGTTCACCCAGGGCGACACCCCCGCCGGGCCCCACGACTTCGACGCCTGGGTCACCCGCGCCGTCCTCAATCCCGCCCGTCCGCTTTTCCGCGAGGCCCGCTACCTGCTCGCGGAGGAACCCGAACTCCACGACACCGCGCTCTACCACTCCGTCCTGGCCGCCATCGCCGCCGGAAACGCCGCACGCGGCGGCATCGCCGACTACCTCGGCCGCAAGTCCACCGACCTCGCCCACCCGCTCAGCGTCCTCCAGGACGTCGGCATGATCACCCACGAGGCCGACGCCTTCCGCCGCAACCGCTCCGCCTACCGCATCGCCGAACCTCTCATCGCCTTCTACCACGCGGTCATGCGCCCCGCCTGGGGCGATCTGGAGCGCCCCGGACGCGCCCCCGCCGTCTGGCGCCGCGCCCAGTCCACCTTCCGTAGCAAGGTTGTCGGCCCGCACTTCGAACAGGTCTGCCGCGAATGGGCCCGCTGGCACGCGTCCCCCACAACCCACGGCGGGCAGGTCACAAGGGTCGCCAGCGGGACCGTCAACGATCCTGCCGCGAAGACCAGCCACGAAGTCGACGTCGCAGTCCATGGCGAGACCGACAGCGGCCGCGAAACACTACTCGCCATCGGCGAAGCCAAATGGAACGACGTCATGGGAAAGGGCCACCTCGAACGTCTCCAGCACATCCGTGCTCTCCTCACCGAGCGCGGGACCGCCACCGACGTCACCCGGCTGCAGTGCTACAGCGGCACCGGCTTCACCGACGAACTGCGCCACCTCGCCGAGAACGACCCCGCCATCCAGCTGATCGATCCAGTTCGCCTCTATCACGGCGACTGATCCGGTCGCAGTCACCGCCCCTGTACCGGCAACATGACCTCCACCATTACCGGCGTCCCGGAGAGCCTCAGCTCACGCTCATTCCCATTCTGCTGACCTGTGGTTGACCGGCAGGCGTTGGGGGAAGGTCTTGCCGCCGTCGCCAGGATTCGTAGACGCCGTCCTGGGTTGCGATGAGGAGTCGGTTGGCGTTGACGGCCTTCCAGGTCTTGCCTGCGTCGGTGCTCTTGATCAGGCCGCGGTTGGCGTGGTCGCCGCTGTCTTCGGCGGGGACCGCTGCCGAGGAACGTCTTGGGGCCGGCGATGGTGAAGCCCATGTAGTCGGCGGTGTCGCTGACCCGCTGGGAGGAGCCGTCGTCCGGCACGGCGATGACGCCCTCGTGCGTGGGACGTCTCCGAGCCTGTGGTGCCGTCACCGGAACCGCCTGTGCAGGCGGTCAGAACGGCCGCGAGTAGAGCGGCGGCGGCAGCCGTAGCGGAACGGGGACGGAGGGCGCACGACGCGAACGGCGTGATCCACATCGAGTCTCCGGTCAAGGCCTCCCTCGGTCAGTTCATGCCCGATGCGAACTTGTGCCTCCCGGCTCCCCGGTCCGGATGGTTCACTCGGCGACTCACGGTGGCGGTCACATCTCGTTCAGGTCGGTGACTAAAGCGTTACGCCCAGACCGTGGTGAGTGCCGCGACGAGGTTGGTGTCGGCCGGTGCCGCTGGCCACCATTCGCCCTCGTCGTCCCGGAGGTGGGATACCAGCACTGTCATGGCCGCCCGGTGTCACCCCGCGGGTCGCTAGTGTTGCCCCATGGGCGTGTTGGACACGGCCGAGCTTGAGGCCATGATCGAAGAGGCGACTGTCGATGCCTACAACGAGGACGAGCAGCTGACCGGTCTGTTCACCATGCTTGAGGAATACCTCTGCCTGCCCTTCACCACCGCGGTTCTCGGCGTCGAGGTAACCGTGGACGGCCTCGACCTCACGCCGGACGGAAGGATCGTCGCCCTGTGCTCTCGCGGCGGCATGCGGCAATCGATCGGAATCCTGGAGCTGCCGTTGCTCAGCCCGGCGCCCGAGGGTGCGGAGTGGATCGAGGCGTACCGTCGCTGGGCCGGTTGAGGTCGGGCACCCCACACCCCACGCGGATCCGGCTTGTCTGGGAGGGCTGAACGTGGCTGACGCCGTACATGGCACGCAGCAGGGCGCTGGCGAACCGTCGCTGAGCGACCTCATCGAGCGCAGTGCCGAGTTGAAAGGGCAGCTGGTCGCCTTCGGGCAGAGCACCCGCTTTGACCGATGGCTGACGCCCCTCCTGCTTGAGGCCGCAGGGCCTGAGCGGCAGTTGGACGAGGGCGAGGCGATCCGGATCATCGACCACTTCATCCTGCGGTACCGCCTGCCGGACGGTTCGACCGTGGTGGACTGGTTCGTCGCCGGACGGAAGGACTTGACCGCGGTCGACCGGGAGATGCTGCTCGGCTGGAGCGACCCCGTCGAGGGAATCTTCGAGATCCAGCGCAAGGAAAAGGACGCCGTCGTCCTGCTGAACCTGGTCGACGACCTGGAGTACCGCACGTACTCGAACGTTGGGCGGGCGGCGTTCCGTGGCATGTCCAAAGGAGGATTCCTCCACACCTGCCTGGTACCCGTTCACTCGGTCGGCGGGGCGTGGCTGGTATCCGGGGCGATGACGAGCTACCCCAAGTCCAGTGCCACCGAGATCGCCCAGGCCGCTCTCCACCTGGCCACCAGCCAACCCGAACTGGTCTTCCGCAACCCCGAGAAGCTCGAGCAGGGATGGCAGCGGATGCGGGAGGACCGGGCCGCGTTCGTCGAGTTCTGCGGCGGCGATGAACTGGTCCTTCCGCCTGCCGAAGCCGAGGGCCTCCTCAACGCCTACTACCGCCACCGCCAAGAGGCAGCCGTCGCCGGACAGCCCGACCGTGCCCGGGGCAGGCGGCTGTCTGGCCTGGACCTGCCGTTCTTCGAGCTGCCGCGAGAACTCGCGGATTCGCACACCATCGGCGTCATCTATGACCAGGTCGACGGGCTCAACTTCTACGCGGACTACGGGATGCTGCGAGACCTCTTCGCGGACCCGGTACGCGCGAGCCGTGGGCAGCATCAGGACCTGTTGCGCACGTACCTGCGCGAGGGGTCGATTGCGCCACTGCCGATCTGCCGACTGGCCGCCGCGCACCCGGAGACAGCCGACGCGGTGTTCCGGCAGCTGCTGCGGAAGCCCGGATTCACCTGGAGCGAGCACGGTGAGGCGCTGCTGCGCCGACGCAAGCCCTGGTACTACGCGAACGAGCCCCGCCCTGGTGTCTCCCTAATCGGCGACCGCCTCGGCGCGCTCCTCACCGGCCGCCGGTAGCCACCGCCCCCACGGAAACCGCATTCTTCGCTCACCCGATTGAGCGGTTGCTCAGGCCCATCAGCGCATTAGAGTGCTGTCTTGCACGGGGCCGGTGCGTCTCCCCACACGCGCCAGATGTACGCCGTCCGTGGCCTGTGCGTGTGGACGGGGAGGGCGTCCACGACGAGTTCGGCGCGGTGGTGGCCGGCCATGGCATGGCCGACAACCTCGCGGGTGGCCGGGTCCAGCCGGCAGGCGAGGTAGAGCCACCCCTCCGCGGTGGGCAGGCAGGTGATATCGCCGACCAGCTCGGTGCCGGGGCGCTCGGCGTGGAAGTCGCGGCCGATCAGGTCCGGGGCCGGCTTCGCCTTCATATCCGGCCGGGTCAGCGAGCGCCGCTTGCGGCGGGTGACGCCGCGGATGTCGCGCTCGCGCATCACGCGGGCGACGCGCTTGCGGTTCACCCCACGCCCCCGACGCCGCAGCTCGGCGTGGATGCGCGGAACGCCGTAGGCGCGACGGGAAGCGAGGTGCGGCACCGTGATCTCCTGCGCGAGCGCGTCGTCGGCGGACTGCCGGGCGCGACGGGCGGCCTCGCCCTCGCGCCAGGCGTAGCAGGAGGAGCGGGCCACATGCAGCACCCGGCACAGCAGAACGATCGGGTAGTCCGCCTTCTCCGCATGGATGAACCGGTACAACTCGCTCACCGGTCGTTCTCCTTCACGAAGAAGGCGGTCGCCTTTTTTCAGGATCTCGATCGTCTGCTGCTGTTCGCGGTTCTCCTTGCGCAGCCGCTTGAGCTCCTCGCGCTCGGCACTGGTCAACTCGCCGGGGGTGCCCTCGCCCCGGTCCGTCTTGGCCTCGCGGTACCAGCCGCGCAAGGATTCGGAGCTGATGCCGAACTCCCTCGCGACCGCAGTGACCGTCTTGCCCGAGGAGTCGACGAGCGCGACAGCGTCCCGCTTGAACTCCTCGGAGTACCGCTTCGTGTACTTGCTTCCCACCTGGTGCTACTTCCTCTGGAACCTCAAGTCCCAGTCTCCAGGTGTCCACGATCAAGGGGAAGCTTCACCCTCGGCCCGCACGAGCATTGGGGCAAGCTGGTTCTGGCCGCAGGAGGGCCGAGTAGGGCCTGAGCAGTGCAAGACCTCTGCTGACTCGTCCTGCTAGCCGTTGACCATGTCCCTCGTCTGAGCGTAGACGGTGCTGTCCGTCGTGACAGCGTTGTGGCCCAGGCATGCTGTCTTGGTGTTGGTCGCTCCCGACAGGGACACACTGCTGTCAGGGTTGATGATCGTGTCGCACGGGGACCACCAGGTGGCGTAGCGGGGGGTGCCGGGCGTCTCGTCCGCCGAGTTGAGGTCGGCCAGGAAAGAGGAACCGATGCGCATCTCGTAACAGGACGCATCGATGCAGGAATTGGCCCAGTCCGTGCCGTGGTTGGGGCCCGCGAGGGACACCCAGGCCTCGATCTTCGAGCTGCCGCCGAGGTTCTTGGCGTAGTAGCGGGAGGAAAGCCCACCCATGGAGTGCGAGATGACGTCGACCTGGGAGGCTCCGGTGGCGGCGAGAAGGCTGTCGATCTCGTTGGCGAGCTGGTGCGCCGTGGTCGCATTGGACTGACGCCAGTCGTAGCTCCACTGCTTCAGGTGACTGGCGGGCCAACCGTCGCTCTGGAAACGGCTGGCCATGGTGTTCCAGATGGAACCGTTGGAGTTGTAGCCGTGGACGAAGATGATCGGATTGCTCGTCGGGCGGTAGCCGGACGGAGCGGCGGCGTCGGCCGGCGCCTGGCCGAGCACCAGGAGCAGAGCGGCGGCCAGCACGGCGACGCCCAGGTTCTTGTTCATGAGACCTCATGTCGGGTGGGGAAGAACGAATGGGAATGTCTGCCGCTGGGGACGGCATGGCGTGAAAAGGGAGAGAGGTCCGTCGACGAACGAGAATCGGACTCCCGGATTACGGGAGCGACTGAGCAGCGGACGAGCGTGTTTCCGCAGGCCGAAAGGGCACCGGTGCCCTGCCAGGTGACCGCATGTTACTGGCGGGTTTTAGTCAGCCGTCAAGAGGTCTGCATGGCCGAAACCGATCGGTTACCACTGACACTGAACGACACGACGGTTACCGGCGACGCGCGGCCTGCTGGTCGCAGGTTGGCGGCACACGTCGGCCAACAGCTGGAACAGGTGAGACGGAGTGAACGAGGAAGGGGTACCGGAGATCCGGGCGCGCCCCTTCTGGCCACGGATGTGGCAGCGGCGACGGGAAAGCGGCGCTGGATCAGCCAGCAAAAGCCAGTCACAGAGAAGAAACGCCGGCCGGGCGGATGCTCAGACCGCGGGGCTGAGCCACTATGGCCATTGATGACCGATCCGGCCAGAGCTTCGGATCAGAGGTCCCCGTGCCACAACTGCGCCAGATCGGGCGGGGAGTCACGAGGAACTGCGGTGACCAGCGGGGGCAGGAGCCATCAGCCGCCGAAGTCGGCATCCCCGCAGGTCACGGCCGAAGCCTCCCCACCTCGCTCCTAAAGCGGGTGTCGCAGGTTCGAATCCTGCCGGGGGCACATCACTAAGGGCCAGTTCAGAAGGTTGATCCCCTCGAACTGGCCCTTGCCGTGACGGAGCGGTGAGTAGAAGCCTTCTCTACGGGTTCAAGGCGGCTCGCTCCGCTCGCCGCGCGCGGCCCCGGCTCCAGCGCCGGGCCCCGACGCTCCTGTCTCCGCCCCGCTCCGGGCCCCGGCTCCGCCGGCCGCGCGGCTAGAGCGAGCACACCTGATGCCCTGGACGGTAGCCCAGTGGTGGGGCGGTCGGCTCCACGGCTTTAGCCTCGCGCTTTCATGAGGCGGGCTGTCCGCCTGGTGATCAAGAAAGCGGAAAGTGCCTCTGACCAGCGAGAATGAGGATTGCTGAGGTCCTTGTTCCCGCCACCGTCGGAGGCACTTTCCAGGTGAAGAAGCGTATCGGGTCCTATCCGCGTGTCCGCGTCGAGGGCGACGGTCGCGGAGTGGTTTCGCAGGCCGGTGCGGTGCTGCTGGTCGAGACGGTCCGCAAGTCCGGTCTGGATGCGGCGATATCAGCGGCGCTGGTGCCGTGGCGCAAGCCGCGGACGGTGCACGATCCGGGCAAGATCCTGCTGGATGTCGCGCTCGCGGTGGCGATGGGCGGGGACTGCCTGGCCGATGTGGGCATGTTGCGGGCGGAGCCGGCCGTGTTCGGGCCGGTGGCCTCCGACCTGACGGTCTCCCGCCTGATCGGCAAACTGGCGGCGGGCGGACAGCGGGTCCTGGCCGCGCTGCGCACCGCCCGTGCCGAAGTGCGCGAACACGTATGGCGGTTGGCCGGTGACACGGCGCCGGACGCGGGCGGGCAGGTGATCGTGGACATCGACGGCGTCCTCGTCCTGGCGCACTCCGAGAAGCAGGACGCCGCCGCGACCTGGAAGAAGACCTTCGGGCACCACCCGCTGATGGGGTTCGTCGACCACGGCCGCGGTGGGTCCGGCGAGCCGGTCGTGGGCATGCTGCGGCCCGGCAACGCGGGCTCCAACACCGCCGCCGACCACATCGAGGCAACCAGGCTGGCCCTGGCCCAGCTGCCTAAACGGCTCCGGCGGGGTCGTCAGACGCTGATCCGCACCGACTCCGGCGGCGGCACCCATGAGTTCGTCGCCTGGCTCGCCCAGCGTGGAAGGTGGCTATCGTACTCGGTCGGGATGACCATCACCGACGCCATCCACCAGGCCGTCTTGAAGGTCCCGGCCTCGGCCTGGACGCCAGCCGTCGAACCAGGCGGCGACATCCGCGACGGCGCCTGGGTCGCCGAACTCGACGGCGACTGCCTCAAGGGCTGGCCCAAGGGCATGCGGCTGATCGTGCGGAAGGAACGGCCGCACCCCGGCGCCCAGTTGCGCTTCACCGACACCGACGGCATGCGCCTGACCTGCTTCGCCACCAACACCGCCGGCGAGGCGATCGCCACCCTCGAACTGCGCCACCGCCAGCGGGCCCGCGCCGAGGACCGCATCCGCGCCGCCCGCGCCACCGGCCTGCGCAACCTCCCCCTCCACGACGCCGCGCAGAACCAGATCTGGCTGGAGATCGTCCAGATCGCCCTCGACCTGCTGGCCTGGATGCCGATGCTCGCCCTGACCGGCCAGGCCCGCCTGTGGGAGCCCCGCCGCCTGCGGCTGCGGCTGTTCTCCATGGCCGCCCAGCTCGTCACCACTGGGCGCCGCCGCATCCTCCGCCTCGCCAAGCACTGGCCCTGGACCGGCGTGATCACCGACGCCCTGCAACAGCTCGCAGCACTGCCGACCCCCGGCTGACCAGCAGCTTCCCGCCCCTACGAGCATCAGTACGCCCGACCGGAGCCGTGGAACCCGGCGCCCACCCGACGCGACAGCCGGGCCTCCAACCTGCCCACCTGCAGAAAGTTCGCCCCGAACGAGCCGAAAGGGTCCGTCAGCAAGCTGACGGACCCTCATGCAAGATCGAGGTTAGTGAGCGTTTGATTCTCGGTTGTCTGTTTTATTTGGCTTAGCTGTCACGCCAGTTGGTGGTGGTTTCGTGGGTGAGGCGGCGGGTCATGAGGTTGATGGCGTCCAGTTGGATCACGGCGGCTGATCGGTGTGGGTGGGTTTCGTAGTCGCGGGCCAGGCGGCGGTGGTGCATGAGCCAGCCGAGGGTGCGTTCGATGACCCAGCGGCGGGGCTGGACGTGGAAGCCGCGGGTGGCGGGGTCGCGTTGCACGATTTCGAGGTCGATGCCGAGGTGTCACGGCCCTGCATGAGATCCGCGAACGGCTCTTGGCGCCCCGGCGGTTGCGCTCCAGCCCCCGCGTCATCAAACGCAAGATGTCCAACTGGAAGCTGAAACGCGCCGAGCACCACAACCCGCCCCGGCCGGACACTCCCCGCGTGACGCTGGTCGGGCCGACCAAGACCAGTCCGACCCGACGGAAAACAACCTAAATCACCGGCATTGGCGCTAGACCCTGGCTGCCACGCTTGACTCAGTCATTGAGGCTCCACCGACCTCGTGGGGCAGGTTCCGCCTGCCGATCAGATGCCAGACGAGACATCCCACAGAGTTCGGCCGGCCGAACTCCGAGTACAGTCCGCCGTCGTGAAGTATGCAGAAGATGCTGGCCGGATCTGGCGGAGCTATGTCCCCAAGCGCGGCCAGGCGGACACAGTTCAGGGCGAACTGATCCGCGCCGTGGAAAAGCTGCGGGACGAGGCCGGACGCAACGGCAACATCAATTGGGACGACGGCTTTGAGCGGCTGGTGCTCTTTCTTCAGCGCACCTTGAGCGACCCGCAGGTATTCGACGATTCAGCCGCCCAGGAGATCACCGACGACCTGACGCTGATCAGCGACCCCGATGTTCCCGCCAACGATCAGCCGTTCGACCGGCTGACCGACCGACTCGTGGAATGGTGCCGGCAGCACCCCGAGCCAGTCACTCATCCGCACGACCCGCACCTGCACCGGTAGCCACCCGGAACTGAGGTCCGGGTGGCGGCCATCTCGGTCACATTCACCAGCGTCCTGGGCCATCTGTGGGCCGTGCGGGGCTGAACGTATGTGAACCGCTCGGTGGAGCGGTGGGCTTCACCGAGCGCTCGTACGCAATCGTCCCCGTCCCAAGGACGTCACACTCCGGCCGAGTGCTCCAGCAGGTTCTTGAGCCTCTGCTCGTTCTTCGGCATCTCCTTGCGCGCGAACGGGCGGACCACCAGCGGGACCAGCACCTTGCCCATCCCGTGGGCCTCGAAGTCGAGGTCGAGCGTCAGGCGTGAGCGCCTGCCCTCGTCGAGTGGTTCGATCGTGCCGTGGACATCGCCCCGGACCGGGCCGTCCACACCGTGGAGGCGCCAGCTTCTCGGCGGGTCGAACTCCGTGATCTCCATGGTCATCGGGAACACCCGGCGGCCCATCCGACGGATCACCTGGACCTTGGAGCCCACGCCGATCGGGGCGTCGCCGACCCGCTGCGCGGATACGGCACTCTCCTGCCATTCCGGCAGGTGGGAGGGGTCTACGACGTACGAGTAAACATCCTCGGGTCGCCGGTCGATGTCGACGCTTCCCTTGATCGCGGACATGTCGCCCCCTTTACAGGGCCATCACCGCTGTGACCGTCAGCTCGCGCTCATGCCGCGATCCGGCCACTGTGCCAACTCGTCGTACATGGCATTGATCTTGCGCGATGCCTTGAGGAACGCGTAGTCCACTGCGCCGTCTGCCGGACGGGGTCGGCGGCTCTCCGTATCCATGACGAGGGTGCGAGATGTTTCCGTCGAATCGAAGCCGAATGCATACTCGACCGAATTGCCCCATTCGGCGATCTTGCGAAAATGGACGAGCGAAGCCATCACCACTCCCCTTCCAGGCCTTCCCGTTTGCACAAGGTACCTTTTCCTCGCAGTAGTTGCTGTTGGCGGAAGCGATGGTCTTCCTGGTACGTGGCACCGGGATCATCGCGGAGGTGGCCGCGCTCGGTGATCTCGTGCCCGAGCAGGAGGTGGTCCTCGGGCAGGCCGTTTTCCGGACCTCAGTCGGATGCACGCATCCGCGATCTCGGCATCCGCGTCGAACTTCAGGATGACGACCTGGTCCGTCTCGGGGTCGACGATCGGATGCCCGATGTCGAAGACATGCTTCTTCACCGACGCGATTTCCTCCTCGGCGAATCCTGAGGAACCGTTGCCGCGTTCCACACCACGAGAGTGCTCGGCGATGCTGCTGACATCCCGCGAGTCCTCCAGGAAGCTCTTGTAGGCGTCCTCGGCCCACCGGGTCTGCGCTGGATCGTCGAGAGGGTCCCTTCGTCGCCGTCGGGCTCCGGTCGCCCACTCGTCCGACACTTTGCCTGTCAGGAGTTCTTGACGGCGATGTCCCCGTTGCTGGTGGTCAGGTCGAGCTGGTACTCACCAGACGGATCGTTGGTCACGTCGATGTTCTTGTCGCCGTTGTTCGACTGGGTGGTCACCTTGTAGCCGGCATCGGGCACGGTCAGGGTGATGTCCCCGTTGGACGTCTTGGCCTGTACGTTCTGGGGTGTGACGGCGCTGAGGTCGATCGCGCCGTTGGAGGTCTCTGCCTGGATCCGACGACCTTCGATGTCCTGCCCGGTAATCCGGCCGTTGGAAGTCCGTACCTCAACTGGGCCGGACACCCCGTTCATCTCGATGCGGCCGGAGCTGGTGGTCACCTTCACCGCACCCACCTCCGCCAGGCTCACGGCGCCGCTCGACACAGTGCCGGTCACTGGGACGTTGGCGGGCACGTCGACGGTGTAGGTCACCGAGCAGCGGCTGCCGCAGCCGCCGAGGACCAGGACTCCGTCCTCGATCCGATGGGTGGTGCCCTGGGGCTTGTCGCCCTTGTATTCCACCTTGCGGTGGAGCGACATTCTTCCGTTGCCCTCCGTTCCGTTCACGGTGACACCGCCCGACCCGTTCTCCAGCCGTACCGCCGTGATCTTCCCGGGCAGCACGCTGTCGTCCTCGAAGGTTTCCCCCTTCACCAAGCCGCACGCGGCCAATCCGCCGACTGCGATTCCCACCGTCGCGAAGATCCCGAGGCAGCGAAGCTGCTGACGCATGAATGTCCCCCCGTTATGGAAGCTTTCCGAGACAGGTCTGAAGAAAGCGCCGGCCAGAACCGTCTGGGCTCAACGCCGTCGAAGCTATCGCGCGTCCCGGAAAGGGACCATGGGGCAAACCCCCGTTGGGCCCGAGGGCTGTCCTCGCCCCGAACGACTCCGCGTGGAGGTCTGGCGTGCGGTCAACCGCACCTCAGGTGCCTGTCAACGCGCTCCGGTAGACCGTTTTTGAGAACGTTCGCAGCGATCACCTCGCGCACGGCCTCGCATACGCGATTCGGCCGCACCGAGTGGGCCAGACGGCGGCGGAAATACGCCAGCAGCGACGGATCGAACGCCATGTCATGCAGCCCCAGCCCGCAGGCGGCCTTCCGCCGCAGGCCACAACGCAGTTTCTGGACCGCTTCGAAGCCCGACAGCCAGGGCCTGCAAGGTAATCGCTGCCGCGTGACCCGGGTGCTCCTATGCTACGGGGATGATCAAGCCGATCGAGCTCGTGATATTCGACTGCGACGGGGTGCTCGTCGACAGCGAGCGCATCGCCGCACGCGTCCAGGTCGCCCTGGGAGCGGAACTTGGCTGGCCGCTGACCGAGGAAGAGGTCATCGATCGGTTCATCGGGCGCTCCAGTGTCTCCATCCGTGAGCAGATCACCGCGCGGCTCGGTCAGGAAACGGCCGCTGTCTGGTGGGAACGGTTCGAACAGCTCCACCGGGAGGCGGTGGACACTGGGCTGTCCCCCGTGGAGGGGCTGCCCGAGGCACTCAACTCGATCACCCTGCCGACCTGTGTCGCCTCCAGCGGCTCCCACGAGAAGATGCGGCACACCCTCGGACGCACCGGCCTCTACGAACGGTTCGCGGGCCGCATCTTCAGCGCCACCGAGGTTTCCCGCGGCAAGCCGGCTCCAGACCTGTTTCTGCACGCAGCACAGCGGATGGGCGTCGCACCCGCGGCATGTGTGGTCGTCGAGGACAGCCGGCCCGGCGTCCAGGCGGCACGCGCCGCCGGGATGCGGGCCTTCGGCTACGTCGGCGGACTGACCCGCGCCGAGCGGCTCGAAGGGCCCGACACCATCATCTTCCACGACATGCGCAAACTGCCCAGCCTCATCGCCGAGCAGTAACCGCCGCTTGTGTGCTGGGCCGGGGTGCAGACCGGCAGCGGCAGTCACCGCCACCTGTTCCCTCAGGCGCGCAGGCAGGCCAGGACCGCCAGGACGCGCCTGTGGGTCTCAATCCGCCGGGGGGAGGCCGAGTTTCGCCGGCCGGGGATTCACCAAGGACGAATGGGTGCGGGCCAGTTACCCGAAGACCAACGGGACGACGCGGATCGGCTTCATGCTCGTCCTCGGCATCGCCCTGCTCTACACCGGCATCGCGCTCGCCAGCACCCTGGCGATGGCCACCTCCGACCGGGTCCGCGACCTCGCGGTGCTGCGGCTCGCCGGTGCCACCACCTGGCAGGTGTTGCGCATGGTGGCCGCGGAGGCACTGATGGTCGTGGTGGTGGGCACGGTGCTGGGCGCCCTGGTCGCCGCGTCCAACCGGCTCGGGCTGTGGGCCGCGCTGGGCATCCTCGAGGTGTGGACTTCGATCGCGGTGCCGTGGGAGCCCCTTGGCATCACGGTCGGCGCGTGCGCGGTCCTGGCGGTGCTCTCCGCCGTAGTCACGGCCGGGCTCTCGATGCGGCGGAGCCGGTCGAGCCGGCGGGCGTACGCGAGTGACGCGCGAAGGGGCGGCCATGACAAGGGCAGCCCATCACCAGTGACAACCAGCGGATGGTTGGGCTCGGGACACTCCTCGATCGAGCGGGAGCCGTTACGCGCCGGGCACTTGGTACTGGACTTCCTCCGCCCTGCGCAGAGCGTCCATCGTTTCATCAACCGTCAGAAGGACTGTTGTTTCCAGCGAACTCAGCGCACCGCCGCCCGAAATAGCCAGCGCAACCGCCGCCATCGAAACATTGTCGGGGGCTTCCCATAGGTTGTACCCGTCGTGCTTTCCGAAGGCGTACCAGAAACCATGGAGTTTCCCGCCGACGGACTCGATGTACGACTGAGCGGCCCTTCTGCGGTCCTCTGGGTTGCCGATCATCCTGGCCCAGGTATCCGGCGTATAACTGAACCTCGATAGATAGAGCGGCATCGTCTCCCTCTCTCGTTTCGCCGGTTCCGCACGCGATGCGGACAGCCGTCGAACTCTAACCGACGGAACCCTGAGGCAGGCTGCAACGCTTCTCGCGTGTCATGTATGACTCCCTAGCCGCGCAGCGGCGTCTACCTACTCAACTCGAGTTACACCGGAGGATTCCACTTCCGGCGAGCGGGAGTGGTTTCCGTGAAGGAAGGGACTGTTCCTGGTGGTGTATGAGATTTACGCGGCAAGCAGATGACCGGTCCACGACTCCCATAAGACACCCGGCAGTTGGCACAGGAGCAGCATTGCCGTCACCAAAGATCTCGGCTCGGTCTAGGGTGACGGAGATGAACGATGATCCCGTCATACTGCGTCCAGCGACCGAGGACGACCTGCCGGTACTCGAGCGATTCCTGACAGATCCGGAGGCGAGCGGGCCGTTCCAATGGCTGGGCTGGTCAGATCCGGGGCGCTGGCGACGGCGCTGGACGCAGGACGGCCTACTGAGCGATGAGGGCGGCCAGCTGATGGTGACAGCCGGCGCCAACCGGCTCGGCTTCGTGGCATGGCGGAAGATCGTGACCTCGCGGAGTTCGTACTACTGGAACATCGGAGCTCAACTGCTGCCAGAAGGCCGGGGCCGCGGTATCGGGACGCGGGCCCAGCGGCTGCTGACGCGGTACCTGTTCGCGCACACACCGGTGGTCAGGCTTGAGGCGGACACCGAGACGGAGAACATCGCCGAGCAACGCGCACTGGAGAAATGCGGTTTCACCCGCGAAGGGGTGTTGCGCAGCACCGTGTTCCGGAACGGGCGGTGGCGGGACGTCGTGCGTTACAGCATGCTGCGCGATGACATCAAGGACATGGCACCGGAACAGCCCAGCTCAAGTGGCGGGACAATGGCCTGACCCAGGCCCAGCTTCCGCAGCGAGGCGACGAGGCGACGAGGCGACGACAACGGCCAGCTCTGCAGATCCTCCGCCCGCCACTTGTGACGGCCACTGCTCATCCTTGCAAGCGGCGACGCTTCGTCGTGCTCGGCAGCCCTGCGGGCCGGGAACTGCACCCTCCAGCCCATCCGGTGCGGCAGCAGGTCCAGATCTCTAGCCTTGCCGCCTTCATCGTGACCGTTCCCTGGAAGAGCTTGAGGCCGACCGCTGGCCGGCCCCACCCGAGAACACCACACTGCTCGTCAGGACTGTGCACGCCCTGCGGCGCAAGAAGCTCGGTGAGCTCACCGTGGAGGATCTCCGCGCGCTGATCACTCAGAATGTCGGGCTGCCCTTCCTTCTTCCGCTGGCACTGGAGGTGCTCCGGGATGATCCGATGGCGGAAGGCAAGTACTACGAGGGTGACCTGCTCTTCGCCGTACTAGGGAGTGAGGCTGCCGCCTGGGAGCTGTTCCCCGATCTCGCAGAAGAGCTGGTCGCCATCGCCTTTGGTCTGCCGGAGCTGGGTGACGCGCATCTGGAGCGCCAGGTCGAGCGGTTCATCACCACGATTCGCGCCTGACGTGGCGGGACAGTGGGCAGGAACCCGGTGGGCTGACGGATCGTTGCCCGGGCCGGTCGGCGGTCACGTGCTGACAGAGCGGTGCAGTGCTGTGACCCGAAGAAGGCGCACAGCACACGCACCTCTCTTGCTGACGGGCTCGGCCTCATCGCTCGCAGCGACAGCGGCGCGGTCGGGCGGCACCCGAGGCGGCTACTCCGGCCCGGGCGGCCGCTCTGCCCGACCGATGTGCGCAAAGCGTACGGGTGGCGTCCCACGAGCTACGAGGGCAGGACAGCGTCACACTCCGGCCGAGTGCTCCAGCAGGTTCTTGAGCCTCTGCTCGTTCTTCGGCATCTCCTTGCGCGCGAACGGGCGGACCACCAGCGGGACCAGCACCTTGCCCATCCCGTGGGCCTCGAAGTCGAGGTCGAGCGTCAGGCGTGAGCGCCTGCCCTCGTCGAGTGGTTCGATCGTGCCGTGGACATCGCCCCGGACCGGGCCGTCCACACCGTGGAGGCGCCAGCTTCTCGGCGGGTCGAACTCCGTGATCTCCATGGTCATCGGGAACACCCGGCGGCCCATCCGACGGATCACCTGGACCTTGGAGCCCACGCCGATCGGGGCGTCGCCGACCCGCTGCGCGGATACGGCGCTCTCCTGCCATTCCGGCAGGTGGGAGGGGTCTACGACGTACGAGTAGACATCCTCGGGACGCCGGTCGATGTCGACGCTTTCCTTGATCGCGGACATGTCGCCCCCTTTACAGGGTCATCACCTCAATCGTCCCACTACGGCATCCCGCACACCAGGCCGGTCCTGACGGCCTTGGTCAGCACTCCGCCCGCATCTGGGCCGCCGCGTGGTGGGCCGAGCGGCGGCCGTTGGCCCAGTCCTGGCCTCGGTCGACCAGCTGCACCGTGAGCCGCTGGTCGTGCACCGGGACCCTCTCGATGACCACGCCCCTGCCCCGCAGCGACGTCTGGTCGATCTCGAACGTCTTGATCGCGCTGCCCTGATCACCGGGGTCCTTCAGTACGAGGTATGTGGACGGCCGGCCCGCCACGTCCTGTGCCCGGTCGCTGTCCGGGACGACCACCGCCACGGAACAGCTGGTGTAGCCGCTGCCGACGTACCAAGTCCAGGTCGCCGTGTTCCCCGAGTCCTTGACCGGGGAACCGGACATCGGCATGGCCGTGAAGCGGCCGTCGCAGCCGTCGCCCCGGTGGCCGCCCGAGCGCACGGTGTACCAGCCCTCGTCACCGTCGCTGTAGCGGCCTTCTTCCTCGTATCGCCCGCCGCCCGTGCAGCCGGGTCCGGCCCAGGCCGCGTACGAGGGGCTCTTCGAGCCGGGCGGCTTCGACGGCGCCGGCGGCTTCGGGCTCGGGGTCGCAAGGGAGCGGGACGGGGAAGGGGAAGGGTTCGGGACGTCGGAAGGCTCGATCCGCTGCGGCGCGCCGCCGAGTTCGTCCAGGTCCTTGTCCGGGCCCGGCGCCCGCGCGCCCACCGGCTCCGTGTCACCGCCGGAGGGGCCGCACGCCGTGAGGATCAGCGTCAGCGCTGTCAGCGCGACCACCCCCAGCAGCCGCCTCGCCGTTCTCGCAGGCCGCGCCGTTCTCGCAGGCCGCGACGTGCCCGTTCGCGTGCCGTCGTCGCCGCATCTTTCGCACGTCATGTCGCACCGAACCCCGTAGACCGACCGATCGGTATGTCAAAGCGCGTCCACTATGCACGAGCGGGACGGAGCGCATAAGTGTTAACGCGGGTAAGGCTGCGCGGCTATCGCAGTTCGTCGGGGCAGGGCGTACCGCGCGGGATCCGGTAGGGCGCGGCGAGCCGGTAGACCCCCGGCCGCGGGGCGAGCAGCTCGGTCCACTCGTCGCCCTGCGGGTCCTCCTCCGCCTTCAGCAGACAGCCGTGCGGATTGTCGAAACTCTTCGGCCCCGTCTCCCGCAGCTTCGATTCCTCCGTCTCCTGCGGACCCCGCACGCTCCTGCCCTCGTGGTCGACGAGGCCGAGCCACGGCGAGTACGGGACCCGGATCAGCACCCGGCCCGCCGACGGCACACGGATCGTCAGCTCCCCCGCGCCCGCGTGCTCGACCGTCGCCGGCGCGTCGGCGATCGGCATCGGGTCCTTCACCGCGAACAGCTGCCAGTTCGCGTCGCCCCACACCCGCGTCAGATACGGCTGCCCCTCGCTGACCAGCTCCGCCTCCCGCATCGCACCGCTGGAGTCGGGGCGGCCCTCGGGCAGCACGACGTAGTGCACGGCCCAACGGTCCAGCCAGGTCCGGTAGCTCGCGGAGGTGAGGACGTTCTCCTCGTCGTAGAAGAGCGGATTGCGTTTCATGTCCGCCTGGCGGTTCCAGCCGCGGGCGAGGTTGACGTAGGGGGCGAGCGCGGACGCCTCGCGGTGGCTGCTCGCCGGGACGACCTCGACCCGGCCGCGCTCCGCGCCCACCTTCTGCAGCCGGTCGACGAGCGGCGCGAGCTCCCGGTTCCAGGACGCGGTCGGCGCCGTGCGGACGATGTCGTCGATGCCCTTGAACCCGATCCACGCGTTCAGCCCCGCGAAGGCGAGCAGCAGGGCGTACCACTTGCGCGAACGCGGCACCGTGTACGGCAGCGCCGCGAGCAGCACCACACCGGCGAACAGCATCGGCAGCCGGGAGACGTTCGACCCGATCTGCGAATCGACCAGCCAGGTCAGCAGCGTGCCGAGCGCGTACACGGCCGCGCCGGTGCGGACCGTGCGCCACTGCTTCGGGACGAGGACGAGGACGAGCACGCCGAACAGGAACGGCAGCGACGTCGACAGCAGCGACATCGGCTGCGTACCGGAGAACGGGAACAGCCACGCCGAGAGCGCGACCACCGCGACCGGCGTGAGCCCGATCGCGAAGGCGCCAGGGCGGCGGCCGTTCAGGAACAGGGCCGCTGCCACCACCCCGAGGAACAGACCCGCGACCGGGCTGGCCGCGGTCGCCAGACCGGCGAGCGGCGCGGCGACGGCCGCCTTCACCCAGCGGTGGTGACGCCAGCGCGGCGGCCAGCAGAAGACGGCGCCGACCGCACCGAGCGCGAACATCATGCCGAGTCCGAACGTGACCCGCCCGGACAGCGCGTTGCACAGGAACGCGAACACCCCGGCCAGCGCGCACGCCACCGGGTTGCGGACGGCTCGTATCCGCACGAGCATCAGCGCCGTCAGGGCGGCCGACACCGTCCCCGCGAGGATCATCGTCGTCCGTACTCCGAGGACGGACATCACGTACGGGGAGACGACGCTGTACGAGACGGGGTGCATCCCGCCGTACCAGGCGAGGTTGTACGCGGAGTCCGGATGCCGGCCGACGAACTCGGCCCAGGCGTCCTGCGCCGCGATGTCGCCGCCGCTGTTGGCCACGAGGAAGAACCAGAGCAGATGCACGAGGGCGGCCAGGGCCGTGGCGAGGGCGACGGGGTGGCGCGCGAGCAGGGCGGCGAGGCGGCGGAGGGGGGTCGGCGGATCGGCGCCGGGAGACGGGTGCGACTGATTGTCATCCACCTGCTGAGCCGGCTGTATTCGCGGCCAGCGACGCCGGTCGGACGTGCGCGTGCTGCTGCCGTCCACCCGTGTCGGCTCAGCGGTGGTCACTGCGCTCTCCCCGTTCTGTCCCTGCCTGCGTCGTCCCCCGGGCCTGCCGGCTCCGTCGTGTGCCGTCCACAAGGGCGTCAGGGCGCCCGTCCGGGCGTCCGTGAGGGTTGTTGCACGGACCGTCGTACGGACCCTACGTAAGGGAAGGACGCCGTCCCCTCGCCCTTGAGTTGCCCGGGGACGCTAACACGTTGGCGTCCCAGTGGCCCGGGACGCCAACGTGTGCCGGAATGCCCCTACGCGATACGGGTCAGCTTGTCGCCGAAGCCCGGTTCCACGAGGTCCTTTTGGAGTGCGACCGGCACACTGATCGTGCCCGCGCCGGAGCCGGCGGTGAGGCTGCCGACGACTGTGCCCGCCTTCGCCGTATGCGGCAGCTTCTTGCCGCCCTCGGTGATACCGAGCTCGACCTTCAGGCCCGACCAGCCGACGACCGTCATGTCCTTGGTGGCCACGACCGGGGTGAGGCCGCCGACGCCGTCGTCGACGTGACCGACGACGTCGCCCTTCTTGACGACGGTCTTCGCCTTCAGCGTCTCGCGGGTCGCGACGAGCACCTGCTCGCTGACGGCGTTGACCGTCTCGAGGATGGACGGCTTGTGCTGCCCGAGGACCGCGCCGACGATCGTCTGCGTCGTACCGCCGATGTCCTTGTACGCGGCGAAGAGGAGATTGCCGCCGGCCTTGGTGGTGGAGCCGGTCTTGATGCCGATCGCGCCGTTGCCGGGCATCAGCGTGTTGTAGTTGCTGTGCCGCTTGCCGGACGGGTCGTACCACTCCTGCTGGCGGGTGATGTCCACCATGGCCTTGTTCTTCACCAGGGCCTGCCCCAGCTTCACCTGGTCGGCGGCGGTGGAGACGGTGCTGGCGTTCAGGCCCGAGGGGTCGGTGTACGTCGTGTTCGTCATGCCGAGTTCCTTGGCGGTGTCGTTCATCTTCTCGACGAACGCCTTCTCGGAACCGGCGTCCCAGCGGGCGAGCAGCCGTGCGACGTTGTTGGCCGACGGGATCATGATCGCGCTGAGGGCGTCACGCTCGGAGATCGTGTCGCCCTCCTTGATGGTGTTGAGGGTCGACTCGCCGTTGGTCTGGTCGTAACCGCCCTCCTTTTCGGCCAGGGCGTCGACGCGGATGGAGGCGCCGTCCTCACCCCGCTTGAAGGGGTGGTCGCGCATGATGATGTACGCGGTCATCGTCTTGGTCACGCTGGCGATCGGCACGGGCTTCTCCTCGCCGAACTGGCCCACGACACCCAGCCCGGACACCGCGATCTGCCCCTGGCCCTCGCCCGGCCACGGCAGCGTCGGCCTGCCCCCCTCGAAGGTGACCTCCGGGTCGGCGGTCAGCGCCAGCTCAGGGTCCGGGAGCGGACGGATCATCTGCACGACCGCAAAGACGATCAACAGGAGCAGGACCAGCGGGGTCCAGATCTTGACGCGCCGCACAACCGTACGGACGGGGGTCTCCGGAGGCGGCGGGCTGTTCGTCAGCTCGGCGAGCAGGTCCAGCGGCGGCAGCGGCGGCAGCGGCTGCTGCTTGGTCCGCTCCGCCTCGGTGAGCGACGCGGGGGGTTCGGCGGGCAGCGCGGGCGAGACATCCGAGGCGGATTCCGCGGCCGGGGCCTTGGCCTGCGGCTTCTCGGAAGCGAGGGGTCGCGCGTCGTCGCGTCGCAGCGGCACGAAGGTGCTCGAACGCCTGGCGCCGGGCGCGGCCTCGCGCTCCGACTCGGTCGCGGGCTTGGGCACCGGAGGCAGCTTGAGCGCGGTCGTGGGCTGGTCGGCGGCAGGACGGCGCAGCGCCTTGAGCATGGTGGTGGGCTGGTCGACGGCGGGGCGCTTCGCGGGGCTGTCGTCGCCGCTCTCGCCGGCGCTCGCCTTCGCATGCTCCTTTGCCTTCGCGTTCGCAGAGGCGGGGCCGCGGGAGTCGGCGGCCTCAGCGGCCTCCGTGGAAGCTTTCTGGGACGCGGAGACGTCGGCGTCAGGCTCCGCGTCGCTCTCGCTGTCCGTCGTGGCGTCCGTCTCGCCGCCCGTGTTGTCGTCTGTCTCGCCGCCCGTCGTGGCGCCCGTGTTGCCGTCCGTGTTGCCGTCCGTGTTGCCGTCCGTCTCGTCGTCCCTCGTGGCGTCCGTGTTGCCGTCCGTCGTGGCGTCCGTGTTGCCGTCCGTCTCGCCGTCCGTCTCGTCGACCCACGCGGCCACGGCCGCGCGCAGGCGCGCGTCGGTGCCGCCTGACGCGGCGTCGTCGGCACCGGCCGCCGGGCCGTCCGAGCCCGCCGCGGGCGCTCCCCGTCCGGGCAGCGCCCGGAAGACCGCCGTCCGCTCGCTCAGAGGCGGCTCGGAGGCCAGGGCGGCACCGTCGGCGGCCGCCGAGTCCCCGTCGTCGCCCGAGTCGCTCGTGGAGGTATCCGCCGCCTCCGCCCGGTCCGCCGTGGCGAGGCCCTCCTCGGCCTCCTCCGCGCCATCCGTCTTGGTCTCCGAAGCCGCCGACGAAGCCGCCGACGCATCATCGGCGGAGTCACGGGCTGCGCCCGCATCGTCGGGCCCCTCGGCCGCAGCCCCGCCGTCGGCGGCGTTCCCGGCAGTGGCCTCGTCGGCCCCGTCCGCGTCGCCCGGCTCCGCCCCGAGGGCCGACGCCCGCTCGGACCCGCCCCGGGCGTCGCCCGCGTCCTCAGCGGCGGGCTCCGCCGTCCGCGCGGCCGTGGCCGAGCCCGAAGCCCCGTCGGACGCGTCCTTGACGACATCCGCGTCGCCCGGCTCCGCGAGCGCCTCCGGCCGCACGGCTGAGGGATCGCCAGTTCCGTCCTCGACCGTACCCGCGCCGTCCGACTCAGCCGGCTCGGCCGCCTTCGCGGACTCCGCCGACGACCCCGCGGTGTCCTCCACCGCCGTCCCGGCCGCCGCCGCCCCCCGTGGGGCCGGCGTCCGGAAGACCGCCGTCCGCTCGCTCAGGGGCGGCTCAGGAGCCGATGTGGACGGCTCCGGAGCACCCAGGGCACCCGGAGCACCCGGAGAGCCGGAAGACCCCGGAGAACCCTCGCGGAACACGGCGAGCCGGGGGTCGCGTTCGCTCCCCGTCGTCTCCCCCGACGACTTCCGCTGCTCCGACCTGTCGGGGGACTCGCCCGCCACCGTGCCTCCTTCATGAGTCATTGCCATGCGCCATGCGTATACCGGTACGTGCGCGGAACCGTGAACGTACGACGAGTGTCATGACAAGTGTCACGACGAGCCTCGAAGCCGAGTGCCCGCCGTGTCCGAACCATCTACCAGTGTCCTGTGTGAGCGCTTGGCTCCGGTGCTAGACGAGAACGACATCCCTATCGGTTCCCTAACAAACCACCCAGGCGCCCTCGACAGACCAATGTGAGAGGGGTCACCCTGTCATTCATCCACGCGGGGAGGCATGGATGGGCAGGAGCCGCAGAACAATTCCGGAGGAGCTTTTGCTGCTCGCTCTGGACCCGACCACGGGTACCACAGCGCAGCCGCAGTCGCTCGACCTCGGCCTGGCCGGGGCACAGCTAGTAGAGCTGGCTCTGGCAGGACGGATAGCCCCAGACGGGGATCGTATCGCCGTGGTGATGCCACGGCCGACCGGAGATCCGACTCTGGACTCCGCACTGGAACTGCTGCGCCGACGCGGCAGTCCGGTCCGGGCGGTCCACTGGATCGGCGGGCCCCGGCTGGGGCTGCGCCAGATTTACCTCTCGCATCTGGAGCGGTGCGGCATGGTGCATGCCGTGGCGGGCCAGATGTGCGGAGTGCTGCCGACGACTCGCTACCAGGCGACGGACACGGCGATCAGCCGGGACATCAGGTCCCGGCTGGACAGTGCGATCCGCACCGGTGTACCGCCGGACCCGCGGACCGCGGCGCTCGCCGCGCTGGCCCACGCGGTCGGTCTCGGCAAGCACCTGTACCCCGGGAACGAAGGGCGTTCCTCGAGGTCCCGGCTGCGGGATCTCATCAGACACGACCCGATGGGCGGTCTGGTGGCGCACGCCGTCATGGACGTCCAGAACGGTGTGGCCGCCCAGCCGCGCCGCAACCAGCCGGCGGGCGGCAGCGGTCGTCAGCCGGGACCGGTGCCGATGCAGCCGCGCCGCAGCGGCATGGCACGCGTCGCCGCGCACTGAGGCGCGGCATCGCGTACCGCAGCAGCACCCGCTCGGGCACACGCACCGTCCGCACCACCACCGCACGACCACCGCACGACCACCGCCGCGCCGACGTCCCCATGACCCGGTTCGGGAGCCGCAGAACGCGCGGGGCAGCTTCATTGCTGCCCCGCGCGTTCGCGTGTGTGGCCATTTGCCAGCGCAGGAAGGGCGATTGGTGGCAGTCTGCTGAACAGTAGATACGCAGAGCAACGCAGTCGGAGGTGCAGATTCCGTGGCGTCCAACGTCAATCCCACCGTCAGGAGACGCCGATTGGGCCAGGAGCTGCGCCGGCTCCGGGAGCTGAAGGGCATGACGGCCGAGGAAGTCGCGGAGCGGCTGCTCGTCTCCCAGTCCAAGATCAGCAGGCTGGAGAACGGCCGCCGTTCCATCAGCCAGCGCGACGTCCGTGACCTGTGCGGCGTGTACGAGGTCGAGGACCACCGCATCGTCGACTCCCTGATGCAGATGGCCAAGGACTCACGGCAGCAGGGCTGGTGGCATGCGTTCGGCGACATCCCGTACAGCGTCTACATCGGCCTGGAGACCGATGCCGCGAGCCTTCGGGTGTACGAACCGCAGGTGGTGCCCGGCCTGTTGCAGACCCGGCAGTACGCCGAGGCGCTGATCGCGGGCGCCCTGCCGGAGAGCGGGATCACGGACATCGACAAGCGGGTCAGCGTCCGGGTGCGCCGCCAGGAGCGCATCAAGGACGCCGAACACCCGTTGCGGCTGTGGGCGGTCATCGACGAGGCTGCCCTGCGTCGCCGGGTCGGCGACCGGCAGCTCATGCGCGAGCAGCTGGAGCATCTGGTGGAGCTGTCCCATCAGCCTCATGTCACGGTGCAGGTACTGCCGTTCGACATGGGCGCGCACCCGGGCATCAACGGGCAGTACGCGATCCTCGAGTTCCCCGACGCCTCGGACTCGAGCGTCGTCTACATCGAGGGCGTCACCAGCGACCTGTATCTGGAGAAGGCCAACGACGTGCAGAAGTACAGCGTCATGTACGAGCATCTGCGGGCGCAGGCCCTGAACGTGGAGCAGACGCGGCAGTTCATCGAGGCGATCGCGAAGGACTACGCCCGGGAGTCCGCGGGGCACTTCGACGACTGAAGCGCCGCACCGTACACCACCGGGTCGGGGTGACGGAAGAGTCGCCTGGTATATGCCATCCGGTCGAGTGAATGCCCGTCTCGCGCACCCAGCTCGGCGAGTAGCGTCGATCACGCCAGCAAGAACGTTGGCGCACATCACATCACTTGCCGAAGCGGAGCGATCATGGCAATCATTCAGGGCGCCACGGAGACCTGGACGAAGTCCTCGTACTCCACGGGTAACGGCGCTTGCGTAGAGGTCAAGTCACCCGTGGTCGAGGCGATTTCCGTGCGCGACTCGAAGGTCACCGCAGGCCCGACGATCACCTTCCTCCCCGACTCGTGGAACGCCTTCGTCGACGAAGTGACGCAGAGCGCGTTCGGCCGCGACTGAGCGCGCCGCTGTCACACCAGCGAGTGTCAGCCAACATCGGACAGCATTACCGACACGATCACCGACAGCACACCGACAGCCCTCTCGACTGGATCGCCGTCCCGGCCGAGGGGGCTCGGCCGTCCCCTCGCCGCACCAGCCGTCTCCGGCGTTCAGATGCCTCCCGCGCATCAGCCATTGCCCTCCGGCCTCAGTTGTCCCCTCCGGTATCAGTCGCCAGCCGTCTCCTCCGGTATCAGCGGAGCCGGTCGACATAGTGGTCCGTCCCCGGGATCGTCGGGATGAAGGGAGCGACCAGCTCCACCCGGCCGAGTCCCGTCGCATCGACCGCCGCGTCCAGCCCGCCGAACGTGGGCGCCCAGCACGCCCTGGGATCGGCCTCGAGGAACCACAGCAGGGTGAGCCGGGTGTCCACCCCTTCCACCGGCTTCACATAGGTCATCCGATCGCCGGGCAGCGGCGTCGGGCGGAAGACGGTCACCATCGCCGCCGGCGAACCGGCCAGCCGCTTCGGCAGGTGCCTCCCGCACAGCCACTCCAGCAACTCCGCCCGCTGCTCGGGACCCTCCGCGTCGATCACCTCCACCACCAGCCCGGCGTACGGATGGTCCAGCGCATGATGGTCGCGCGGCCCCGCCGCTCCGTCGCGGTAGACGGTGGCCTCGTGGTCCTGGAACGCGGTGAAGATGTGCGTACGCTGTTGATGGACCCGTCCGTCGCGGTTCAGCCGCTTGTTGATGGCGACCGTCCACCGCATGTGCTCGGTGTAGCGGCCCTCGGTGATCCAGTAGGTAGTGATGTAGCACCCCGCCGTCACGGGAGAGGCGACCGCCGACTTCTCCGGATAGCGGAGCAGTTGGAGGTCGCGGGTGGCCACCCACCGCCTCCCGGCGTAGATCCAGGGCATCGCCATCGCGCCCGCGTAGTAGTGGTCGTCCTCGTACCAGCGGTTGTACGCGTACTCATGGCCTGGGTGCGGTTCGACCATGGTGATCAGGGCGTGGCCGGGGCGCACCCCGTACGGGCCGACGCCGGCCAGCTCCGCGTACACCTCGCTGCGGGTGTCCCCGCTCGTGCTGTCGTTCACGGTGCTCACTCCCTTCCCTCCTCCGCCGGACCGACCTACTCTGACGCTCTGTCAGGTGAATGGCCAGACGCGGGAGGCGCCGGGATGCCGCTTCGGGACAGGACCGTCATCGTTTCCGGCGTCGGGGCGGGCCTCGGGCACCAGGTCGCGGCGACCGTCGTGCGGGACGGAGGCAACGCGGTGCTGGGCGCGCGCACGGAGGCGAACCTGGCCGCGTCGGCGCGCGACATCGACCCCGGCGCCGCGCGCACCGCCTACCGCGCCACCGACATCACCGAGGAGTCCCAGTGCGAGGCGCTGGCGGCGGTCGCGCTGGAGCGGTTCGGGCGGATCGACGCCGTCGTCCATGTCGCCGCCCTGGACACCTGCTTCGGCGGTCTGGAGGACGCCGACTTCGCGACCTGGCAGCAGGTCATCGACGTGAATCTGCTGGGCACACTGCGTATGACCAGGGCCTGCCTGCCGGCACTGAAACAACGGGGCGGCGCGGTCGTCGTCATCGGTACGCAGTCCTCCGTCGCCGCGCCCTCACAGGTGCGGCAGGCGGCGTACGCGGCATCGAAAGGGGCGCTGACGTCGGCCATGTACTCACTGGCGCGCGAGCTCGGCCCGCACCGGATCCGGGTGAACACCGTGCTGCCGGGCTGGATGTGGGGACCACCGGTCAAGGCGTACGTCCGTCACACCGCGCGGTCCGAGGGTGTGGCGGAGGACGAGGTGCTCGGGCGGCTCACCGGACGGACGGCGCTTCCGGAACTGGCGACGGACGCCGACGTCGCGGAGGCCGTGGCCTTTCTGGCGTCCGACCGCGCACGGGCCATCACCGGGCAGTCGCTGCTCGTCAACGCGGGCGAACTGATGCGCTGACGCCCCCTGTTCCCCCCTTTGGCCCCACGGGCACACGCCCCGTGCGGCCCTCTTTCGCCCTTCTCCGGTCCTCTGCATCGCGGTCGGCTGGATCAAGCCGGAGGACACACCGGAGCGGGACGAGGTCTTGGCGAAGATCAACGGCGACTGCGGCGACAGCGCGAGAGCGGCCGCCGCGCCGGTGCCGACGCCTGCGGCGCGGACGGCTGACGCCGGTCGCGCCTACCGTGCGGCAATCGTCCCGCAGGGCGAGACGGGTGGACGCGCCCCGACCACCGGGGTGCGGCCACCCCCGAACCGGGACCACCGGCGGGGGCGGGCGCATCGTCGCTGGCTGCGGCCCGGCTCGGGCTCGCCCTCCCCCAGACTTCGTCCGGGGACACGTCGCGCCGCGGAACGCATGCGCACAGGCCTTCCTGCGGGACGATGGCCCGCACCGGGTGCAGAAGACGACGTCAGCCCAGTTCCGGGGTCGCCCGGGGGTAGCGGGCGAGCCAGCCCGGCGCCGTGGCCGTCGGGCTGTGGAGCGCCGGGCCCTGGGTCATCTCCATCGCGAAGTCGTCCGCGATCTCCAGGAGCGTCCCGCGCCCCTCCAGTTCGCACAGCCACGCCGGCGGCAGCGCCGTCTCCCCGTGGAGCGCACCCAGCAGGGCGCCGCACGCCGCACCCGTCGCCTCCGAGGGACCGTCGTGGTTCACCGCGAGGCGCAGGCCGTGGCGGATGTCCTCGCCGACGAGCGCGCAGTACACGGCGATCGCCAGCACCTCCTCCGCGTAGCCGTTCTCGCCGAGCGACGCGACGCGGTTGGGGCTCGGGATGCCCTGGCGTACGGAGCCGAGCGCCTGCTTGAGCGCGTCCGTGACCGGCTGGTGGCCGGGGCGGGCCGCGAGCTGGGCGAGGGCGCGCTGGACCGAGCCGTCGAGGGTCTCCCCGCGGGCGAGCCCGTGCACGATCACGGCGAACGCCCCCGCGGACAGATAGGCGGTCGGATGGCCGTGGGTCTGCGCCGCGCACTCCACCGCGAGCTGGCACACCAGCTGCGGCTCCCAGCCCACCAGGAGGCCGAAGGGCGCGGACCGCACGAGCGCGCCCGCGTCGCGGGCGGTGGGGTTCTTGGGTGCCTGAAGGGTGCCCATGGTCTCGTCGGCGAGGCCGGTGAGACATTCGGGGGACGGGCTGCGGCGGGCGTAGAGCCATTCCTCGCGCGCGAGCCAGCCGTTGTCCTTGCGGCGCTCGTCCGGCCCCCAGTCGCGCTGGGTCGCGGCCCACCGCAGATACGCGCGGTGCAGGTCGGTCGGCGGATGCCAGGCTCCGGTGTCCCGCCTCACCTGGGCGCGGATCAGTCCGTCCACCGAGAAGAGGGTCATCTGGGTGGCCGCGGTCACCGCACCCCGGCGCCCGCCCACCGGTACGAAGTCGACGAGCCCCTCCGGGCCGTGCGCCTCGCGCAGCGCGTCCAGGCCCGCCCCCGCGGCCCCGGCACCGAGCGCGTCGCCGATCGCACCGCCGAGGAGGGCGCCGCGCACCCGGGCACGGAAGTCCTGCTGCTCGGCCCGGCCCCACACGGCCGCGGCTGCTGCGCTCACCGTGCGCCTCCCGACGTCAAACGAACACTGCCCGGCGCAGCACTGTAATCGAACGGGAACCGAGGGCCCCCGAGCGCAAGGCGGATCGCGTCGGTACGCAAGGAACTGGTGGGATGTGATGCCGTACGCCCCCCGTGCCCCAGGCGCCCCGGGTGTCGCACATCCCCCACCTGGCCATCCGGGTGTCGCACGTCCCCCGACCTGGCCACCCGGGCGGCGCACATCCCACGCGCCCTGGCCACGCCGGGTGACCTGGCCGCCCCCGGGCTTGGCACATCCCACGCGCCCACCCGCCCCGGCGCGGCGTAGCGCGTGCCACGTGCTTCACCTGGCCTGGCACGGCGTCGTGCATCCCACGCATCCCAAAGTCCCACGCCCCCGGGCAATGTCGGTACCGCGCGTCCCCGAGGCCCCGACCCACCGGCGTCGCGCGTCCACCCGCCCCCGGCGTACCAGGCCTCGTGCGTCCACCCGCCCCCGGCGTACCAGGCCTCGTGCGTCCCGTGCGGGCCGGTCGGCGCACCGGGGTCAATAGCCGGCGGAGTCCGCGCCGCCTCCGGTCCACCGCGGCAGATCCACCGGGCGGTACGCCTGAGGAGAGCCCTCCGACTCCGTACGCGGCAACCGGCCCAGCTCGGCCAGATCCGCCAGGGCCTGCTGGGTGCGCCCCAGAGCCAGATTGGTGCCGACACGCGACCACAGAGCAGGGCGGTGGCCGGGCGCGAGCCGCAGCGCCCGGTCCAGGTCGGCCAGCGCCTCCTCGTGGCGCCCGGCCAGGGCGTGCGCCCCCCCGCTCGCCGCGAGCGCGCGGGCCTCGCGGCTGCCCGCCGTCGCTTCGGCACGCCCGACGTCCGCCCGCGCGCCGGCCGTGTCGCCCTGCCGTGCGCGGATCTCCGCCCGCCGGAGCAGCGCCCAGGCGTAGTCCGGTTCCAGTTCCAGGGCGCGGGTCAGGTCGGCCAGCGCCTCCTGCGACCGTCCCGCGCCCTCCAGTGCCATGGCGCGGCTACCGAGCGCCCAGGCGTATGCCGGATCCAGCTCCAGCGCCCGCGTGTACTCGGCGACGGCCTCCTCATGCCGTCCCGCGAAGCGGTAGGTGTCGCCGCGTTCGCCCGCGATCCACGGGTGGTCGGGAGCGAGTTCGCCCGCCCGGGTGAGGTCGGCCAGCGCCCCGGTGAAGTCGCCCTGCCGGCCGCGGGCGCGGGCACGGCGCAACAGGGCCCACACATAGTCCGGTTTCCGCTCCAGGGCGCGGTCGAGGTCGGCCAGCGCCTCGACGGTCCGGCCGAGCCGCAGCAGCGCGTGGCCGCGGCTCGCCAGGGGCCAGTGGTGGTCGAGCCCGGCGGCGACCGCGCCGTCCAGGTCCGCGACCGCCTCCTCGTAACGGCCTGCGAGCCGGTGCACCTCGCCCCGTTCCGCGAGCGTCCACCCGAAGTGCGGCTCCAGCTCCAGCGCCCGGTCGAGGTCGGCCAGCGCCGCGTCCAGGTCTCCGAGCCTGCGCAGCGTACGGCCGCGTCCGTGCAGTGCGGGCGCATGGTCCGGATCGAGGGAGAGCGCCCGGTGCGCGTCGGCGAGCGACGCCTCGTAGTCTCCTGAGTTGTGCAGGTCGCGGGCCCGCACCACGAGTGCCTCAACGCGTCCCGCGACGTCCAGTTCGGCCCGGGCGAGGAGCAGAGCGAGCAGGTCGATGCCGAGCCGCGACTCGTCGGCGAGCGCGGCGAGGCAGTCCCGGCCCCAGCCGCGCAGCAGGTCGGTGTCCGCGTCCTCGCCCGCCTGGGCCAGCATCCGCGCCCAGGCGCGGGCCGCCGCGGTGCCCTCACGGCAGGCGCCGATGCCGTCGCGCAGCGCGGCGGCGAGCGAGGGCCGCGGCCGGGCGCACAGGCGGTGGTAGGTCTCCTCCAACCGCAGTTCACGCCAGTTCTCCGCCGACCACAGCCGTCTCGGGTCGACTCCGGCGGCGGCCGTCGCCGCCCACCGGGCGAATGCCGCCGCCAGCCGCTCGTGGCTCGCGATCCAGCGCTGGGGGGACCCTGTCCTGCGCAGGCGCAGCATCGGCGTGCGGACGACGTCGTGGTAGGCGGCGAGGCCCACGCGCTCGTCCACGAACGGCATGTCCCGCAGCCATGCGAAGAGCGTGCCGGACTCGTCGTCGACGGCCTCGGCGAAGACGTCCTCGTCGAGCTTGCGCGGCAGCGCCGCGTCGAGGGCGGCAGCCCGGTGCACGGGGTCCTGCTCGCCGCTGAGGAAGCGTTCGACGGCGGTGGAGCTGGGATCGTCCACGGCTCCCGCCGCGGTGTCAGGGTGCGCGGCCAGCATCGACACCAGGACGGGCAGCCGCCCGGACAACCGCAGCACTTCCCGTACGACGGGCTCGTCCACGATGCCCCTGGCCGTCAGCAGTTCGCGGGCCTCGTCCTCGGTGAACGGCCGCAGCGGCATCTCGGCGACGAGGTCGATGCTGTCCGCCCAGCGCGCCCTGTCCAGGGGCCGCCGCCCGGCGGTGGTGACCACCAGACCGGCGGGCGGCTCGCCGTACCGGCGAGCCGCGAAGAGGGTGGCGAGCCAGCTGTCGAGGAACGCCCCGGTGCGTTCGTACGTGTCGAAGAACAGAGCGATCTCGCCGCATCCCGAGTCGGCGGCCGCCTGCTCCAGTTCGTCAAAGAACAGTGGGGAGAGGACTGGCAGCGGGTCCATGACGAGCTGGACGTCGTCCTGCCGGAAGTGGGAGCTGAGCCGGGCCTTCATCTTCGCCGTGCCCTCGGCGACCTGCGCCGGGTCGACGGCGCCGGCGATCGGCCCGGCTCCGGGGACCAGCGAGAGGGCGATCAGCCCGGCGCGCGCCGCCAGCAGGTGCGACGCCGGCGGGCCGCCCTGAGCCGTCAGCGTCCGGTCCGGGTCGTCGACGAGGGACGCCGCCTCGTGCCGCCGCTGCCGGTAGGTCGCCAGCATCCGGTCGAACTCCTTCAACCGCCTGCCCTGACGGGTGACTTCGGCGCTGATCGCGGCCATCGCGTCGGGCACGCTGTTGACCGAGTCGTCGACGTATCCGGTCAGCGCGCCGCGTGTCACGGCCGCCTCCTTGAGCCGGTGCACGAGAGACGTCTTGCCGACGCCGGCGGTTCCGTGGACGTGGAAGACGAACCGCCGGCGCCGGTCGTCGACCGGCATGCCGGAGTTCTGTGCGTACCGGGCGAGTTCGGCGTCGCGGCCGACGAACTCGGCGCTGCGGCGGGCTTCTATCACCTCGCGCAGCGATGTCCTTCTGCCCCCGCTTGCGTTCATGCCGATCAGTCTGGCAGCAGCGGCAGCAGCTCCGGGAGGTGTCCGTCGGACGCGGCGGCGGCCTGCTGCCGCTCCTGCGGGACCTCCCCGTACAGGGTCGTCCGCGGCTTCGCCGGGCGCCCCGCCGCCTCGGCGATGGCGGTGAGGTCGCGGACGGACCGGTAGGAGCCGTAACCGGAACCCGCCATACGGGAGATGGTCTCCTCCATCAGCGTGCCGCCGAGGTCGTTCGCTCCGGAGCGGAGCATCTCCGCGGCGCCCTCCGCGCCCAGTTTGACCCAGCTGGTCTGGATGTTGGTGATGTGCGGGTGGAGCAGCAGGCGTGACATGGCGGTGACGGCCCGGTTGTCGCGGGCCGTCGGGCCGGGCCGGGCGATCCCGGCGAGGTACACGGGCGCGTTGGTGTGGATGAAGGGCAGCGTCACGAACTCCGTGAAACCGCCCGTCTCCTGCTGCACGCGGGCGAGGGTGCGGAGGTGGCCGAGCCAGTGCCGGGGCTGGTCCACGTGCCCGTACATCATGGTGGAGCTCGACCGGATGCCGAGCTCGTGCGCGGTCTTCACGACCTCGATCCAGGTGGCTGCCGGTAGCTTGCCCTTGGTGAGGACCCAGCGGACCTCGTCGTCGAGGATCTCGGCGGCGGTGCCGGGGATGGAGTCGAGCCCGGCCTCCTTCGCGGCGACGAGCCACTCCCGGACGGACATCCCGGTGCGGGACGCGCCGTTGGCGACCTCCATGGGCGAGAACGCGTGCACATGCATGCCGGGAACGCGCTCCTTGACGGCCCGTGCGATGTCGAAGTACGCCGTGCCCGGCAGGTCGGGATGGATGCCGCCCTGCATGCACACCTCGACGGCGCCGACGTCCCACGCCTGCTGGGCGCGGTCGGCGACCTGGGACAGGGAGAGGGTGTAGGCGTCGGCGTCCGTACGCCGCTGGGCGAAGGCGCAGAAACGGCAGCCGGTGTAGCAGACGTTGGTGAAGTTGATGTTCCTTGTGACGACGTAGGTCACGTCGTCCCCGACGACCGAGCGGCGCAGGTCGTCGGCGACCCGGGTGAGCGCGTCGAGCGCGGGCCCGTCGGCGTGGAGGAGCGCGAGCGCCTCGTCGTCGGTCAGCCGGGTGGGGTCGTCGGCGGCCGTGCGCAGGGCCTGGCGGACATCCGTGTCGATGCGCTGCGGCACCATGCCGGGCGCGGCGGCCTCGCGCAGCGCCTCCCAGTCCCCGTAGACGTCGTCGAAGTCGTCGCGCCGGTCGTGCGTACGGCCCTCGGCGTCGATGGTCCGGTGCAGATCCGTGCGCCCGGTGGCGGTGAAAGCCTCGTCGGACTCCTGCCAGGGCAGGCCGGCCGGGAACACGTCGGGGCGGGCGAGGCCGGATTCCGGATCGGCCAGTGCCCGGACGTGCGGCAGCAGGCGGGGGTCGAGCCAGGGCTCGCCCCGCCGCACGAACTCCGGGTACACGCACAGCCGCTCGCGCAGCTCGAACCCTTCGGCGGCCGACCTCTCGGCGAGCTGGTCGATCTGCGGCCAGGGCCGTTCCGGGTTCACATGGTCGGGGGTCAGCGGGGAGACCCCGCCCCAGTCGTCGATTCCGGCGCGGATCAGCCGGGCGTACTCGCCGTCGACGAGATTGGGCGGAGCCTGCAGGCAGGCGGACGGCCCCATGATGTGGCGGGCGACGGCGACCGTGGCGACGAGTTCGTCGAGCTCGGCGTCGGGCATCCCCCGCATGGCCGTGTCCGGTTTGGCGCGGAAGTTCTGGAGGATGAGCTCCTGGATGCCGTGGTACGCGCGGGAGATGCGGCGCAGCGCGAACAGCGACTCGGCGCGCTCCTCGTAGGTCTCGCCGATGCCGATGAGCAGGCCGCTGGTGAAGGGCACGTTCGACCGGCCGGCGTCCTGAAGCACCCGCAGCCGCACGGCCGGCTCCTTGTCGGGTGAGCCGTGGTGGGGCCCGCCCGGCTCCGACCACAACCGCTCGGCCGTCGTCTCCAGCATCATGCCCATGGACGGGGCCACGGGCTTGAGCCGCTGGAAGTCGGTCCAGGACATGACCCCGGGGTTGAGGTGGGGCAGCAGCCCGGTCTCCTCCAGGATGCGGATCGACATGGCCCGCACGTACGCGATCGTGTCGTCGTAGCCGTGCGCGTCGAGCCACTCCCGAGCCTCGGGCCAGCGGTCCTCGGGCTTGTCACCGAGGGTGATCAGCGCTTCCTTGCAACCGAGGGCCGCGCCTCTCCTCGCGATCTGAAGGACCTCGTCCGGGGACATGAACATCCCGTGACCCGCGCGGCGCAGCTTGCCGGGGACGGTGGCGAAGGTGCAGTAGTGGCATTTGTCGCGGCACAGGCGGGTGAGCGGGATGAAGACGCTCTTGGAGTACGTGATGATTCCCGGCCGCCCGGTGGCTGCCAGCCCCGCGTCCCGCACGCGGCCCGCGGAAGCGGCCAGGTCGTCGAGATCACTTCCCCGGGCCTGCAACAGCACGGCGGCCTCGGCGGCGTCGAGGGCCACCCCGTCCCTGGCCCGCTTGAGCGCGCGCCGCATGGCGTTCGCGGTGGGCCGTCCTTCTGTGTCGTGCCCGCCCTGGTGATCGGTCATGCTGCGAGCATACGAGCGCCGGGAGGCGGCCCTGCCGACGCGGCTGAGTACGAGCGCCCCTTCGGCCTGGGGGCGCCTGCGGATACCCGCTCCGCGGGGCGCGCGTAGCGTCCGGGCCATGATCGCCGATCTCGAACGCCCTCGTCTCCCCCTGCTCCGATGGCTCTGGATCACTCTGGCCGTCGTGATCGGCTCACCGGTGCTGTTCGTGCTGTGCCTCGTGGTGACGTACGGGATCGAGAGCGCGACGCCGGAGGACTACCCGCGCATGGCTCCGCAGAAGATGGCGGACCGCGCAACGGCCCGCTCGCAGGAGGCGTACGCGCTGGCGGGCTTCGACACGGTGCTGCCCGCGGGCGTGGACAACAGCCTGTCCGCGGGCCCGTGTTACCCCAGGGGCCTGGAGAGCGTGGCGGACACGCCGGTGGACGGCGCGTACGCCCTCTCCCACACCTGGCAGGTGTCGGACGTGCCGCGCGAGGAGGCACTGGCGGCGCTGGCCCGGCTGCGGGACCGGCTGAAGGAGCAGGGCTGGACGGTCACCGCGTACGAGCGGCAGCAGGGGTCGCAGGACTGGGTCCTGCGCACGGAACGCGGCGCCGGGGAACGCCAGGTGTACGAGTGGATGTCGGATGGCCGCGGCCGCTTCTCCGGCGGCGTGCACATGGAGTGCGCTTACGACCCGGCGGCGGATGCGGACGCGGGGTCGTCCGGCGGATCGTCGTACGACGCGTACGAGTCACACGGCGGCAGCGCGGCGGCGGACGGGCTGGTGGCACCGGCGCTGGGGGACGCGAGGGTGACGCTGCTGCCGCGGGGCGTACCCGATGGAGGAAGACGGTCGCGGTGACGGCTGCGGCTACGCTGGCGTGGGCACCCCTTGGAGGACACCGTGAACAGCATGACTCCCCAGCAGATCGAGCGCATGCGTGAGGTGGTCGCGCACCTTTCCGAGTACGCCGAGCACCTGGAGAAGGGCTGGAAGGTGGAGACCACGGACGGTGAGGTGAAGCTCGTGATGATGAGCCCGAACCTGCCTCACATCACCAACGTCGACGTCTTCCGCGACCAGATCAAAGCACAGACCCCGGGTGTCTCCGCCGTCAACGACACCGACATGTTCGATCCGGTGACCGGTCTGGAGAAGGTGCCGGATCTGATGGCCTTCCCCGTGGAGGACGTCGATCCGCAGGCGGAATCGGTTGACCCGCGTGCCGTACTGCTCATCGTCGAGATCGTCTCCAAAAGCAACCCCAAGAACGACCTCGTCACCAAGCTGGAGGACTACCCGAGGATGGGCATCCCCCTCTACATCGTGGTGGACCCGCGCAACGGAACGATCGCCGTCCACTCCGAACCCAAGGACGGCCCCGACGGCCTCAGGTACCGCTCGTCGATCCCCTACTCCTTCGGCGACGCCGTCCCAGCGGGTCGATGGACGTTCGAGACGTCTGGACTGGTCCGGTATCGGTGACGGGCTCGGGCTCAGTGTGCGGGCATCGCCCCTGCTCCCGTGCGGCGCTCGAGGCGGCGCACTCTGTGAGGCCACCCATGCGTATGAACCGGGCGATGGCCGAGGTGCTGGCGAACGTCGACACCAAGGACCTGACCGACGCCGACATCCCGCCGATGTTCCTGGCCATCTCGAACGAGGGCTGGACGACCACACCGAGCGGTGCGTACGTGCTGGCAGCGCTCGCCGCGTCCGGGCCCGGAGGCACGTATGCGGACCTGGTCCATGAGGAAGTCACCCTGAACGGCCGGGGCATGGTGGACCACGACCTACCGCCGAAGGGCCGCGAGCGCGTGGAACCACTGGTTCGCCGATGCCTCGCGTACGCGCGTCGCTGCCTCGCCGGTGCCGAGGAGGTACCTGTCGACCCGATGCTCACGGCGTACGTCAGCGTGTCCGAGTCCTGGACCGAGGAACGGACGGTCACGGCGTACGTGACCTTCTGCCGGACCCACCCTGGCGTTTCCCCGTATGTCACCGACCCGGAGGACTACCGGCACGAGGCACTACTGGAGTTGGTGGCGGCTGCACACGCGGGAGAGACTTCCATCCAGGTCAACCGAGGCTGACGTAGCGTGTGATCATGACAATGCCGCCCCCTCCTCAGCCGAATGGTCCGTACGGATCGCCGGCGCCTCAGCCAAACCCGTATGGACACCCGTATCCGCCCCAGCCGCATTACGGACAGCCGACTGCGCCTCCGCAGCCGTATCCGCCGTATCCCGGCCCGGCCGGCTGGGGCCGGCCGCCGTCAGGGCCGCCGCGCAAGAACAGAACAGGTCTCATCCTCGGCATTGTCTTCGGCTCAATAGCCGCCCTCTTCGGCCTCTCCTACCTCGGCAACCGAGGCAGCGATGCCGCCGATGCAGCCGCCAGGGAGGCCGCCAATCCGTTCCCCGCGGCCGAATATCGGCTGACCGTGCCGCGAACGCTGCTGGACGGCGAGTACAAGCTGATCAAGGACAGCTCCGCCGAGGCGAACGCCGAGGCGGAGAGGAGCGGCTACGGCGCTGGGCCCGACGCCCGCAACGTCAAGGCGATCATCGGCTCCTACAACGGCACCAGCACCACCGGCAACAGCGGACTCGTCATCACCGGCATGTACGGACAGTTCAGGAATCCGGCGCAGCCCCGGGACAGCCTCCTGGACGGGATGCGGAAGGCGGACGGCATGAGCGAGCCCAAGCCGGCGAAGACCATCACGCCTCCAGGCTCCGACGTCGACCTCGAGTGCACCGTGATGCTTTCGAAGGACGAGGACGGCACCTCTACCGTCCCGGTGTGCGCCTGGGGCGACGAGAACACGGCCGCCCACGTCGCCTTCCTGACCCCGGCGTCCGCCGCGCAGGACCCTGACACGGTGGACCTCGACGCCATCGCACAACAGACATTGAAGGTCCGCGAAGAAGTGCGGAAGCCGATCAACTGACCACGTGAACGGCCGTGGCTGCTCGACCACGACCTGGCCGTGTGACGTTCTGCCGCCTGCCTGCCCATGCGGACCCGGGTGGTCGTACCTGAGACCTCAACCACGTTCGTACTGCACGCACCATTTGTCGCCCGTTCTTCGTAGCTGATGGGAATGCGTGCATGGCAGCATTCGACGGGTGACTGACAACGGGGATGGTATAGCGCAGCCACAACGGGTATCGCTACTGGCGGAGTTGGTCGAGACGTCGGTGCCGGAGGCGCCGCCCGCGCCGCCGAAGGCACCGTCGGCGGGTGTGTCAATTTAACGGCTGATCTTGGTTGTTGAGGTTCAGTTGTTGGCCGGGGTGAGCCGGCCCTCGAAGGCGATCTGGAATGCGTTGAGGGGTGCCTTCCAGCGCATGGTCCATCGCTTGCGGCCCTTGCCGGTCGGGTCGAGGCTCATCAGTGCCATGTAGACGCACTTGAGGGCGGCGGCCTCGTTGGGGAAGCGTCCGCGGGCCCGGACGGCCTTGCGTATGCGGGCGTTCACGGACTCAATCGCGTTCGTCGAGCAGATGACCTTCCGGATCTCGACGTCGAAGGAGAGGAAGGGCACGAACTCGGCCCAGGCGTTCTCCCACAGCTTGATGATCGCTGGATACTTCCGGCCCCAGGCTTCCTGGAACTCCCCGAACCGCTCCGTCGCCGCGTCTTCGTTGGGTGCGGTGTAGACGGGCTTGAGGGCTTTGGCGACCTTGTCCCAGTCCTGGCGGGCCGCGTAACGGAAGCTGTTGCGCAGGAGGTGAACCACGCAGGTCTGGACAATCGTGCGAGGCCAGACGGTCTCCACCGCCTCGGGCAGACCCTTGAGTCCATCGCAGACGAGCATGAGCACATCGTCCAGGCCGCGGTTCTTCAGCTCGGTGAACACGTGCAGCCAGTACTTCGCGCCCTCACCGCCATCGCCGGCCCAGATCCCCAGGATGTCCCGGGTGCCTTCGGCGGTCACGGCCATCACGACGTAGACCGGCCGGTTCGCGACCTGCCCGTCCCTGATCTTGACGTTGATGGCGTCCACGAACAGAACCGGATAGACACGGTCGAGCGGCCGGTTCTGCCATTCGGCCATTCCCTCCATCACTTTGTCGGTGATCGTGGAGATGGTCTGCTTGGACACCTCCGCCCCGTAGACCTCGGCCAAGTGCGCGGAGATCTCCCCGTGGGTGAGGCCCTTCGCGGACAGGGACAGCACTATTTCGTCCAGGCCGGACAGGCGGCGCTGCCGCTTCTTGACGATCTGCGGCTCGAAGCTGCCGGCGGTGTCCCGGGGCACCCTGACCTCGACCCGGCCGACGTCGGTCAGCACGGTCTTCGCACGAGTGCCGTTGCGGCTGTTGCCGTTGTTCTTCCCGGCCGGATCGTGCTTCTCGTAGCCGACATGGTCGGTGATCTCGCCCTCCAGCGCGGACTCCAGCACTCACTTGGTCAGCTGCTGCAACAGCCCACCCTCGCCATTCAGTTGCAGGCCCTCGCTGCGGGCCCGGTCAACCAGCATCGCCACGAGCTGTTCGTCCGACGCGGCCGACGGCATCGCAACACCGGCCGGCTCCTCCACGGACTCGTGCCCGATCGTCGTCTCGTTCACTTGGCGTCTCTCCTTGATCAGCAGATCCGCCGTTGATTAGACACTCCCCCTCCGGCCGGACCCTCACCTTCGAACGCGACGCCGCAGGCCGCGAACTCACCCGTCACATCGGCGAGACGATCAGGCTGAGTCACTCCTTCGACACGATGGGCCGCCTCACCGACCAGAGGATCAGCGGACGGGACCGCGATCTTCAGCATCGGACCTATACCTACCGCGCAGACGGCAACCTCGTCGGCATAGACGACCAGCTGGCCGGCACACGCAGGTTCGATCTCGATGAGGTCGGCCGTGTAACCGCCGTCCACGCGGCGGACTGGAACGAACGCTACGCGTACGACGCGGAAGGCAACCAGACCGACGCATCCTGGCCGGCATCCCATCCGGGCCAGGAAGCCACCGGCAGCCGTGCCTACGCGGGAACGCGGCTGACACGCGCCGGGAACGTCCGCTACGAACACGACGCCCAGGGCCGGATTGTGCTGCGCCGGAAGACGCGACTGTCGCGTAAGCCCGATACCTGGCGCTACGTGTGGGACGCGGAGGACCGGCTCACCTCCGTGACCACCCCGGACGGCGCGGTTTGGCGCTACCAGTACGACGCACTCGGTCGGCGCGTAGAGAAACAGCGCGTCATCGGCGACGACCAAACCGTCTTGGAGCAGGTCTCCTTCACATGGGACGGGGCAACACTCTGTGAACAGGTCACCATCGGCGAAGCGTTCGCCAGTACGGTGGCACTCGCCTGGGACTACCATGATCTGCGCCCGATCACGCAAACAGAGCGCCTCTTTTCCGGAGCTGCCACGCAGGAAGAAGTCGATGAGCGCTTCTTCACCATAGTCACTGATCTAGTTGGCACCCCGAATGAACTTATCGACGAATCAGGTAATTTGGCGTGGCGCATGCGAGCAACGCTCTGGGGCACCACAGCCTGGGCAGCGTCAAGCACCACGTACACACCTCTGCGGTTTCCGGGCCAATACTTCGACACAGAAACCGGTCTGCACTTCAACTTCCATCGCCATTACGACCCGGAAACTGGCCGCTATATTACGCAAGACCCTTTGGGGCTCGCTCCCGCGCCCAACGCCAATACCTACGTTCACAATCCGCACAGCTGGACTGACCCACTCGGTTTGTCGCCATGCCCGGAACGGGTTGAAGGAGGCGGCTGGGATCTACGAGATAAGAACCCATTGACTGTTGTCCCAAAGGACGCTGAAGTTCGCCAACTTACACCGGACCCGAACGGTGGCGCTCAGAAGGGCTTGGAGTACAAGTGGAAGGACGACGTAACAGGAAACGTCGTTCGCCTGCGTGTACATGACGCCAACGGGACCGCACCAGCCGGATCAAACGCAGCCAACGGAGACGTCTACAGACTTTCGATCGGCGGTCGATATCAGGACGAGGCAGGAACTCTCCACCATCGACAAGTCCACAATCCGAACAGCCCGAACTACAATGCAGAGGCCGCCAACGACACTCACATACCGTGGCCCAGCCAATACCCGCTCCCGTACAAGCACAAAGGATCGCGCAACGTGCCGCTACAAGCCCAGCAAATGATGGAGCTACTACGCCAGGTCATGGACAAAGATCCTCGCCAGCGCGAGCTCGCTGCAGACAGAATCAGCGACTGGCTGAACAGTTACTCTCCCTTCGAAGGGGGTCTGCTGGCTGGGGTAGTGTCGATCGCTGCCGCGTGCGAGTCAGATTTCGACGCCCTGGAGTCGCAGTTGAATTCGTTGCTGGAGCTCGGAGCAGGTGGCTTTACCAACATCGAGAACCTCGGGCGACTGCGAGATATAGACACCACCGGACTGCCTTCGAACCTTAGAGAGTACGTAAGCGATCTTCTGGAAGACTCCTGACGTGGTTGGGGCACACACCCCTGAGGCCTACAGCACCAGCTCCGCCCAGACTGTCTTGCCGACCTCATGTTCGGACACGCCCCAGTCCGTCGCCAGCGCCGCCACCAGCACCATCCCGCGGCCCGCTTCCGCGTCCGGGCTCGGTGTTCCCGCCATCGGCGCGCGCTCGCCCCGTGCGTCCGCGACCTCGATGCGGAGCCTCGTCTCCGTCAGCCGCAGGCGCAGCTCGAAGTCGCGGCCCGGCACGCGGCCGTGCGTCACCGCGTTCGCGGCGAGTTCCGCCACGATCAGCGCCGCCGTGTCGGACAGCTCGCTGCCGTACGCGTAGCCCCACGCGTCGAGTTGGTGCACCGCCAGGTGGCGGGCCAGACGGGCGCCGCGCCGGGTGGACCTGAAGCGCTGGGTGAACTCAGCCGTCGGGGTGGTGATTTCCGTATTCACGTTACCGAGCGTGTCCGGCTCTGCCTACGCTGACCAGGACCTACGGCTCGACGCCGGGTATCCGTACGGACGCGGTCGGCCCGCTGTACGGCTGTCGGCCGTAACCTTCGGTACGTACGCAAGGGCGGGTACGGCATGGGGAACGTCGGGCGGGAAGAGCGACCGGAGAGGCCGGCCGAGGTGGACGGGACAGCGCATCTGTTCCGGGCACTCGGCAAGCAGATCAAGGTTCTGCGGGAACGGGCCGGGCTGAGCCAGAAAGAGCTCGGCATCGCTGCCCATTGCGGGGAGGACCTGATCTCCGCGATCGAGCGTGGGGTCCGGACCCCACAACCCGACTTCCTGGAGCGCGTGGACGGTCTGATGGGCGCGGGCGGCGTGCTCAAGGCGGCCGTCGATGACGTACGCGAGGCGCAGTCGAAGGCACGGACTCGGCATCCGGAGTGGTATCGGAACTACGCCACGCTGGAGGCCGATGCCGATCAGCTCTGCGTCTACAACAACCAGTCCGTGCCCGGCTTGCTCCAGACCGAGGACTACGCCCGTGCCGTCTTCACGCAATGGCGGCCACTGCTTGACGACGCCACAATCGAGAAGCGGGTAGCCGACCGCCTCGCTCGGCAGCAGATCTTCGAACCTTGGCCGTCCCCCACGTTCAGTTTCATCCTCGACGAGAGCGTCCTGCTCCGGCCGATCGGAGGGCGAACCGTTCACCACCAGCAACTGCGCAGGCTCATCGATGTCGGGCGGCTCCGGACGGTCCAGCTTCAGGTGATGCCCCTCGACCGGGAGGAACAGCCGAGCCTGGACGGTCCGTTCACTCTCGTCACGCCCAAAGGGCGACAGCAGGTGGCATATCTGGAGACACACACGTACCCCCGCCTGATCACCGACAGGGAAGAGGTCAGTGTGCTGTCGATCCGCTATGGGATCATCCAGTCGCAGGCTCTCAGGCCTGGCGAGTCCCTTGCCCTGATCGAGAAGATGCTGGGAGAGCGATGAACACCGAGCAGAAGCTCAACTGGTTCAAGAGCAGCTACAGCAGTGGCGGCGGCGGGGAGTGCGTCGAGGTCGCCACCACCCCCGCCGCCGTGCACGTCCGCGACTCCAAGAACCTCCCCGGCCCTCAGCTCGCGCTCACCGCTCCCGCCTGGGCCGCCTTCGTCGCCTACGCGCGCGTGGGACCTCAAGTACCTGACAGGTGTTGATCACGGAGTGGGCGTGGAAGACTTCCCGGGATGCTCGCTGGAAGACCTGGAGCGGCGCGTCCACGGACGTGGTGCTGTAGGCGGGGCGGAGAACTGGGAACACATTCGCGAACTGAGCGTGGGCAGGATGCAGTCTGCCGCGTATCCCCGGGAAATCAGGATCCGGTGGGCACACCTCGCTCTGGCTGCCATCGCGGGCAAGTATGCGCCGTCCCTTGAGGATCCGAAGAAGTCGGTGGCCGAATCAGCTCATGTGCGCTCCTTCATGATCCGAGAGTTCGGGGAGAGCGAGGCGGACGAAGCCCGGCGGATTGGCGAGCTCTGCGCGCATGTGGAGGCGCATCTCGGTATGACGCGTGAAGAAGCGCGCCAACTGGCTTCAGAGTGGGGCGGCGCTCCACGCGAGCAGGTACTTCACTTGAGGCGTATCAAGAACATGCTTACGCCGTTGGCGGCGATCCAGGACCTCTTGCAGGAAGAGGATCCGATTCAGCGGGACATCACAGGGTGGTTGGCCTTGATCCCCGTACTCCCGTAGGGCGCGCAGGGCCAAAAGGCGGGCCGCAGGTGGCCTACACCGAAAGCTACGGCAGCGACGCCGAGGGCGGCGCGTGCGTCAAGGTCGCCACCACCCCCGCCGCCGTGCACGTCCGCGACTCCAAGAACCTCCCCGGCCCTCAGCTCGCGCTCACCGCTCCCGCCTGGGCCGCCTTCGTCGCCTACGCGCGCGTGGGACTCGCAGTCAGTACCCAACCCGTCACGGAGCGAGGACCTCGCCATGGTCCTCGGCCGGCAGGGAGCGCATCAACTGGGCCGTCAGGACGGGGTCGGCCAGTATCGCCGCCGTAGCGCGCCACTCCGTGAGGACGCGGTCGAGAGTCCGGACCGTACCGGTTCGCGGGGCGGACCTTCCCGACTGACGAAGCCGCACCGGTTCACAAATGCCGCGCGTACTCGTCCAGCGCCCGCAGCACCTCCAGCTCGCTCCCCGCCGGGAGCTGGAGCACCACCTCCCGCATGCCCTGGTCCGCGTAGTGGGCCAGCTTGCCCGGTGAGGGGAGGACCGCGTACGGGACCACCTCCAGGGAATCCGGGTCGCGGCCCGCCGCGGACCACACGTCACGCAGCACCGGGACCGACTCCCGCATCCCGCGCCCCCCGATGGGCATCCAGCCGTCGCCGTACTCCGCGATGTGCGCGAACAGCTTCGGGCCCGCCGCGCCGCCCACCAGGATGCGCGGTGCGCCGCCCTGTGGCTTCGGGTGGGCGAGCGAAGCGCTGACTGTCGCGAACTCGCCCTCGTGGGCGAGCGGTTCGGGTGACCACAGGGCACGCATCAGGCGCATCCTGTCCCGGACCAGTTCCCGGCGCGTCGGCCAGTCCACGCCGTGGTCCGCCGCCTCCTCCACGTTCCAGCCGAAGCCGACGCCCAGCGTGAACCGGCCCCCGGACACGTGGTCCAGGGTCGCGATCCGCTTCGCCAGGGCGATGGGGTCGTGTTGGGCCACCAGCGTCACGCCCGTGCCCAGCCGCAGGGTCGACGTGACCGCCGCCGCCTGGGACAGCGCGACGAACGGGTCCAGCGTGCGGCCGTACTCGCGCGGCAGTTCACCGCCCGCGCCGTACGGCGTCTTCCGGGACACGGGGATGTGGGTGTGTTCGGGGACGTAGAGCCCGGCGAAGCCGCGCTGCTGGAGTTCGTGGGCCAGCCGCACGGGGGTGATCGTCTCGTCGGTGAGGAAGATCGTGGTGGCGATCCGCATGGGGACACCGTAGGCCCAAAGACGGCCACCCGCCCCCGGCCACGACCGTGTCACCTGTCAATTCCCTTCCCTTGCCGCCACGTTCACGGCTCAATACCAGGGTTCGGACCGCACCACTCCTGTCCAACTCGACCCCTCGGGAGCCGACGGCATGTGCAACGACGACGAACACGCGGGACACGCACTGGGAAGACGAGGACTGATCGTGACGGGAGCCGCGGCCGCCCTTGCCTTGGGCACGGTGAGCTTCGCGAACGCGGCACTACGCACAGGCGAAGGGGCGACGGAGGTCGTGCACGGCACGCTGCCGCCCGGCGCGCCCGACTTCGTGTACCTCCCCGTGGAGATCCCGGCGGGCGTCAGCCGGATCCACGTCTCGTACAGCTACGAGAAGCCGCCCCAGCCCGCCGGCACCGCGGGCAACGCCCTCGACATCGGCATCTTCGACGAGCGCGGAACGGCGCTCGGCGGCAAGGGGTTCCGGGGGTGGTCCGGCGGGCGCCCGTACGGAGTTCTTCATCCAGGCGGACGACGCGACTCCGGGCTACCTCCCCGGTCCCGTCCGGCCCGGCCTGTGGCACATCGCGCTCGGGCCGTACACCGTCGCGCCGCAGGGGCTGACGTACGAGGTCCGCGTCACGCTCACCTACGGGGACCAGGCCGAACCGCGCACGGCGGTGTATCCGCCGGAGCGGGCCAGGGGGCGCGGGCGCGCCTGGTACCGGGGCGACTGCCATCTGCACTCGTGGTACTCGGACGGCAGGCGCACCCCCGCCGAGATCGCCGCCCTCGCGCGGGCCGCCGGGCTCGACTTCATCAACTCCTCCGAGCACAACACCCATTCCGCCCACCCCCATTGGGCCGATGCGGCAGGTGACGACCTGCTGATCCTCCTCGGGGAGGAGGTCACGACGCGCAACGGGCACGTGGTGGCGCTCGGCACCGACCCGGGGACGTTCGTCGACTGGCGCTACCGCGCACGCGACAGCCGCTTCGGGCACTACGCGCGGGCCATCCGCCGGGCCGGCGGCCTGGTCGTCCCCGCCCATCCGCACGCCACCTGCATCGGCTGCAACTGGAAGTTCGGCTTCGGCGAAGCGGACGCGGTGGAGGTGTGGAACGGGCCCTACACCCCCGACGACGAGGTGTCCCTCGCCGACTGGGACAGCACCCTGGCCGTCGCCGCCCGCACCCGCGGGCGCTGGATCCCCGCCATGGGCAGCAGCGACGCGCACCGCCACCCCGACCCGGTCGGCACACCGCAGACCGTCGTCCTCGCCGAGGATCTCACCCGTGCGGCGATCCTCGAAGGGATCAGGTCCGGACGCAGCTACGTCGCCGAGAACAAGGACGTGACCGTGGCCTTCTCGGCAGCGGGCGGGCGCGGGCGGCACGCCGGGATCGGCGAGCGGCTGCGCGTGGACGACGACGATCCGGTGACCGTACGGGCGGAGGTGGCGGGCGTACCCGGCTGCACGGTCCGCATCGTCACCGACCAGGGCGTCCTGCACACGGCCCCGGTCCCGGCGTCCGGGACGGGCACGGTGGAGTGGCGTACAACGGCGCGACACGCCACGTACGTACGCGCCGAGGTCCGGCACGCGCCCGTCGTCCCCGGCCTGCCGGGCCCGCCGGCGGCCTTCACCAACCCCGTCTTCCTGGGCGGCTGAGCCGGCGTCCCTGCCACGTACCCTCGAACGGGACCGTGGAAGGAACGTGATCATGGCAAGCCCTGCCTCCGGGCCGCAGTCCGTCGACCGTGCGCTGGAGATCCTCGACGCCGTCGCCGACGCGCCCGGCCCCGTCGGGGCCAAGGCGCTCGCGCGGCGGCTGGGGTGCTCACTGTCGACCGTGTACCACCTGCTGGGGCCGCTCACCGCGCGCGGGCACCTCCTGCGGACCGGCGAGGGCTACGCGCCAGGGCCGCGCGCGGTGGCCCTGCACCGGTCCTTCCAGCGACATCTGGGGCTCGGGCCACAGCTTGCCGAGATGCTGCCGCGGCTGCGGCGGGCGACCGGCGCACAGGCATACGTCACGGCGTACCGGGACGGCCGGATCGTGATGCTGGACAGCACGGTGCCGGTCACGGACAGCGAGCACCCCTTCGTGCCGGGCCCCGAGTCCCGGGCGCACGCGACCGCCCACGGCAAGGCGCTGCTCGCGGCACTGCCGAGGCCGGCGCGGCGCCGGTACCTGGCCGAGCACGGGATGGCCCGCTTCACCGACCGTACGATCACCGCCGTGGACCGCTTCGAGGCGGAGGTCGAGCGGGTGCGCGGCCGGGGCTACGCGGTCTCCGTCGGCGAGGCGGACCCGGCGTACACCTGCCTGGCCGCCACGCTCGCCGACCAGTCCTCCCAGGGCGTGGTGCACGCGCTGTCGTTGTCGCTGCCGACAGCGGACTTCCGGCGGCGGCACGGCGAACTGCGGGCGGCGCTGGTGCGCGCGGCGGGGCGCTAGCGGGGTGCCCGGGGCATTAGCCCCCGGCTCGTTCCGGCGACCGGCCCCGGGTCGCGGACGACCGGGCGCCTGCCGCGGGCTGTGGCCCGCCGGCAGGGGCGAGCGCAACGCGTCGGCCCCGCGCCCGGCAGCCCGTTTCCGACGGGGTCGGAATGCGAAGCCGCCCGAGTGGTCAGGCAGGGTCACGCGGCGGAGGGTGGAGGCATGATCTTCATCGCCGTCAGGTTCACCGTCCGCCCCGAGCACAGCGACCGCTGGCTCGACATCGTCGACGACTTCACGCGCGCCACCCGCGCCGAGCCCGGGAATCTCTTCTTCGACTGGTCGCGCGGCGTCGACGACCCCCACAAGTTCACGCTGCTGGAAGCCTTCGCCGACGCGGAGGCGGGCGCGACGCACGTCGCATCCGAGCACTTCAAGGCCGGGATGGTGGCGATGGCCACCGCCATCGCCACCAAGCCCGAGATCATCAACGTCGAGGTGCCGGGCCAGGGCTGGAACGAGATGGCGGAGCTCCAGCCCGTCTCCTAGCGCTTCTCCACCGGGAAGAGCGGGGTCCACGGCAGGGCCGTGCGCCAGGCGGCGCCGTCTCGCATCCAGTCGTCGATGATCTTCCGCGACCGGCTCGGGTCCGATCACCGGGCCCTGGCTGGGCACATGGCCCTGGAAGTGCAACTCCTCGCGGCCCTCGCGGTACTCGACCTGATAGCTGAGGTCGTCGTTGAGGTGCACCTGGATGAAGTGCTGGTCGACCGGCTCCCGGTCCGTCCGCTCGACGATCACGTAGGGGTACGACAGATTCATGTCGGCGAGCAGGTCGTGCACTTCGACGTAGGTCGGGTCGTCGATCGACTTCCCGCCCGCCTCGCTCGCCCGGATCAACGGCTTCGTCATACGGGCGACTGTACGGGGCGGGTGCGACAACGCCCGCCGCGGTCGCGGGAGATGCACCGTCACGGCTCGCGCAGCGCCCCCAGGTACACCCCGAGCAGGATCAGCGGCGCGCCCAGCAGTCCACCCGGCCGCGGCGGCCGACCGCGAGGCGCCGACGCTCCCGTGTCCGGCGGCGGCATAGTCGGTACCGGACCCGACCGAAGGAGCACGTCATGAGCAAGGTCGTCGCGGACATCTCGGTGTCCCTGGACGGATTCATCGCCGGCCCGAACGACGGCCCCGGCAACCCGCTCGGCGACCGCGGTGAGCGGCTGCACGAGTGGGCGTATCCGCTGGAGAGCTGGCGTGGGATGCACGGTCTCGACGGGGGCGCCACCGGGCCGGACTCCGAGGTGATGGAGGAGACGGTGCTGCGCGCCGGGGCCTATGTGATGGGGCGGCGGATGTTCGACCTGGGCGAGGAGCCGTGGGGCGACACTCCGCCCTTCCACGCCCCGGTGTTCGTCGTCACACACGAGGAGCGAGAGCCGCTGGTGAAGCCGGGCGGGACGACGTTCACCTTCGTCACGGGCGGGATCGAGGAGGCCGTCGGGCGGGCGCGGCGCGCCGCCGGCGAGAAGGACGTCGTCCTCGCCGGCGGCGGTCAGGTGATCCGCGGTGTGCTGGTGGCCGGCCTGCTCGACGAGATCCAGCTGCACCTGGTGCCGGTACTTCTCGGCGGCGGGGTGCGGCTGTTCGAGGCGGCCGACGGGGTCACGGAGGCGGTCGAGTTCGAGACGACCCGGGTGATCGACTCGCCCACCGTGACCCATCTGCGGCTGCGGCCCGCGAGGGCCTGACCGTCAGTCGGCCATCACCAGGGCCGGGGTCTCCTTGGTGAGCACCTCGCCCCGGAAGAACGCCGGGCTGCGGCGCTGCATCAGGAGCATCAGCACGACGCCGAGCAGCAGCAGGCCCACGCCGATGACGAACACGGAGCCCATGCCGAGGACGGAGGAGCCGGAGCCGTAGGCGGGGTCCCACATGTCGTAGAGGGTCTTGCCGAAGACGGCGGTGAGCATCAGGCCGCCGGCGCCGGGGAGCACTCCCTTGACCAGCAGGTTGCCGGTCGAGCGGGTCAGCTCCTTGCGGAAGAACCAGACACAGGCGAAGGCCGTGATCGAGTAGTAGAAGCAGATCATCAGGCCGAGGGCGTAGATGGTGTCGACCAGGACGTTCTCGCTGACCAGGCTCATCACCGTGTAGAAGAGGCCGGTGGCGATGCCTGCGGCCACGGTGGCGAGTCCGGGGGTCTTGAAGCGGGGGTGGACCTTCGCGAACGCCTGGGGCATGGCGTCGTAGGAACTCATCGCGAGTGCGGTGCGGGCGACGGGGATGAAGGTCGTCTGCAGGCTGGCCGCGGCGGACGCGAGGACCGCGACGAACAGCAGGATGCCGAGGCCCGAGCCCATGATCGGGTCGGCCAGGACCGCGAAGATGTTGTCGGAGGTGTCCGGGTTGCCGAGGCCGGTGCCCTTGTCCCCGATGCCGGCGTACATCTGGACGGCGATCGCGACCATTAGGTACGAGACGACGATCACGACCATGGCGAGCATGGCGGAGCGGCCGGGGGTGCGGGCGCTGCCGACGCTCTCCTCGTTGATGGACAGGCAGGCGTCCCAGCCCCAGTAGATGAAGATCGAGAGGGAGAGTCCGGCGGTGAAGGCGGAGAAGGACTCGATACCGAGCGGGTTCATCCAGGACAGGGAGAAGTCCAGGGAGCCCGCGACCTCGCCGGACTTGGCGATCGCCATGACGGCGAAGACGGCGATGACGGTGAGCTGGAGTCCGACCAGGGCGTACTGGACCCACTTGGTCGCGGTGATGCCGCGGTAGCTGATCGCCGTGGCGACGGCGATGAAGGCGAGGGTGGTCAGGATGTGGACGGCCTTGTCCCCGTCGAGTGCGGCGACGCTTTCGCTGCCGGTGATCTCTCCGGCGGTGAGCCAGAAGAAGGACGTGGCCACGCCTGCCAGGTTGGACAGGACGACGACGGTGGCCACCAGCAGGCCCCAGCCGCACATCCAGCCGATCTTGGGGCCGAAGGCCTGCACCGACCAGGTGAAGGACGTGCCGCAGTCCGGGACCGCCTTGTTGAGCTCGCGGTAGGCGAAGGCGACGAGCAGCATCGGCAGGAAGCCGGCGAGAAAGATGGCCGGCATCTGGAGGCCCACCTCGCCGACGGTGGGTCCAAGGGTCGAGGTCAGACAGTAGACGGGGGCGACCGTGGAAACGCCGATGACGGCTCCGCCCATCAGGCCGACGGAGTTCCCGCCGAGGCCTTTCTCGCGGACACCGCCGGCGTCTTCGGGGGCGGCCGTGCCCCGTACTGCGTCTCCGGCCTGCGGCCGCGCATCGAGCTGAGTCATGAAGAGGACGCTAAGGCCTGCGGTTTCCACATCCGGAGGATCGAAGTCCGGATCACGCGCTTTCGATTCAAAGGCCATATCGGGCTAGTGATTATGCATTGAAAGACATTCAAACCAACCTGCACACACTTCGCCAGGCCGACGCCACCCCTCCACCGAGTACGATAATCGCAGCCATGCCCGCTTTGTCTGGTTTCAAATTTTCCCACGGCAATTTTCGGACACCGTTCCCCGCGGTTCGGCGGCCGCCCTCACCCCGGCCACACCACCGCCTGCAACTCGCTGTACGCGTGCAGCGCATACGACCCCACGTCCCGCCCGACACCGCTCCGCTTGAACCCGCCGAACGGCGCCTCCATGTTCCGGCCGATCGTGTTCACTCCCACCCCGCCCGCCCGCAACTCCCCCGCCACCCGGAACGCGCGCGCCACATCGCCCGACCAGACGTAGTCGATCAGGCCGTAGTCACTGTCGTTCGCGAGAGCCACGCCCTCCTCGTCGTCGTCGAAGGGGACCACGACCACCACCGGACCGAAGATCTCCTCCCGCACCACGCGCATGTCGTTGGTGCACTCGGCGAACAGCGCCGGTGCGACGTAGAAGCCCCTGTCGAACGCCGGCCGCCCACCTCCCACGACCAGGCGGGCGCCTTCCTTGCGGCCCAGCTCGACATACGCCTCCACCCGCGCGCGGTGCGCGGCCGATATCAGCGGGCCGACCACCGTCGCCGGGTCGGCCGGATCGCCGATCCTGAGCCGCCCGGCATACGCGGCGAGGCCCGCCACCACCTGGTCGTGGACACCCCGCTGCGCGAGGACACGCGTCGGAGCCGTACAGATCTGTCCGCTGTAGAAGGAGAACGTCGTCCCGATCCCGCGCACCGCCGACTCCACGTCCGCGTCGTCGAAGACGAGGGCCGCGCCCTTGCCGCCGAGCTCCATCAGCTGGCGCTTCATGTCCCGGCCGCACACCTGCGCGATCCGCTGACCGACCGCCGTCGAGCCGGTGAAGCTGACCATGTCGACGTCCGGGGAGTCGACGGCGGCCTCTCCGACCTCGGGTGCGCAGCCGGTGACCACGTTCACCGTCCCGGGCGGGGCACCGGCCTCCCGCAGCGCCTCGGCCATCCGGTAGACCGACAGCGGATCCTGCGGCGCGGGTTTCACGACGACCGTGTTGCCCGCCGCGAGCGCGGGCGCGACCTTGCCGGCCGGGTTGGCCCAGGGGTTGTTGTACGACGTGATGCAGGTGACGACACCGACCGGGCGGCGCACCGCGACGGCACCGAACACTCCCGCACTCCCCATCGGGCCTGCCGTGTTGATCTGCGGCGCCAGCGGCTGCTCGACCGGCTCCAGCGCGCCCCGGGCATAGCGGCGGAAGCGGGCCGCGGCGACGGCGACCTGCATACCGCGGGCGGTGGCCGTCGTGGCACCGCTCTCCGCGCGGGCGAGCGCGGTGTGTGCCTCGACGTCCCGCCGGACGAGGTCCGCGGCCCGGTCCAGGACCGCCGCGCGTTCCTCCGGCCTCGTCCGCGACCAGGCGGCGAACGCCTCGCGGGCCGCGGCGACGGCCTGGTGCACCTGGGCGCGGCTCGCCTCGGGCGCGAGACCGACGGCCTCCTCCGTGGCCGGGTCGATCACCTCGTAGTGGCCGTGGTCCGGCTCGACCCACGCGCCGCCGATGAACAGCTTCTGCGGTCTCATCGCGTCGCCACCGTCCTCGTGTCCCGTCCCGAGCGCAGCACGATGCCCGGCACGGCCCCCGTGACCCGGTCGTCCCTGAGGGTCTCGACGCCGTTGACCCGGACGGACACGATGCCGATCGCCTTCGCGTCCAGCCGCGGGCTGTCCCCGGGGAGGTCGTGCACCAGGCGCGCGGGCCCGGCATCGATGCGCTCGGGGTCGAAGAGGACGAGGTCCGCGTGCCAGCCCTCCTGGATCCGGCCACGCTCCCGCAGGCCGAACAGCCGCGCCGGGTCGTCCGTCAGCATCCTGACCGCCTGCTCCAGACCGAGGAGCCCGCGGCCGCGCAGACAGTCGCCGAGGAACCGCGTCGTGTACGGCGCCCCGCACATCCGGTCCAGATGCGCGCCCGCGTCGGACCCGCCGAGCAGGACGTCCTCGTGCTGCCAGGTCTCCGCCCGCAGGGCCCAGGACGCCGGATCGTTGTCGGGGGGCATCGGCCACAGGACCGTCCGCAGCTCGTCGTCGGCGCAGATCTCGACGAGGCACCGGAACGGATCCTGGCCGCGTTCGGCGGCGATGTCCCGCACGACCCGTCCGGTCAGGCCGTCGTTCTCCTTCGCGTACGTGTCTCCGATGACGTACCGGCCGAAGTCGGCGAGCCGCCGGAAGACACCGGCCTCCTCGGAGTCCGCGCGCCGCAGCATCTCCGCCCGTACCGCCGGATCGCGCAGCTTCGCGATCCGCTCGGGGACCGGCAGGCCCAGGATCTCGCCCCAGCCGGGCAGGAGGTTGAGCGCGCAGAACGTGCCGAGCGACATGTTCATGGGCGTCAGGATCGGCATGGTGAGCGCGACGATGCGCCCACCGGCCCGACGGGCGCGCGCGCTCGGCAGGAGCTGGCGCGGTACGCGCTCGGGGACGGCGGCGTCGATGGTGAGGACGTTCCAGTTGAGGGGACGCCCGGCCGCGGCGCTCATGTCGACGAGGAGCTCGATCTCCTCGTCCGCGAACCGGTCGAGGCAGCCCGCGACGATGGCCTCCAGCTGGGTGCCCTCGTGCTCCCCCACGGCCCTCGACAGCGCGATGAGCTCGTCACGCCCGGCGTGCCGGGAGGCGACGGGCCGCCCGTCGCCGTCCGAGTGCGTGGACGACTGGGTGGTGGACAGGCCCCAGGCGCCCGCGTCCATGGCGTCGTGGAGGAGATCGGTCATCTGCCTCAGCTGTGCCGGCGTGGGCTGCCCCCCGACGGCGTCCGGGCCCATCACATGGCGGCGCAGGGCGCAGTGCCCCACCATGAACCCGGCGTTGACGGCCGTCCGTCCGTCGAGGGCGTCCAGGTACTCCCCGAACGTGTGCCACGTCCACGGCGTGCCCTGTTCGAGGGCCACCAGGGACATGCCCTCGACCTTGGACATCATGCGCCGGGTGTAGTCGGCGTCCTCGGGCCGGGCGGGGTTGAGCGGGGCCAGGGTGAAACCGCAGTTGCCGCCCGCGACGGTGGTGACGCCGTGGTTGAGGGAGGGGGTGGCGTACGGGTCCCAGAACAGCTGGGCGTCGTAGTGCGTGTGCGGATCGACGAAGCCGGGGGCCAGGACGAGTCCGGTGGCGTCCTCCCGGCTCCGGGCTTCCTCGGTGACGCTGCCGGGCGGGGCGATGACGGCGATGCGGCCGCCGCGGATGCCGACGTCGGCGGCGTAGGCGGGCCCGCCGCTCCCGTCGACGACGGTCGCGTTCCGGACGAGATGGTCGAGCATGGGGCGTCGTCCCTTCTGGCGGTGGGCGTTGGGGGCGTGGCAGGCGGGTCATGGCCCGGCCTCGGTGGGCGTCCCGTCGGAGTCGCGGCAGGCGGGTCGTGACGCGGTCTCGGCGCGCATCCCGCCAGGGCATGGCCCGACCCGGCGCGCGTCCCGCCAGGGGTGTGGCCCGACCCGGTGCGCGTCCCGCCAGGGGTGTGGCCCGACCCGGTGCGCGTCCCGCCGAGGGCATGGCCCGACCCGGCGCGCGTCCCGCCAGGGGTGTGGCCCGAGCCGATGCGCGTCCCGCCGAGGGCATGGCCCGACCCGGCGCGCGTCCCGCCAGGGGTGTGGCCCGAGCCGATGCGCGTCCCGCCGGGGGTGTGGCCCGGTCGGAGGGCGTGGCGTCCGGCCGCGGACGCGGCGCCCTCCGGCCGGGCGGGACGCGGGTGGCGGTCCGGGAAGACGCCGCCCGCGGTCTGTGGGGGCGGGCGTTCCCCCTACCCGCCCTTCCCGAACCGAGGGAGGCCCCGGACCCCGTACCGCGTCTCGCGCGGTCTCCCCGCCCCTATGGCCCGGCGGCCGTGGAAGCTGCCCCCGGACGCGGGCTGAGGCCGCGCGGCGAAACCCCTTTCGCCGGCGTTCGAGGCGACGCCGGGTCCGGGGCGGAGCCCCAGTGGCCGGCCCCGGTCTCATCTCGGCGGCGCCGACTCGCGGAAGCGGGTCGTGCGGTGCACCGGGTCCGTGTCGATGTGGGGGATCACGTGCTCACCGATCAGCCGGATCGTCGTCATCGTGTCCTCGTACGACACCCCGATCGGCAGCCCGAACGACAGCTGGTCAGCCCCCGCCTGCTCCCACCTCTTGCACTGCTGGAGGACCTCGCCCGGGTCGCCGCAGATCATCAGTTCCTCCGCTATCAGCAGCTCGATGATCTCCGCCGTGTACTCCGGCAGCAGCTCCGGCCACTCGGGGATCCCCTCCGGCCGCGGGAAGGTGTCGTGGTAGCGGAACAGCAGCGACTGCAGGTAGTTCAGCCCGCCGCCGACCGCGATCTCGACCGCCTTGTCGTGCGTCTCCGCGCAGATCGCCGTCGACGTCACCATCACGTTGTCGTTGACGAACGCGCCGACCGCCTTCGCCTCCGCGACCGCCGTCTTGTACGACTCGACGACCCACTCCATGTCCGAGACCTTCTGGACGCTGAAGCCCAGCACGCCGAGGCCCTTCCGGCCGGCCATCGCGTACGAGGAGGGGGACCCGGCCGCGTACCACATGGCGGGATGGGCCTGCCCGTACGGCTTGGGGAGGACCTTCCGCGGCGGCAGGGACCAGTGCTTGCCCTGGAAGCCCGCGTACTCGTCCTGGAGCCACATCTTGGGGAACTCGGCGATCGTCTCTTCCCAGATCTCCTTGGTGTGGTTCATGTCGGTGATGCCCGGCATGAACCCGAGGATCTCGTGCGAGCCGGCGCCGCGGCCGGAGCCGAACTCGAAGCGGCCCTCCGACAGGTGGTCGAGCATCGCGACCTTCTCGGCGACCTTGACGGGGTGGTTGACGGGCGCGAGGGGGTTGAAGATCCCCGATCCCAGGTGGATCCGTTCCGTCGCGTGCGCGAGGTAGCCGAGGAAGACGTCGTTGGCCGACAGGTGGGAGTACTCCTCCAGGAAGTGGTGTTCCGAGGCCCAGGCGTACTTGAACCCGGACCGGTCCGCCTGGATGACGTACTCGGTCTCCTCCATGAGCGCCTTGTGCTCGGCGAGCGGGTCGGTCCCGGCGCGCCTGCCGAGGTATCCCTGTACGAAGATGCCGAATTCCACGGGGGTTCACCGCCCAATCATTTCTGACGTACCGTCAGATCTGGATGGCTCCGACTGTTCCACCGCCCGGACGGGAACGCAATACCTGACAGGTCGTCAGTAGATGCCCCCGGCCGCGTCACAGCACGCTGACCCCGGCGAGCCATCCCCCGTCGATGACGAACGGCTGGCCCGTGATGTACGAGGAGTCCCCACCGGTCAGGAAGAGCGCGAGCCGCGCGATCTCCTCCGGCCGCCCGACCCGGCCCATCGGCACGAGGGTGCGGTACAACTCCTCGATCGCACCCGGGTCCGTACCGTCCGGATTGCTCATCGGGGTGTCCACGGCCCCCGGGCACACGGCGTTCACCCGTATCCCCCGTGCGGCGAGCTCCAGGGCGGCGACCCTGGTCAGGCCGAGAATGGCGTGCTTGGAGGCGGTGTACGCGCCGACGTACGCCATACCGGTCAGGGCCGTGTACGAGGCGGTGTTCACGATCGTCCCGCCGCCGGCGGCCTCGATCTCGGGGGCGAGCGTCTTGATCCCGAGGAACGCGCCGACCTGGTTCACCTGCGTGACGAGCTGGAACTCCTCCAGCGGCGTGCTGACCAGCTCGTTGAAGCGCAGGATGCCCGCGTTGTTGACCAGCCCGTCGATCCGGCCGAAGGCGTCCCTGGCGGCGGCGACGGCCGCGGTCCAGTCTTCCTCCCGGCTCACGTCCAGGTGGAGGTACAGGGTCCCCAGTTCCTCGGCGAGCTTCCCGCCCTGCTCGTCGAGAACGTCGGCGAGGACCACACGGGCGCCCTCCGCCGTGAAGAGCCTCGCCTCCGCCTCGCCCTGCCCGCGCGCGGCCCCGGTGATGAACACGACGCGTCCGTCCAGCTTGCCCATGCCGACTCTCCCTGGTCATTCGAGGTGGGGGGCCACTTCGGCGGCGAACGCCGCCATCTGGTCCGTCAGTTCGGCCGCGCTCCGGCTGCGGAAGCGGACCTGGATCTGGTCCACGCCCGTCCCCGCGTACGCGCGCAGCGAATCGGCGAGGGCCTGCGGCTTGCCGGTCAGGGTCCTGCGACCGGTGCGCCAGGCCGGTTCGCCGACGTAGAGCGGTTCGGTGATGGCGCCGATCACGAAGGGCGCCTTGATGCCGGCCCGCTCGCGCAGCACCCTGATGCGGGCGATCTGCGCGGGCAGCCGGTCGCGCGGGTCGCCCTGCGGCAGCCAGCCGTCACCCTTGAGGGCGGCGCGGCGCACGGCGGCGGGCGAGGAGCCGCCGACCCAGAGCGGTACGCGCTCCTGGGCGGGCCGGGGCCGCTGCCCCAGCCCGGCGAACGAGAAGCGCTCCCCGGTGAACTCCGGGTACTCAGCAGGGCCGAGCGCGACCCTCAGCGCGTCGATCGTCTCGTCCAGCACCGACCCCCGGTCGTCGAAGTCGACACCGAGCGCGTCGAACTCCTCCCGTACGTGCCCGGCGCCGACGCCGAGAACCAGCCGTCCGCCGGAGAGGTGGTCGAGGGTCGCGTACTGCTTGGCGGTCAGCAAGGGGTGGCGCAGGCCGACGACAGCGACATGACTGAGCAGCCGGACCCGCTCGGTGGCGGCCGCGAGGAAGGACAGCGTGGCGACGGGGTCGTACCAGACGGTGGACATGGCGTCGGCGAGGCGGCGCGGGATCGCGACGTGGTCGCAGGCGGCGAGGTACGCGAAGCCTGACCGGTCGGCGGTGCGGGCGATCTCGACGAGCTCACCCGGCCCCGCTGCGGCCTCCCAGGGCTCGGCGTAGAGGGTGCTCTGCGACTGGACCGGGAGCTGCATCCCGTACGCGACCATGGGGGACTCCTCGCATCTGACGGACCGTCACAACCGATGGCCCGCCCATGGTCTTGCCCACCGGGCCATCAGGCAAGGCCCGTGCGCCGCCTACCCCAGCAGGGCGTACACCGTCGAGGCGCGGGCGGCGGGCTCCCCAGCGCCCTCCACTGTCATCGTGATGTCCACGAACGCCATGCGTTTGCCCAGCTTGGTGATCCGTGCGTCGACGAGAACGTCGGCGCCGGTGACCGCGCGCAGAAAGCTGGTGGACTGCTGGACCGTGGTCATCGGGACGAAAGCGCCGCGCGCTGACGCCACCGCGATGACGGTCGCGGTGTCGGCCGCGGCCATGAGCGCCTGCCCGGACAGCGCCCCGCCTTCCCGCGCGAGCCGCTCGGACCAGGGCAGCCGCAGCACCGCGTGCAGCTCGCCCGCCTCCTGGACGGTCAGCCCGAGGTCGAGCACCCAGGGCGCGAAGTTGTCGGAGAGGATCTTGTCGGCTTCGGCGAGGGAGAGCGTCATGCCCCGATGGTGCCGGGCCGCAGCGCGTCCCGGTAGCCGCCCTGCCCGTGCGCGAGGAAGCCTCCCCGGCGGATTCGGCCACTCGTGCCAAACAGGACCACTACGCTGAGTATCGACTGGCCCGCCACGCGAGGGAGGCGCATCATGACGGTGATGCTGGAACGCCCGACGACAGACGGCACCGACCCCCGCCGCTTTGAGGAGCTGTGCGAAGCCCTCGATGAGCTGAACGTGCCCGACGGCTTCAACGCCGAGATCATCAGGGGGAACATCGTCGTGTCACCATGGTCGAAGGCGTATTGCCTCGACGTCATGGATCTGGTCTGCGACCAGCTGCGCCCCTGCCTTCCGGAGGCCCACCGGATCAGCTCCGCTCCGGCGCTTTATGTGTTCCCCGGCGTGGAGAGGGCATACGGCCCCGACGTCCACACGGCTCATCGCCAGACCCGCCGAACGACGAGCCGCCACCTGGACGGGGAAGCGCTCTCCTTCGTCGCCGAGTTGACCTCTCCCTCGACGCGCGACGACGATTTCACCGACAAGGTCGAGCGCTACGGCAAGGCCGGCGTTCCTGTCTATCTCCTGCTCGACATGCAGGAGGACAGCGCCACCGTCTTCTGGTCGCCGACCGCCAAGGGGTACGCCTCCCACCTCACCGTGCCCTTCGGCGAGAAGATCCACATCCCCCCTCCGTTCGACTGTCACCTCGACACCACCGGGTTCCAGGCGCCGTCCGAAGGCTGACCAGAGAATGGGCGGCGCGACCCGACGGGCGGCCTCAAATCCGCTCAGAGCACCCGCCGGGGCGTAGGTGTCGCGATGCACCGGGAGCTTCGCTACCTGCCGCTCTCCGAATCAGTCGCCGCGTTGATCGATCCCGAACTCGTAAGCAATCTCCCACCGCACGTCCGCGACCGTGATGTCGGCCGTCTCCACCGCGCGACCGTCGCGGTCGTAGTACGTCCGCTCGATCTGAGTGATGAGGTCACCGACGGAAATGCCGAGCAGGTTGGCCTGCTCCTGGGTGGCGCGAGCAGGGCGGGGAATCTCCACGGCCGTCTCGATGAGGACGCCGATCGAGCGCATGCGCTCGACGACTCCCACTCCGGCGTGCGGGCCCATCTCGGGCAGCACCACCGGCGTGCCGTCGGTGATGGCCATCGGCTCCCACGACTCCGACAGTTGCACGGGCTGCCCATCGGCGAGGAACTCGTAGGTCGTCATGACACACGGGTCACCGGGGGCGATGGCCAGCCGCTCGGCGATGTGCTCGGGTGCCGGAACGCGCGCCTCGCTCCGTGACTCCCAACTGCCCGCCTTCCCACGCTCCTTCATGTCGGCACGGAACGGGCTCCCGCCTCGGCGTTCGCGGTGCCGGGAACGGACCATGCGCAGACGCTCGCGCGGACGACGGACGTAAGTGCCGGACCCGGCACGGCCTTCGAGGAGACCCTCGATGATGAGGCGCTCCATGGCGCGCTGGGCAACGGACTGACCGACACCGTACTCGTCCGCGAACTTCGCCCTGCTGGGCAGTTTGTCGCCAACTGCCCATTCACCTGCCTGGATACGGGCACGCAGGGCGTCGGCGACCTGCAAGTAAGGCGTTTCGCGTGGCATATACGCATCTCCGAGCGCTGTACGACGACGTTGACAAAGCTAACCCATCAGGTTCAACCTGAATACTCAGCATTACGAAGAGCAACAGGCTGACCACAAGGGGAGAGCTGTGCCCACTTCGCCTCCGCATGCCATCGCCCTCGCGGGCATGCTCGCCGCAGCGACCCGTAACAGTCCACGCATCACGGAGATCCAGGGCGCCGTCCGTATCGAGATCGACCTCCCCCAGGAACTGTCCGGCCTCATCCGCTCCATCGTCCTGACGACCCTCGGCGCAGCCGACAGGTACGGCCACGACTACACCGCCGACGGTGACGCCGTGTGGGCCGAGATCGACCGAAAGGCGACAGCAGTGACCGACATCGACTCGTTACCGCCATCGGAACCGGGCTCCGGCGCAAGCGCTCCGAGTGGCTGCGCACCACCCATGTCCGAGGACGTGCACGACCGCACGATCGTTCTCGATCTCCTCGCCTTCCCCAAGGCACTACCCGCGCTCCGTCACACTCTCCGAGAGCACCTCGGCCGCCCCTGCACCGACGTGCTGCTCTGCGTCAGCGAGCTGTTCAGCAACGTCGTCCGGCACCTGGGCGAGGGCACTCCCGTCACGGTCCGGGTGAAGGGCACACACGACGGTCGCACCCGGATCGAAGTCACCGACCCCGACCCACGAGCGCTCCCCGTCCTGCTCCATGCGGCGACAAACGACGAGTCTGGCCGCGGCCTCGCCTTGCTGGATGCCGTCGCGCTGCGATGGGGCGTGGCACAGGGCCCCGAGAGCAAGACAGTGTGGTGCGAAGTGGAGGGCGGGTGATGCTGCTCCGCCTTCTGTCCCGTCTGTCGCCCGGAACCGGCAGACGCCGAGCCGCCGCATCGGTCGCAACGCCACCTCGGCCGCGGGCCGAGGCCAGGACGCCTATCCGGCTCCGCGAGCGCCGGAGCCCGTACGCACGGGAAGCCGCCGAGGACCACCGCATCGACGTCACAGGCATGCCTATCACACGCCCTTATTACCGAGCCGCCGAGAAGCGCCGGCTGCAAGCGGAACGGCGGCTGGCTCTGGCCCTCGCGCTCGAGGGGCTGGACTCCGGCCCGGTGATCGTCCACGGAATCTGCTTGTCGACGTAGCCCTTGCCTCAGCCCTCAGCCTCCCGGTACTCGCCTTGGCTGGATCACGCTCTGTTCAATAACCCGATCTACTGATGCAATTTCGAGAAATATCAGCGAGAGGAGAAGCGTCATGAAGCTACGCTTCATCGGAACCACCTCGGGTGGCGGCAACTGCCCGACGCTGTACGAGACCGACCGCGGCACCTTCGTCGTACAGGGCTACCGTGTCACCGACGAGGAGGCCCTCGGCCAGCTACGGGACGTCCTCGACGGTGAGACGTTCGTCGAGGTACCCCGAGACCTGCTGACCCGTTTCGCGCCCAAGGAGTGACGTGCCCGACCTGATCACCGGCGAGGCGTTCGGGCGTCTCTTCGAGGACTTCGAGCACACCGCGTGGCGCCTGGAGACCCGCACGCTCTACACAGTCGAGGAAGAACAGGAGCCATTCGCCCGCCACAGGCGAGGCGAGAACCCGGGCACCGACTGGTTCCAACCGTGGCTGGACACCATGCGCCAGGGCATCCAGCAGGGAAAGCGGATCGAACGGGTGCGGGTGGTGCCTCACGTGCTCACCGACTACCTGGAATTCGAGCTGTGGCTCTGCCAGTTCAATGTCCAGGTCGGCGAGGACATCCGTTACCTCTCACAGGCTCAGGCGGACAAGCTCGGCCTGCCCGGGTACGACTACTGGCTCTTCGACTCACGTCGCGTCGGACTGATGCACTTCACCGACGACGGCGTCCCCCTCGGCACCCAGATGATCGAGAACCCCGCCGAGGTCGTCCGGCACAGCTACCTGCGTGACACCGCCTGGCACCACGCCGTCCCGTACGCCGACTACGTCGCCGGGCGGACCATCGCCCCGTGACGAGGATCCACGAAGCGCGGGAAGCGCTCGGCCGGCGCCTCCGTGATCTCCGCCGTGAAGCGTCACTCAACGGCAAGGGGCTCGCGGAGGCGCTGGGCTGGCCGGCCAGCAAGGTCAGCAAGATCGAGCTCGGCCGGCAGAGCCCGTCCGAGGCGGACATCGCCGCTTGGGCGGACGCCTGCGGCACGCCCGACGCAATACCCGCTCTCGTCGCCACGGTACGAAATCTCGAAACCCAGTACGCAGACTGGCGACGGCAACTGCGCAACGGCACCAGGCTGCGCCAACAGGCCCTCGCCGAGGTCGATGAATCGACACGGACCATCCGCGCCTTCGAGAGCACGTGGGTGCCTGGCCTCCTGCAGACGCCTGAGTACGCGCGGTGCCGCCTCGCCGAGGTGGTGGACCTCTACGGCGTCGCCAATGACATCGACGCGGGCGTGCAAGCTCGCATGGAACGGCAGAACGTCCTCTACCGGCCCGGACGCCGCTTCCACTTCATCATCACGGAAGCCGTCCTGCGGTACGGCACAGCACCGCGCGACGTCATGACCGGACAGATCGACCGACTCGTGAGCGCTTCCTCCCTGCCGTCAGTGCGCCTGGGCATCGTCCCGTTCGGCATCAGGCTCCCGGTGAGCCCACTCCACGGGTTCTGGTTGTTCGACGACCGGATCGTCATGGTCGAGACATTCGCCGCGGAAATGCGCCTGACCCAGCCCGAGGAACTGCGCCTGTACCGCAACGTGTTCGACCGACTGGCGTTGATGTCCCGCTACGGATCGGACGCCAGACGGCTCCTCATGTCCGCCCTCGACACACCATCGGAGCAATCGCCGCGCGAGTTCGAGAAATAGCGAGCAATCCATTCGGGCTTTCCGCGCAGCCTTCCTAGTCGCTTACACCACGCAGTCCAGCGACACCCGCGGTCTGGGCGACATCGCCGTCGTCGGCATCGTCGAGCCGGAGAGCGCAACCGGTGAGCTGTTGTGGCGACTGGCCGCCGGCATGTACGCCAACACGCCCACCGATCAGGCCCAGGCCCGCTGGATCCTCACCCAGTGCACCCGCGCCCGGATGTGCCGATCCCCCTCGTACCGCGATCTACCGGACACGCCATGGACCGCGCAGCTGACCCGCACCGTCCCCCTCGATGAACTCTTCGCCAACCACGACGTCCTTCGCACCGGGCGGCTGGTGATCGGATAGCGCTACGCCCCCGCCCACAACCCGTCCTCCGTCAGGCCCAGCAGGTCGATCGCGTTGCCGCGCACGATGCGGTTCACCACTTCCGGTGGCAGGTGGCTCATCTGGGACTCACCGACCTCCTTGGACTTCGGCCACGTCGAGTCCGAGTGCGGGTAGTCCGTCTCGTACAGCACGTTGCCCGCCCCGATCGCGTCGAGATTGCGCAGGCCGAACGCGTCGTCGAAGAAGCAGCCGTACACGTGCTCGGCGAACAGTTCCGAGGGCGGTCGCGTGACCTTGTCGGCGACGCCGCCCCAGGCGCGGTTCTCCTCCCAGACCACGTCGGCCCGTTCCAGGATGTAGGGGATCCAGCCGATCTGGCCCTCCGCGTACATGATCCGCAGGTTCGGGAAGCGTTCGAACTTGCCGCTCATCAACCAGTCGACCATCGAGAAGCAGCAGTTGGCGAAGGTGATGGTCGACCCCACGGCCGGCGGGGCGTCCGCAGACGTCGAGGGCATCTTCGAGGACGAACCGATGTGCATGGCGACGACCGTGCCGGTCTCGTCGCACGCCGCGAGGAAGGGGTCCCAGTCGTCGGTGTGGATCGAGGGCAGACCGAGGCGCGGGGGTATCTCGGAGAAGGCGACGGCGCGCACGCCGCGCGCCGCGTTGCGCCGCACCTCGTCGGCGGCGAGACGGGCGTCCCACAGCGGGACGAGGGTGAGCGGGATCAGCCGGCCGCGCGCCTCGGGGCCGCACCACTCCTCCACCATCCAGTCGTTGTACGCCCGCACCCCCAGCAGCCCGAGCTCGCGGTCGGCCGCCTCGGTGAAGGTCTGGCCGCAGAAGCGGGGGAAGGTGGGGAAGCAGAGCGCCGACTGGACGTGGTTGACGTCCATGTCGGCGAGCCGGTCCGGGACGCTGTACGAACCGGGCCGCATCTGCTCGTAGGTGATGATCTCCAGCTTGATCTCGTCCCTGTCGTACCCGACGGCCGTGTCGAGCCGGGTCAGGGGACGGTGCAGGTCCTCGTACACCCACCAGTCGCCGATGGGGCCCTCGTCGCCGGGCGCCCCCATGACCGGTGAGAACTTTCCGCCGAGGAAGGTCATCTCCTTCAGCGGGGCCCTGACGACGCGCGGACCGATATCGCGGTATTTCGACGGGAGCCGGTCCCGCCAGACATTGGGGGGCTCCACCGTGTGGTCGTCCACCGAGATGATCTTGGGGAAGGTCTCCATGGATTCACCGTAGCGCTGATCTGACGGTTCGTCAGCAACTGCGCTCGGGCCTTGCGCAGGGCCAGCTATACACTACATGTATACATCGTGTGTATAGTGCGAGCCGCAGACAGGCGCAGACCACACGGCAGACCAGCGGCACACCGCCGCACGCCGCGACCACCAGCCAGGGGGAACCTCGCCATGCCCGTCAAGACGCACATACGCAGGCCGCGGGTTGTCTCCGCGCTCGCCGCCGTCTCACTCGCCCTCGTCCTCGGCGGCTGCTCGATGGACACCACCGCACCGGCCGACGCCCGCGCGGACGCCCGCGCGGGCGGCTCGCAGGGCTCCACGTCAGGAGGCGGCAGCGGCAAGGGCGTCGGGGCCAGGCCGGCGGTGGACTGCGAGAAGGCCAAGTGCATCGCCCTGACCTTCGACGCGGGACCCGGCAAGGACACTCCGCGGCTGCTGGACATCCTCAAGAAGGAGAAGGTCCACGCCACCTTCTTCCTCCTCGGCAAGAACCACGTGCTCAAGCACCCGGACGTGGTACGCCGCCTCGCCGCCGAGGGCCACGAGGTCGCCAACCACACATGGACCCACCGGCGGCTCGACGAGCTCAGCAAGGACGAGATACGCGACGAACTGGGCCGCACCCAGGACGCCATAGCCGACATCACCGGCACCAAGCCCACACTGATGCGCCCGCCCCAGGGCCGTGTCAACGACGACGTCACCGCCGTCAGCAAGGAGCTCGGCCTCTCCCAGATCCTGTGGAGCGCCACCGCCAAGGACTACTCGACCACCGACTCCGCGCTCATCGAGAAGCGCATCCTCGACCAGGCCGGACGGGACGGCATCATCCTGCTCCACGACATCTACGACGGAACCGTCCCCGCCGTCCCCGGCATCATCGCCGAGCTGAAGAAGCGCGGTTACACCTTCGTCACGGTCCCCGAACTGCTCGCACCCGCCGAGCCGGAGCCCGGAACGGTCTATCGTCCCTGATCAGGGTTGGGACGAGGCTCACACGGGCAGGCGGGAGACGGACGTGCCCCGCTGCTGACGGGGCCGCCCCCTTCAGGGCAGACTGTCGAGGGCGATTTCCGGCAGTACGGGCAGGGGGCAGCCAATGGACCGTGACAGCGGGCCACGCGTACCGAATCAGCGCGCTCCGCTGCACGGCGGCGGCGCGGACGACGCGGCCCAGCTTCACTTCAGCGTGCTCGGACCGGTACGGGTCAGGCGTGGCGCCCAGACCCTGCCGCCCGGCTCGCCGCAGCAACGCGCCCTGTTGGCAGCGCTGTTGCTGCGTGAGGGACGGACCGCGACGGCGGCCCAGCTGATCGACGCGATCTGGGGCGAGGAACCGCCCTCGCAGGCGCTCGCCGCCGTCCGTACGTATGCCTCCCGGCTGCGCAAGTCCCTGCCTCCCGACGCGCTGGTGAGCGAGTCCGGGGGCTACGCCCTGCGGGTCGGGCGCGACGCGCTCGACCTCGCCGTGGCGCAGGAACTCGCCGTGGAGGCGGACAAGGCACGTGCCGGCGGCGACCGTTGCCAGGCACGGGCACTGATCAACAAGTCGCTCGGCCTGTGGGACGGCGAACCGCTGGCCAACGTCCCCGGGCCGTACGCGGAGAACCAGCGCGCCCGGCTGGAGGAGTGGCGTCTGCAACTGCTGGAGACCCGCCTCGACCTGGACCTGGAGGTCGGCTGCCACGCCGAGGCCGTCTCGGAGCTGACCGCACTCACCGCCGCGCACCCGCTGCGCGAGCGCCTGCGGGAGCTGCTGATGCTCGCGCTGTACCGCAGCGGCCGCCAGGCGGAGGCGCTGGCCGTCTACGCCGACACCCGGCGCCTGCTCGCCGACGAACTGGGCGTCGACCCGCGGCCCGAGCTGGCGCGTCTCCAGCAGCGCATCCTGGAGGCGGACGCGGAGCTGGCCGGCCCGGTCGAGGAGCCGTCGCCCGTTCCGCAGGTCACACGGCCCGCGCAACTGCCCGCGACCGTGTCGGACTTCACTGGGCGGGCCTCCCTCGTGCGGGAGCTGGGCGGCCAACTGGCCACTGCCGAGGGGTCGGTGATGGCCGTTTCCGCCCTTGCCGGCATCGGGGGCGTGGGCAAGACGACACTGGCGGTGCACGTCGCCCACCAGGCGCGCAAGCATTTCCCGGACGGGCAGCTGTACGTGGACCTCCAGGGCGCGGGGAACAGGGCCGCCGAACCGGAGACGGTGCTCGGCGCGTTCCTGCGCGCGCTGGGCACAGCGGACTCCGCGATCCCGGACACGCTGGACGAGCGGGCCGCGCTGTACCGCTCGGCGCTGGACGGACGCCGGGTGCTGGTCCTGCTGGACAACGCGCGCGACGCTGCCCAGATCCGGCCCCTCCTGCCCGGCACGGCCGGGTGCGCGGCGCTGATCACCAGCCGGGTGCGCATGGTGGACCTCGCGGGCGCGCACCTGGTCGACCTGGACGTGATGTCGCCGGAGGAAGCGCTCCAGCTCTTCACCCGGATCGTGGGTGAGGAGCGGGTGCGTGCGGAGCGGGAGGCGGCGCTGGACGTCGTGGCGGCGTGCGGGTTCCTGCCGCTGGCCATCCGTATCGCGGCGTCCCGCCTCGCCGCGCGCCGCACCTGGACCGTCTCCGTCCTTGCGGCCAAGCTCGCGGACGAGCGCCGCAGGCTGGACGAACTCCAAGCGGGCGACCTGGCGGTGAAGGCCACGTTCGAGCTGGGCTACGGACAGCTGGAGCCGGCCCAGGCCCGCGCCTTCCGCCTGCTGGGCCTCGCGGACGGCCCCGACATCTCGCTCGCCGCGGCCGCGGCCGTACTGGACCTGCCGCTGCACGATGCGGAGGACCTGCTGGAGGCGCTGGTCGACACGTCCCTGCTGGAGTCCGCGGCACCGGGGCGGTACCGGTACCACGACCTTGTGCGGCTCTACGCGCGTGCATGCGCCGAGAGGGACGAGCAGCCCCCCGCGGAGCGGGAAGCGGCGCTGTCGCGGCTGCTCGACTTCTACCTGGGGACGGCGGCGCGAGTGTTCGCCATCGAGCGCCCGGGTGACCGGTTGGTGGACCACCTGGAGCCGACCGGGGACGCGGGGCTGTCCTTCACGGACCGGCAGGATGCTCAGGACTGGCTCTATGCCGAGGCGCACTGCCTTCTGGCATGCGCTCGCCAGGCATCCAGCGGCACGCATCTCCGCCGGGCGGTGGATCTGCTCTGGGCGGCGCAGAATCTCGCGGAGTCCGGGGCCAACGCCAAGGTGTACGAATCCGTGGCCTTCGCCGCCGTGGAGGCCGCCCGGGCAGCGGGGGACACACGCACCGAAGGCCGCGCCCGGACGTCGGTCACCAATGTGCACCTGGTGGCGGGACGTTACGCGGAGGCCGATGAGGCGGCGGCGCAGGCCGCCGCCCTCGCCGAGTCCGCGCAGGACCCGGCCCCCATCTACTGGTCCGACAACGACCGGGGCATCATCGCCTTCAACCAGGGGCGCCACGCGGAGGCCGAAGAGCATCTGCGCAGGGCGATGGAAGGCTCGCGCGCCGACGGCAACCTGCCCGGCGAAGCCAGCGCCCTGTGCAACCTCTCGCGCATCCACGTCGTCATGGGCCGAACGCAGGAGGGCATCGCACTCGCTCAGGAGGGCGTTGCCATCTACGACCGGATAGGGCATCCCCTCCGGCTGGCCAACGCCCGTTTCGCGCTCGGCATCGCGCTCACCCGGGCCGGCCGCCACGCCGAGGCGCTGAAACAGCTCAACGAGGCACTGGACCGGTTCGAGACCAACAGGCAGCGCCTGTGGGAGGGCACCACGCACTTCCGTATCGCCGAGGCCCACCTCTCTGCCAGCCGTCCCGCCCAGGCGGCGCAGTACGCCGAACAGGCCCTCGCCATCGGATGCATCGGCGGCGACCGCACCCGCGGCAATGTGCTGATCACGCTCGGAAGGGCACTCGACGCACTCGGCCAGGCCGACCGGGCACGCGCGTGCTGGCGCGAGGCGCTCTCCTTGCACGAACAGTCGGGAGCGGCGGAGGCCGAGGAGGTCCGGCGGTTGCTGGCCCCTCCGCTCAGCGCCGTCTGAGCGGGCCCGGCCAGGGCGTTCATCGATTGTTTATGCTCGTCCGACATTCTCAATTGCGTTCGGTCCGTCGCGTCGGGGGGCAGGCGGACCAGCACCTGGCCTTCTGTCCGGCAGCCCTCGGGGGAGCTTCCGGGCGGAAGGCCGCCTTCGGACATGTCGGTCTATCCCAACGGGGGACGAAACATGAGCAACACCGAGAAGAACGACGAGCAGATCACCACGCTGGGCGACCACCACTCGCCCGTTCCACCGGCAGACGGCACCATCACGACGCTCGGTGACCACCACTCGCCGGTCCCGCCCGCCGACGGCGGCATCACCACGCTGGGCGACCACCACTCGCCCGTTCCGCCGGCAGACGGCGCCATCACGACGCTCGGTGACCACCACTCGCCGGTCCCGCCCGCCGACGGCGGCATCACGACCATGGGCGACCACCACTCACCGGCGCCTCCACAGATCTGACCGAAGGCCACTACGACGGGGAACGGCCGCGGCGGCGCGGAGGGGGAGCCGCCGCGGCCGTGGCATGTGCGGGGGCGTCCGCCGTCGACGCCCACATGCCCGCCCTGAGGCACGCCTCCTGGACGAAGTCGGTCAAGACCGGGAGCCTGTCGGGCCCTCCTGACCACGCAGCCCGTCAGCGCCCCACCCGTCGCGCCCGTTCCCGCAGCTCGCCCTTCACCACCTTCCCGCTCGCGTTGCGCGGCAGTTCCGGGACGAACTCCACCTGCCGCGGAACCTTGTAGTTCGCCATCTCCCGGCGTGACCAGGCGATCAGGTCGTCCGCCGTCAGCGTCGCGCCGGGGCGGCGGACCGCGTACGCCTTGCCGACCTCGCCGAGGCGGGCGTCGGGGACGCCGATGACCGCGACGTCGGCGATGTCGGGGTGCAGGCCGAGCAGTTGCTCGATCTCGGCCGGGTAGGCGTTGAAGCCGCCGACGATGTACATGTCCTTGATCCGGTCCGTGATGCGCAGGTTGCCCGCGGGATCGAGGAAGCCCACGTCTCCCGTGCGGAGCCAGCCGTCCGGGGTGATGGCGCGGGACGTCCCGACCGGGTCCTCGAAGTAGCCGCGCATCACGTTGTGCCCGCGCACCAGGACCTCACCCGGCTCGCCCGGGGCGGCCGCGACGCGGATCTCCGTGCCCGGGATCGCGCGGCCCGAGGTCGTGGCGATCACCGACGGGTCGTCGCCGCGGCGGCACATCGTGACGATGCCGCTCGCCTCCGACAGGCCGTAGGCGGTGAGGACGGTCTCGATGCCTAGTTCGCCTCGGAGGCGTTCCACGAGGCGGAGGGGGACGACGGCCGCGCCGGTGACGACGAGGCGGAGGGCGGACAGGTCGTACTTCTCCCGGGCGGGATGGTCGAGCAGTGACTGGTGCAGGGCCGGCGGTCCGGGCAGGACCGAGATCCGTTCGGCGGCGATGTTGGCGAGGACCGTGTCCGCGGTGAAGACGGGCTGGGGCACCATCGTCGCGCCGCGAGTGAGGCAGGCGATGATGCCCGCCTTGTAGCCGAAGGTGTGGAAGAACGGGTTCACGATCAGGTAGCGGTCGCCCTCACGCAGGCCGGCGAGGTCGCTCCACAGGTCGTAGCAGCGCAGGGTCTGGGCGTGGGTGATGACCGCGCCCTTGGGGCGGCCGGTGGTGCCCGAGGTGTAGATGATGTCGGAGGGGTCGGTGGGAGTGAGGGTGGCCGCGCGGGCGCGGACCTCGGCACCGGCCACCGCGTCGCCGCCGGCCAGGAAGTCCTTCCAGGTGCGGTAGCGGGGATCGTCCGGCGCGCTGTCGGCGAACACCACGATCTGTTCCAGCGCGGGCAGTTCGACGTCCGCGCGCCGCAGGGAGGCGACGTAGGAGGTGCCGAGGAAGGTGCCGGTGACGAGCAGGAGACGGGCGCCGGAGCGCTGGAGCACGCCGGCGGCCTCCCTGCCCTTGAAGCGGGTGTTGAGCGGTACGAGGACGGCGCCCGCGGTGACCGCGCCGAGAGCGGAGACGATCCAGTCGAGGGTGTTGGGTGCCCAGATGGCGAGCCGGTCCCCCTTGGTGACGCCCGCGGCCATGCAGGCGGCGGCCGCGCGTTCGACGCGCTCGCCCAGCTCGGCGTACGGGATCCGGCTGCGTCCCTCGACGACCGCCTCCCGCTGTCCGTACCGCTCGGCGGCCGCACGCACCAGCTCAGGGACGGTTCGCCACTCCACGTCGTCCTGTCGCCGCTCCATCGCACGCCCCTCCCGGTCGATTTGCTGACGGTACGTCAGATTAGCTGTACGCTCCTCCGCATGGCGACCCTCAAGGACCGGGCAGTCATCGCCGGCATCGGACAGACCGACTTCGCCAAGCGCCTTCCCGATTCGGAGAAGACCCTGGCCTGCCGGGCGGTGCTCGCCGCCCTCGACGACGCGGGCATCGCGCCCTCCGAGGTCGACGCCTTCGCCTCGTACACGATGGAGGAGACGGACGAGGTCGAGGTGGCGAAGGCCATCGGCGCCGGGGACGTCACCTTCTTCAGCCGGGTGGGCTTCGGCGGCGGCGGCTCCTGCGCCACCGTCGCCCATCTCGCCGCCGCGATCGCCACCGGTCAGGCGAGCGTCGGCGTGGCCTGGCGGTCACGCAAGCGTGGCAGCGGTCCCCGGCCCTGGAAGAACACCGCAGCGCAGCTGCCGACCCCCGCCCAGTGGACGCGCCCCTTCGGACTGCTGCGCCCCGCCGACGAGATCGGCATGCTCGCCCGCCGCTACATGCACCTGTACGGCGCGACCCGCGACCACTTCTTCAACGTCGCCCTCGCCTGCCGCAATCGGGCCAACCAGAACCCGGCCGCGATCATGTACGACCGGCCGCTGACCCGCGAGATGTACATGACGGCCCGGTGGATCAGCGAACCCCTGTGCCTGTTCGACAACTGCCTGGAGACGGACGGGGCCCTGGCCTGCGTCGTCGTCGGCGCCGAGCGCGCACACGACTGCCGGCGCCGACCGGTGTACGTCCACTCCGTCGCCCAGGGCCTGCCCGCCCAGCACCACGGGATGGTCAACTACTGGAACGACGACCCGCTCACCGGACCGGCCTGGACCGCGGCCCGACAGCTGTGGAAACAGGCGGACTTCTGCCCAGGCGACATCGATGTGGCCCAGATCTACGACGCGTTCACGCCGCTGATACCCCTGTCGTTGGAGGGCTACGGCTTCTGCGGGCGGGGAGAGGGCGCGGCGTTCACCGAGGGCGGTGCGCTGGAGATCGGGGGCAGACTGCCGGTCAACACCGCTGGCGGCGGGCTGAGCGAGGCGTACGTGCACGGCTTCAACCTGATCAACGAGGGTGTGAAGCAGCTGCGGGGCACATCGACCGCACAGGTGGCGGGCGCGGCGACGTGCCTGGTCACGGCGGGCGAGGGCGTGCCCACATCGGCCCTTCTGCTGAGGAGTTGAGATGCTCGCACCGGTGGTCGACGACGACGGCGCCCGCTTCTGGGAGTACGCCGCCCGCGGGGAGCTGCGCGTCCAGTCCTGCGCCCGCCCCACCTGCGGCGAGCTGCGCTTCCCGCCCCGCCCGTGCTGCCCGCACTGCGGCTCCTTCGACAGCGAGTGGCGCCCGGTGTCCGGCCGCGGCCGGATCTGGTCCTACGTGGTCCCCCACCCGCCGCTCCTGCCCGACTACGCCGACCAGGCCCCGTACAACGTGGTCCTCGTCGAGCTCTGCGACGCGCCCCGCGTCCGCCTCGTCGGCAACGTCGTCGCCTCACCGGACGCGCGGCTGGACTCCGTGGACCCGGGGCGGCTGCGCGTCGGGGCCGCCGTCAGGGTGGCGTTCGACCACACGGGCGTCCCCCGCTGGCTGCTGGAGCGGGCGTGAGCGTCCGGGCGGAGACGGACCGGGACACGGGGGTGGCGCTCGTGACTCTCGACCGCCCCGCGAAGCACCATGCGATCGATCTCGCCATGGCCGGTGAACTGGCTGCTGTCTGGCAGCGGTTCCGCTTCGACGACACGGTGCGCGCGGCGGTCGTGACGGGCGCGGGGACCGCGGCGTTCTGCACCGGCATCGACCGCACGGCAGAGGTGCCGCAGCCCTCGTCCCCGTACTCCGTGGACGACCCGCTGCTGCGGATCGGCCCGAAGGCCAACGACCTGTGGAAACCGGTCGTCGCCGCGGTGGAGGGCATGGCCTGCGGCGGGGCGTTCTACCTGCTCGGCGAGAGCGAGTTCGTGGTGGCGTCGCGGCAGGCGACGTTCTTCGATCCGCATACGACGTACGGGATGGTCAGCGCGTACGAGTCGGCGTACACGGCACTGCTCATGCCGCCGGGCGAGGCGGCGCGGATGGCGCTGATGGGCACGGCGGAGCGGCTGTCGGCCCGGCGCGCGTACGAGACCGGGCTGGTCTCGGAGCTCACCGAGCCGGGCGGGGCCGTGGCGGCGGCGCTGCGGGCCGCCGCGGTGATCGCCTCGTACCCGACCGACGCGGTGCAGGGGACCGTGCGCGCGCTGTGGGCGGCGACGGAGTCCGCACGTGCGAGGGCGCTGGCCCTCGCCCCGCACCTGGTCGTGCTCGGGAACCTGCCGCCGGAGCGGCAGGCCGAGCTCTTCACGGAGGGGCGGGGCAGGGGCGAGCGGGGCAAGGGCGGCTTCACGCTGCGCTGAGGGAGCCCGGTTCAGCGGCCCCGCTCAACGGACCAGTTCAGCAGCCGGGCTCGGCGGACCTGGTTCAGCTGCGGGAGGCGCGGGAGACCTCGCACTTGGTGTACTCGGAGCCGTCGCCGGAGCCGGTGTACGGGGTGGTGAGCACGGCGCTCTCGGAAGCGCCCGCGGCGACCGCGATCGCCGTCTTCGTCGCGGAGGCCGGGACGACGGAGCCGCCCGTGGCGCCGACGAACTTCATGGTGACGTCGTAGTCGTAGTCCAGCGCGCCACTGTTCGTGACGGTGATCCTCGCCGTGAGGTTCTTGGTGGCGGGGTCGTACTTGCACTCGTCGATGGTGACGTCGCGCGCGGCCTTGTCGGCGCTGGAGCCGCCGCCGGGCAGCGAACCGCCGCCGGTGCTGCTGGAGCTGTCGTCGTCGCGGTGGCCGCTGCCGCCGGAGCTGCTGGAGCTGCTGTGGTTGTCGCAGCCGCCGCCGCTGGAACCGCGGGCCCCGGTGAGGGCGACGAGCGCGATTCCGAAGACGGCGAGCGCGCGGACATGACGGATCTTCACGTTTCAACCCCCGTTGAAAGTTTCGGCAGATGGGCTCGTTGACGAGCGCACGTCACCCTAGCAGCGCGCGGAGCATCCCTCGTCCCACCGCATCCGCCGCGGACGACGGCCTCAGCGCTCGTCCTGCCGTGGAGGCGCGGGAAGCGTCGGCGGACCGTCCCTGCCGTGCCCGTCGTCGTCAGAGCCGCGCCGGTAGGAGCTGTTGCCACGGTAGGGAACGGGTCCGGTGGCGTCGGGTCCGTACGGTCCCCAGTCCTCCTGAGGAGGGGCGTGGACCTCCTCCTCGTGCGCCTCCGCGCGCCGACGGCCGCTCATGACGACGGCGGCGACGAGCAGCAGGACGCCGCCTCCCGCGGCGAGTGCGGCGCCCATGCCGAGTCCGGGTCCGTCGCCGCCGACGGTCAGGCTGCCGGCCGCCTGACCCTGGCGGACCATCCACAGGAGGGTGAAGCCGAGCACGATCAGGCCGGACAGGGCGACGAGCAGGCGGGAGCGCAGGAGGACGCCGAGCAGCGTGATGAGCGCGGCGAAGGCGAGCGGCAGCAGGATCGACGAGACAAGCGGGCCGTCGGTGCCGCTGATGCCGTTGAAGAGGTCCTGGACGCGGTAGTCGCGTCCGTGACGGCCGTCGTACCAGTCACGGAAGGGGCTCCATACGGCGGCCGTCGCTCCTGCGAGAGCGAGGACCGACCCGATGACGTTGCGGATCATCGCCGGCCTCCTTGTGTCAGCCGCTCCGGTCATGACCGCTCCCGGTCATGACGCTACGCCCGCCGCGAGTACCCCGCCATGCGGCACCCATACGCCCCAGGGCCCGTGGAGCGGACGCGGAGGCGCGGCGTCCGCGATGCGGCGCAAAGCGCATGGAGGCGCGGCGTCCGCGATGCGGCGCAGGCCACGGATACGGGGCTGTGCTTACGGCCCCGGCCGGTGACGGGCGCGCCGCAGGCCGCACGTCCCGAACACGCGGGCCACGGCTCCGGGCGCGCCCGGAGCCGTCCTGCGGAGGCGCTGGGAGTGTCCGCACTATCGCCGTCCGCTTTGCATCCAGGAGCACGTCCGGCAGGTCGAGTCGGGGCACCATCGCCGCGCATCGCTCAACGCGGTTGTTCACTCAGTCTGCAGGGCTCGAGACGAACGGCGCGATCATCACCTTCCAGCAGGCCGTCGCCGGAATCCCGGACGGCCGCACCGACGTGGGAGGAGCGGCCATCACGGCTCTCGAACAGGGCCGTCTCAGGTCCGCGTTCCCGCCGGGGATGCTGGACGCCGATGTTCAGCGGCGCGACAAGTCGCCTGCTGGGCAACGAACTGCCAGCCGAACACCTTCGCACGCTGATCCCCGCCGCACCATCGCCGCGAACACTTCAGGGGCGAACTCCTCCAACCGCACCCGACACGAAGCAAGTTCCCCAGCCTCATACGCCCAGAGAACTACCAGGCACCCAACGTGACAAGGCAGCTGACAAAGCACTACTAGCGAGTGGCGCGGCCCGTCGCCGTCCCCTTTACCGCGTCGAGTGCGTAGACGCAGCGGTCCTTGCTGCACGCGTACACGACGCCGTTCTGGGCGACCGGCGACCCGGTGATCTCGCCGCCGGTGGCCAGCTTCCAACGGAGTTGGCCACCGCTCGCGTCCAGGGTGTACAGCACATGATCGGCCGAGCCGAAGTGCACACGGCCGTCCGCGACGACCGGCGTGCCGACGACCTCGCCACCTGCCGCGAACCGCCACATCGGTGTCCCGGTGACGGCGTCGAGGGTGTAGAGCGCGCTGCCGCTGCCGACGTGGATGTTGCCGGCCGCGACGAGCACGGGCTCGATGGACTGGCGGGGCTCGGTGGCGATGCGCCAGCGGTCCTTGCCGGTGGTGGCGTCCAGCGCGTACACCGTGCCGAGGTAGTCGGCCAGGTACACGCCGCCGCCGGTAACGGCGGGCCCGGGCGCGAACGCCGGCGGGGAGAGGAAGACGGCGGGCGCCTCGAAGTGCCAGCGCACCAGGCCGGAGGTGACGTCGATGGCGAGGACCCGCGTGCCGGCGGAGACGTAGACGTAGCCGTCGGGCGCCGGCTGTACGCGCACGGGCACATTGCCGCACGACGCGGCGTCGCCCACCGGGTACGACCAGCGCTCGTCGCCGGTACGGGCCTCCAGGGCGCGCAGCCGGGCGTCCTTCCACACGTACACGGTGTCGCCGAAGATCGCGGGCCCCGCCTCGGGGGTCTCGAAGTCGGTCTGGGCCCCGGTGGTCTCCCACAGCTTCTCGCCGTTGGACGCCTCCCACGCCTGGACGCCGCCGCCGCGGGTGCCGGTGAGCACGGTGCCGCGGTCGGCCTTCAGCGAGTACACCCAGGCGTCGGTCTGCAGCCGCCAGCGTTCGCCGCCGCTCGCGGCGTCGAGCGCGTACAGCGTGGGCCCGTCGGAGGCATGGATACGGCCCCCCGCCACGGCCATGGACCAGGCGACGTCACGGGTCTTGAACTGGCGGCGGCCGGTGCCGACGTCGAGTGCGTGGACCTCGAAAGAGGTGACGTACAGCAGGTCGCCGGAGACGACGGGCGTCCCCCACACATCGTTCGACATGCGAAAACGCCAGGGACGCCAGTGCCCGGGCCCCGCCTCCTGCGGCGGCGCGGGCGCGGGCACCGGTGCGGGTACGGCGCTGGTCGCGGCCTCGGCACCGTTCAGCCCGCCGGGCGGGCGGATCCAGCCCGTGGCGGGGCCCGCGTCGGCGACCGGCGCGTGTCCGGCGCCGACCGCGCGCAGGCCCGGTCCGATGGGCACGGCGGCGCCGGCCAGCCGTACGGGTCCGCCGCCGGAGTGGGCGGGGACGTGGCCGGAGCGCGGGTCGCCGGCGCCGTGCCAGGCCGGTTCGCGATCGGGTGCGGGCGGTGCCGGGGGCGGCGGTGGCGCCTGGTGGACGGGGGCGGGACGGGAGGGCTCGGCCGGGCGGGCGACGGGGGCTGGAACGCGGCCGCCGCCGCGGCGGGCCTCGATCATCGCGGTGGCACGGCCGGGCAGCCACGCGGAGGCCGTGCCGCTGTCGTCGCCGCCGGAGGAGAACAGATGCGGGGCGAGCTGGGCCTGAAGATCCTCGGGCGTGGGCCGCCGGGCCGCTTCCATCTGCATGCAGGAGTCGATCAGCGAGCGCAGCTCGTCCGGCAGGCCCTCCAGGTCAGGCCCTTCGCGCAGCAGCATGAAGACGGTCTCGACCGGGTTCGCACCGTGGAAGGGGGCGTGGCCCGTGGCGGCGAAGACGAGGGTGGAGCCGAGGGAGAACACGTCGCTGGCACCCGTGACGCTGCGCGAGTCGCGGGCCTGCTCGGGCGACATGTAGGCAGGCGTGCCGACGGCGACGTTTGTCATGGTCAGGCGGGTGTTGGAGACGCCGGACGCGATACCGAAGTCGATGACGCGGGGGCCGTCCTCGACGACGAGCACGTTGGAGGGCTTGAGGTCGCGGTGGACCAGGCCCGCACCGTGGATGGACTGGAGGGCCTCGGCGATGCCCGCGGCGAGCCAGCGCACCGCCTGGGCGGGCAGCGGACCGCACTCGTTGACGATCTCCTCGAGCGAGGGCGCGGGTACGTAGGCGGTGGCGAGCCACGGCACGGCGGCGCGCGGGTCGGCGTCGACGACGGCGGCCGTGTAGAAGCCGCTGACCGCGCGGGCGGCCTCCACCTCGCGCGTGAAGCGGACGCGGAACAGCTGGTCCTCGGCGAGCTCGGTACGCACGGTCTTGATCGCGACCCGGCGGCCGGACGCCGACCGGGCGAGATAGACCAGTCCCATGCCGCCGGCACCGAGCCGGCCCAGCACCTCGAACGGACCGATCCGTCTCGGGTCGTGCTGCGTCAGCTGCTCCATACTTGCGTGCCACCTCCCCGTACGGGCTCCGTCGAAAGGGAGCCCGTCATCTACAGCCCCGTGCAGGGTCTCACCATTGAGCCCGTCTGCGGTGAGCACCCTGATTCTTCCTGTCCGGGGCGGCGGTTGCGAACCCGGGGGCGGATCGGGGTGTCTCACCCCGTTTCGGACACGTCGGCGGGCGCGTCGGCCCGCACTCAGTGCGGACGCGGACCGGCCGCCCCGGGTTGCTGCTCACCGTCCAGCGGCGGAACGACGACGGGCTGCCTCGTTCAGGCGCCGTTCGCCCTGCCCCCGCTCCCGGCGGACGGCCCGGCCCCACCGGGCGTGCCGGGCCCGCCGCCGGGCTCCGGCTCGACCCGTTCCCCAGAGGCACGCCCGGAATCGTCGGGTTCCGGCTCCGGCTCCGGCTTCTCGTGAGTGGACCGTGCTTCCGGGGCAGGCACCGGCCCCGGCCCGGGCTTGGAGGTCGGTCGCGGCTCGGGAGCCGACCGCGCCTGTGTCTCCGGCTCGGAAGCGGGCCCCGCCCCGGCCTCGGGGGCCTCCGGCCCCGGTTCGTCACCGGCCCGCCGGGGAGCCGGTCCCCGGGCACGGCCGAACTCGGCCTCGGGGTGCAGCTCGGGGTCGAGCCGCGGTCCGGGGTCGATGCCCGGCTCCGGCGCGGGGCGGGCCAGCGGCCCTTCGCCCTGCCCGGGCACCGGTGGCCCCTCCGGCGCGCCCGCCCCCGTCCCGGCGGACGCCGGGCCCGGCGCCTTCCGTGCCGCCCTGGCCTCCGCCAGCACCGCGAAGGTCGCGCCCTGGTCGTCGGTGAGGACCGCGACCCGGCCGTACGGGATGTCGAACGACGCCGTCCGCACCCGGCCGCCGAGCCGGGCCACGGTCTCGGCCGCCGCGTCGCAGTCCTCGACGCAGAAGTAGACGAGGAAGTGGCCGGGCATCTCCGCCGGAAGGGAATCGGTGATCACGCTGCGTCCGCCGACGGCGGTGGCCTCGCCAGGTTCCGTGCCCGCGGGAGACCACATGCGGAAGTCGCTGGAGGCGATGCCGGGCAGGTCGGTGCCCTGGAGGCCGAAGACTCCTTCGTAGAAGGCGTCGACGCGCTCCTTGTCGCGCGTGTAGACCTCCGTCCAGCAGAAAGAGCCGGGCTCGCCCTGCTTCTCGAAGCCTGTGCGCTCCCCCGCCTGCCACAGCCCGAAGACGGCGCCGCCCGGGTCCGCCACGACCGCGGCCGTGCCCGCCGGGCCCACCGGCAGCGGGTCGTTGATCACCTGGCCGCCGGCCGCGGTGATGCGGCGGGCGCACGCGGCGGCGTCCGGGGTGGCCAGGTACACGCCCCAGACCGTGGGCATGCGGCCGTCGCGCTTGGGGGTGAGGGCGGCGACGAGGCGGCCGTCGCTGTAGGCGTCGGCGTACCGGCCGCGGGAGCCGCCGCCGGGGAGTGGGGCACCGCCGCCCTCGGCGAAGGTCCAGCCGAAGAGCTCGCCGTAGAAGCGCTTGCCGGCCTCGACGTCGGGAAGGGAAGCGTCCACCCAGCAGGGCGTGCCCTCGGTGAATACGGCCATGGACGTGATTCCTTCCGTGTGGTGCCCGTCACATCAAGCTAACGTCGCGGGACGCGGGGCGCGCGGAATGAAATCGAACAAACGACCAGATGGTGGGACTTCGAAGGCGGCTGGTGACCGTGCGCGACGAGCCGCCTCGGTGAGTTGTCCACCGAAGTTATCCACAGGCTGTTGATAACACTATTGCCGTCGCGCCCCCACCCCATTTGCAGTCGGCCGAATCGCGCGCCGATCACCCCTCGGTAAGCTGACGGCATGACAGGACAAGTACGCACCGTCGACGGCCGCGTGGCCGGACGACGCGGTCAGGCGACGCGGCAGAAGCTGCTCGACTGCCTCAGCGAGATGCTCAGCTCCTCGCCGTACCGGGACGTCAAGGTCATCGACGTGGCCCGGAAAGCGGGCACTTCACCCGCGACGTTCTACCAGTACTTCCCCGACGTGGAGGGCGCCGTCCTCGAGATCGCCGAGGAAATGGCCAAGGAAGGCGCTTCGTTGACCGAGCTGGTCTCCGGGCGCTCCTGGGTCGGCAAGGCGGGCTGGCAGACCGCGGAGCAACTGGTCGAGGGTTTCCTGGACTTCTGGCGCCGCAACGACGCGATCCTGCGCGTCGTCGATCTCGGCGCGGCGGAGGGCGACAAGCGGTTCTACAAGATCCGCATGAAGATCCTCAACTCCGTCACCAACTCCCTCACCGAAGCGGTGCAGGAGCTGAAGTCCAAGGGCAAGGTCGACAAGGACGTGAGTCCCGCCGCCATGGCCGGATCGCTCGTGGCCATGCTCGCCGCGGTCGCCTCGCACCAGAAGGGCTTCACCACCTGGGGGGTGAAGCAGGCCGAACTGAAGCCGAATCTCGCGCTGTTGGTGCACCTGGGCATCACCGGCAAGAAGCCGACGAAGTAGCGCACCCCAACAGCACCCGAAGTCCTGTCACGCCGACGGCGGTCACCCATGAGGTGACCGCCGTCGTTCGTTTTCCCCGCCCCGCGCACACCGGCAGTCAGGCGACGGGCTCCTCGGCGGCCCGCGGCGCGGACCGCCCGAAGAGTCCGGCCCGTTCGGCGGCGGCCTCGCGCAGCCGGTGGACCGGGCCGAACAGCAGCTCGTCGGCCGCGGCCCGCTTGAGGTACAGATGGGCCTCGTGCTCCCAGGTGAAGCCGATACCGCCGTGCAGCTGCACGGCCTCGCCCGCCACCGCGCGCAGCGACTGGAGGCACTGAGCGAGCGCGAGCGGAGCCGCCGCGAGTTCACGGGCCGCGTGGTACGCCGCCGAGCGGGCCGCCTGGACATGCACATACGCGTCGGCCAGTCGGTGCTTGACCGCCTGGAACGAGCCGATCGGCCTCCCGAACTGCTCGCGCGTCGTGACGTGGGCGACGGTCCGCTCCAGCGCGCTCGCGGCAGCGCCCGCCGCCTCGGCCGCCAGCAGCACCGCCGCCTGCCTGCCGACCGCCGGGAGCGCGTCCGCCACTGCGGCGCCGTCGTCCCGGCCGAGCAGCTCGGCCGCGCAGTCGCGCAGTTCGATACGCGCCTGGGGCCGGGTCTCGTCGAGCGTCGCCCGCCGGGTCCGGGTCGCACCGGCCGCCTCCGGGTGCACCAGGAACAGCAGCGTACGGCTCCGGGGGAAGCCGCCCGTGTGCGCGCCGACCAGCAGCAGGCCGGCGCTGTGGCCGTCCAGGACCTGGTCGGCCTCCCCGTACAGCAGCCAGCTTCCGTCGCCCGCGGGCCGAGCCTGGACGCCTCCAGCGCGCCCTCCCCCCGCCCATGAGCCGCCTGGGGCACCGCCCGGAGTCCCGCCGCAGGTCAGGGCGAGTGCGGTGGTGAGGGCCGTGCCCGGTACGGCGAAGGAGCAGGTCAGCGAACCGTCCGCGATGCGCGGCAGAAGCCGTTGACGCTGGCCGGGGGTTCCGAGGGCGGTGATCAGCGGCGCCGCGAGCCCGGCGGTGGCCAGCAGCGGGGACGGAAGCAGCACCCGGCCGGTCTCCTCGCAGGCGAGGGCGAGTTCGGTGAGCGTGCAGCCCGTGCCGCCGTACGCGGTGGGCAGCGCGAGGCCCGGCAGGCCGATGCCGCCGGCGAGCTGCGCCCACAGCTCGGTGTCGTATCCGGCCACGGTGAGGACGGCGGACCGGACGTCCCCGGGGGTGGCTCGTTTGGCGAGCAGGTCGCGCAGGGTGCGGCGGATGTCGTCCTGCTCGGCGGTGAAGGCGGCGTCCATCCGGCGGGCTCCTTCCACGGACCTGATCTGACGGGGCGTCATATTAGGTCCGCCACCGCGAGATTCCCAGGGGCTGGAGCCGTGCGGTCAGCGGCCCGTGCCGGGCGCCGCGCCTGGCGCCGCGGCGGTGGCGCGCAGCAGGTCCCGCACGAGGCCGAAGTCGATCCGCTCCATACGCCGAAAGCGCAGGCAGCCCCCGCCCATGTCCTGCCCGGCCAGCCGGGCATCGAAGGCCTCGCGGACGTCCGGGCGCATCAGATGGAAGGACACGTACTGCCTCTGCACGGCGAAGGCGATCTCCGGCTCCGCGCCCGGCCGGCGATAGGCGGGCATGCCGTACGCCATGACCTCCTCGTAGCCCGTCAGCTCCAGCCGGCACAGCTCCCGGATGCGGACGAGTGCGGTGAGCCGGTCCGGGTCCGCCACCTCCTCCAGGTAGGCGTCGACGGCCGCGGCACTGCTCGAGACCATACGGGTCACCCTTTCTGATGTACCGTCAGATACATGCCTTCCACTCCGAGCACGGTACGCAGCGCACCCCCGCGCATCCGCACACCGCGCAAGGTCGCCGTCGTCGGCACGGCACTCTCGGACTGCGGCCGTGTCGACGGTCCCACTCCCTACACCCTGCACGCCCAGGCCGCCCGGCGCGCGCTCGCCGACTCCGGCCTCGACCGGTCCGTCGTCGACGGCCTGTGCTCGGCCGGCCTGGGCGCGCTCGCCCCGATCGGCGTCGCGGAGTACCTGGGCCTGCGCCCCACCTGGGTGGACTCCACGGCCGTCGGCGGCGCCACCTGGGAGGTCATGGCCGCGCACGCGGCCGACGCGATCGCCGCGGGGCACGCGAACGCGGTCCTCCTCGTGTACGGATCCACCGCCCGCGCCGACATCAGGGCCGGGCGCCGCACCTCCGACCTCTCCTTCGGCGCACGCGGCCCGCTGCAGTTCGAGGTGCCGTACGGGCACACGCTGGTCGCCAAGTACGCGATGGCCGCCCGCCGCCATATGCACCAGTACGGCACGACCCTGGAACAGCTCGCCGAGGTCGCCGTCCAGGCCCGGGCGAACGCCGCCGCGAACCCCGACGCCATGTTCCGCGAGCCGATCACCGTGGACGACGTACTGGACGGGCCGCTGATCGCGGACCCGTTCACCAAGCTGCACTGCTGCATCCGCAGCGACGGCGGCTGCGCGGTCCTGCTGGCCGCGGCGGAGTACGTACCGGACACCACGAAGGAGCCGGTGTGGATCCTCGGCACCGGCGAGCACGTCTCGCACACCACGATGTCGGAGTGGGACGACTTCACCGTCTCGCCCGCGGCCGTCAGCGGCCGGCTCGCCTTCGAGCGGGCCGGGGTGCGGCCCGACGAGATCGACATCGCCGAGATCTACGACGCCTTCACGTACATGACGCTGGTGACCCTGGAGGACCTGGGCTTCTGCGCGAAGGGCGAGGGCGGCGCGTTCGTCGGGAAGGGCCGGCTGCTGCGGGACGGGGAGCTGCCGGTGAACACGGACGGCGGTGGGCTCTCGGCGTGCCACCCGGGGATGCGCGGCCTGTTCCTGCTGGTGGAGGCGGCCCGCCAACTGCGTGGCGAGGCGGGTGCGCACCAGGTGCGCCGCGCGGACGGCGGCCTGCCGAGCCTGGCGGTGGCGTCGGGGACGGGCGGGTGGTTCTGCTCGTCGGGGACGGTGGTGCTGGGGCGCGAGTGACGCCCCCCGGCGGCGGGCCGCGGGGCGGCGGTGACGGTCCGCGGAGCGGCCATCTCGGACTCCCGGGCCGCAGGTCCCGCGCGCCGGGCCGCCCGGCCGTAGCGGAATGCCCGGCCGCAGGGGGCTACGCCCCGTCCTCCGGCAGCACCCGTCGCACCAGCTCCTCCACCAGATCCCCCGCCTCCTGCTCCGGGAAGACGTCCGGCAGGGTGAGGCGCTCCACCACCAGCCAGTTCGCCGCGAGGTAGATCATCTTCACGGCGGCCGCATCGCCCGGCAGGCCCGCCGCCAGGTGGGCCTCGACGTTGTGCGCGACGTCCTCGCCCACCCGCGCTGTGAGCACCGCGCGCAGTTCGGGCCGGCGGGTCGCCTCCAAGCGCAGTTCGAGCAGGGCCAGGTAGCCCGTGCGGAAGGCGGTGACGCGTTCGACCACCTCGCGCACCAGTTGCGCCGTGCGGGCGCGGGTCGCCGGGCCCGTGGCCATGGCCCGCATGGTGTCCTCGTCCGGGCGCAACCGTTCGTAGATACGGGCTCCGGCCTGGTTGAGCAGGTCGTCGCGGTTGGCGAAGTAGTTGGAGGCCGTCCCCTTGGGGACCTCCGCCTCCGCGTCGACGGCGCGGAACGTCAAACCGCGCGCCCCCTCGCGGGCCAGGACCTCGATCGCGGCGTCGACGAGCGCCGCGCGCCGGGCCAGGTTCTGCCTCATCCGTACTCCTCGGTCACCGACACGGAACCACTCCAAGCGTAGTGACACTTGCCCCTGCCTGTTGAATGAGCCCATGAGCGACGACCAGGCCACCCCGGGCACCACCGACCGAGCCACGGACCGGGCGACCGACCGGGCCACGGACCAGGCGACCGACCGGGCCGGCGAGCAGGAGGCGTTCCGGGCCCTTCTGCGTGCGCAGCGGGTGTGGGACGTGCCGTCCCTGCCCTCGTTCGACCCGGACGCGGCGCCGGCGACGCCGCTGGAGCTGTTCCACCGGTGGTTCGCGGAGGCCGTCGAGGCCGGGCAGAGCGAGCCGCACACCATGACGCTGGCGACCGTGGACGAGGCGGGGCGCCCGGATCTGCGGACGCTGATGCTGCACGACGCCGACGAGCGCGGCTGGCACTTCGCCTCGCACTCCACCAGCGCGAAGGGCCGTCAGCTGGCCGCCCGCCCGGAGGCCGCGCTCGGTTTCTACTGGCCGGCGCAGGCGCGCCAGATCAGGGTGCGCGGCCCGGTCGTCACCGGTTCCGCCACGGAAGGGCTGGCGGACCTCCATGCCCGTTCGACGGGGGCGCTCGCGGCGGCGCTGACCGGGCGCCAGAGCGAACCGCTGTCCTCGCAGGCCGCATTGGCCGAGGCGTCGCAGGCGGCCTGGGAGCGGGCGCGGACGGAGCCGGAAGCACCCGTGCCGACGTGGACGCTGTACGTACTCCGGCCCTTCGAGGTCGAGTTCTTCCAGGGCGACGCCCGGCGCAGGCACGTACGGCTGCGGTACCGGCACACGGCGAGCGGCTGGGGGCGAGAGATGCTCTGGCCCTGAGCGTCAGGCCGGGTGGAAGGTCGTGAGCGTGAGGCCGGGAGTGTTGCCGTGAGCGTCAGGCCGGGCGGAAGACCGGGACCGTGACACCGTCCTCCCCCGTGCGGAACGCGACGACCAGACACATTCCGACGGCGAGGTCCGCCGCCGCGCAGTCGACGACCTGGGTCATCATCCGCGGCCCTTCGGCCAGTTCCACGAGGGCGGCCGTGTACGGGACGCGGTCGTCGAACGGCGGCAGGTCGTTGCGATGGACGACGGACCAGGTGTAGAGCGTGGCCCGCCCGTCGGCCCGCTCCCAGCCGACGTCCTCGCTCCAGCAGTGCGGGCAGAACTCGCGCGGGTAGTGGTGCGCCATGCCGCAGTCGTGGCAGCGGCGGATCAGCAGGCCGCCGTCCGCGGCCGCCTCCCAGAAGGGACGGGTGAAGTCGTCGACGGCGGGAGTGGCGGTCACGGGAGGAGTCCGATCGCGTGGTCGAGGGACCAGGTCTGCCAGGACATGGTGAAGAGGGCGACGACGGAGATGAGCGCCATCATGGCGTTCTGCCCCTGTTCCGCCCAGTCGTGGATCATCAGCGCGAGATACAGCAGATTGAGCAGGAGCCCGCCGGCGAGGGCGACAGGCGTGAGGAAGCCGGCGATCAGGCCGAGGCCGAGGGCGAGTTCTGCGTACACGACGAGGTACGCCATCAGTCTGGGGCGTGGGGCGACGACCCTCTCGAAGCCGGTGCGCACCCCCTGCCAGCGGTGCTCCCGCGCGACCCCGGCAGCCCATGCGATGCCGGTGCCGCGCTCGAACCAGCCCTTCCTGTCCTTGTGGCGCCAGCTCTCCAGCCACCACAGACCGAGGCCGATGCGCAGGACGGCGACCCATTCGGCACCCGTGAGCCAGACGGTCCGCATGGCCGTTCCCCTCTCCCATGGAATCTGACGCCACGTCAGTTCAGCGGATGCAACCGGCCTGCGCAAGAGGTTCACAGGCGTGACCGAGTCGCAACCGAACGAGCTCTTGACTGAGACCCATCAAGAAAGCGGAGGATCTACGCTCACCGTTCATGGCCGACGAAACAGGCAGGATCAAGGGCATCGACCGCACGGACGACCGGCCCGTCTACATCGTCGGCGGCGGCCCGGGCGGTCTCGCCGTGGCGGCGGCGCTGCGCGGACGGGGCGTACGGGCCGTGGTACTGGAGAAGTCCGGTTCCGTCGGCGCGTCCTGGCGCGGGCACTACGACCGCCTGCACCTGAACACCACACGCACCCTGTCCGGGCTGCCGGGCCTCGCGATGCCGCGCTCGTTCGGGCGCTGGGTCGCGCGCGACGACCTGATCCGCTATCTGGACACGTACGCCGAGCACCACGAGCTCGAGATCGTCACGGGCGTCGAGGTGTCCCGGATCGAGCGGGCGGGCGCGCACTGGCTGCTGCGGGCGAGCGGGGGCCGAGAGCTCACGGGCCGCGCGGTCGTGGTCGCCACCGGGTACAACCACACGCCGCACATACCCGAGTGGCCCGGCGCGGACGGATACGGCGACGGGCTGGTCCACGCCTCGCGGTACCGCAACGCCGTGCCCTACACGGGCAAGGACGTCCTGGTCGTGGGCGCGGGCAACACCGGGGCGGAGATCGCGGTCGACCTGGCGGAGGGCGGCGCGGCACGGGTCCTCCTCGCGATCCGCACGGTCCCGCACATCGTGCGCCGCTCCACGGCGGGCTGGCCGGCGCAGCGCACGGGCATCCTCGTGCGCCACCTGCCCGTACGGCTGGTGGACCTGGGGGCTGGGCTGCTGTGCCGGCTGATCGTGCCCGACCTCGCCGGAAAGGGGCTGCCGCGCCCGGACACGGGCCTGTACTCACGGGCGCGGGACGGCGCGGTCCCGGTCCAGGACGTGGGCCTGATCGACGCGGTCCGCTCCGGCCGGATAGAGGTGGTCGCGGCGGTGGAGTCGTTCGACGGCCCGAAGGTGGTCCTCGCGGACGGCACCCGGTTGGCACCGGAAGCGGTGATCGCCGCGACGGGCTACCGCCGCGGCCTGGAGGACCTGGTCGGCCACCTCGGCGTATTGGACGTCACCGGCCGCCCCCTGGTGCGGGGCGGACGGTGCCCGGCGGGGGCGCCGGGCCTGTACTTCACGGGCTTCACCAACCCGATCGGCGGGATGCTGCGAGAGCTGTCGAAGGACGCGGTCCGGATCGCGCGATCGGTTCCCCGAGCCCGGTCTCGGGCACCACGGGCCGGCTGACCGTTCCTATGGACTGAGCGGGAGCGAGTCCTGTTGCCAGGACCCGTCTCGGCCGAACGTCCCGAACGGTGTTGGGCGTTCTGGTCGCCCGCGTTCACCCCTGTCCGGGCGGCGCGCATCGTGTGCGTGGTCCGGAATACGGGGCGGGGTTCCTCACGCCCGAGGGCTCCCGGTCGGGCCTGGACGGTCCGATGCCCACGACGATCACTCCGGTCGTCGTGGGGCGGTGCCGTCCGTCGCCGGATCGGATGCCCTTGGGCACGCCTTCCGATCGCCACGGCGGCAGCGTCGCGGCGTGTGGTGTTGCGGGTGGTGCTGGTCAGGGGTTTCTGCCAGTGCTGGGCGCCCCACGTGCGCCCGCCGCACACTTTGCCCGCAGTACGGGTTCCTGACGTTATGTCAGTTCGCTAATCTGACTCTGCGTCAGTTAACGGGCCGACCCGGCCCGGTCCGTCGAGCGGGAGCGGGGACCAGCGATGCTCGGATCAACTCACGGCACCCTCACCTCCGACCTCCGGGCACGCGTCGTCGCCTGCGGCGAGCAGACGTCGGACGCGGTCCACGAGACGGCTTCCGTCACCGCGTCGGCCGGGGAACTGGACGTCAGCGGGCGGCCGTTGTATGCGCCCGTGCCGAATCTCGACCGGTTCTTCCGGCCCTCCTCCGTCGCCGTGGTCGGTGCGTCCGACACCGAGGGCCGCCCGGGCACCGGCATCACCCGGCAGCTCGTCGCCTGGTCCGAGCGCGTCGGGGCGCGGCTGCACCCCGTGCACCCGTCCCGCGCCCGCGTCTTCGGGCGGGACTGTGTGCGCTCCGTGCGCGACCTGTCCGGACCGGTCGACCTGGCCGTCCTGCTGGTCTCCGACCCGCTCCCCGTGATCGGGGAGCTGGCCGAGGCCAAGGTGCGGTTCGCGGTGGCCTTCGCGTCCGGCTACGCGGAGACCGGCCCTGAGGGCGCGGCCGCACAGGCGCGGCTCGCGGCGGCCGTCGAGCGCGCCGGCATCCGGCTGCTCGGTCCCAACACCAACCTCAACGCCTTCGAGCACTTCCGCGACGACCTCCAGGGGCCGGCGATCGCGCTGGTCACCCAGTCCGGGCACCAGGGCCGGCCGGTGTTCGCCCTGCAGGAGCTGGGCGTGCGCCTCTCGCACTGGGCGCCGACGGGGAACGAGGCGGATCTGGAGAGCGCGGACTTCATCTCGTACTTCGCCGAGCGGCCCGAGACCGGGGCCGTCGCGTGCTACCTGGAAGGGCTGAAGGACGGGCGCTCCTTCCTGCTCGCCGCCGACCGCGCGGCGCGCCGCAAGGTCCCCGTCGTCGTGGTCAAGGTCGGCCGGACCGAGACCGGGGCGCGTACGGCCGCCTCCCACACCGGCAAACTCACCGGGACGGACACGGTGGTGGACGCGGCGATGCGCCAGTACGGCGTGATCCGCGTCGACGGCCTCGACGAACTCCAGGACACCGCCGCCCTGCTGGCGCGCGCCCGGCCCCCGGTCGCCGACGGGGTCGCCGTGTACGCGATCTCCGGCGGCACGGGCGCGCACTTCGCGGATCTGGCGACCGCCGCGGGTCTGGACGTCCCGCGGCTGTCCGAGGCCCGGCAGGCGGAGCTGCACCAGTGGATACCGCCGTATCTGAACGTGGCGAACCCGATCGACAACGGCGGCCACCCGGTCGGGGACGCGCGCGGCCGCGAGATCATCGACGCGATCCTCGCGGACCCCTCGATCGGAGTGCTGATCTGCCCGATCACAGGCCCGTTCCCGCCGATGAGCGACCGGCTCGCGCAGGACCTGGTGGACGCGGCCGAGCACACCGACAAACTCGTGTGCGTGGTCTGGGGGTCGCCGGTGGGCACGGAACCCGCGTACCGCGAGACGCTGCTCGGGTCCTCGCGGGTGGCGACGTTCCGTACGTTCGCCAACTGCATCACCGCCGTACGGGCCCACCTGACGCACCACCGCTTCACCGCCGGCTACGTATCACCCTTCGACACGGCGCCGCGCACCCCGTCCCCGTCCTTCCGCAGGGCGCAGGCGCTGATACGGCCGGGCGAGCAGCTGAGCGAGCACGCGGCGAAGCAGCTGCTGCGGGCGTACGGGATCCGGGTGCCGCGCGAGCAGCTGGTGACGAGCGCGGCCGCGGCGGTGCGGGCGGCGGGCCTGGTCGGCTACCCGGTGGTGATGAAGGCGTCGGCGCCGCGCCTGGCGCACAAGACCGAGCTGGGCCTGGTCAGGATCGGCCTGACCTCGGCGAGTCAGGTACGTGACGCCTATCGGGAACTGACCGACATCGCACGCTACGAGGGCATCGAACTCGACGGCGTCCTGGTGTGCCAGATGGTCGAACGGGGCGTGGAGATGGTCGTGGGCGTCGCCCAGGACCCGCTGTTCGGGCCTACGGTGACGGCGGGGCTGGGGGGTGTGCTGGTCGAGGTGCTGAACGACGTGGCGGTGCGTGTGCCCCCGTTCGGCGAGGACCAGGCCCGCGCGATGCTCGCCGAACTGCGCGGCCGTGCGCTGCTGGAAGGGGTGCGGGGCGGGCCGCCCGTCGATGTGGACGCGCTGGTGGAGGTGGTGCTGCGGGTGCAGCGGATGGCCATGGAACTGGGCGATGTGCTCGGCGAGCTGGACATCAATCCGCTGATGGTGCTGCCGCGGGGGCAGGGCGCGGTGGCGCTGGACGCGCTGGCGGTGTGCCGATGACGACGTCCGACGTCCTGCACGCGGCCGCCGGGGGCGTCTGCTGGATCACGCTGAACCGCCCGGAAGCGATGAACGCGGTGACGTGGGAGCAGCGGGAGCGGATCATCGGCCTGCTGGGCGCGGCGTCGGAGGACCCGGCGGTGCGCGCGGTGGTCCTGACGGCCACGGGGAAGGGCTTCTGCGCGGGGGCGGACCTGCGCGGCTCCCCATCCGCGGACGAGCGGCTGCCCGGTGACGTCGCCCGGATGATCCGGCTCGGGGCGCAGCGCCTGATCGGGGCGGTACTGGACTGCGAGAAGCCGGTGCTGGCGGCGGTGAACGGCACGGCGGCGGGCATCGGCGCACATCTCGCCTTCGCCTGCGACCTGGTGCTGGCATCGCAGGAGGCACGCTTCGTCGAGGTGTTCGTACGGCGGGGCCTGGTCCCGGACGGAGGCGGGGCGTATCTTCTGCCGCGCCTGATCGGCCCGCAGCGCACCAAGGAGCTGATGTTCTTCGGCGACGCACTCCCGGCCCCCGAAGCGGAACGCCTCGGCCTGGTGAACCGGGTGGTCGCGCCGGACGCCCTGGAGAATACGGCCCGCACATGGGCCGGACGCCTGGCATCGGGCCCGACGCGGGCCTTGGCGCTGACGAAGCAGCTGGTGAACGCCTCCCTGGACACGGACCGTTCGACGTCGTTCGCGGCGGAGGCGTGGGCCCAGGAGATCACCATGACGACCCGGGACGCGACGGAGGGCGTGACCAGCTTCGTCGAACGCCGAGCGGCGGGGTTCGAGGGGCGGTAGGGGTGAGAGGGACGGTAGGTACCGTCCTCGACCGCGTACCGGCCATTCTCTTCTGACGGCCCGTCAGGTTCAATGGACGGCATGATGGGACATGCCGCCATGGCCGCCACTGCCGTTCGCCACCTCCGGTCGGCCGGGGCGCCCACCGCGCCCCCGCGACCCCGCGACGCCCCACGGCCCCGTCTCCGGGCCGTCGGAGCCGACGAGCGGGCGGGCGAGCGGGCGGGCGTCGGCGGCGGGGAAATCCGGCGAGTGCTCGGGCACTTCGCGACCGGGGTGACCGTCGTCACCGCGCACGACGCTGACGGGCCCGTCGGGTTCGCCTGCCAGTCCTTCTCCTCGCTCTCGCTCGACCCGCCGCTCGTCGTCTTCATGGTCGGGCGCACCTCCACGACCTGGCCGCGCATCGCCCGTGCGGGGGCCTTCTGCGTCAACGTCCTCGCCGAGGACCAGGGCGCGCTGTGCCGGGGCTTCGCGGTGAGCGGCGCCGACAAGTTCGCGGGCGTCGGCCACAGTACGGCGCCGGCCACCGGGGCGCCGCTGCTGGACGGCGTGGCGGCGTGGATCGACTGCACGGTCCGGGCCGTCCACACCGGCGGCGACCACCTCATCGTGGTGGGCCGGGTCGAAGCGCTGGACGCCCGGGACGACGCCACGCCGCTGCTGTTCCACCGGGGGCGGTTCGGGCGGCTCGACGTCTGAATCCCGCCGGCAGCCGGGCGGGCCCGATGCTGAGTACTCCAGGAGTCTTCGCCGACCCCGCCGTGGCGCTGGTCCATGTGCGCGCCGTCGAGTTCGGCTGCTTCATGGTCGAGGGCCGGCGCCGCTGAGCGGACGCCGTCACCAGGCCGGGCGCGGATCGCGCCGCTCGGGCGGGGTCTGCTCCGGCAGGGGCCGGCCCGTGTCCGTGCGCAGCAGCAATCCGGGGTCCGGCGGGTACTCGTCCGTAGGCGGTGCCGGTTGGTGGAAGCGGCGCGTGCGCGGCAGGGAGATCTCCACCAGCCGGCCGTCCCGCAGCATCCACAGACCGAAGCACTCGTCGTCCTGGTCGCGGATCATCACCTGGAGGAACTCCGGATACGGCCAGGGCAGCGACTCCAGGTGCTTCAGCAGCCCGGTCCGGTTCCGTACGCGCTCGAACTCCGCGGCCCAGACATGTCCGAGGAGCGGTCCGCCCCAGTCGAGGCGGACCGGGGTGAAGGCCCCGGACCAGGTGCGGCCCGGGTCCGAGCCGTCGTTCTTGCGGGTCAGCGGCTCCATGACCTCGTCCATGTACGGTGCCAGCACCAGGACTTCCGCGAATCTGCTCATGGGGCGGAGTATCGCCGCGGGCTCCGGGCCCACGGCGACAGGTTTCCTACGCGGCCGCCGGCATCACCTTCGGCAGCGGCCTGCGGCGGATGACGAGGGCCATAAGCGCCGCCGCCGCGCACAGCGCCCCGGAGGCGTACCAGACCACGTCGTACGAGCCGAAGACGTCGCGTGCCACACCCCCGGCGAACGCCACCACCGCGGCGCCCACCTGGTGGGAGGCGAGGACCCAGCCGAAGACGATCGCGCTGTCCTCGCCGTAGTGCTCGCGGCACAGCGCGATCGTCGGCGGGACCGTGGCCACCCAGTCCAGGCCGTAGAAGACGATGAAGAAGATCATCGGCGGGTGGACGGAAGGCGCCAGCAGCATCGGCAGGAACAGCAGCGAGACCCCGCGCAGCGTGTAGTAGACCGCGAGCAGCCGGCGCGCCTCGAAGCGGTCCGTGAACCAGCCGGAGGCGATCGTGCCGACGACGTCGAAGACACCGATGACGGCGAGAAGCGACGCGGCCGCCGTGATCGGCATGCCGTGGTCGTGCGCCGCGGGTACGAAGTGAGTCTTGACCAGGCCGTTCGTCGAGGCGCCGCAGATCGCGAAGGTTCCGGCGAGCAGCCAGAACGGGCCGGTCCTGGCCGCCTTGAACAGGACGGTGAGCGCGCGGCGGGCCGCGCCCGGCACCGGTTCGGGCTTGGGCGTGAAGCCCTCCGCGCCGTACGCCGTGAGGCCCACGTCCGCCGGGTGGTCGCGCAGCAGCAGCCATACGAAGGGGACGACGGCGAGCGCCGCGAGGGCGACGGTGACCGCGGCGGGGCGCCAGCCGTGGTGCTCCACCAGCCAGGACAGCAGGGGCAGGAAGACCAGCTGTCCCGACGCGCCGGCCGCCGTGAGGATGCCGGTGACCAGCCCTCGGCGGCGGACGAACCAGCGGTTGGTGACCGTCGCGGCGAAGGCGAGCGCCATCGAGCCGGAGCCGAGGCCGACGAGGACGCCCCAGTACAGGACCAGTTGCCACGGCTGAGTCATCCACACCGTGAGGACGGAGCCGACCGCGATCACGCAGAGGGCGACCGCGACGACCCGGCGGATGCCGAACCGGTCCATCAGCGCCGCGGCGAACGGCGCGGTGAGCCCGTACAGCGCGAGGTTCACCGAGACGGCGAACCCGATCGTGCCGCGCGACCAGTCGAATTCCCTGTGCAGCGGCTCGATCAGCAGGCCCGGCAGGGAGGCGAAGGCGGCGGCGCCGATGATCGTCACAAAGGTGACGGCGGCGACGAACCACGCACGGTGGAGACGGGAAGGACGGCGAAGGGGCTGCCGGGAGCCGGTGTGCGGCACGGTTGTCTGGGTCACGTCACCCAGCCTGGCCGTTCGTTCCGGCCCCAACGAGTGGCCCGAGAGACAGCACTCGCTAGGATCGGGCCATGGCCGAGACGAGTGAGCCGAGAAGGCATCGGGTGGTGGTCCTGGCGCTCACCGGGCTGCTCCCCTTCGAGCTGGGCATCCCGCACCGCATCTTCGGCCGCGCCAAGGACGCCGAGGGCCGCCACCTGTACGAGATCGTCACCTGTGCTCTGGCGCCGGGCCCGGTCAGGACGGACGCCGACTTCGCGGTCGACGTCGAGCACGGCCCCGAGGCGCTGGCCACCGCCGACACGGTCGTCGTCCCGGCGTCGTACGAGCTCGGCCCCGTCTACGAGGAGGGCCGCCTCACCGACGACCTGGCCGCCGCCCTCGCGCACATCCGGCCCGGCACCCGCATGGTCTCCATCTGCACCGGCGGCTACGTGCTGGCCGCCGCCGGCTACCTCGACGGCCGGACCGCCACCACGCACTGGTCGTCGGCCGAGCACTTCCAGCGCCTGTTCCCGTCCGTACGGGTCGACGCGGACGTCCTGTTCATCGACGACGGGGATGTGCTCACGTCGGCGGGTGTCGCGGCCGGGATCGACCTGTGTCTGCACATCGTGCGCCGCGACCACGGGGCGGCCGTCGCCAACGAGGTCGCGCGCCGCACGGTGGTCCCGCCGCACCGGGACGGCGGCCAGGCCCAGTACATCCACCGCCCCATCCCCGAACCGCAGCTCGCGACCACGACCTCGGCCCGCGCCTGGGCGCTCGGCCGCCTGCACGAGCCGATCCAGCTGCGCGACATGGCGGAGCAGGAGTCGATGTCCGTACGGACCTTCACCCGGCGCTTTAGGGAGGAGGTCGGCGTCAGCCCCGGCCAGTGGCTCACCCAACAGCGCGTGGAACGGGCCCGCCACCTGCTGGAGTCCACCGAGCTGACGGTCGATCAGGTGGCGAGGGACGCGGGCTTCGGCACGGCCCAGTCGATGCGCCAGCATCTGCAGTCGGCACTGGGGGTGCCCCCGACGGTCTACCGCCGCACGTTCCGCGCGAGGACGGGGGACCGCGGCCGCTGACCGGCGCCGCCAAAGGTGCGCCCCCGTACCGCTGACCGGCGCCGCCGGACATGGCCCCGGCTCAGTAGGTGAGCACCCCCCGGGCCACCCGCCCGTGGTGCGTGTCGTCCGCCGCCTTCGCGAAGTCCTCGATCGGGTAGGTCGCGGTGACGAGTTCGTCGAGGAGCAGCTCGCCCCGGCGGTACAGCTCTGCGTAGAGCGCGATGTCGTGCTGCGGCCGGGACGATCCGTACCGGCAGCCGAGTACGGATTTGTCCAGGAACAGCGACGCTGGCAGGAACGTGGCCTCCGCCGCGGGTGAGGTCATGCCCAGCAGGACCGCCTGACCGCGCCGGTCGAGGAGCTCGATCGCCTGCCGGATCAGCGCCGGGCGCCCGACGCACTCGAAGACGTGGTCGGCCCCGGTCGGCAGGATGTCCCGTACGTCGGCCGCCGAGGTGAGGAAGTCCGTCGCGCCGAACCGCCGTGCCATGGCCTCCTTCGCCGGGTTCGCGTCGACGGCGACGATCGCGGACGCGCCCGCGATCCGGGCGCCCTGGACGACGTTGAGCCCGATGCCGCCGGTGCCGATCACGACGACGGTGTCCCCTCGCCCGGTCCGCGCCCGGTTCAGTACGGCTCCGACGCCCGTGAGCACCGCACAGCCGATGAGCGCGGCGGAGGTGAGGGGGATGTCGGCGGGAATCGGCACGGCCTGGACGGCCTTGACGATCGTGCGCTCGGCGAAGGCCGAGTTGGCGGCGAACTGGAACACGGGTGCGCCGCCGCGCGAGAAGGGCCGGCCTGGGCGGCCGATCGCGCGGCGGCACATGGTCGGGCGTCCCCGGTCGCAGTCGGCGCAGGCCCCGCAGTTCGCGAGGGTGGACAGGCAGACGTGGTCGCCGGGCGTGACATGGCCGACGCCGGGGCCGACCGCCTCGACGACGCCCGCGCCTTCGTGGCCGAGGACGACCGGGGGCGGGAAGGGGATCGTGCCGTCGATCACGGACAGGTCGCTGTGGCACAGCCCGGCGGCGGCGATCGCGACCAGCACCTCGCCGGGGCCGGGCGCGCGGATCTCCAGGTCGTCGACGACCTGTACCCGGGCGCCGTCGAACACCACGCCTCTCATGGCCTCGGCTCCTTGGGCAGGCCGAGCACGCGCTCGGCGATGACGGTGCGCTGGATCTCGTCCGAGCCGCCGTAGATCGTGTCGGCGCGGGTGAAGAGGAACAGGCGCTGGGTGTCGTCGATGCCGTACGCCTCCGGGGTCCACGGCCCCGGCCCGGCGGCGGTGGCGGCCCCGCGTACGACGAGGGCGAGTTCACCGAGCCGCTGGTGCCAGCGGGCCCACAGGAGCTTGGCGACGCTCGCGTCACCGGCGGCGTCACCGGCGGCAAGACGGGCGGCGTCGTGCGACGGCCCGAGGGTGCGCAGGGCGTTCCAGCGCAGAGTGCGCAGCTCGGCCCACTGCCGTACGAGACGGTGCCGCAGGACCGGGTCGCGGTCGACGGCCCCGCTGTCCACGGCGTCGCGCACGACGTCACGCAGCTCCTGGGCGAAGCCGATCTGCTGGGCGAGGGTGGACACGCCGCGCTCCAGGGCGAGCAGGCCCATGGCGACGCGCCAGCCGGCGCCCTCACCGCCAACGGTCTCCCGGGCGTGCGCACCGTCGAAGAAGACCTCGTTGAACTCCGCGGTCCCGGTCATCTGCCGGATGGGCCTGACCTCGATGCGCCCCGGCTGGTCCATGGGGACGAGCAGGAAGGACAGTCCGTGGTGGCGGCGCGAGCCGGGGTCGGTGCGGGCGAGGACGAAGCAGTGGTCGGCGTCGCGGGCGTGCGAGGTCCAGATCTTCTGCCCGGTGACGCGGTAGGTGCCGTCGCTCGCGCGTACGGCGGCGGCCTTGACCCCGGCGAGGTCCGAGCCGGCGCCGGGCTCACTGTAGCCCTGGCACCACACCTCCTCGCCGCGGGCGATCCCCGGCAGGTAGCGGTCCTGCTGGGCCCGGCTGCCGTGGGCGAGGAGGGTGGGGGCGAGCAGGTGCTCGCCGATGTGGCCGAGCCGGTCCGGTGCGTGGGCACGGGCGTACTCCTCGGCCCAGACGACCTGCCGGCCGAGGGTGGCGGCGGTACGGCTCCCGTACTCGGTGGTCCCCCACCCGATCCCGATCCATCCGCCGCGTCCGAGTTCGCGCTCCCATGACCGTGGCGTGTGCCCGCCGGGCGGATGGGCCCGCAGCCAGGCCCGTGCCTCGTCCCGGAACGCGGCGTCACGCTCCCCGAAGCGATCACCGAAGCACTCACCGAAGGATTCCTCGAAGGACTCGGCCGAGACGTCGTCCATGCCGGCTCCTCCGCGTCTCACGCGTTCGGGCGGGCGCCGCGCGCCGCCGCTGCGGACATGTCGTCAACGCGCGACAGCAACGGCATCGGGTCCGTGCCCACCGTTCCCGGGAGGGCGGCCGCGATACGGGAGGGGGTCCAGGCGCCGCCCTCGGCGTAGGCCGCGCGGAGCTCCCTCGGCTGGGCCCAGACCGCGATCTTGGGGCCGGCCACCGTGTACACCTGGCCCGTGATGCCCTCCGCGCGCGCCGCGTCCGAGAGCAGGTAGACCACCAGGGCGGCCACGTCCTCGGGATCGCCGATCTCGGTGAGTTCCATGGGGACGTTCACCGACATGCGGGTACGGGCGACGGGGGCGACCGCGTTCGCCGTGACGCCGTACTTGTGGAGGCCGAGCGCCGCGCTGCGGACCAGGGAGATGACGCCGCCCTTGGCCGCAGCGTAATTGGCCTGCGACACCGAGCCCTGGTGGTTGCCGCTGGTGAAGCCGATCAGGGTGCCCGTGCCCTGCCCCCGCATCACGGCGGACGCCGCCCGGAAGACGGTGAAGGTGCCCTTGAGGTGCGTGGCGACGACCGGGTCCCACTCCTCCTCGGTCATGTTGAACAGCATCCGCTCCCGCAGGATCCCGGCCACGCACACGGCCCCGTCGAGCCGCCCGTACCGGCCGAGCGCGACATCGACGACGCGCTGCCCGCCCGCCATCGTGGAGATGTCGTCGGCGACGGCGACCGCGTCGCCGCCCGCCGCCTCGATCTCCTTGACGACGCCCGCCGCGACCTCGCTCGTCGGCTCGCCGCCCGCGACGGAGACCCCGTAGTCGTTGACGACGACGCTCGCGCCCTCGGCCGCGGCGGCGAGCGCGACGGCCCGGCCTATGCCGCGTCCCGCGCCGGTGACCGCGACCACCTTGCCTGCCAAGAAGTTCCCCACGACGGCCCCTTCCCACGGTTTCTGACGGACCGTTAGATTCTATGGCCCGCCGGACCGTCGAGCACAAGCCCCAGGAGGCGCCATGTCCCTGCCGGCCGAGTTCCATGCCATCGCCGCACGCGTCAACAACTGGGGGCGCTGGGGCACGGACGACGAGATCGGGACCCTGAACCTCGTCACGCACGAGGCCGTGCAGGACGCCGTCGCCACGGTTACGCGCGGCCTGCGCATCCCCCTCGCGCTCCCGCTCCACCAGGACGGCGTCCAGACCGGCGTCATCCCGGGCCGCGTCAACCCCCTGCACACCATGGTGCAGATCAACCAGGAGCTCTTCGGCCCCGGCACCGTAGCCACCAGCGACGACATCGTGACGATGGGGCTCCAGGCCGCGACGCACTGGGACGCGCTCAGCCACGTCTCGCACTCGGGCCTGCTCTACAACGGCCGCCCCGCCGACTCGATCACCCCGCACGGCCGCGCCCGCTTCAGCGGCATCGACACGCTCCCGCCCGTCGTCTCGCGCGGCGTCCTGCTGGACGTGGCCCGCGCGAAGGGCCTGGACCGGCTACCCGGGGACCACACCGTCAGCCCCGAGGACCTGGACGAGGCGGCCGAGTTCGGCGCGGTCACCGTCCGGGCCGGTGACATCGTCCTCGTACGGACGGGGCAGATGCGGCTCCTCCTGGGCGGGGACAGGCACGGCTACGGCTATCCGTCACCCGGCCTGTCCGTCCGCACGCCCGAGTGGTTCCACGCCCGCGACGTCGCGGCCGTCGCGAACGACACCCTCACCTTCGAGATCTTCCCGCCGGAGATCGAGAACCTCTGGCTGCCGGTGCACGCGCTGGACCTCGTGGAGATGGGCATGCTCCAGGGCCAGAACTGGAACCTGGAGGAGCTGTCCACGGCCTGCGGCGAGGAGGGACGGTACGCCTTCCTGCTGTGCGCCACGCCGGAGCCGTTCGTCGGCGGCACGGGCACACCCGTCGCTCCGGTGGCGGTCCTCTAGGCCGTGTTTTAGGTCGGGTTCCGGTTCACGTTTCGTGCTGTGATGATCATGGTGTGGGGCGTGGGGATCTTTCTGACGAACAGTGGTCGGTGCTGGAGTCTTTGCTGCCTGCGGCGGGGGTGAGTCGCAGGTGGCCGGGTCGGCGGCGGTTGGTGGACGGTGTGCGGTGGCGGGTGCGGACGGGGGTTCCGTGGCGTGATCTGCCGGATGAGTACGGTCCCTGGCAGACCGTGTACGGACTGTTCCGGCGGTGGCAGCGGCAGGGCGTGTGGGACCGGCTGCTGACGTTGCTGCAGGCGAGGGCCGACGCGGTCGGGCTGATCACCTGGGAGGTCAACGTCGACTCCACGGTCTGCCGGGCTCACCAGCACGCGGCAGGTGCCCGCCGGGATGGCGCCGGGCAGAAGGAACCGCCCGGTGGTGTCGCGACCGAGCCGGACGACCACGGGCTGGGCAGGTCGCGGGGCGGGTTCACCACGAAGATCCATCTGGCGTGCGAGCAGGGCCAGAAGCCACTGTCGCTGCTGGTCACCGCCGGGCAGCGGGGTGACAGCCCGCAGTTCGAGCCGGTCCTGAACGCGATCCGAGTGCCCAGGACCGGGCCGGGCCGGCCACGGCGCCGACCGCTGCGGGTGCGGGGCGACAAGGCGTACTCCTCCCGCGCGAACCGTGCCTACCTGCGCAGACGCGGGATCAGGTGCACGATCCCGGAACCGGCCGACCAGGTCCGCAACCGAAAGCGCCGCGGCCGGGCCGGTGGTCGCCCGCCCGCCTTCGACTCTCAGGACTACAAGGCCCGGCACGCGGTCGAGTGCGGGATCGGCCGCCTCAAGCAGCACCGGGCGGTCGCCACCCGCTATGACAAGCTCGCCGTCCGGTTCGAGGCGACCGTCCACGTCGCGGCGATCCATCAGTGGCTGTGATCAAGCCCAAGGTCACGGCCGTGCCATGCTGGCGGCCGGACTTCGAGCAGCACACGTATGGGGAGGGCCTGTGGCCGCCGAGTACTACTGCGCGGACAGCGAGAACGGCGACCACGTCGACGACCCGTCCGAAGACGCCTTGCTCATGCTGATCGGCGACTTGAACGGCACGGACAACACCTTCGTCGTCGTTCAGCCCGACGAGGATGATCCCGCCTGGTTCGCCTCCGTCGCCGTGTTGGACGAGGGCGGCTACGAGATCGTCCGGCGTGACACCACCCGCCGCGAGCACGACGTCGCCATCGAGACCAGCACCGACCGCATCGCGGGCGACCTCACCAAATGGCTGGCCGCCCGCGCTACCTAAAACACGGCCTAGGCGTCGGGCGTCCCTAAGGCGTGGGGCGTTTCCAAGACATGGGGGTCAGGCCCCGCGCGCCGTCGCGCGCAGCGTGCCGCACGCATCGATCACGTACGCCCCCGCCTCACAGACCGGCGGGCCCGCGTGCGGGGCCGCCGGTACAGGGCCGGAGCAGCGGTCCACCTCGCACCAGATGGACTTGCCGGCCCCTTCCCGCGTCCAGCCCCAGCGATCCGCGAGCCCGTCGACCAGTTCGAGCCCGCGGCCGCCTGTGTCGTCGCCCTCCGCGCGCCGGGGGCGGGGCGGGCACGCGCTGGCGTCCGCGACCTCGACCCGCACGGTCCCGGCCTCCGCCGGACCCGCACCGAAGAGCATCCGCAGCACCGCCGGACAACCGGTGTGCACCACGGCGTTGGTGACGAGCTCCGAGATCAGCAGGATCAGCGTCTCGGCCAGCGGCTCGTCGTCACCCAGCCCTGATCCCGTGAGGCGCGAGCGCGCCCATCTGCGCGCCCGACCCACCTCCGCGGGGTCGGGTCCGACCTCCAACTGCACCTGAAGCACCTGCACCGCTCACACCATCCGAACCGGCGGACACATCGCCTTGCGCCTCACAGTCATCACGGAACGTGATTTCCTTGCAGCACAGCATGGTTGACGTACAGTCACCACAACAAGCGCTTCAGGCATATTCCAGCGCGACGGAGTACCCATGGTGCATACTGTGCGACGCACCTCGCGGGGAGTCGAACACAGGCTCGTAGAGCACGCCCGCACCGGCCGATCAGCGCGCATCGACAGCCCCGGCCCAGCCGTACCGACCGCGCCGTGACGCCTCCTCCTCGCAGCGACTTGCATCTCACGGAGCGTACCGGAGCGACATGACGACTCCGGGCCGTGACGAGTCGACTCAAGGACACAACCCGGTATCAACGCTCGGTGACGCTTCATCGTGCTGAGGCCAACGCTTGGGCCTGGAGCTCCTCCGCATCCGCCGCCGTCAGCCACATCGCGGCCCGCAACCAGGCTCGTTTGAGGTGGAGATGGACGTCCGCCTCCCAGGTGAACCCGGTCCCGCCGAATACCTGGAGGCACTCTCGGGCCCCTCCCACGGCCGCCTCGTCGGCGAGGAGTTTGGCTCCGGCGATCTCCACGGGGTCGGCGGTGACGGCGGCGGCGTAGACGGCCGCGCGCGCCGTTTCTGTGCGCAGGAGCATGTCGGCGCAACTGTGCGCCACGGCCTGGAAGGAGCCGATGGGCCGCCCGAACTGGACGCGCTCGCGGGCGTACCGCACGGCCATGTCCGTCGTCCGGGCCGCCGTGCCGAGTTGTTCGGCCGCGGTGAGCAGCACGGCGACGGGGTCGGGCGGCCCTCCGCTCCCGCCGGTGTCCCGGTGCAGCGGGGTCAGCGGGTCGAGGGACCGTACGGGCCTCGGGTCGGTGAGCCCGCCGAGTACGGCGTCGGCGGCGTCCAGCCAGGGCACGAGCGCGCCGTCGGACGCGGTGACGACGCTCTCGCCGGTGACGGCGCCCGGAACCGTGCCCGCCGCGAGATGGGTGGCGACCAGCGGCCCCGGCAGCAGCACACGTCCGGCCTCCTCGAAGACGAGGACCGCCTCGGGCAGGCCGAGTCCGGCCCCGCCCTCCTCCTCCGGCAGCCGGAGGGAGAAGAACCCGGCCGCTCCCAGCTCCCGCCACAGCGCCCGGTCGAGCCGGGGCTCGGCCACGGCGGCGCGCAGCGCCTCGCGTCCGAACCGGGCGGCGAGCAGGGCGCGCACGCCCGCCCGCAGGGCGCGCTGGTCGTCGGTGAGCCGGAAGTCCATCAACGCCCCTTCGGCAGGCCGAGTATCCGCTCGGCGACGATGTTCCGCTGGATCTGGGAGGTGCCGGCGGCGATCGTGTACGCGAGGGAGGAGAGCCGGTCCGGCGTCCAGTCGCTGTCGAGGTCGAGCGCGTCGGGGCCGAGGACGTCGGCGGCGGTGTCGTACAGCTCCTGGCGCGCGTGCGAGTAGCGGAGTTTGAAGACCGAGCCGCCGGTGCCGGGGACGCCGCCGGCGGCGGCCGCCTCGCTCACGTTCCACTGGACGAGCCGCCACAACGCGGCGAACTCGGCGTGCAGCCTGCCGAGCCTGCGCCGCAGCACGGCGTCGTCCCAGCGGCCGTTGTCCCGGGCGGCGCGGGCCAGTTCGGCCAGAGTACGGCGGCAGGCGACGACCTCCCCGGCGAAGGCGGTGCCGCGCTCGAAGGAGAGCGTGACCATGGTGACGCGCCAGCCGTCGTTCTCCTCGCCCACCCGGTTGGCGGCCGGCACCCGTACCTCGTCGAGGAAGACCTCGGCGAACTCGGCCGATCCCGCCAGGGTGCGCAGCGGCCGCACGGTGACGCCGGGGGCGTCCATGGGCATCGCGAGCCAGGTGATCCCCCGGTGCCCCGGGGCGTCGGGGCTGGTGCGGACGAGGAGTTCGCACCAGTCGGCGACCTCGGCGTGGGAGGTCCAGAGCTTGGAGCCGGTCACGACGTAGTCGTCGCCGTCGCGGACGGCGCGGGTGCGCAGGCCGGCGAGGTCGGAGCCGGCGTCCGGTTCGCTGAAGCCCTGGCACCAGATCTCGTCGCCGCGCAGGATGGGCGTCAGCCAGCGCTCCCGCTGCTCGGAGGTGCCCTCCGCGGCGATCGTGGGCCCGGCGTGCAGCAGTCCGACGAAGTTCGCGCCGACGTAGGGGGCGCCGGCGATCTCCGTCTCTTCGAGGAAGGCCAGGCGCAGGGCCGGTGGGGCGTCCATGTGCACGCCTCCGTATCCCGCGTCGTACAGCGCCCGCTGCCAGGCGGTGTCGTACGCGCGCCGGGCGGGCCAGTCGTCCGGCGGCGGCTTCGGCGGCAGCTCGGGGAGGGCGACGGCGAGCCAGGCGCGCAGCCGGGCCCGGAAGTCCTCCTCCTCGGGCGTGGGGGTCAGGTCCATCAGACGAGGTCCAGGCCGAGCATGCGGATCGCGTTGCCGCGCATGAGTTTGTACACGGTCTCGTCGTCGAGGTCCTTCACATGGTCGAGCGCGACCTCCTTGGTGTGCGGAAAGGTCGAGTCGACGTGCGGGTAGTCGGTCTCGAAGGTGGCGTTGTCGCGGCCGACGACATCGAGTGAGGCGATGCCGTGCTTGTCGCGGAAGAAGCAGCAGAAGATCTGCCGGTAGTAGTAGGTGGACGGCGGCTCGGGGATCAGGTCGCGTACGCCGCCCCAGGCCCGGTGCTCCTCCCACACGTCGTCGGCGCGTTCGAGGGCGTACGGGATCCAGCCCATCTGGCCCTCGCTGTAGGCGAGCTTCAGTGCCGGGAACTTCACCAGCACCCCGCTGAAGAGGAAGTCCGTCATCGAGGCCATGGCGTTGTTGAAGCTCAGGGCCGCCTGGACGGCGGGCGGGGCGTCCGGGGACGCGGCCGGCATCTGGGAGCTGGACCCGATGTGCATGTTGACGACCGTGCCGGTCTCCTGGCAGACCGCGAAGAAGGGGTCCCAGTACCCGGAGTGGATGGACGGGAGACCGAGGTGGGTCGGGATCTCGGAGAAGGTCACGGCCTTCACACCCCGGGCGGCGTTCCGCTCGATCTCCGCCACCGCGAGGCCGACGTCCCACAGCGGGACGATGCACAGCGGGACGAGCCGGCCGCCGCTGTCGCCGCACCACTCCTCGACCATCCAGTCGTTGTAGGCGCGCACGCAGGCGAGGGCGACCTCCTTGTCGTGGGCCTCGGCGAAGGTCTGCCCGCAGAAGCGGGGGAAGGTGGGGAAGCACAGGGACGCCTCGACATGGTTGAGGTCCATGTCCTTGAGCCGTTCCTTGGGGTCCCAGCAGCCGGGGCGCATCTCCTCGCGTGTGATCCCCTCCAGCGTCATGTCGTCGCGGTCGAAGCCGACGGCGGCGATGTTGCGCTTGTACGGGAACTTCAGGTCCTCGTAGATCCACCAGTCGGCCGGCGGCCCGTCGGGGTCCATCGTGATGCGGTACTTGCCGCCGACGTAGGAGATGTCGCCGATGCCCGCGGTCAGCGGCTTGGGACCGCGGTCGCGGTACGTGGCCGGCAGCCAGGTCTCGAAGAGGTGCGCGGGCTCGATCACATGGTCGTCGACGCTCACGATCCGGGGCAGTTCCTGTTCCATCGAGGCCTCCGCTGCGGACGGACTTCGTTTTCTGACGGGTCGTCAGCCAGCAGGCTAGACCCGCCCCCCTGGACCGACAAGGCGCATGGCCCTACGCTCTCCGCATGATCTGACTGACCGTCAGCCATGGAGGTCCGGCGATGGACGAGACCGCATACGCACTCGGCGCGTCGCGCACCCTGTGGGAGCTCGTCGACCGGCGCGCCGCGCTCACCCCGGGCCGCCCCGTCCTCCTCCAGGAGGACCGCGTCCTCACCTTCGGCGGGCTGAGGGACCGGGCCGAACGCGTCGCGGCCGGGCTGTACGCCATGGGCGTGCGACCCGGCACGGTCGTCGCCTGGCAGCTGCCCACCCGCATCGAGACCGTCCTGCTCACCGTCGCGCTGGCCCGTCTCGGCGCCGTGCAGTCCCCCGTGATCCCCTTCTGCCGGGACCGCGAGACCGGATTCGCGCTGCGCGAGTCGAAGGCCGCGTTCTTCGGCGTGCCCGGCGAGTGGCGGGGCTTCGACCACACCGCGATGGCGCGGCGGCTCGGGGCGCACGGCGTCTTCGAGGCGTACGCATCACTGCCCGACGGCGACCCGGCCGCACTGCCCGCACCGCCCTCCTCCGGCACGGAAGTGCGCTGGATCTACTGGACCTCCGGCACCACGTCCGACCCCAAGGGCGTCCTGCACACGGACCGCTCCCTGATCGCGGGCGGCTCCTGCCTCGCCCACGCGCTGCACCTGACGGCCGAAGACGTCGGCTCGATCGCCTTCCCCTTCGCGCACATCGGCGGCCCCGACTACCTGGTGATGCTGCTGCTGTACGGGTTCCCGGCGGTCCTCTTCGAGCAGTTCGCGCTGCCGGGCGCGCTGGCGGAGTACCGCAGGCACGGCGTCACGACGGCCGGTGGCTCCACCGCCTTCTACGCGATGTTCCTCGCCGAACAGCGCAAACGCCCCGGCGAGAAGCTGATCCCGACCCTGCGGCTGCTCGCCGGCGGCGGCGCACCCAAACCGCCCGAACTCCACCACGCCGTCGTCCGCGAGATGGGCTGCACCCTCACCCATGGCTATGGCATGACCGAGGTCCCGATGATCAGCATGGGCTCGCCCGACGACACCCCGGAGAACCTCGCCGGCACCGAGGGCCGGCCGCCCGCCGGGATGGAGATACGCATCGTCGACGGCGAGATCCGACTGCGCGGCGAGGCCGTCTGCCAGGGTTACCTGGGCGCGGTGGAGAGCCCGTTCGACGCCGAGGGCTTCCTGCGGACGGGAGACCTCGGCCACCTCACCGGCAGCGGCCACCTGGTCCTCACGGGCCGGCTCAAGGACGTGATCATCCGCAAGGGCGAGAACATCTCGGCCAAGGAGATCGAGGACCTGCTGCACACGCATCCGGCGGTCGGTGACGCGGCGGTGATCGGGCTGCCGGACGCGGAACGCGGCGAGCGCGTGTGCGCGGTGGTCGAACGCGCCCTGGGGGCGGCCGATCCCACGCTGGAGGAGCTGCGCGAGCACCTGCGGACGTCGGGCCTTGCGGTGCACAAACTCCCCGAACAACTGGAGGTGGTGGACGCGCTGCCGAGGAACGAGGCGCTGCGGAAGGTGCTCAAGTACCGGCTGAGGGAGCGGTACGGGTGAGGGAGCGGTACGGGTGAGGGGGCGTCGGTGCCGTGCCGGCGGGGCCGGAGAGCGCCGAGCCGCCGCTTTGCGCTCCGCCGGTCACCTCCGGGTGTATCGGGCCACCGTGTACGCGGTGGGGCCGGTGAGCCGCTCCCCTGTGCCGTCGGTCATGTCCAGGACCTCGAAGCCGGCGCCCCGCGCACAGCGCTCCAGTTCACGGGGGAACAGCACACGCCTGCGGATCTCGTCCCGGGCCTCGTCGCCCGAGGGGAACACCCAGTGCCGGTGCATGGTGTTGATCTGGGTCCGCAGGTCCCACGCGTGGCGGATGGTGACAGGCGCTCGGCTGGAATTTCCCAGTCGAGCGTACTGCGTGGGCGGCCGCAAGGCCGCCCTGGCGAGTGGGGCCGCCCGGCGGGCGGGCGGCCACGGGCTACGGGATTACCCGGGCTGCTCGGGCGTGACGCAGTACGCGGCGAACGCCGTCAGGATCTCCTCCTCGGAGATCCTGCCGTCGCCGTCCGTGTCCAGCGCCGCCGCTGTCTGCGCCGCGACCTGCGCGTCTGTACCGAGGGCGCGCAGCACGCGCTCGGCCGCCGCCGGCGTGACACCGGCGCCGTCCTCGTCGGCGACCGCAACGACGGCGTGCAGGAACGGGCGGGCGATCTCACCGAAACGCTGGGGGTTGTCGCGCAGCCTCTTCACCGCGCCTGTCACGAACTCCTCGCGGCTGACCCGCTGGTCGCCGTCCACGTCGGCGATCCCCGCCATGCCCTGCCAGAACGCCTCGGCGCCGTGGTAGAGAGCCTGGCCCCGGTCCGACCGGGCCGTCACGGAGAACTCGGCGAGGACCGACGCCGCGGCCTTGCTGAAGTCCTCGCGGTCGATGGAGCCGTTGCCGTCCTGGTCGAAAGCGGCGAAACGGGAAGCGATCTTCCGCTCGTACTCTGCGCTGTCCATGCGAGGGAGCGTAAGGCCACGGGCGGTGACGCGTGTACGCACCCGGTGAATTGCCCGGCGGCGACATGCAGGAGACGTACCGGTGACGCGACGGGGTCGGGTCAGGTTTCGCCGCGTCAGGCGGAGAGCGGCTGGGCATCGTCGTCCGTCGCCGAGACCGCGTCCGCGTACACCGCGAAGAGGCGGCGCACGCCGAGCGCACTCAGCACCCTGTTGACGTGTGAGCCCTCCTCCGCCCCGCGCGCGGGCAGTATCAGGCGCAGCCTGCCCTGGCAGGAACGCATCAGCCGGCGCGCGGCGACGAGCACACCCACGCCGCTGGAGTCGCAGAAGAACACCTCGGAGAGGTCGAGCACCACATCCCGGTCCCCCGCCGCTACCGCGTCGTGCACCCGCTGGCGGACCACCGGCGAGGACACCAGATCGAGCTCGCCGCACACGTGCAGCACGGTCCACACGCCCTGCCGGGTCTCGGCCACCTTGAGCATCATCACGTACGGACCTCTCCTCGAACCGGCCGGCCCGGCGACCGGAAGCTGTCCTTCCAGTGGCCACTGCCCTGCCGTCCCTCCCTGAAACGCGACGGACGTCACGCGGAGTTCCGCACTCCGCCCGGAGTTCCCGCTCCATGCCGCCGGGCTCCTACCATCCCGGGCCGCGCCGAGTGGCGTACTTGCCGCAAAGGGGAGTGCATACGTCATTCGGCGCACTACATTCGGAGGAGGCACGGGGACTGCGAGGGCGACAGGGCTGGGGGCCGCATGGCGAAGGACGCACCACCGCGCTGGGACCGCAAGATGCAGCAGCGGCTGGCGCGGGGCGAGGCCGCGGCGCTCGGTGAGCTGTACGACCGCTTCGCCGCGCTCGTGCACAGCCAGGCGCACCGGGTGCTGGACGACGAGGAGGCGGCCGACCAGGTCACCCGCGAGGTCTTCGGCTACATCTGGGAGAATCCGGACGCCTACGACCCCAAGCAGGGCTCTATGCGCTCCTGGGTGGCGCGGCTCACCAACAGCCAAGCCGTGCACCGGCTGCGCCAGAGCGAGGCCGCGGCCCTGGCCCGGGGCGGCGAGGGCACCGCGGAGGAGCTGGAGCAGAAGGTGCGGCGCGCGGCGGTCGCGGCCCGCGCCGACTACATCGTGACGTCGATGCCCGCGCCGCTGCGGGCCGCGCTGGAACTTGCGTACTTCCAGCGCCGGGACTACCGGCAGACCGCGGCCGACCTCGGGGTGACGGCGGACGAGGCACGGCGCAGGCTGCGACTGGGCCTGCAACTGCTGTCCACGGCGCACACGCGCCCGCTGGAGGGGTCCTTGCCGCCCGGATACGGACACGCACGGTGAACCGCCCCTTCGACGACGGCGATCACGACGACGGACATGGGCGGCGCCCGGGAGGGAACGAAGCGCGGGGCGTTCCGCGCATACCGTCCCCGAGGCATGCCGCGGACGACCTGCCGCCGGACGCCTACCGCCCGCCGGCGCCCGGGACCCGCCGCCCGGAGCCCTTCGACGGCACGGGCACGCCCCGGCCGGCCGATCCTGCGGCCCCCTCGGGAGCCGGACCGGACGACCCCGCTCCCGCCGGGACGCGGCCGGAAAGTGCGGACACGGGCGAGGCGGCCGGCGCGGAAGGCCGGGGAGATCCGGAAGGCCGGAGAAATCCAGAAGATCTGGAAGATCCTGAAGGCCAGAGCGTCTCGGACATAGCGGGCGACGCCCCGGTGGTGCGCCACGGTGACGAGCGCGGCATCCACGGCGACAAACACGATGACCAAGGCGACGAGGGCGACCGACCCGAAGCACAGGCGCGACCCGAGGGACCCGCAGCCGCCGACGGCGAGGGACCGGTAGGACGGGCGTCGCACAGCGTGCTCAAGTCCTTGCTCGGCGCCTGGGCCCTGTCCGCCTGCTCCGCGGAGGAGACCACCGCGGTCGAGGAGCACCTCGGCGAGTGCGCCCCCTGCGCCGAGGAGGCCCTGCGGCTGCGCGACGCCGTCGGTCTGCTGCACTCCGACCGGGATCTCGACCTCGATCCGCTGCTGCGTTTCCGGGTCCTGGAGAGCTGCCTCGGCCGCAGGCCCGCCCGTGTCCCCGTGCCCGACTGGGCCGACCCGTACGACGCCGAGACCGCCCGGCTCGACGCGCTGCTGGGCGACATCGGCGAATCCGAGTGGCACGCGCCCGTGCGCCTGAAGTGGTTCGAGGGCGACCGGCAGGTCGACCGCCGTACGACCGTCGCGGGGGTCATCGGGCATCTGATGAGCGTGGACGGCCTGATCTCCGGCGCGCTCGGGCTCGACGACCCGCTGGGCAAGGACGCCCCGATCCCGCCGACGGAGCGGACCGAGGCGTTCTGGAGCGCCGCCGGCCTGCCGCCCACCCGTACGGTCCGCACGCCCTGGCGCGACCAGAGCCACACCCTCATCCGCACCGTGTCGTTCGCCGGCCGCGGTGTCGCCGAACTGTCCGTCTCGTACGGGCAGTTCGCCCTTCCCCTGCGCGACTCGCTCCTCGACCGGGCTTTCGAGTGCTGGGTCCACGCCGACGACATCGCCGACGCGGTCGACTATCCCTATGCGCCGCCGAGCGACGCCCATCTCCACAGGATGATCGACCTGGCCGCACGCCTGCTGCCCGCCGCGCTCGCCGAACGGCGCCGCGCGGGTCTCGCCGGACCCCCACGCCATCCGGTGCCGACCGGAGCGCCGGGGCGTTCGCTGCATCTGGAGGTCGAGGGGTCGGGCGGGGGCAGCTGGTACATCGCCCTGGACTCACCGGCGGCCATCGGCACAGCCGACCAGGCGGTTGCCCAAGTGGCGCTGGACGGCGTGGAGTTCTGCCGACTCGTCGCCGGGCACATCCCGCCGGAAGAGGCCGCGGCGGGCCAGGACGGGGACCGGGAAGCGATCCGGGACGTGCTGTTCGCGGCGGCCTCGCTGAGCCGCCTGTGAGCAACCGCTGCGAGACGCCCGCCGGCCACCGCCCGGGTCGTGCCGTGGCAACCGTCGCCCGCCGCCCGTGGCATGCCCGCCGCCGGACAGGAGCTAGCCCATGCCGCCGTGCGGCCCGGGGCCGCCCACGCTGATGTTCGGGTTGCCGTCGGGGCCGTGCGGTGTGAGCTGGATCTGGATGGTGTGCGTCCGGTCGTGGCCCTTCGTCCCTCCGCCGCCCGCCGTCAGCACGCCGATCCGCAGCTCGCCGCTGCCCGTGGCCTCCCGCCTGACCTGCACGGCGAACTCCAGCTGCACGCTCTCCACACTGAACCGCAGATCGCGGCCGGCCCCGGCGCGCTGGGCGCGCTCCAGTTCGTCGCGGACCTGACCGATCACCTCGGCCAGCCCGGCCACCGCGCTTTCGTCACGCTCAGCCATCGCGCCCCCCGCTTCCCGTAGTTATCGTTGGCCAGTATGAGCGATCCGTATCGCACATCCAACTCAGTGGCTTACGAGGAGAGTTGGCGGGTACGACTGCTTCGCACACCTGACCGCAACGGCATCCCGCTGGGCGCCGGAGTGCTCCTGTCCCGTACCTGGGTGCTCACGTGTGCGCACACGGTCCTCTCGCCGCCGGACCGGGCCGGGGTCCGCGCCAGGCTGGACACGGTGTACGTCGACGTGCTGCGCACCGCTTCGTCCGGCGGGACGGACGGGCCGGTGCGTGCCCGGGTGGTGCCGAAGTTCTTCGTCGAGCCCACGCCCGACTTCGGCGGCGACGTGGCCCTGCTCGAACTGGACGACCGTCCCGGGCTCCCGCACGAGGTGCCGGTCGCGGTGCTGCACCGGCAGATCCCCGCCCCCGGCGAACCGGTCCACTTCACGGGCTACCCGCAGGACCTGCCGGGCGGCGAGCACCTGGACGCCCGGCTGATGGGGCGCGGCGGTCCCGCACCGGCACCGGAGTGGGTGCAGCTCGACACCCAGGACTCGCCGTATGTGGTGCGGCACGGCTACAGCGGCTGCGGAGTCGTGCACAGCCGCTCCCGCCGGGTCATCGGCATCCTTGTGCACCAGTTCGGCACGCCGGAGGCACGGGTGCGCCGGGACCACGCGTACATGATCCCGACGGAGACGGTGCTGCGGCATCTGCGGCGGGAGCGGCTGGAGCGGCTCGGGCTGAAGATCACCGGGCTGCGCGCCGTGTCCCGGGACGTCGCGGTCGCGCCGGACCGGACGGTGTCGGGTCGGGTGCCGGGGCTGCAGCGGCGGCTGACGCGCTGGCTGGACGGCGAGCCGGACACCGACCCGGTGGAGCCCGTTTTCGCCGGGGTGGGCGAGCACGACCTGCGGTACACCATCCGGTCCGTGCTGACGCTGGCGGACCGTGAGCAGAGCCCGCCGACGCCGTCGGCGCTGCCCGCCTCGGCCGGTGAGCCCCAACTGGGCAGCATCGACATCGCGGTGGACGCGACGAACCGCACGGTGGAGGAACTGGCGCGTCAGACCGCGGACCGTATAGGGCTCGACGTTCCCGAGGCCGAGGGGACCGGCGTGGGCGCACACGAGTCCCTGCTGCGACGCATCGCGGTCGAGAGCCCCCCGCTGAACATCGCGTTCCTCGCCGTCGACCGGTGCGCCTCCTCCGACGGCGAGATCATGGACCTGTTGCGGGCCCTCCGCGCCGGCGGAGAGACCCGTCTCCTGCTCGTCTTCAGCGACCGTCGCTCGCCCCTGCTCGACCAGGTGCGCGCCGAGGTGATGGAGCCCGACTGGCCGGCCCGCCGCGCCGCCCGGCTGCGGGCCCGGCTGGACCGTCTCGCCGAGTGCGAGCGCCGCATACGCGAGCACCCCGCCCGGCCGGCCGAGCACGCCGGAGCCCGCCCCGCGCAGGCCGAGCGGCTGCGGGCGAAGCTCGCACAGCTGCTCCCGGGCGGCCTGTCGTACGACGACCGCGCCCTGCCGCACGCCCTGTTCCGCATCACCGTCGACATCGAGGCGGCGCTGCTGGAGACGGAGAACAGGGAGGAGATCCTGCGCCGGACGGCGGGCCCGCCCGAGTTCGTGGCCGAGCCGCCGGGCGACGGGCTGACGGATCTGCCGGTCGTCACCGTGGGTGCCCCGGACGCGCTGGTGACCGCCCGCTCCGGTGCCAAGCTCACGGCGGGCGACCTGCTGCACCAGCAGTACGAGGTGGTGGGGCCGATCGGCCGCGGCAGCCACGGCCAGGTGTATCTGGCCCGTGACCTGCTGCTGGAGAAGCGGCCGGTCGCGCTCAAGGGCGTCCTCGATCCCGATAATCCGGACGCCGTCCGCCAGGCGCACCAGGAGCGGCTGAGGCTGGTGCGGCTCAACCACCCGTCCATCATCCGGGTGGTCAACTACGCGCGGCATCCGTCGGCGCCGCATGAGTTCATCGTGATGGAGTTCGCCGACGGGGCGCCGCTGTCGTGGGTCGCCGACCGTATCGCGGAGCGCAGGCCGCCGTTCGCCGGGGCGCGGGTCCGCGAGTTCGTCGTCGCGTACGGGCTGCTGATCCTGGACGCGCTCGGTCATCTGCACAAGGAGGGCCTCGTCTACGGCGACCTTTCGCTGACGAACGTCCTGCACTGCCGCGACGGCATCAAACTGATCGACGTGGCCGGTGTGCGCAAGCCGGGCGAGCCGGGGCCGGTCACCCACAGGCCGCCAGGGTCGGGGGCGTTTGGCGAGATGACCACCGCGGGCGACCTGTACACGGTCGGTGCGGTGCTGCGCGAGCTGCTGTCCCGGGACCCCGAGCCGTCCGCCGACATCGGCGAGGAGTCGCTGAACCGGGCGCTGGAGCGGGCGATGGCCGAGGAGCCGGAGCTGCGGTACGCCTCCGCCGACGAGATGGCCGTCCAGCTGCGTGGTGTGCTGCGCGAACTGAGGTCGTTGCGGCTGGGCGAGGAGACCTACCAGCCGTCGACGCTGTTCGACCCGCCGGCCGCCGCGCTCGACGGCCAGCTCGGCAAGGCGCCGCCGCTGGAGCGCTGGCGGACCGACCGCGCGCCGGACCGCCTCGGCGCGCGGATCCCGGACCCGGCGGAGGCCGCGGTGGCGCTGCCCAGGCACAAGCCCGATGTGCAGGACGTCAACTGGAAGGAACTGCAGCGCACGTCGTACGACGACCCTGCCGGTCTGCTGCAGCTCAGCCGCGAGTGGGAGCGCTCACCCGAACTGCACCTGCTGCGCTGCCGGCTCCATCTCCAGCTCGGCGACCTGGCGTCGGCGCAGCTGGAACTGCACTTGGCCGAGGAACGGCTGGGCGACCGGTCCCGGTACGACTGGCGGCTCGACTGGCACCAGGGCCTCAACCACCTCGCGTCCGGCAGCACGGCGGAAGCCTGGCGCAGTTTCGACGCGGTGTACCGGGCGATCCCCGGCGAGTACGCGCCCAAGCTCGCGCTCGGCTACTGCCACGAGAAGCTGGCCGTCACACCGCCCGCCGGGAACGGGGAGGCCGAACAGCCGCAGCCCCCGGCGGACCGGGAGGGGAACGTGGCACAGGCCAAGAAGTTCTACGAGGCCGTGCTCCAGCGCAACCACGCGATGGGTGCGGCGGCGTTCGGCCTCGCCCGTATCCATCTGGCGGACGACGAGTGGGAGAAGGCGTGCGCCTACCTGGAGAGCGTGCCGCCGGACTCCCGGCACCGCACGGCCGCGCGCACAGCCGTCGTGCGCATCCAGGTGAACCGGCGCTCGCCCGTGGACGCCTACGCCGCGCTGCACCGGCTGACCAACGACGAGGGCCTCACGGACGGCCAGGCGCGGGACCGGATCAGGACGGAGCTGCTGGCGATGCTGCTCGGCCTGGTCGAGGAGGCGCACAGGGAGGCCGCCGCCCGCGATCCGCTGGCGGACCTGGCCGGGGCCCGGTCGGCGGGGGTCGAGATCCCGAGGACGGAGCGGCAGTTGCGGGACGAGCTGTCGGCGAGCTACCGCCGGCTGGCCAAGCAGGTGCCGCGTACCGACCGGCCGGAGGACGCTGCGCTGGCGGAGGCGCTGCTCGACCGGGCGTTCGGCACCCGGCCGCTGGGCGCCAGGCACGTCCGGGGCCGCTCCCCCGCCTGGGCGCGATGGTCCCGGCACATGCTCCTGCCGGGCGGGGAGGACCACAGATGACGAACGTCACGGACCCGTCGCGTGAGCGCAACGCCGCCCGCCGCGGAGGACCACGCATGACAGGCGGTACGGACCCCTCGCGCGGCACGCCGCTGCGGCGGCTCGGCGGTCGTGTCCGGCGGGACGGCGGCCGCGCCTGGCGGCAGGCGAAGCGCGTCCCGCCGGCCCTGTGGAAACGCGCCACCGGGCGGTCACCCGGCTCCGGGCGGCCGACCGCCGCGTTCCTGCGGCGCAGGATGCTGGTGCTGCCCGCGCTCGCGCTGGTCGCCCTGGCGCTCTGCGCCGCGGCCTACAACGACCTGCACCGGCGCTCCGAGCATCTGCGGGACCGGGCAGTGCCGGCGCTGGTGGGGCTCGCCCAGGCGCGTACCTCTCTCGGACTCGCGCAGGCGCAGGCCGAGTTACGGCTGCTGAACCCGGAGCACGCCGGGCTCGTCGAGCTCGGCGAGACGTACCGCTCGCATCTGACCGAGGCGGGCCAGAGCCTGAATCAGGTCGCGCAGTCCGGGGCCCTGAGCAAGGGGCAGGAGCAGGAGCTGCGGGTGGTGTCCGGGCTCGTCGTCGCCTACGGCGACAAGATCGCGTGGGCGGACCGCAACCGTTCGAGCCGGGTGCTGCGCGACGCGGGAGTCGCGTACGCGGCGGGGATGCTGCGCGGCGCGCAGCCGGCGACCGGCGCGCAGGAGCCCACCACCGTGCTGGACCGCATCGAGGTCCTGGAGATGCAGGTGCTCGCCGAGGGCGGCGATCTGGCCGCCTGGAGCCCGCTCACTCTGGCGGCGTCGGGCGCCGCGGCAGGGGTTACGGTCGTGTTCGGTTTCACGGTCGTGGGCACGTCGGTGTTCCTGCGCGACCGGCTGCGCCTGGTCAGCGTCCAGCTCGTCGCGGCGTCGGTGCCGATCCTGCTGACGCCCGTGCTGCTCACCGTCGGAGGCGCCCAGGAGCATGCCGCGCAGACGGGCGTGCACCACATGATCGCCCAGCTGAAGTACGAGACCGCCGTGCCCGGCGTGGGGCGCACGATCGAGGGCGTGGCGGACGACGCGGCGGGCCGGATGGGATCGGCGCATCCGGACGGCTGGGCGCTGACCGCGGGGGTCACCGTGCCGGTGACCGGCCTCGCCGCACTGGCCTGCGGCGTCACGCTCTACCTCTACGCCCGGCCGTATCCGCCGCATTTCACCCGGCGAAAGGACAGCGACGCATGAAGCGCCTGAGGCTAGCCCTGGCGGGTTGTCTGCTGGCCGTGTCCGCCGTCTCGGCGGGCGGCTGTACGAGCGCCGGCCCGGACGAGCGGACGCTCGTCGTCCTCGGCCCGTGGACGGACGGCGAGGAGACGCCGTTCGTCCAGGCGCTGAGGAGCATCAGCAGGAAGACGGGCCACCGGTACGTCTACAAGGGGACGCGTTCGCTGCGCGAGACCCTGGTGGCCCAGCTCCAGGCCGGTGCGCCGCCGGATCTGGCGATCCTCAACAGCCCCGGTGAGCTGGCCCAGTACGCGCGCTCGGGCGACGCCCATCCGCTGCCGGAGCGGGTGGCCGGCGCCGCCATCCCGCCGTGGGCGCCGCCGGTCACCGTCGCGGGCAAGGGAGGCGCGGCGCGGACGCACGTCTTCTGGGCGCCGGTGCGGGTGGACCTGAAGTCGCTGGTGTGGAGCCGTACGGACGTCCAGGACGATGCCGCCCCGCAGTGGTGTCTCGGGCTGAACTCGGGCGCCACCTCGGGCTGGCCGGGCACGGACTGGATCGAGGACCTGATCCTGCAGCGCCGCGGGCACGCGGCGTACGAGAACTGGGCGACCGGCAAGACCTCCTGGAAGAGCACGCGGCCGGTGTGGGAGGAGTGGGCGCGGATGCTCACCGGGAACGGCCGCTCCCCGGCTCCGGACGCGCTGACCGACTCCTTCGAACTGCTCGACGACGGCCGCTACGGGCTGCTGAACCGCGGCGACTGCACCCACGAGCACCAGGGTTCGTTCATCCGCAGGCACTACGGCGACGACGTGCGGCCGAGCCCGACGGCCCGCCATCTCGACCCGGTCGCCTCCGCCGAGGAGGACGGCGGCCGGAACTTCGAGGTGTCCGGCGACATGGCCGCGGTGTTCCGGCCGAGCGCCGCCGCCTGGGACCTGCTGGACCGGCTCACCTCCGCGCCCGCGCGCAAGGACTGGGCGGACGCCGCGAAACCCGGTGAGCGGCCGTTCTTCCCCGGCGGCACGTTCGCCTCCAAGCCACCGTCACAGGGCACACGGGCCGTGCAGGAGTTGTTCGACTCGGCGCACCAGATCTGCTTCGACGCCTCGGACGCGATGCCGCCGACGCTGCGCGACGCGTTCTACCGCGCCGTGCTGGAGTTCGTCGGCGACCCGAAGGACCCTGATCTCCTGACCCGCCTGCTCGAACGGCTGGACGCGGAGACCGCGCTCCAGCGGGAGAAGGAGGAAGAGGAGGAGGGCGCGTTCGTCCTGGACGACCTCTGCGACGACCCGGTGTCGGGGGCCGCGGGCGCATCCTAGACGGTGTCCGCACAGTATCGTCGCCCGCCCGCACGTCGGGATCCGCGGCGTCCGGTGCCGGGGTCCCACCCCGTGCCCGCACGGCTACGGGGAAGATCGCGAGCCGATGCTGCGTGTGTGCACCTTAGTGCCGCAGGGCAACGGGGCGGAGGCGGCACCTCCTGCGCCGGAGCCCGTGGGAGAGCAGGGCTCGTGGACAAGACGGGACATTGTGGAAACGACTGGCCGCCGGGCCAGATCGCTCAGGCCGCTCAGGCCGCTCAGGCCGCTCAGGCCGCTCAGGCCGCTCAGGCGAAGACGACCGTGCGGCGGCCGTTGAGCAGGATGCGGTGCTCCGCGTGCCACTTCACCGCGCGGGCCAGCGCCTGGCACTCCACGTCGCGGCCCACCGCCACCAGCTGCTCGGGCGTGACGTCGTGGCCGACGCGTTCGACCTCCTGCTCGATGATCGGGCCCTCGTCGAGGTCGGCCGTCACATAGTGCGCTGTCGCGCCGATCAGCTTCACGCCGCGGGCGTGCGCCTGGTGGTAGGGCTTGGCGCCCTTGAAGCTCGGCAGGAAGGAGTGGTGGATGTTGATGATCCGGCCGCTGAGCTGCTTGCACAGATCGTCGGAGAGCACCTGCATGTAGCGGGCGAGGACGACCAGCTCGACGTTCTCGTCGTGCACCAGGTCCAGCAGCCGCGCCTCGGCCTCGGCCTTGGTGTCCCTCGACACCGGGATGTGGTGGAAGGGGATGCCGTACGAGCCGACCAGCGCGGCGAAGTCCGTGTGGTTGGAGACGACCGCGGCGATCTCCACCGGCAGAGCGCCGGTACGGGAACGGAAGAGGAGGTCGTTGAGGCAGTGGCCGAACTTGCTGACCATCAGGATGATCCGCATGCGCTCGTCGGCCAGGTGGATCTGCCAGTCCATCTCGAAGGCGTCGCCGACGGCGGCGAAGCTGGCGCGCAGCTTGTCCACGGTCACCGGGGCCTCGGCGGAGAAGTGCACCCGCATGAAGAACAGGCCGGTGTCCCGGTCTCCGAACTGCTGACTGTCCTCGATGTTGCAGCCGGTGATGAAGAGGTAGCTCGAAACGGCGTGCACGATGCCCTGCTTGTCCGGGCAGGAGAGTGTGAGGACGTACTGGTCAGTCATCCTTGTAGCCTGCCACAAAAGGCCCGCGGGCCCGGACGGCGTCCGTCAAGCGGACGCGGCCCTGGACAGTCCGAGCACGCCCGGGACAGCCCGCTCACGCCGACCGGGTCATGATCCGCAGCACGTCCAGCGAGCGCGGCGGCGTGTCCGGGTCCTCGCCGTCGTTCGACGCGAGGCGCACATGCGCGTCGCGGGCCGCGCGTACGGCCTCGGGCCAGCCGGGGTGCTCCATGTACGCCGAGACCGGGGCGTCCGCGCCGACCTGGTGCATGATGCGCAGCACCCGCAGCACGCCGACGTCCACGAGCGCGGCCTCCTCCGTGTCGCGGAAGATCGTGCCGACGTACTTCTCGGCCGACCAGTTGTCCAGCCAGGTGTCCTCGACCAGGCGGTAGACGGCGTCCGTGACGTCGCCGTACCCCTCGAGCCCCGCCAGCCAGCACTCCTGGTGGAAGACGGGATCGGAAAGCATGTGCAGCGCCGAGCGCACGTTGCTGCGCCAGCGCCACCAGGGCATGTCGTTGAGCGGCATGCCGCCCATGGTGGAGGAGCGACGGCCGCGACGGGAAGGGTTGACCGAACCTTGCTGCACGCCTTCGATCGTACGTTCCCTTTTCGATCACCCGGACCCGCCCCTGCAATTCACCTTCTGGTCACCTTGCGTTGAAGACTGCTCACTGTTCTGTTACCCCGGGAGCGGAAGCGTGTGGAGTCATGACCGGTCGGCGTCGCTCCTTCACCCCCCGCCCCTCCAAGACGCGTCGCGTACGTGCCGCTTGCATCACCGCGGTGGCGACGGTGGCGTCAGGTGCGTGCCTCGTCGCCGGCTGCGGCGTCCTCCAAGGAGATCCGGGGGGCTCCAGGGAGCCCGTCACCGTCATGACGTTCGCCCCCGAGGAGACCAAGGCCACCAATATGCCCGGCATGATGGCGATGGCCAAGGCCTATGAGCGCTGGGCCGACGCACGCGGCGGCATAGACGGCCACGACCTGCGCGTCATCACCTGCAACGAGAAGAACACCCCTCAGGGGGCGGCACTTTGCGCCCGACGGGCCGTCAAGGAGGGCGCGGTGGCGGTCGTCGGCTCCTACAGCCAGTACGGCTCCTTCATGGCCCCCCTGGAGGCCGCCGGCATCCCCTTCATCGGCGGATACGGCCTGTCCGGCGAGGAGTTCACCAGCTACCTGTCCTACCCCGTCAACGGAGGCCAGGCCGCCCTGGTCGCCGGCAACGGCAGGCAGCTCGCCGACTCCTGCGCCGGTGTCTCCCTCGTACGCCCCGACAGCATCAACGGCGACGATCTCGTGCAGCTGCTCAACTCCGGCCTGAAGGAAGGAGGTCGGCGCATCCCCTCCGCCGACGTCCTCGCGGCCGACGACGCCACCGAGTACACCGCGCAGGCCGAGCAGGCCCGCAAGCGGGCCGCGGAGCCGACCTGGACATCGAGCCTCGCCTCCGGCGCGCGGCCCGGCTGCGTCACCGCAGCGCTCGGGGACCGCACCGAGACCTTCTTCGACTCCTTCCGCCGACTGCCCGAGGACGGCCGGCACATCCGCATCTCGTCCGTCATCGGCAGCGTCGGCCAGCCCCTCGTCGACCGCACCGGCGGCCGCCAGGGCCCCTTCGAGGGTGCCTACATCACCAGCTGGTACCCGGATGCGAACGACGAACGCTGGGACGGGATGCACAAGGTCGTCACCGAGCACGCTTTCGGGGACGACCGCATCGACCCGGCCGACGCCGGCGTGCAGACCACCTGGATCGCCTACACCGTGCTGGAGCGGGTGATCCGCGCGCTCGACAGTGACGAGATCACCCCCGGCCGGATCTCCCACGCCCTCGACCAGGGCCTCGAGGTGACGACGGACGGCCTGACGCCGCCCCTGCGGTGGGGGTACGAGAACATGCTCGGCGCACCGGGCTACCCGCGGATCGTCAACCGCAGCGTGACGTTCCAGGTGGTGCGGGACGGACGGCTGGTGGCCCAGGCCAAGGACTTCGTGGACGTGGGCGACACGCTGATGGCCACGTCCTGACCGTCCCGCCCCGACCACTCTGGCTGTCTTTCGTCCTGAACATCCCGTTCCGACCGGTCCGGCCGACCCGGTCGGGGCGTCCGAGCACCGGACGCCCCGAGTCGGACCTCAGAGCTGGTTGCTGCGGCGCTCGGTCAGGCCGTGCTTGCGGGCGATCACGTTCCACAGCGGCGCGGCCTCGTTCTTGGCCTTCGTCGCCTCACCGCTGGCCCGGTTGCCCTCCGCGGTGTGCGAAGTGACCCGGGCCTTGCCGTCCTTGCAGCCCTTCTTGCCCTTCACCTGCTGCGCCCACGCCGCGTAGTGGTCGTCGGCCGACGCCGACGCCTGCCACGCCTTGGTCAGCGCGGCGGTCAGCGCGGCGTTGTCGGGGAGCTTGTCGACAGCCAGTCCGTCGAGCCGGGTCACCAGGCTGCGCCGCTGGGCGGCCGCGCCCTTCAGATCCGTCACGGCCTGGTCGAGGTTCTTGCAGACCTTGATGTTCTCCACCGAACGGATCACCGCGGCACGGCTGTTGTTGCTGTCCGCGAGCAGCTTGTCCAGCTCCTTGGCCTGCGGCTCGGCGGGATCGGCCGCCTGCGTGGACGCGCTCGCGCTCGGCGCCAAGGACGTGGCGGCGACGTTCGCGTCCGGCGCGGGATCCTTGTCCTCCTCACCGCCGGACATCACTGCCCCGACACCGAGGCCGAGCACCGCGCAGCCGATCACGAGCGCGGCGACGACGGGCACGATGGACCGTCGGCGCGATGCGGGCTCGTCGTCGTCGTAACGGGACGGGTACTCCGGCTCCCGATACGCCGACGGCTGGGCGCCCTGCCGGGCGTCGAAGCGCGGCAACTGCTGAGTGGGGTCGGCGGGCTGCGCCTGGGGTGCGTCCGAACGGAACAGGCTGTCGAACTCGGCCGGCGGCTGCCGGTCCCCCGGCGCACCGGGCCGGACGCCGAACGGCGCCCCGGCGGGAGCCTGCGGCACGGGCGCTATGTACTGCGTGGCATCGGAGTCGCCCTCGGCCGCACGGCCGGTCCCGAGGAAGGTCGTCGACTCGGCGGGCATCTCGGGCGGCAGGGCTCCGGGCGGCGTGGCGGCTGCGCCGGTGACGGGCGCGATGTACTGCGTGGCATCGGACGCGCCGGTGACGCCCGTGCCGCCCTGGGGCGGCAGCATCTGGGTGCGGTCGTCGGCCGCACCGCCCTCCGCCTGCCCGGGACCGTCGTGCGGCGGCAGCGGCTGCGCGGTCACACCATGCTGCGCCGCCGGCACGGGGGCACCGCCTTGCGGGGCGGGAGCGCCGTAGCCGTTCGTCTGCCCCTGAGAGGCGGGAGCGCCGTAGCCGCCCGGCTGCCCCTCCCCGGTGGCACCGGGGTACCCGTAGCCCGGCTGGGCCTGCGCGGGGGCTCCCGGGTGGCCGGCCTGCGGTGCGGGCGGGAAGCCGGCCGGCGCACCGGGGTACCCATAGCCCGGCTGCGGTGAACCGGGGCCACCGGGGCCGTTGGGGGCCGTCCCGTAGGCGGTCTGGCCCTGCGCCGCCGCCGGGTAGCCGTAACCGGCCGGCCCGTCCTGCGCACCGGGGTACCCGTAGCCCGGCTGCGGGGCCGAAGCGCCCGCCGCACCAGGGCCGTTCGGTGGCGTCCCGTAGCCGGTCGGGCCCTGCGGCGCAGGCGCGCCGGGGGCACCGTAGCCGTTCGTCGGAAGGCCCGCCTGCGATCCGGCAGTGCCGGGCCCGGCGGGGCCGGCCTGCGCGGCCGGGTAGCCATGGCCCTCGGGCGCCCCCGGGACCGGATGCCCGTGGCCCGTCGGCGGGAGGCCGGGCGAGCCGGGCGAGCCGGGCGCCTGGTGCTGCGGCGGCCCCCACGGCGCGCCCCATGGCTGGCCGCCCGCAGGGGTCGCCTGGGCATCCGGGGCGCCGGGTATGAGGGGCTCACTGCCGTCGGCGGGCAGCACGACGCCTTCGTGCGCCGGCCGCGCGGCCGGCAGCCGCTGCTCGTCACCCTGTCCGCTGTGCGTCACCGGGACTCCTACATGTGGACCTACGGAATCGTCGGTTCACGCTACCGGGTGCCCGGAGCGCTCCGCACACGCGTGCCGGAGCAGTGACAATATGCGGACACTGAGCGCTGTTCCTGCCCCGCGCGGACAGGCGAGCGGGTCCCGAAGCCCTGCGGGCACCGTCACGCCGCCCGCAGCTCCAGGCGCGCCGCGAGCTCCCGGACCACCGGCTCACCCGCGTACGGATCCAGGCGCAGCTGGAGATCGTCCAGATATTCCGTCCCCCGGCTGGAGCGCAGCGTGTCCAGCAGCTCGACCGCGCGCGTGGCCGTGTGGCAGGCCCGCTCGACCTCCCGTTGCTGGATCTGGGCCGAGGCCAGCAGCACCAGCCCGATCGCGCGCCGCCGTGCGCGGGCGGCGGGATGGCCGGCGAGCGCGACCTCCGCCTGCTGGGCGGCCGCCCCCGCCTCGCCCAGGTCGCGGTGGCAGTGCGCCAGCTCGTCCGCGAGGTACGCCTCGTCGAAATGGGCGATCCACGCCGGGTCGTCGCCCGTGTCCGGCTCGGCCCGCTCCAGCGCCGCGACCGCCCTCGCCGCGGCCTCGTGGCAGGTCCGGGAGTCCCCGAGCACGGCGTGACCGCGGGCCTCGGCCGCGTGGAACATGGCCTCGACCCGTGGCGTGACGCGCCCGCGCGCCCCTTCCTGCGCGGCCCTGGCGAGCTGCGCGATCTCGCGCGGGTTGCCGAGCTCGGCGGCGAGGTGGCTCATGGACGCGGCCAGCACATAGCCGCCGTAGCCGCGGTCCCCGGCCGCCTGCGCGAGCCGCAGCGCCTGGATGTAGTACCGCTGGGCGAGACCCGGCTGGCCCGTGTCCACGGCCATGTACCCGGCGAGCTCGGTCAGCCGGGCGACGGCCGCGAACAGTTCGCGGCCGACCGCTTCCCGGTACGACCCCGACAGCAGGCCGGAGACCACGCTGTTCAGGTAGTGCACGAGGACGGGCCGCACGTGTCCGCTGCCGAAGCGGTGGTCCAGCTCGGTCAGGGCCGCGGTCATGGCTCGTACCGCCTCGACGTCCGAGGCGCCGACACGGGCCCCGGCGGTGCGCGCCACCTGGGCGTCCGTGCCCGTGATCAGCCAGTCGCGGCTCGGCTCCACGAGGGCGGAGGCGGCGACGGCCGAGCCGGACAGGAAGTCGCGGCGGCCCACGTCGGACCGCCACAGCTCGCAGACCTGCTCGATGGCCCCCACGACGGTCGGCGAGAACTGCAGGCCGACACCGGTCGCCAGGTTCTTGCCGTTCGCCATGCCGATCTCGTCGATCGTGACCGTACGCCCGAGCTTGCGGCCCAGGGCCTCGGCGATGATCCCCGGCGCCCTGCCGCGCGGCTGCTGGCCGCGCAGCCAGCGGGCCACCGATGTCTTGTCGTAGCGCAGGTCGAGGCCGCGTTCGGTGCCGACCATGTTGACGCGCCGCGCGAGGCCGGCGTTCGAGCACCCGGCTTCCTGGATGAGTGCCTGCAACCGTTCGTTCGGCTGTCGGGCGACGAGAGGCCTGGCTGCCATGAACTACCCCCTGATGCCGCGTGATCAATGCGTTGATCACTGCCCGGCTGATATACGGAGAATGCAGAGTTGGTCGGGTTGGTTCCTTTTGGTCGTTGTGCTGCGCGGTGTTCGCCGTCGTACTGCTCCATGTTCGCCGTCGTACCGCGTCGTGTTCGCCGTCGTACCGCGCTCGTGGCGGCGTCGAGCGGGGCTCCTTCCGTCCTTCCGTACGCGGTTCCCCGCTCTGGCTACCCGCCCCTGCGGCCACGGCCCCCTGCGCGCCCCCGGCCGTGCAACCGTGCGCCCCGCATGCAGGATCGATGCTCCAAGGCCCGCCATGAGGGGGCCCGTAACCCGAGGTTGCGGCGGTAGTTGAGTGTGTCGTGGAAGAGACCATGTCAGTCAGTCAGGCCGCACAGATCCCCCACCAGCGAGGTGAGCAGCTGCTGGACAACGCCGTGCGGTACGCGGAAGAGCGGCACTGGGACGTGTTCCCCGGCACCTGGCTGGAGGCCGCCGACGGAGCGGAGCGCTGCTCGTGCGGCGACGCCGGCTGTCCGCTGCCCGGTGCCCATCCGGCCAGGCCGGACTGGGCGAACCAGGCGACGGGCAGCGCCACAGCGGTCAGGCGGCTGTGGGGCAAGCACCCCAAGGCGTCGATCCTCCTGCCGACGGGCCGCACCTTCGACGCGCTCAGCGTTCCGGAGTCCGCCGGATTCCTGGCCCTGGCCCGGCTGGAGCGGATGGATCTCCCCCTCGGCCCGGTGACCTGCACCCCCGATCGCCGGATGCTCTTCTTCGTGCTCCCCGGCGCCTGTGTGAAGGTCCCCGAGCTGATCCGGAACCTCGGCTGGGCACCCTCTTCCCTCGATCTCGTCGCGCGCGGGGAGGGCCACTGGGTGGCGGCCCCGCCGACGCGCATCGGCGGCCGGGGCGCGGTGCAGTGGGCGCGCCGGCCCACTTCTGCGAACCGGTGGCTGCCGGACGCCGAAGAGCTGATCAGCCCGCTCGCCTACGCCTGCGGCAGGGAGGCGGCCGCGGCACGGTCCCGGCAACGCTGACCAGTGGCTACTGCCTGGATCACACCTGCGTCCAAGGCGTTGTCGTCCGTAGGCTGGTGCCCGTACCAACGGGGACCCACGGGGACAGCGAAAGGCAATGACCATGCCGGACCAGGTAGTCGACGAAAGCGGCGGGACGCGGACGGCGCCGCCCGCCGTCCATGTGGAAGGTCTGTGGAAGCGGTTCGGCGACCAGGTCGCCGTCCAGGGGATCGATCTGACGCTTCCGGCGGGCAGGTTCATCGGTCTGGTCGGCCCCAACGGAGCGGGCAAGACGACCACGCTCTCCATGGTCACCGGACTGCTCCGGCCAGACCGGGGCAGGGTGTTGGTCGGCGGTCACGACGTATGGCGCGACCCCGTCGAGGTGAAGTCCCGTATCGGTGTTCTGCCGGAGGGGCTGCGGCTGTTCGAGCGCCTGTCGGGCCGCGAACTGCTCGCGTACAACGGCCGGCTGCGCGGTCTTCCCGGCGACGAGGTGGACAAGCGGGCGGCCCAGCTGCTGGACGTCCTGGACCTCGCCGGCTCGCAGCACAAGCTCGTCGTCGACTACTCGACCGGTATGCGCAAGAAGATCGGGCTCGCGGCCGCGCTGCTGCACAACCCTGAAGTCCTCTTCCTCGACGAGCCCTTCGAGGGCGTCGACCCGGTGTCCGCGCAGACGATCCGCGGCGTGCTGGAGCGCTACACCGCGTCGGGCGCGACCGTCGTCTTCTCCAGTCATGTGATGGAGCTCGTGGAATCGCTGTGCGACTGGGTCGCGGTGATGGCCGCGGGCCGCATCCGCGCGCAGGGGCCGCTCGCGGAGGTACGGGGCGGTGCGCCGACGCTGCAGAGCGCCTTCCTGGAGCTCGTGGGCGCGCAGGGCCGGGACACCGGGGAGTCGCTGGACTGGCTCGGCGGCGGTGCGCGTTGAGCACCGCGTCGCTGACCCGGGTCTTCGTCACCCTGAAGCTGTCGCTGCTGCGCAACGGGCTGCGCCAGTCGTCCGGCCGCAAGGCCGCGTACATCATCTCGATCGTGTGCGCCCTGCTGTTCGCGGCCGCACAGCTCGCCGGGCTGATCCTGCTCCGTGACGAGGCGCACGCCGCCTCGGTCGTCGTCCTGCTCACAGGCGTGCTCGCGCTCGGCTGGGCCGTGATGCCGCTGTTCTTTCCCAGCGGTGACGAGACGCTGGACCCGACCCGGTTGGTGATGCTGCCTCTGCGGCCAGCGCCGCTGGTGAGGGCCCTGCTGGCGACCTCGGTGGTGGGCATCGGGCCGCTGTTCACGCTGTGCCTGGCGGTCGGTTCCGCGTTCGCCCTGGCGATCGGGGCGGGCGCGATCGCCGTATCGGTGCTCGCCGTGCCGCTGACGCTGCTCGTGTGCGTGGCACTGGCGCGGGCGGTCGCCGCCGCCAACATCCGGCTGCTGACCTCCCGCAAGGGCCGCGATCTGGCGGTGCTCAGCGGGCTGGTGGTCGCGGTGGGCTTCCAGTTCGTCAACTTCGGCGCGCAGCGCATCGGCAAGGCGGGCGGACTGGCCGCGCTGGAACCGGCGGCCGACGTCGTACGGTGGGTGCCGCCCGCCTCCGCGCTCGGCGCGGTCGGCTCGGCGAGCGACGGCGCGTACGGGACCGCATTCGCCCAACTCGCCTTGTCGACCGGGGCACTGGCCGCCCTGCTGTGGTGGTGGCAGCGCAGCCTGACGAAGCTGATGACCACTCCGGACGGCTCGACCCTGGCGGCGGCCTCGGAGCCGTCGCGTCGCACGCGGTCGTCGACCGGTCTGCACCGGCTGCTGCCGGAGGGCCGTACGGGCACGGTCATGCAGCGCAGCCTGCGCTATGTGTGGCGGGACCCGAAGACGAAGGCGGCGTGGGTGACGTCGCTGGCGGTCGGCATGATCGTGCCCGTCTTCAACGCGGTGCAGGGCACCGGCTCCATCTACCTGGTGTGCTTCGCGGCGAGCATGCTGGGACTGCTGATGTACAACCAGTTCGGCCAGGACACGTCGGCCTTCTGGATGGTCGCGCTGACGATCTCGTCCGCCCAGGACGCCTACGCCGAACTGCGGGCCAGGGCAATGGCATTGCTGCTGGTCACCATGCCGTACATGACGCTGGTGGCGGTGGTCACGACGGGCGTCCTCGGCCGGTGGGAGGACCTGCCCGAGACGCTGGGCCTGTCCTTCGCGCTGCTGGGCGCGATGCTGGCGACGGGCGCGGTGGCGTCGGCGCGCTTCCCGTACTCGATCCCGCAGGACAGCGCGTACAAGAACGTGGCACCGGGGCAGGGCGGTCTCGCCTGGATCTCGATCTTCGGCGGCATGCTCTTCTCGGCGCTGCTGTGCGCCCCGCTGCTGGCGCTGGCGATCTGGCTGCACGTCTCGGACTCGGCGGCACTGTGGCTCCTGCTGCCGGCGGGCACGGCCTACGGAGCGCTGCTCACATGGTCGGGCCTGCGCCTGGCGGCACCGCGGACGGCGGCCCGCCTGCCGGAGATCCTGACGGCGGTGAGCAAGGGCTGAGCGCCCCGGGGCCGTCACGCGTCACGCGACCGGAAGGTCCGCGTCGCAGAAGACGCAAACGAAGTGGCCCTCGCGCACCACGTTGAGCTCGGCGCAGGCGCCGCAGTGGCGGAAGACGACCTCGTGCGTGAAGCCGTCGCCGGGCCGGGCGAGGCCCGCCCGGTCGAGGGCGGCGGCGACCGCGGGCCACGAGTCGGGATCGGGACAGTAGCCCGTGGACTGGTTGCTGACGTAGCCGGCCCGCCAGCGGCCGTCGCCGGTCCGCCGGAAGGCGACTTCCCCGGCCCCGGCGACGGCGGCGCCTCCGGCACAGGCGACGTGCTCGCTGCGCCGGGGCGCCAGCCGCAGGAGCCCCTCGCCGTCGACGACGTACGTGAACGGCTCGGCCAGGTCGCGCGGATCCTGCTCCCCGACCCAGGCCGCGAAGTCGCCGGCCGTCCGCACCACCCGCCCGACCGGGGCGCCCTGGGCGGCGCGCCGGATGTCCGGGGGACCCACGTATCCGTAGCGGCGGGGCCCGTGGGTCGCGATGACGCTCCGGGCACGCAGCCGCGCCACACCGTCACCCGAGAGCCACACCTTCGCGCTGTGTGGCGGGTCCACGAGGTCGACGCACCGCCCGTACCACTCGATCGCCTCCAGGCGCAGCCGTCCCCTGTCGTACACCTGCCCCGGCCGGACCACGCCGCCGACGCACCGCACGACGCACACGGTGGTGCGCGCATCGACCGGCTCCACGGTGTGGATCTGCAACGCGCCGTACTCGTCCGCCATACGCCTCAACTCACCGATGTGACCACCACGTCGGACCCGCGGACCTCAACACCCCCGCCAGCAGCTCTCCTTCCGGACGCCCTGGGCCAGGGCGGGCCGCGCAGGCCGCGGGGCTCCGTGGTCGCGCCCTGACCGACCACCACCTCCGGTGGGGGGCCGTCACGCCGTCAGGACCCCCTCCAGGAACGGCTCGATGGTCGCACGCCAGCCCTCCGGGCGGTCGAAGTGGACGAGATGGCCCGCGTCGGGGACCTCCCCGTACTGTCCGCAGGGGAGCACGCGGACCATCTCCTGCGCCTCGGCGCGGCCCAGTTCGCCGTCGAGGCCGCGCACCACCAGCGTCGGGCAGCGGACCTGCGCCAGCTCCTCCCAGTGCGCGTGGAAGACCCATGCCTCGCGGGAGGTGAGCATCTGGCGGCGCGAGAACACCGGACGCCAGCCGTCCGCCCGCTCGGCCATCACCTCGGCGAAGAACTCGCCGCGGGCCGGGTTCGGGCGCTCCACCCGGGGGTCGTCCTCGCCGAACCACTTGCGCACATCGGCCAGCGTCGCGAACGGCACCGGCCAGGAGCGGAACCAGTCCTCCCATTCGCGCTGGGACGCCACGCCCAGCGCCGACGCACGCATGTCGCAGATGACCAGCGCGCGGACGAGATCGGGGCGCCTGGCCGCCAGTTGCCAGGCCGTCAGCGCTCCCATGGAGTGGCCGATCAGGGTCACCGGGGCCAGCCCCAGCTGCTCCACGGCGGCCTCCGCATCCGCCACATACGCCTCGCGGGTGAAGGGCCCGTCGGCCGGCTTCTCGCTGCGGCCGTGCCCGCGCTGGTCCAGGGCGAACGCGCGATGCCGCTCGGCGAGCCACCGCGCCGTGGGCGCCCAGTGCGAGGCACGGCCCATGAGGCCGTGGAGGAGTAAGACCCCGGGCGCGCTCTCCTGCTCCCCGCGCCCCTTGGGAGGGTCCGCGAACTCCCAGGCAGCCAGGCGCACACCGCCGACTCCGGTCACGTCGATGCGCCGCACCATCTGGCCTGGCACCCCCTTTTCTCCCCCGGGATCGAGTGGCTCGTGTCGAGACGACGCCCAGACTATCGAACTTGCATTCGAAAACGCGGTTCTGGCGCACAACACCCCTCGTTCGAGTGACCGGACCAAGGGATTGGACGGCGCTGCCGAGGGGAGATTTCCTGCGGGAGGCGGGCCGCTCGGGGAAAACGGTCCGAGGGGATTGACCCTGGGAGCTCGGGGCTCCGGGTCAGCACCGGGGAGGACAGGTCCCGGCGCCCTTGGGCGTCGGGACCCCTCCACGTCAGGACATGCGTCAGGACGTGCGGGACGTACGGCAGGCGGCGCATCACCCTGGCTCCCCTCCCCGGGCCGTGGTCATATGCCTCGGCTTCAGAGTGGCACGCGATTCGCCCGGCCGCTGCCATTCCGTCGAAAAACGGATTCGGCACCGGCGAAAGATCCTCGGACGCACAGCGGGCGGCCCCGGAGCACACAGCTCCAGGACCGCCCGACAAGGTCGGCCGCCCGGTCACCCGGGCGCGCGCCTCAGCGCTTCGCCACGAAGACGTGCGAGGCGATCTCCGCCGCCAGCTCCGCCGCCTCCCCGCTGCTGCCCACCAGCACACCGCCCGGCGACTCCGTCACGCTCACCACCGAGCCGGGCTGCACGCCCGCCCTGCGCAGCGTGTACATCAGCTGGGCGTCGGTCTGGATCGGCTCGCCGATCCGCCGCACGACCACCGTCTTGCCGTCCCTGCCCGGGTCGAGCTCGGCCAGCGACACCATGCTGTCGTCCAGGAACGGGTCGGCCTCCGCCTTCTCGCCCAACTCCTCCAGGCCCGGGATCGGATTCCCGTACGGCGACTCCGTGGGATGGCGCAGCAGTTCCAGCACGCGGCGCTCCACCGCCTCGCTCATCACGTGCTCCCAGCGGCACGCCTCGGCGTGGACCTGCTCCCACTCCAGGCCGATCACGTCGACGAGCAGACACTCGGCGAGCCGGTGCTTGCGCATCACCCGCGTCGCCAGCTGGCGGCCCTCGCCGGTCAGCTCCAGATGACGGTCGCCCGCCACCGTCACCAGGCCGTCCCGCTCCATGCGGGCCACCGTCTGGCTGACCGTCGGACCGCTCTGGTCCAGCCGTTCCGCGATACGGGCCCGCATGGGCACCACACCTTCCTCTTCGAGCTCGAGGATGGTGCGGAGATACATCTCCGTCGTGTCGATCAGTCCGGACATACGTGCCCCTCGAAGAATTCGTGCGCTGCGGCCCCGAGCTCAATTCTTGCGCATCCCACGGACAACCGTGCCGCGCGGGCGGGGCCCGGTATTGACAGCACAATGGTCCAGACCGCAACGTGATCGACGGCGCGGATGTTCCCGGGCCGTCACGCACTCGTACTTTTCCACCCACCTCCCACCCTTCGGAAAGGGCCTGGCGATGAGCGAGAGCAAGCTGGCCGGTCAGTTCTTCGACGCCGCGATCGGTCTGCTGCAGCGCGTACGGGACGAGGAGTCCGCGAACATCGCGGCCGCCGGGTCCGCCCTCGCAGACGCCGTCGCCGCGGGCGGCCGGCTGTTCGCGTTCGGCGCGGGACACTCCTCCCTCGCCGCACAGGACGTCGTCTACCGGGCCGGCGGCCTGGCCCTGATGAACCTGCTGGCCGTGCCCGGCACCGTCGGCGTCGACGTCATGCCCGCCACGCTCGGCTCCGCCCTGGAGCGCGTCGACGGCCTCGCAGCGGCCGTCCTGGACTCCAGCCCCGCCAAGGCGGGCGACGTCCTCGTGATCATCTCCCTGTCCGGCCGGAACGCCCTGCCCGTCGACATGGCGATGAAGGCCCGCGCGCTGGGCCTCACCGTCATCGGCGTGACCTCCGTGGCGTACACGCGGGAGACCACGTCGCGCCACGCCTCCGGGACCTTCCTCAAGGACCACTGCGACATCGTCGTCGACTCCAAGATCGCGATCGGGGACGCGGAGCTGACCCACGAGGGCATCGAGGCGCCCTTCGCTCCCGCGTCGACCGTCGTCACCAGCGCGCTGATGCAGGCCATGACGGCCGCCGCGGCCGAGCAGCTCGCCGAGCGCGGCATCGAACCCCCGCTGCTGCGCTCGGGGAACGTGGACGGCGGGCACGAGTGGAACGGCCGGGTGATGGACCGGTACCGCGACCGGATCTTCTACCGCCACTGAAGCGGCGGCTGAGCAGTCGTACGCAACCGCGGCCGCGCGCGCCTGGCTGCCCGAGCTCGCCGCCGAGCTCAACCGCGGCGGGCTGACCGCCGACTGGGCCACCCTCCTGTGGGAGGTGGCGCCCCAGCCGGCCGGGCGCCTGGCGGCTGCCGCCGACGCGCTCACCGCGGCCGGCCGGCCCGACGACGGGCGTCAGTTGCTGCGCCAGGGGGTGTCGCGCCCCGCCGAGGAGATCGCCGACGCTGTGATCGCCCTGGCGGACGAGGGCCTCGGCCCGCGCGCCCGCGCGCTGCTCGTCGCGTACGCGCAGGTACGCCCCGCGGAGGACGCTGCCGGGGTCGTCGCCCGCGACCCTTGCCCACTGCCGCGGCGCGGCCGTACGCACCCGCGCCGCCGCCGCACTACCGCGCCGGCTCCCCCTGCTCCCCCTGCTCCGTCGCCCGCGCCAGATCCAGCGAGGTCGCCACCAGGGCCGCCACGCTCTCCGCGTACACCGCGTCCGGCCGCTCGAACGCCGGGCGGTTCGCGGTCCGCAGAAACGTCAGCACACCCACCGTCCGGCCCCGGCTGCGCAGCGCCGTGCACAGCGCGTGCGCCACATCCCTCGGCCACTGACGGCGCTCCGCCCAGTCCCCCGCCGTCGCCTCGGCACCCGCGCTCGCCCGCACCGATCCCATGCGCTCGACCGCCTGGAACGCCGGATGCCCCGGCTCGTACCGCACCGGGAGCCCGCCGCCCGCGGCCGTCGCCGACGGACCCGACGCGCCCGCCGGCGAGACCGCCGCACGCACCAGCCGCCGACCGTCGTCCTCCGCCAGGTCCAGCAGCGCGTGATCGGCGAACCCGGCGAGCGCGAAGTCCAACTGCACGGCCGCCGCCTCCAGCGGGTCCTCGCACTCGGCGGCCGCTCGGCCCGCCCGGTGCAGCTGGCCCGACCGGAACCGCAGCCGGTCCGCCTCCTGGTCCGCCAGCTTCACGTCCGTCACGTCGTGGAACAGCCAGCCCACCCCGAGCGGTACCGGCTCCTCGGCGAGCGGCGAGGCCAGCCGCAGGAACCCGCTGCGCCAGCAGCGCCGGCGCTCACCCTCCGGCGTCGCGACGCCCACCCACAGGTCCACCAGCCCGCGCGGCGCGCCCTCCGCGAGCACATGCTGCAGCGCGCCCTCCAGCTCCTCGACACCCTGCGAGACGAGCTCCCCCAACGGCCGACCCAGCACGGTCGCCCGGCCGGCGCCGAGGACCCTCGCCGCCTCGGCGTTGACCACGGCCGGACGCAGGTCCACATCGACCAGCACGACGCCCCAGGACGCGTCGTCGAACAGCGCCTCGCTCAGCGCGATGGACCGCTCCAGATCGATCTGGGCGTGCACCTCGCTGAACGCGCAGTACACCCCGGCCGGCTTCCCGTCGGTGCCGAGCACCCGCGCCGACTGGGTGCGCACCAGGACCCGGCCCCCGTCCTTGCGCAGCAGCGCGAACTCGTGCACCTGGCGGCCCGGCACGGCCATCGCGGCCATCAGCCGCTCCTGTACCTCGTCCGCGTCGGCACGGCGCACCGCCCAGCCGGCGAACCCGCGCCGCCCCACGGCCTCCTCGGCGGTCCAGCCCAGGATGCGCTCCGCCTCGCGGTTCCAGTGCGTGACGGTCCCTTCGGCGTCGAACGCGCACAGGGCGGCGTCCATGCCGTCGAGCAGCGCCGCGAGCAGGTCCGCACCGGGCGGCCCGGCGGTGCCCGACCCGGGCTCGGGCTCCCCAGACCCGACCGCGTCGGTGATCTCGCTCCTGGAAGCACTCATCCCGGCACCCCCTGCAGGACGTGTCCATGTGTGCTGATGCACCTCAGCCCATTCAACTTCAACGTGACACAGAACACACACCGTTCCCCGAAATCGGCCAGGGGCCGGAGACCTGCCTGAAACCGATCGAGCAGCTGCATCGTCGCGCCGCCCCGTGACCCTTATCAGTGGACTTCGCCGTGGAGGCGGCACATGAAGCGACATCACACGTTTGTGCGAACCAGGTGTCGGGTCGGCGCAACGCCCACTCACGCGGAGGTACTTTGACGGTGATTTCGGACTCGTGAGGTCACTCGCTCCCAGCATGCGCCGAGCTTTCCTCGGAGCGCGTTCGGAGTGACCAGCCCCAGTCGTCGTGATCGCAAGATCGAGAATGGTGCACGTGATGACTACGTTTCCTGTGGGTGAGCAGACCCACCCGGCTGTGCTTCCTCAGCAGCCTGCACTGGAATCCGTGGGAGCAGACACCCCTAGGAGCAGGGACGAAACGGCTCGCGGACTCCCCGCCACCTCGCGGGGCACCGGCAGGGAACATGGGCGAGGGGAGACCGCCGGGATCAGCACCGGAGCCCGGCGGCGTCACGCCGAGCAGGCAGAGACAGGGAGCGGTAACGCTCCCGCAGAAAGCAATGCGCACAAGGGCGGCACCGGCTCGGGGCGGGTGTTCGTCCTCGCCAAGGACGGCAGCCCTCTCATGCCCTGCCATCCGGCCCGCGCTCGCGAACTCCTGGCGACGTCACGAGCTGTCGTTGCGCGCTACGCGCCGTTCACCATCCGGCTCAAGGACCGCACCCGCGCCGCGTCCGACGTCGCCGGCGTGCAGTTGCGCATCGATCCCGGATCGAAGGGCACCGGCATGGCGATCACCGACACCAAGCAGGAGGCCGCGGCGGTGGGTCGTACCGTGACGGTACGGCGTGGCCTGGTCTCTCTGGAGATCCGGCACCGGGGCGACCAGATTCGCAAGGCGATGACGCAGCGTGCGGGGTACCGGCGCCGGCGTCGCTCCGCGAACTGCCGCTATCGCGCGCCCCGGTTCAGAAACCGTCTCCGCCCAAAGGGCTGGCTGGCACCCTCGCTCAGGCATCGTGTCGACTCCGCAGCGTCGGTGGCGGGCCGGCTCTGCCGGTACGCCCCCGTCACCGAGATCCACATCGAGGACGCCGCCTTCGACACCCGCGCGATGAGCGAGGGCAGAAGCCTCGATGCGGTCGAGTACCGCAAGGGCACACTCGCCGGCACCGAGATCCGCGAATACCTGCTCGCCGCATGGCGACGGACCTGTGCCTACTGCGGTGCAACGGGTGTCCCGCTCAACATCGACCACATCCGCTCCCGCAGCCGCGGCGGGTCGAATCGGTTGTCGAACCTGACACTCGCCTGCGTTCCGTGCAACCAGGCCAAAGGCGCCGCGCCTGTGGAGGAGTTCCTTGTCGGCGCCCCCGAGCGTCTGACAAGGATTCTCCAGCAGGCGAGGACCCCTCTGCGGGACGCGGCGGCGATGAATGCCACGCGAAGGCAGCTGATCAGCGCGGTCGGGGGCACGGGCCTACCAGTGCATCTCTGGACCGGTGCCCGGACGAAGTGGAATCGCGAGGCCATGGGGCTGATCAAGTCGCACACCGCCGACGCCCTCTCGGTCGGGCACCTGGACCACGAGCACGGGGCCGCCGTCGTCCGGGTTTGCGAGCAGGTCCACGTCGTCAAGGCTGTGGGACGCGGGGCGTACGCCCGCACGACGCCGGACCGGTTCGGCTTCCCTCGTCTGAGTCGGCCCCGCCGCAAACGGCAGCAGGGATTCGCCACGGGCGACCTTGTCCGCGCGATCGTCCCGACGGGCCGCTGGCAGGGCACCTGGTCCGGCCGCATTGCCGTCCGGTCCACGGGCCACCACAGCCTCACCACACCGGCCGGCCGGTTCAACGTGTCGTACCGGAACGTGCAGCTCGTACAACGGGCGGACGGGTACGCGTACGCCCTCAGACAAGAGAAATAGAAATTGGGTTGATGGGGGCTCCGGTGCTGCCTAAGTTGGGGGCACGCTCAGAAAGGAGGTGATCCGGAAGTGATTTCTTACCGGACAAGCGAGGTGACTGCGGGCTAACGGCCTGCCGTCGCACTCTGTGCACCTCGGCAGGCCACCTGCCGAAACCCAAGCAGTCACCCGACCCGTGGGCCGCCGGTAAGTCCGGCCGGCTCCCTCCGTCCGGACGGAGGGACCAAGGCCCACGGGTCGTCTGTGTTCCCGGGCGTACACAATCTGCGTTCCCGGGCCTGCACAAGAGGTCTCAGGCCAGGCTCAGCCTGCCCGTGCGGCGTGCGCGGGACTCACCCAGGCGCAGAATCACCGCCGCCCCGGCCAGCAGCAGCGCGCTCAGGGCGGCCAGCGCCGCGAGGGACGGCGCCAGGTCGGTGACCGTGCGGCCCTGAAGAAGGGCGCCGCGGACCGCGATCAGGCTGCCGGTGAGGGGGAAGACTGCGCCCACGGCCTGGATCGCGACCGGGAGCGCGAAGTGGGGGAGGCGTACGCCCGAGACGAACCAGAGCGGTTCGTCGAGGATCGTGTACAGGAACGCCGAGTCCCGTGAGAAGACGAGCAGGCTGTTGAGGAACGCTCCCCACGACACCGCCGGGACCAGCAGGGCCAGGACGACCACTCCGTACATCCACCAGGCGGAGACGGCCAGCGCGCCGAAGCCCGTGAGCGCGGCGACGGTGAAGCAGGTGAGCAGCCAGGCGTTCTGGAGCAGCGCGCCCGCGCCGTTGGCGATCATCAGGGTGAGGCGGCCGGCCGGCGTGAGGAAGAGCAGCTCCAGGGTGCCGGTGGTGCGCTCGAAGGAGAAGTGCCAGGCGGACTGGACGAGAGAGAAGAAGAACGCGTACGCGAGGGTGCCGGTGGCCAGGAAGGCGAGGAGCCGTTCGGGGTCGTCGGCGAGCGGCCAGTTGGCGGCGGCCGGGGACGCGGTGGCGACGGGGCGCAGCGTGTAGTAGGTGGTGGCGAGCTGGAGTACGGGCCACACCAGCATGGAGAAGACGACGAGCGGTTGGCCGAAGAGCCTGCGGTGCTGCTTGAGCGTCTCGGCGGCGAAGATCCACAGGGCGTGTTCGAGTGCGCGTCTCATACGGGTGCCGCCTCGGGAGTGCGGTCGGCGAGGGTGAGGATCGCGTCCTCCAGGCTGGCTTCGGTGATGGTGAGTCCGCCGATGGAGCCGCCCGCTTCGACGAGTGCGGCGGCGAGCGGTCCCGCGATGTCGTCCGGGTGGCGCAGGGTGATCAACTGGCTGCCGTCGGGGAGTGGTTCGCGGATGGCGCCGAAGGCGTCGGCGGCTGCGCTCACACGGTCGCCGGGGTTGGTGACGGTGATGCGTACGGTGCGGTGGCTGCCGGTCGCGGCCTTGAGTTCGGCGGGGCTGCCCTCGGCGAGGTGGCGGCCGCCGGAGATGACGTGGACGTGGGCGCAGAGTTCCTCGACCTCGGCGAGGTAGTGGGAGGTGAGCAGGACGCCGGTGCCGTCGGCGGCGAGGTCGGCCACGACGCGGCGCAGGTCGCGGGCGATGGGGGCGTCGAGGCCGAGGGTGGGTTCGTCGAGGAGGAGGTAGTCGGGTTCGTTGATGAGTCCGCGGGCGATGGCGAGGCGCTGGGTCATGCCGCGGGAGTAGCGCTCGACCATGGTGTCGGCGGCGTCGGTGAGGCCGACGAGGGCGAGGAGTTCGTGGATGCGACGGCGCAGGGCGGGGCCCGGTACGTCGTAGAGGCGGCCGAAGTACCAGAGGTTCTCCCGGCCGGTCATGCGGGTGTAGACCATGCGTTCGCCGCCGGCGATGAGGTTGATGCGGCGGCGTACGGCGCGGGCGTCGGTGACGGTGTCGAGTCCGTCGACGGTGACGGTGCCGGAGGTGGGGCGCAGCAGGGTGGCGATGGTCTTGATGGTGGTGGTCTTGCCGGCGCCGTTGAGGCCGAGGAGTCCGGTGATGCGGCCGGGCGGGATGTCGAGGTCGAGTCCGTCGACGGCGGTCTTGGTGCTGCGGGGGCCGAAGAGCCCCTTGTCGCGTACGGGGAATTCCTTGCGCAGTCGGCGAACGGCTATGCCCTGCATGGTCAGTGGGTCCTTTCGAGGGCGCGGGCCTCGGCGTGCGGCAGGTACTTCAGGCCGAGGGCGAGGTAGACGGCGGTGAGGGCGGCGCAGACGGCGAGCCGCGGTGCGAGTTCGGCGAGGGTGTGGCCGCCGGTGAAGGATCCGTGCAGGACGTCCATGGCGGCGGTGGTGGGGAGGGCCTCGGCGAGCCACTGGGCGGGGGCGGGCAGGTAGTCGCGGGGGAAGGTGAAGCCGCAGAGCAGGCCGAGCACGATGAAGACGGTGTTCTGCGAGATGTGCGCTTCGCCCGCGGCGATCATCAGGCCGCCGAGGCCGACGCAGAGGGAGAAAACGGCGCTGATGAGGGCGAGTGCCCCGGCGAGTACGCCGAGCGGTGAGGCGACGGGCACGGAGATGCCGAGGAGTGCGAGGACGGCGCCGATGGCGAGGAATTCGACGAGGCTGCTCAGGACGGCGAAGGCGGTGAGACCGAGCAGGTAAGGAAGGCGTCCGGCGGGGGCGATGAGCAGGGCGGCGAGTGTGCCCTGGCGTTGCTCGGTGATGAGCGCCTTGGCCGACCAGAGGATGAGGCGGACGGTGAACTGGAAGGCGGTCGCGCCGACGGCGATGTAGGCGAGGTAGGTGTCGGCGCCGGCGGTGAAGTCGTCGTTCACGGTGCCGCCGCCGATGGCGTGGAAGGCGAGCTGGGCGAGCGAGATGGTGAGCGCGGCGGGCAGCACGGTGCCGACGGCGTAGCTCCATGGGTAGGCGCGTCTGGTCATCTGCCAGGTGCGCCATGCGGTGGCCCGTGCGATGGGCACGTTTCCCTCCCCCTGGGTCCGGCCGAAGCGGGCCGAGTAGTGAGTTTCCTTTGGGAACTTAGGATGAGTTTCTATCGGGAACTCACTCCATGGCGCAAGATGGGGTCCCGTCCCCGCACCCAACGGGAGGAGCCGGACGATGGCCAGGTCAGTACCCGAGCGCGACGCGGCGTGCGCGATCGCGCAGGCCGCGGCCGTCGTCGGCGACTGGTGGAGCCTGCTGCTCGTACGGGAGACCGCACGCGGCCGGCACCGCTTCGACGAGCTCCAGCAGGAGCTGGGGATCTCCCGCAAGGTGCTCACCGAGCGCCTGGCGCATCTCGTGGCCAGCGGGGTCCTGGAGAAGGTCCCCTACCATCAGGGCCCCGTGCGCTACGAGTACCGGCTCACGGCCGTCGGGCGCGCACTGCTGCCCGTGCTGGTGTCGATGCAGGACTGGGCCGACCGCTGGCTGCTCGGCGACGGCACGCTCACCGCGTCGGCCGACGAGCACGGCGCCGACGCCCACCGGATGCACGAACTGCCCGGCACCCGGCTGCCGAGGCTGACGCTGCCCGCCCACACCGGCGTCGCCCTGGACCCGCTCGACGTGGACCGCCGGGCCACCGTCCTGTTCTGCTACCCGGCCACCGGGCGGCCGTCCCCCCTGCCCGACGGCTGGGCGGACATCCCCGGCACGCTCGGCTGCACCCTGGAGAACCGCCTCTTCCGGGACGCGTACGGCGATTTCACCGCGGCGGGGGTGGCCGTGCGCGGCGTCAGCACGCAGCGCCCGGACGAGCAGCGCCGGTTCGCCGAGGAGGAGGACATCCCCTTTCCGCTGCTGTCCGACATGGACGCCGGGCTCGCGGCGGCGCTGCGGCTGCCGACCTTCCGGGCCGGCCAGGCCCTGCGGCTCAAGCGCGCGGTGCTGGTGGTCGACCGGGAGCGCACCGTGCGGCATGTGCAGTTCCCGGTGGCGGACATCCCGGCGGCGGTGGAGACGTCACTCGACGTCGCGAAGGGGCTGTAGGGCGATACGCCTAGGGCGCGAGGCGTTCCACGCGCCAGCCGCCGTCCGTGCGCACGTAGCGCAGGCGGTCGTGGAGCCGGTTCTCGTGGCCCTGCCAGAACTCGACCTCGTCCGGCACGACCCTGATGCCGCCCCAGTGCTCGGGCGCCGGGATCTGTGCGTCCACCGGGTAGCGGGCCGCCAGCTCCTCGTAGCGGCGCAGCAGTTCGGCGCGCGAGCCGATCACCGACGACTGTTCGCTGGCCCAGGCCCCGAGCTGGGAGCCGTACGGGCGGGTGCGGAAGTACGCGGCCGTCTCCTCGCGGCCGATACGGGACGCGGTGCCGATGACGACGACCTGGCGTTCGAGCGGGTGCCAGGGGAAGAGCAGGGAGACATGCGGGTTGGCGTCGATCTCCCGGCCCTTGCGCGAGCCGTAGTTCGTGAAGAACACGAAGCCGCGTTCGTCGTACTGCTTGAGCAGCACCGTCCGCGAGGAGGGCCGGCCGTCGGTCGTCGCCGTGGCGACGACCATGGCGTTGGGCTCGTGCAGCGCCGCGGCCGCGGCCTCGGCGAACCAGCGGGAGAACTGCTCCATGGGCCCGCCTGCCAGCGCGGACTCGTCCAGCGGGGTGGAGCGGTACTGCTCGCGCATGACGGCGGGGTCGGGCACGACGAGGTCGGTCGCGGCCGGGTCCGGCGCGGGAAGCCCGGAGACGGTCACGCCCGGGGCGGGGTGGTCCGGATCGGGGCGGTGCGGGCCTGCGGACTCGTGGGCGGCATGGTCGGTCACGGGTGACATCCTGCCGCAGGCCGCAGTTTGCCCGGCACGGAGTGCCGCCAATCCTTCCGAGCCGAATTGGGGCACTGTGCCGGATGTCACGCTTCCCCGCATCGGGGGGACCGGCCAAAATCTTGGGTCGGGCCACTGTGGCCTTCATACAGCAGGGGATATCGTGCCTGCCTTCCCGGCGGTCGGGTGACCACCGACCGCACGGGGCATCACCGGGGTGACCGCCCCCGCCGTGCACACGGCACCCGCACAACCGTGCACACCTTGTCGTACACATCTCGAGGAGCCGCCTGATGTCCGACTTCGTACCTGGACTCGAAGGAGTCATCGCGTTCGAGACGGAGATCGCCGAACCGGACAAGGAGGGCGGCTCGCTCCGCTACCGGGGCGTCGACATCGAAGACCTGGTCGGGAACGTCTCCTTCGGCAACGTGTGGGGACTGCTCGTCGACGGCGCCTTCGACCCCGGCCTGCCGCCCGCCGAGCCGTTCCCGATCCCGGTCCACTCCGGCGACATCCGCGTCGACGTCCAGTCCGCGCTCGCCATGCTCGCCCCGGTGTGGGGCCTCAAACCGCTCCTGGACATCGACGAGGCGCAGGCCCGTGACGACCTGGCCCGCGCGGCCGTCATGGCGCTGTCGTACGTCGCCCAGTCGGCGCGCGGGCAGGGCCTGCCGATGGTCCCGCAGAGCGAGATCGACAAGGCCCAGTCGGTCGTCGAGCGCTTCATGATCCGCTGGCGCGGCGAGCCGGACCCCAAGCATGTGAAGGCCGTCGACGCGTACTGGACCTCGGCCGCCGAGCACGGCATGAACGCCTCGACGTTCACCGCCCGCGTCATCGCCTCCACCGGCGCCGACGTGGCCGCGGCCCTGTCCGGTGCCGTGGGCGCGATGTCCGGCCCGCTGCACGGCGGCGCGCCGTCGCGCGTGCTGGGCATGATCGAGGAGATCGAGCGCACCGGCGACGCGGCCGCGTACGTCCGGCATGCCCTCGACAAGGGCGAGCGTCTGATGGGCTTCGGCCACCGTGTCTACCGCGCCGAGGACCCGCGGGCACGCGTGCTGCGCCGTACGGCGAAGGAGCTGGGCGCGCCGCGCTTCGAGGTGGCGGAGGCGCTGGAGAAGGCGGCGCTCGAGGAGTTGCACAACCGCCGTCCGGACCGGGTGCTGGCGACGAACGTGGAGTTCTGGGCCGCGATCATGCTGGACTTCGCCGAGGTCCCGGCGCACATGTTCACGTCGATGTTCACCTGTGCCCGTACGGCGGGCTGGTCGGCGCACATCCTGGAGCAGAAGCGCACGGGCCGCCTGGTGCGCCCGTCGGCGCGCTACGTGGGCCCGGGCGCGCGCAGCCCGCGCGAGATCTCGGGTTACGAGGCCCTGGCGGACCTCGCGGGCTGATCGCCGGCCCGGGGTGCGTGTGACGGGTCACACGCACCCCGGGTGCTCAATACGTTTCACCCCAGTCCGTCCTCCACCAGCGCAGCCCACTGGGCCACGACCCGCTCCCGCCGGGCCGCGTCGTTCGTGAGGAGGTTGGCCAGGCCCAGGCCGCGGGCCATGTCCAGCAGGCCCTGGACGGTCTCGCGTACGCCGGGGCGGGACTCGTCGGCGTCCAGCAGGCGGACCGCGATGCGGTGGGTCTCGCGGCCGACGCGCGCCTCCAGTTCCGTCACCCGGGGCCGCAGCTGCTCCTCGTTCGACGCCGCCACCCACAGGTGCAGCGCCGCCCGGAACAGGGGGCCGGTGTAGAGGTCGACGAGGGCGGCGACGACCTGCCCGCGGTCCTCGGTCGGCAGCGACCTGAGCGCGTGCGAGCGCTCTTCCGCCACATACTCGACGGCCGCCGTGAACAGGTCCTCCCGGGTCGGGAAGTGGTGCTGCGCCGCGCCGCGGGAGACCCCGGCACGCTCGGCGACCACCGACACGGTCGAGCCCGCCCAGCCGACCTCGGCGAGGCACGCCACGGCGGCCTCCAGCAGCCGCTGCCGGGTCGCCCGGCTGCGGTCCTGCTTCGGCGCCTTCGCCGCCGACGGCGGCGTCACAACACCCATGCGGGATCCCGTCGTTCCAGAAAGGCCGTCATCCCCTCCCGCGCCTCGGGCGACGCGAAGAGCGACGCCGAACGCTGCACCAGGTCTTCCGCGTCCCGGTCGAAGGTTTCCAGCACCCTAGCCGTGACCAGCCGCTTGGACGCCGCCAGGCCCTGCGGCGACGCCCTGCGCAGACCCTCGACGACGGGCGCGAGCGCCTCGTCCACATCGGCCGCGGCGAGCGTGAGCAAGCCGCTGCGTGCCGCCTCGGCGGCGTCGAACCGTTCCCCGGTGAGGTAGTACCGCTCGGCGGCCCGCGGGTCCATCCGGGGCAGCAGCGGCAGCGAGATCACCGCGGGAGCCACCCCGATCCGCACCTCGGTGAACGCGAAGTCCGACACCGCCGTCGCCGCCGCGATGTCGCACGCCCCGACCAGGCCGAGCCCGCCGGCCCGCACATGCCCCGCGACCCGCGCCACGACGGGCTTGGGCAGCGTCACGATCCGCCGCAGCAGGGCGACGAACGTGTACGGGCTCGGCGGCGCCTTCAGGTCGGCGCCCGCGCTGAACGTGGTGCCGGTGTGCGTGAGCACCACGGCCCGTACGGCCTCGTCGCCGCCGCACCTGGCGAGCGCCTCGGCCAGCTCGTCGACGAGCCGCGCGGACAGCGCGTTGCGCGTGTCCGGGCTGTCCAGCGTCAGGGTGGTGATGCCGCGGTCGTGGTCGGTGCGGATCGTCATGGGCCTACTCCTCGGAGCGGTTCTCGCGGTCCCTGAGCTCGCGCCGGAGGATCTTCCCCGACGCGGCGCGGGGGATGCCGCCGGTGAACTCGACGCGGCGGACCTTCTTGTACGGCGCGACGCGCTCGGCGACGAACGCCGTGACGTCGTCCTCGGTCAGGGTCTCGGCGCCCGGCTGCCGTACGACGTACGCCTTCGGGATCTCGTTCCCTTCCTCGTCGAGGACACCGATCACGGCCGCGTCCGCGACGGCCTCGTGGGTGAGCAGCAACGCCTCCAGTTCGGCCGGGGCGACCTGGAAGCCCTTGTACTTGATGAGCTCCTTGACGCGGTCGACGACGAACAGCCAGCCGTCCTCGTCGACGCGTCCGACGTCCCCGGTGTGGACCCAGCCGTCGGGGTCGATCATCGCGGCGGTCGCGTCGGGCCGGCCGAGGTAGCCCTTCATCACCTGCGGCCCGCGGATGGCGATCTCGCCGTCCTCGCCGGGGCCCGCGTCCTCGCCGGAGCCGAGGGCGAGGATGCGCATCTCGGTGCCCGGCAGGAGCTGGCCCACGGACCCGGGTGGGGGGTTCTGCGCCGAGAGCGGCACCACATGGGTGCCAGGGGACAGCTCGGTCATCCCGTACGCCTGCCGTACCGGCGGCAGGCCGAGCCGGCGCGAGCACGCCTCGGCGAGGCGGGCGTCCAGCGGGGCGGCCGCGCTGACGATGTACTCAAGGGACGACAGGTCGTACTTCGCCACCGCCGGGTGCTTGGCGAGCGCGAGAACGATCGGCGGGGCGACGTACAGGCCGCTGATGCGGTGCTCCTGGATCGCCGAGAGGAACGTGTCGAGTTCGAAGCGGGGCAGGACGACGACGGTCGCGCCCTGTCGCAGCGGGGCGTTCATCAGGGCGGTCAACCCATAGATGTGGAAAAACGGCAGAACGGCAAGGATGCGGTCGCCTGGGCCCATGGGGATGAACGGGGCCAGCTGCTCCAGGTTGGTGGCGATGGACCGGTGGGTGAGCATCACGCCCTTGGGGACGCCGGTCGTGCCCGACGAGTACGGCAGGGCCGCCAGGTCCTCGGACGGGTCGATGCAGACCCGCGGTTCGGGCGCGGTCGAGGCCAGCATGTCGACGACACCGACGTGCCCGTCGGCACGGTCGCAGACGAAGATCTCCTCGATCCCGGCCGCGAGTTCGGCGGCCCTGCGTGCGACCTCCAGCAGCGGCGAGACGGTGACGATCCAGCGGGCGGAGGAGTCGCGCAGCTGCTTCGCGAACTCCTCAGCCGTGGCGAGCGGATGGACGGTGGTCACCGCCGCGCCGGCCCGTGTCGCCCCGTAGAACACCGCCGGGTAGGCCACCGTGTTCGGGCTGTGCAGGGCGAGCACGTCCCCCTTGACGAGCCCGGCGTCGGCGAGCGCGGCGGCGATCCGGCGGTGGTGGGCGTCGAGTTGCCGGTAGGTGACGGTGGTGCCGTTCGCACCGTCGACGAGGGCGACCGTGTCGCCGTGCTCCGTGGCGCGGCCCAGCACGGCCTCGTGGATGGGTGCGACGACGGCCGGGACATCTGCGTGACTGCTGCGATGGACGCGGAACACCATTGCGGCCCCCTCGGCGTGGGTACGGACGGCCAGGATGTCGCCTGTCAGTAGGACTTGGGGAGCCCCAGGCACTGGTGGGACACGTAGTTCAGGATCATCTCGCGGCTGACCGGGGCGATTCGGGCCACCCGGGCCGCGGTGACCAGCTTGGCGAGACCGTACTCGCGGGTCAGCCCGTTGCCGCCGAGGGTGTGCACGGCCTGGTCGACGGCCTTCACGCACGCCTCACCCGCCGCGTACTTGGCCATGTTCGCGGCCTCTCCCGCGGCGACGTCGTCACCGGCGTCGTACAGGGCCGCGGCCTTCTGCATCATCAGCCGCGCGAGCTCCAGCTCGATGTGGGCCTGGGCGAGGGGGTGGGCGATGGCCTGGTGGGCGCCGATGGGGTCCTTCCAGACCTGGCGCTCCTTGGCGTACGCGACGGCCTTGGCGAGGGCATGGCGGCCCATCCCGATGGCGAACGCGGCAGTCATGATGCGCTCGGGGTTGAGCCCGGCGAACAGCTGGAGCAGGCCCGCGTCCTCTCCCCCTGGGGGCACCTCCCGGGCCGCTGGGCCCAGGGGGACTTCGGTGTGGGCGGGGGTCCCCCCGGTGAAGCCAGGGGGAGTACCCCCACCCACCAGCGCCTCGGCAGGCAGGCGCACATCGTCGAGGACCAGCTCGAACTGCTTCTCCTGCGCCTGCAGTTCCATGTCGATCACCGAACGATGGAAGCCCTCGGTGTCGCGCGGGACGATGAACAGGCAGGGCTTCAGCTTTCCCGTACGGGCGTCTTCGGTGCGCCCCACGATCAGGGTGGCGTCGGCGATGTCGACACCGGAGACGAAGACCTTGCGGCCGGTGAGCGACCAGCCGTCGCCCACCTTGCGGGCCGTGGTCGTGATCCGGTGCGAGTTGGACCCCGCGTCGGGCTCGGTGATGCCGAACGCCATGCTCAGGCTGCCGTCCGCGAGGCCCGGCAGCCAGGTGCGCTTCTGCTCCTCGGTCCCGAAGCGGGCGATGACGGTGGCGCAGATCGCGGGCGACACGATCATCATGAGCAGGGGGCAGCCGGCCGCGCCCGACTCCTCCAGCACGATGGACAGTTCACTGATGCCGCCGCCTCCGCCGCCGTACTCCTGGGGGATGTTCACGCCGAGGTAGCCGAGCTTGCCGGCCTCGGCCCACAGGGCGGCGCGGTCGTAGTCCTGGCCGTGCCGCCTGCCGAGCGCGGCGACGGCGGCGCGCAGGTCCTGGTGCTCCTGGCTCTCGATGACGGTCATGGCGCGATCTCCTCCTGGGCTTCCGGTACGTCCGAGTCCTGAACGGTTTCCGATCCGGCGTCTCCTACGGCGTCCGGTGCGACGTCCGCTACGACGGCGAGCAGGGCGCCCACTTCGACCTGGCGACCGGGGTGGGCGTGGAGCGCGGTGAGCGTGCCGGAGGCGGGCGAGACGATCCTGTGCTCCATCTTCATGGCCTCCAACCAGACGAGTGGCTGTCCACGGGCGACCCGGGCGCCCTCGTGGACGCCGTCCCCGACCCGCACGACCGTCCCGGGCATGGGCGCGAGCAGCGATCCGGGCTCGGCCCGGTCGGCGGGATCGGTGAACCGGGGGCGGGCGGTGAGGGTATGGGCGCCGAGGGGGGTGTCGACGTACACGGTGTCGCCGTGCACGACCACGTCGTAGGCCCGTAGGACCCCGTCGGTCTCCAGCCGGACCCGGGACGCGGTCACCTCGACGGCGCGCACACCGGTGGCGCCGGGCAGTTCGTAACCGCCGCCGCGCGCGAGCCGGTAGCGGACCTCATGGCCGTTGTAGGTCCTGACCTGGTCCTGGGAGGCGAGGTTGCGCCATGCCCCGCCGAACCGTCCGCCGCGTGCGGCGGCCGCCGCGAGGGCGGCCGCGACGGCGGCGTGCGGCTCACCGGGGGCGGGGGCGGTGAGCTCGTCGAGGTGCCGCTCGTAGTAGCCGGTGTCGAGCCGCGCCGCGGCGAAGTCCGGATGCTCCAACGACCGTACGAGCAGGTCCCGGTTGGTGACGGGTCCGTGCACCCGTGCCCGTCGCAGGGCGTGCGCGAGCCGGCGGACGGCCCCGTCGCGCGTCGGCGCCCAGGCGACGACCTTCGCGATCATGGGGTCGTAGTGGACGCCGATGGTGTCGCCGTCGGCGTACCCGGTGTCGACGCGGACTGCCGGGGCGTCGCCCGGCACGTCGAGCGTGTGCAGCACACCTGTCTGCGGGGTCCATCCGGAGGACGGGTCCTCCGCGTACAGGCGTGCCTCCACGGCGTGGCCCGCGGGCTCGGGCGGGGCCGGCGGCAGCGCGGCGCCCTCGGCCACGCTCAGTTGCAGCGCGACCAGGTCGATGCCGAACACGGCCTCGGTGACCGGGTGTTCCACCTGGAGGCGGGTGTTCATCTCCAGGAAGTGGGTCCGCCCGTCCCCGCCCACCAGGAACTCCACCGTGCCCGCACCGGTGTAGCCCACCGCCCGGGCGGCCCGCACGGCCTGGGTGCGCAGGGATTCGACGAGCTCCGCCGGCAGCCCCGGCGCGGGGGACTCCTCGATGACCTTCTGGTGGCGGCGCTGGAGCGAGCAGTCCCGGGTGCCCAGCGCCCACACCGTCCCGTGCGTGTCGGCGAGGATCTGCACCTCCACATGGCGGCTGTCCTCCACATAGGGCTCGACGAACACCTCGCCGTCGCCGAACGCCGACGCCGCCTCCGAACTCGCCGCCGCCAGTTCCCCGGGCAGCGCGGCCAGGGACCGGACCACCCGCATCCCCCGGCCGCCGCCGCCCGCCGCCGCCTTCACCAGGACCGGCAGGTCCGACTCGGTGACGTCGGTCAGTGGCCGAAGGCCCATCAGCTCCTTGGCCCGTGTCTTCGACGCCATCGCCTCGATGGCCTCGGGAGGGGGCCCGATCCAGACCAGGCCCGCGTCCAGCACGGCGCGTGCGAAGTCCGCGTTCTCTGACAGGAACCCGTATCCCGGGTGCACCGCGTCCGCGCCCGCCGCGAGTGCCGCCTTCACGATCAGGTCGCCGCGCAGGTACGTCTGCGCGGGCGCAGCGCCCGGCAGGCGCACCGCCGCGTCCGCCTCGCGGACGTGCAGGGCCGAGGCGTCGGCGTCGGAGTGGACCGCGACCGTCGCGACCCCGAGGTCACGGCAGGTGCGGAAGACGCGGCAGGCGATCTCCCCGCGGTTCGCGACAAGGACGGAAGCAATCACGGAAGGGCCCTCACATCCGGAAGACGCCGAAGCCGCCGCGGGCGCCTTCGACCGGTGCCGTGTGGATCGCGGACAGGCACAGACCGAGCACCGTCCGTGTGTCGCGGGGATCGATGACCCCGTCGTCGTAGAGCCGCCCGGACAGGAAAGCGGGCAGCGACTCGGCCTCGATCTGCTGCTCGACCATCGCGCGCAGCCCCGCGTCGGCCTCGTCGTCGTAGGGCTGCCCCTTCGCCGCCGCCGACGCCCGGGCGACGATCGACAGTACGCCCGCGAGCTGCTGCGGGCCCATCACCGCCGACTTGGCGCTCGGCCAGGCGAACAGGAACCGCGGGTCGTACGCCCGCCCGCACATGCCGTAGTGCCCGGCTCCGTACGAGGCGCCCATCAGCACCGACAGGTGCGGGACGCGCGAGTTGGACACGGCGTTGATCATCATCGCGCCGTGCTTGATGATGCCGCCTTGCTCGTACTCCTTGCCCACCATGTAGCCGGTGGTGTTGTGCAGGAACACGAGCGGGATGTCGCGCTGGTTGGCGAGCTGGATGAACTGGGCCGCCTTCTGCGACTCGGCCGAGAACAGCACGCCCTGCGCGTTCGCCAGCACGCCCACCGGATAGCCGTGCAGCCGCGCCCAGCCGGTCACCAGGCTCGTCCCGTACAGCGGCTTGAACTCGTCGAAGTCGGAGCCGTCCACGATCCGCGCGATCACCTCGCGCGGGTCGAACGGGGTCTTCAGGTCCTCCGGCACGATGCCGAGCAGCTCCTCGGCCGCGTACTTCGGCTCCTGCGCGGGACCGGCCGGATCGGGGTGCGCCTTGCGGTGGTTGAGGCGGGCGACGATCCGCCGCGCCTGCCGCAGGGCGTCCTGCTCGTCGAGCGCGAAGTGGTCCGCGAGGCCCGAGGCGCGCGCGTGCATCTCGGCCCCGCCCAGCGACTCGTCGTCGCTCTCCTCGCCCGTCGCCATCTTCACCAGCGGCGGACCACCGAGGAAGACCTTCGACCGTTCCTTGATCATGACGGTGTGGTCGGACATGCCGGGGACGTACGCGCCGCCGGCCGTCGAGTTCCCGAACACGACCGCGATCGTCGGGATCCCGGCCGCCGACAGCCGGGTGATGTCGCGGAACAGCCCGCCCCCTGGGATGAAGATCTCCTTCTGGGAGGGCAGATCGGCCCCGCCGGACTCGACGAGCGCGATGCACGGCAGCCGGTTGGCGTACGCGATCTCGTTGGCCCGCAGCGCCTTCTTGAGGGTCCACGGGTTCGAGGCGCCGCCGCGCACGGTCGGGTCGTTCGCGGTGATCAGGCACTCGACGCCCTCGACGACGCCGATGCCCGTGACGATGGACGCGCCCACCGGGTAGTCACTGCCCCAGGCGGCGAGCGGCGACAGCTCCAGGAACGGGGTGTCGGGGTCGAGCAGCAGCTCGATCCGCTCCCGCGCGAGCAGTTTGCCGCGCCCCCGGTGGCGGGCGACGTACTTCTCGCCGCCGCCGGCGAGCGCCTTGGCGTGCTCCGCATCGAGGTCGGCGAGACGGGCGAGCATCGCCTCGCGGTGGGCAGCGTATGCGGGGCTCGTCACATCGACGGCCGTGCCGAGAACGGTCACCTGATTCCTCCGAGGATGCGCCGGCCTTCAGGGCGGGGTGGGGGTACCTCCCGCTTGCGGGAAAGATTCGGACTCCTGCGGAACAGGGCAGCAAAAGCCGCATCGCCACAAGGGCGGTTCAGCGTCCACCACGTGCCGGGGCGAGGCAGCCCACAACGATCAAGAGCCCTCAACTGTCCTGCCTCCCCGAGAGTTGCCGTGTATGACGGAAGCAGCGACGGCGGAGGGCGCCGGGTGTGCCCGGTGGACGTTCCGTCCGCGCCTGTCGTCCGGCGCGTCCGGCGCGTTGATGGCGGAGTGGGCTGGTCCGGGCTGGTGTCACCCCGGTGGGCGCCGATCGCGGAAGACCAGGTGGGGCGCGCTGCCCCGGCTGGCAGCGTGAGCCAGAAATCCCCGATCAGCCCTGAAGGGTGAGGACCCTTCTCTTCAGGCAGGGGAGGATTCACAGCAATGCCTCCGGGATGTCGGCGTAGCGGGCGCGCAGCCACTCGCCCAGTGCCTTGGCCTGCGGGTCGAAACGAGCCTGCGAGGCGACGCCTTCGCCGAGGATCGAGCCGACGACGAAGTTCAGGGCACGCAGGTTGGGCAGCACATGCCGGACGACGAGGAGTCCGTCGGTCTCCGGGAGGAGGACGCGCAGCCGCTCGACGGTCAGTTCGTGGGCGAGCCAGCGCCAGGCGTCCTCGGTACGCGCCCAGACGCCGATGTTGGCGTCGCCGCCCTTGTCGCCGCTGCGGGCGCCCATGACGAGCCCGAGCGGTGCGCGGCGGGTCGGCCCGGGCGGCAGGGGCTCGGGCAGTGCGGGCCCCCCGTCGGCGGGGTCCACGAGGCCGCCGGAGGCATCCGGGGCGTGGCCCGGTGTGCCGCACGGCCCGCCGTCGGCGCGATCCACGAAGCCGTCGGAGGCATCCGAGGCACGGCCCGGTGTCCCGCCGCCCTCGGTGTCGGTGTCGGTGTCGGTGTCCTCCGGTCCGCCTGCGGTCGCGTCGCCGGCGGCCACGGCCGCAGGGGCGCTCGCGCCCTGCGGGTGCCCGTCCGGCCGGTCATGGCTGCCGGGCGCATCGCGGGCGGGCACGGTCGGAGGGACGTCGTCGGCGGTGGACAGGTGGACGCGCTCGCCGTCCGGCAGCACCGCGGTGTGCGGGACGGTTTCCGCGGGCACGTACACCGCGTCGAACACCCCGTACGGTGCGCCCTTGCCGGGCGGGGCCGTCACATGGAAGCCGGGGTAGCTGCCGAGGGCGAGTTCGATCGCGGCGCCGCTCACCGCGCGCCCCACGCGTTCGGCATCCGGGTCGCGCACGACGAGCCGGAGGTAGGCGCTGGCCCGCTCCTCGGTGTCGGCGTCGGCGCTGTCGGTGCGGGCCAGCTCCCAGCGCACCTCGGCTGGCCGCTGCTTGCCGAGCGCGTCCTGAAGCTGCTCACGGACGAGCCGCGCCTTGGCCTCGACGTCGAGGCCGGTCAGCACGAAGACGACCTCGTTGCGCCAGCCGCCGATGCGGTTGAGCCCGACCTTGAGGGTCGACGGCGGGGCCTCACCGCGCACACCGGAGATGCGCACCCGGTCCGGCCCGTCCTCTTCCAGCCGTACGGTGTCGAGCCGGGCGGTCACGTCGGGGCCCGCGTACCGGGCGCCCCCTGTCTCGTAGAGCAGTTGGGCGGTGACGGTGCCGATGTCGACGATCCCGCCGGTGCCGTCGTGCTTGGTGACGACCGCGGTGCCGTCGGCGTGGATCTCGGCGAGGGGGAAGCCGGGGCGGCGCACGTCGTGGCCGGAGAAGAACGCGTAGTTGCCGCCGGTGGCCTGGGTGCCGCATTCGAGGACGTGTCCGGCGACGACCGCGCCCGCGAGCCTGTCGTACTCCTTCGGCCCCCAGCCGAAGTGCGCGGCGGCGGGCCCAGTGACGAGGGCGGCGTCGGTGACGCGGCCGGTGACGACGATGTCGGCGCCGGCGCGCAGGCAGGCGGCGATCCCGGCGCCGCCGAGATAGGCGTGGGCGGTCAGGGCGTCGGGGAAGCGGGCGGAGACGTCGTCGCCCTCGACGTGCGCGACCTGTACGGGGATGCCCAGGCGTCCGGCGAGTGCGCGGACGGCGTCGGCGAGGCCGGCGGGGTTGAGCCCGCCCGCGTTGGTGACGATGCGGACATCGCGCTCGTGGGCGGTCCCGAGGGTGTCCTCCAGCTGCCTGAGGAAGGTCTTGGCGTAGCCGAGGCGCGGGTCCTTCAGGCGGTCGCACCCGAGGATGAGCATGGTCAGCTCGGCGAGGTAGTCCCCGGTGAGCACGTCGAGGGGCCCGCCGGTGAGCATCTCGTGCACGGCCTCGAACCGGTCGCCGTAGAACCCCGAGGCGTTCCCGACGCGCAGCACGTCGGCGCGGCGGCCCAGCGGGACCCGGCCGCCGTCCCGGGCCGCGGTCATCGACGGCCTCCGCCGTCGGCGGGGCCCGCGCCCGCGGCCCCGCGCGGGGCACGGCCCCGGCCCGGTGGACCGGCGAAGGCCTGGGCGATGTCGAGCCAGTGGTCGGCGTCCGCTCCCGTCGCGCGAAGCGACAGATCGGCACGGTGCGCCCGCTGGGTGACCAGGAGGCAGAAGTCCAGCGCCGGGCCGGCGATGCGTTGCGCCGCGTCCTCGGGACCGTAGGTCCACCGTTCGCCGCCGGGTCCCGTCAGCTCGACGCGGAACGGCTCGGCGGGCGGGGTCAGCCCGTGCACCCCGTACGCGAAGTCCCGCGTCCGCACTCCGATGCGCGCGATCTGCGCGAGCCGCGTCGCCGTCGGCCTGCGTTCGACGTCGAGGGCGTCGGCCACGTCCTGGCCGTGCGCCCACGTCTCCATCAGCCGCGCGGTCGCCATCGAGGCGGCGCTCATCGGGGGCCCGTACCAGGGGAACCGCACACCGCGCGGGGCCTCGTGCAGAGCGGTCAGCAGCCGTTCGCGGCCCTCGCGCCAGTAGGCCAGCAGGTCGGCGGGCGGCAGGGCCGCGCCCTCGGCCGCGCCGTCGTCGACGAACGAGTCGGGCGCGGCGAGTGCCTTGGCGATCTCGGCGGCGAAGCCGTCGGGATCGGTGACGGCGACGAGCGCCGCCCGGTCCGTCCAGGCGAGATGAGCGACCTGGTGGGCGACGCTCCAGCCCTCGGCGGGTGTCGGCGCGGCCCACGTTCCGGGCGCCCGGTCGGCGACGAGCCGGTCGAGTTCATCGCTTTCATCGCGCAGGTCGTCGAGCACGGCTGTCGGATCGGACACGTGACGCTCCCCTGTGGGCACGACGGTTCGTGCCCCGGAGCATGGCAGCACTCCAGAAAACAAGCAAGCGTGCTTGCTTTGATATTCAGCCCGCCGCACGCCTCTTTCCGGCCACCTGCGTCCGCACCGCCCCCATGCTCGCCGCGACGACCAGCCCGATCGCCAACACCTCGGCCGGCGAAAGGGCTTGATCGAGGACGAGGAATCCGGCCGTCGCCGCGATCGCCGGCTCCAGACTCATCAGCACGGCGAACGTGGCCGCGGGCAGCCTGCGCAACGCCAATAGTTCGAGCGTGTACGGCAGGACCGACGACATCAGCGCCACCGCGAGACCGAGCCCCAGGGTGGACGGCACCAGCAACCGCGACCCCGCCTCCACCAAGCCGAGCGGCAGACTCAGCAGCGCGCCCACCCCCATCGCCAGCGCCAGCCCGTCCGCCTGCGGGAAGCGCCGCCCGGTGCGGGCGCTGAAGACGATGTACGCCGCCCACATCGCGCCCGCGCCGAGCGCGAACAGCGCGCCCACCGGATCGAGCCGGTCGAAACCGCCGCCGCTCAGCAGGAACACGCCGCCCAACGCCAGCCCCGCCCACAGCAGGTTGACCGGCCTGCGCGAGGCGATCACGGACATCACGAGCGGGCCGAGCACCTCCAGCGTGACGGCCGCGCCCAGCGGGATGCGGTGGGCGGCCTGGTAGAAGAGCACGTTCATCGCGGCCATCGCGAAGCCGAAGGTGACGACGGTGCCCCAGTCGGCGCGCGAATGCCCGCGCAGCCGCGGCCGGCACACGGCGAGCAGCACGAGCGCGGCGAGCACGAGTCGCAGGGTGACCACCCCCAGCGGGCCCGTACGCGGCATCAGCATCACGGCGATCGCCGCACCGAACTGCACCGACAGGGCCCCCGCCACAACGAGCGTCACGGGTCCCAGCGACCGGTCGCCCGCCCCGGGGGCCCCACCTCCGGGCCGCGTCGCCCGCTTTCCCCGCCCCGCGGCGGCGTCGGCCGCCGGACCGGCGCCTTCCGGCAGGACGACGACGGCCCCGGCGCCGGACGGGTCGCCCGTACCCGGCCCCCTCTGCGCACCACCGTTCACCGCCGGCCTCCCCTGCCCGTGTCGCGCCGATCCATCCCTCCACGCTACGGACCGGTGCGCCGCCCCGCCCGCACGCCCCCTCGGCACCGCCGAGGAGGCCCGCACCGCCCGCACCCGCACGCACGCCACCCCTCAGTCGGCCCCGCCCTGCGGTCCTTCCGTGAGCGCCTCCGCCAGTACCTCCGCCAGATGGCTCGCCCGGCGGCCCGCCAGCTGGTCCACCTGCGTGCGGCAGGAGAAACCGTCCGCCAGCAGCACGGTGTCCGCCGACGCCGCCCGTACCGCGGGGAGCAGCTGCTCCTCCGCGCACGCCACCGACACCTCGTAATGGCCCGCCTCGAAGCCGAAGTTGCCGGCCAGGCCGCAGCAGCCGCCGCTCAGCCCACCGCGCAGACCGGCCCTCTCCCGCAGCGCCCGCTCCGCCGCATCACCCAGTACCGCATGCTGGTGACAGTGCGTCTGACCCACCACCGGGCGGTCCACGCGCGGCGGGCTCCAGTCGGGGGCGCACTGGCCGAGGGTCTGCGCGAACGTCCGTACCGAGGCTGCGAGCCGGGCGGCCCGCGGATCGCCGCCCATCAGCTCCGGCAGGTCCGTCGTCAGCGTCGCGGCACAGCTGGGCTCCAGCACCGTGACAGGCAGGCCCAGTTCGAGCAGCGGCTCCACCGTGTCGAGGGTACGCCGCATGACCGAGCGGGCCCGGTCGAGCTGGCCCGTGGAGACGTACGTCAGCCCGCAGCAGACCCGGCCGGGCGGCAGCACGATCCCGATGCCCGCCGCCTCCATGACCCGTACCGCGGCCATGCCCACGGAAGGCGACAGCCGGTCGGTGAACGTGTCCGGCCACAGCACCGCCGTACGGTCCTGCGCGAACACCCCGGTGCGGTCGCGCAGATGCTCGCGGAGCAGGCGGCTCAGCGACCGGGGAGCCAGGAGCGGCAGCTGTCGCTCGGGCGCGATACCGCACACCTTCTTGGCCAGTGCCGCCGCCGGGCCGGTGCGGGCGAGCACGTTGACCAGGGGCGCGAACGGCGCGGCGAGCCGCAGCCACTGCGGGAGGCGGCCCATCGTGTAGTGGGGGGCGGGCCTGCGCCGTCCCGCGTAGTGGTGGTGCAGGAACTCGGCCTTGTACGTGGCCATGTCCACGCCCACCGGGCAGTCGCTGCGGCAGCCCTTGCACGACAGGCACAGATCGAGGGCGTCCAGGACCTCCGCCGAACGCCAGCCGTCCGTGACGATCTCGCCGGCCAGCATCTCGTGCAGCAGCCGGGCCCGTCCCCGGGTGGAGTGCCGCTCCTGGCCGGTCGCCCGGTACGAGGGGCACATCACGTCCGCGCCCCCGGCGACCCGCTCCGTACGGCATTTGGCGACGCCGACGCAGCGCCGTACCGCGCCCGCGAAGTCGCCGCCGTCGTGCGGGTAACCGAAGGCGACGTCGACGGGCCGCCTGGGCAGCACGTCGAAGCGGAGATCGGTGTCGAGCGGCGCCGGGCGGACGAGGACGCCCGGGTTCAGCAGCCGGTCGGGGTCCCACAGGTCCTTGAACGCGCCGAAGAGTCCGACGAGTTCGGGACCGTACATCTTCGGCAGCAGCTCGGCGCGCGCCAGTCCGTCACCGTGCTCGCCGGACAGCGAGCCGCCGTGCGCGACGACGAGATCCGCCACCTGCTCGGAGAACGTACGGAACCGGGCGACACCCGGCGGGCTCAACAGGTCGAAGTCGATGCGGACATGGATGCAGCCGTCGCCGAAGTGGCCGTAAGGGGTGCCGCGCAGGCCGTGCTCGGCGAGCAGGGCCCGGAAGTCACGCAGGTAGGGACCGAGCCGGGCGGGCGGGACGGCGCAGTCCTCCCAGCCCGGCCAGGCCTCGCCGCCGTCAGGCGTCCGCGTGGCGGTGCCGGCAGCGTCCTCCCGTACCCGCCACAGCGCCCGCATGCCGGCCGGGTCGTGGACGACCGTGCCGTCGAGCGCGTCGGCGGCCCGGATGATCTCCGCCGCGCGCGAGCGCGCCTCGGCGGCGCTGTCGCCGCCTGTCTCGACGAACAGCCAGGCCCCGCCGCGCGGCAGCCCGTGCGCGTCGGGCACGAGGTCGTCGGCCATGCCCTCCACGGTCAGGGGCCCGTAGGGCAGGAGGCCGCAGGCGGCCTCGGCGGCGGCGCTCTCGTCGCGGTAGCCGAGGACGGCGAGGGCGCGGGCGGCCGGGGTCCGAACCAGGTCGACGGTCGCCTCGGTCAGGACGGCGAGGGTGCCCTCGCTGCCGCAGAAGGCACGGGCGAGGTCGACGCCCCTCTCGGGAAGCAGGGCGTCGAGGGCGTACCCGGAGATCCGCCGCGGCAGCCCCGCGGGGTATCCGGTGCGCAGGAGCGCCAGGTTCGCGCGGACCAGGTCGTCCAGGCCGGGCGGGACGCCGGTGGAGCGGGTGCCCCGGTCGAGGGTGACGGAGCGGCCCGAGGAGGTGACGGCCGCGAGTCGGCGGACGTTGTCGGCGGTCGTGCCCCAGCGCACGGAGTGCGCACCGCACGAGTTGTTCCCCACCATTCCCCCGATCGTGCACCTGCTGTGCGTCGAGGGGTCCGGGCCGAAGGCCAGGCCGTGCCCCCGTACCGCCGCCTGCAGCGTGTCCAGCACCACTCCCGGCTGTACGACGGCCGTGCGGGCGTCGGGGTCCACGGAGAGGATCGCGTTCATGTGCCGGGTGAAGTCCAGGACGACGCCGACGCCCGTGGCCTGGCCGGCGATCGACGTGCCGCCGCCGCGCGCCACCACGGGCACCCCGTGCTCCCGGCACACCGCCAGGGCCGCCGCCACGTCGTCCGCGTCGCGCGGGGCCACGACACCGTCCGGGACGCGCCGGTAGTTGGAGGCGTCCATGGTCGTCAGGGCCCGTGCCGCGACGCCGAAGTCGACGTCGCCGCGCACGGCGGCGGTGAGCGCCCCCGCCACGTCGTGCGTATCTGTTGTGTGTACGAAACGCCTGCCGTCCTGCCGGTCCCTGTGGTGCGCCATGTCCCCCAGGATGACCCCCAGGCCGCCTCTCACACCTGCGTCACTCCCGGGGAATCCACGTGCGTCCCTCCCGGGGAATCCGCGTGCGTCCCTCCCGGGAGCGCGCCAGTTGCGCACGGTGCGCAGAAGAGAACGAATCGAGACACTCCAGGGCCTTGTCCAAGTGATCGCCAACTCTCCTATAGTGACCTCCACTTGATCAGAACGCAGCGGCTCCGACGTCCCCTACCGCATCCCCGGAAGGCACCGCTCGATGACCGGCACCGACGAGAAACGATGAACCGCGCCGGGGCACACCTCAGCGCGATGAAGATCGTCGTGGCCGGTGGATCCGGCACGGGGAGCACGACGATGGTGCGGTCCGTCAGCGAGATCCGCCCGCTGCACACGGAGGAGCCGATCAGCGGCCCCGCCGCCGTGGCCGGCCGGACGGTGACGACGGTCGCCCTGGACTTCGGGCGCATCACCCTCGACCAGCGCATGGTGCTGCATCTGTTCGGCATGCCCGGGCAGGACCGGTTCCGTTTCCTGTGGGACCCGCTCCTCGACGGCACGACGGGCGCGGTCGTCCTCGTCGACACGCGCGCGCTCGACGCCGCCCGGTTCGCGATCGACTGCCTGGAGGGTCGCGACACGCCGTTCATCGTCGCCGTCAACGACTTCGGCGGCCCGTTCCGGTCGGAGGACGAGATCCGCGGCGAGTTGACGCTCGGGCCGGGTGTGCCGATGGTCGAGTTCGACGCCCGTGACCACTCGTCCAGCAAGTTCGTCCTCATCGCCCTGATCAAGCACCTGGAGGGCCACGCCCTGTGATCCCGCAGCTCAAGGGCTGTGCGGGCGTCTCATGGTCCGGACCGGGTCGGCGTCCGGTAGCCGGAGGCGATACGCTCCGGCTCGTGGCTGATATCCAGATTCCCGCTGACATCAAGCCCGCCGACGGCCGTTTCGGCGCGGGCCCCTCCAAGGTGCGTACGGAGGCGCTGGACGCCCTGGCCGCCACCGGCAGCTCCCTGCTCGGCACCTCACACCGCCAGGCTCCGGTCAAGAACCTGGTCGGCGAGGTCCGCGACGGTGTGCGCGAGCTGTTCTCCCTGCCCGAGGGTTACGAGGTGATCCTGGGCAACGGCGGCTCCACCGCCTTCTGGGACATCGCGACGCACGGGCTGATCGAGAACAAGTCCCAGCACCTGTCCTTCGGCGAGTTCTCCTCCAAGTTCGCCAAGGCCGCGAAGCTGGCGCCGTGGCTGGCCGATCCGACGGTGGTCTCCTCCGACCCCGGCACGCACCCGGACCCGCGGGCCGAGGAGGGCGTCGACGTCTACGCCCTCACCCACAACGAGACCTCGACCGGTGTCGCGGCCCCGGTCAAGCGCGTCGCGGGCGCCGACGAGGGCGCTCTCGTCCTGGTGGACGCCACCTCCGGCGCGGGCGGCCTGCCGGTCGACATCACCGAGTCGGACGTGTACTACTTCGCCCCGCAGAAGTCCTTCGCCGCCGACGGCGGACTGTGGCTGGCCGTGTTCTCCCCCGCCGCGATCGAGCGCGCCGAGCGCGTCCACGCGTCCGGCCGCCACGTGCCGGAGTTCTTCAGCCTGCCGACGGCGATCGACAACTCCCGCAAGAACCAGACGTACAACACCCCGGCGCTGGCCACGCTCTTCCTGCTGAACGAGCAGCTGAAGTGGATCAACGGCCAGGGCGGCCTGGACTGGTCGGTGCGCCGCACCGGAACGTCCTCGAGCACGCTCTACGGCTGGGCCGAGGCGTCGAAGCACGCGACCCCGTTCGTGGTGGACCCGGCGAAGCGCTCGCAGGTCATCGGAACGATCGACTTCGCGGACGAGATCGACGCGTCGGCGGTCGCGAAGGCGCTGCGCGCGAACGGCATCGTCGACACCGAGCCGTACCGCAAGCTGGGCCGCAACCAGCTGCGTATCGCGATGTTCCCGGCGGTCGACCCGGCGGACGTCGAGGCGCTGACGGCGTGCATCGACTACGTGATCGAGAAGCTGTAGCGGCGAGCCGTACGAGCCTGTTCAAGGGCCCGGGACGCGACCATCGGTCAGCGTCCCGGGCCCTTGATCGCTCAATGGTGTGACGATCCGCCTACCGGACATCGAACGACCCCGCGCCCTACGATGATGCTCTCGACACCAGCCATCAGGAGGCCCGCATGTCTGCCGCAGCAGTCGAGCACCCCTGTGACCCCTGTGCGGGCGAGATGCCGACGCTACTCGAAGAGGCCGATCGCCTGATCGAGCGGCTGCCCGGCTATCGCGTCGAGATCATCGGAGGCGTCCTCACCGTGACCCCGCCCGCGGACGGTGCCCATGCACGGGCACTCACCGTTCTCATGCAACCGTTCATGCTCGCCGGTCTGGCCGGTGGGGAGACCGAGGTGCTGCAGGCCGTCGGGCTCTGGCTTCCCGACGGCCCCGAGGACTACACCGTCCCGGACCTCTGCGTGGTCGACGCCGACTTCGAGGACCACCTGATGGAGTTCAACTGCTACGACCCGGCCGTCTTCCGGCTCGTCCTGGAGGTCACCTCCAGCAATTACCGGCAGGACCTGCGGAACAAGGTCGCCGCCTACGCGATGGCCAGGGTCCCGGTCTATGTGATCGTCGACCGCAAGCACACCCGCGTCCACGTCCTCACCGCCCCGATCGCCAACGAGTACGACAGCCACGAGGTCTACGCCCCCGGCCAGCGGCTGACCCTTCCCGACTCGATCGGCGCCGAGGTCGAGCTCGATGTGGCCGAGCTGCTGAAGGCCGGCGAGCGCAGGTCCTGAGCCGCCGTCGGAGGCTCAGCCCATCGCCGCCTTGACGTGGTCGATCACCTCGGTGAACTCCTTTGTCGGCGAGAAGTCCAGGTACTCGCAGTCCTCCAGCGCCTCCGGGACGTGGCCCGGCGGCCAGTAGAAGGCCTGTCCCGCCTCGTAGGTCTCGTCGCCGGAAGGTGTCCGCATCTTCAGCCGCCCCGAGAACAGGTATCCCCAGTGCGGGCACTGGCACTTGTCGTCGGGCAGGCCCTTGACCGCCTCGGACATGTCCGTGCCCTTGGGGAAGCGGACGAACGCGACGGTCATCTCGCCGCCGACCTCCGTCATGCGCAGTTCCACGCCGCCGCCTTCTATGGCGACAGGGGTGTCGTCACGTGTGGTCGCCGTCATGATTGCCTCCACGGCCGGGGCCGGGTCGAGGTCGCGGTCCTGCGGCCTCCTTCCAGTCTCGACCCGGCGGTGCGCGGGGTGCGAGACGGGATGAGAACCGCAGGTCAGCGACTCAGCCGCTGGAACCGCCGGACCGCGAGCGGCAGGAAGACCGCGGTGATCACCAGCGGCCACACCACCGCCATCAGCAGTGCGTGCTCCTGGATCCAGCTGCCGTCGCTCGCGACCGGGTTGCCGAACAGTTCGCGCGCCGCGGCCGCGGTGGACGAGATCGGGTTCCACGCGGCGATCGCGCCGAGCCAGTCCGGCATCGTCGACGGCGGGACGAAGACGCTGGAGATCATGGTGAGCGGGAACGCCACGGCGTAGAGCCCGCCGGCCGCCTCCGGTGTCGGCACCACCAGTCCGAGCAGGATGCCGACCCAGATCAGGCAGAACCGCAGGAGCAGCAGCAGCCCGAACGCCGCAAGCACCGCGCCCGCACCCGCGTCGGAGCGCCAGCCCATCGCGAAGGCGGTCGCCGCGAGGATGATCAGCTCGGCGCCGGCGACGATCAGGTCGTTGACGCCGCGTCCGGTGACCACGGCGGAGGGAGCCATCGGCATGGAGCGGAAGCGGTCGATGACGCCCTTGGAGGCGTCGGTGACGACGGCGATCGCGGTGTTCATGAAGCCGAAGGCCATGGTCATGGCGAACATGCCGGGCATCAGGAAGTCGCGGACGCTGCCGCCGTCGGGTGACTTCATCGCGCCGCCGAAGACGTACCCGTAGAGCAGCACGGAGATGATCGGAAAGCCGAGCTGCCAGGCGATGAGGACAGGCTGGCGCTGATAGTTGGTCAGCCCGCGGCGTACGACGCCGAAGCAGTCGGCGATCGCCCAGTAGGCGCGGCCGTGCGTGTCCCGCTGGTCCAGGTCCACCGTGTCGAGCGCGCTCATGCCGCCGTCTCCTTGGTCGTCTCGTCCGTACCGTGGCCGGTCAGGCGCAGGAACACGTCGTCGAGGCTCGGCCTGCGCAGTCCGATGTCCTCCACCCCGATGCCTTCGTCCTGCAGGGTGCGCGCCACCTCGGTCAGGGCCGCGACCCGGTCGGTCACCGTGGCGTGCACGCGCCGTTCCGGGCCGTCCGTCACCGGCTCGGTGTCCGAGACCCGTGCGACGGTCTTGGCGACGGCGGGGAGGTCGGCCCCGTCCCGCACGACCACCTCGATGCGGTCGCCGCCGACACGGTTCTTCAGCCCGTCGGGGGTGTCGTCGGCGATGGCGCGGCCGTGGTCGATGACGGTGATCCGGGAGGCGAGCCTGTCGGCCTCCTCCAGGTACTGCGTGGTGAGCAGGACCGTGGTGCCGCCCGCGACCAGCCGCCGCACCGCCTCCCAGACCTCGCCGCGCGAGCGTGGGTCGAGTCCGGTGGTCGGCTCGTCGAGGAACAGGACGCGCGGCGCGAGGATCATCGAGGCGGCGAGGTCGAGCCGGCGCCGCATGCCGCCGCTGTACGTGCCGACGCCCTTGTCGCCGGCTTCCACCAGATCGAACCGCTCCAGCAGTTCGCCCGCCCGCAGCGCGGCGCGCCGGCCGCCGAGGTGGAAGAGACGCCCGAACATCTCCAGGTTCTGGCGGCCCGTCAAGACCTGGTCGACAGCGGCGTACTGCCCGGTGAGTCCGATCCGGCGGCGCACCCGGCGCGGATCGCGGGCGACGTCGACGCCGGCGACCTCGGCCCGCCCGCCGTCGAACCGCAGCAGGGTCGCGAGGACGCGGACGGCAGTGGTCTTGCCCGCGCCGTTGGGTCCGAGCAGCCCGTGCACGGTGCCCTTGCGCACGGCGAGGTCGAAGCCCGCGAGTGCCTTCTTGTCCCCGTATCTCTTCTCGACGCCTTCGGCGATCACCGCATGGTCGTCCATGGCCCCTCCACCCCTCGGCAAACAACTGAGTACGGCGTACCCACATGAGAGTACATCGTACTCAGTTTTTCTCCACGGGATTAAGGTGAGGCCATGACGACGACCGAAACGAGCGGCAGCGGTGACGTCTCGCGCAGCCTCGAACTCCTCTGGGGCACCGGCGAGCGCCCCACGCGCGGCCCCAAACCGGGCCTCACCCTCGACCGCATCGTCACGGCCGCCGTCCGGCTCGCCGACGCGGAGGGGATGGCCGCCGTCTCGATGCGCCGGCTGTCCACGGAGCTCGGCACCGGCACCATGTCGCTCTACCGGTACGTCCCCGGCAAGGCCGAGCTGCTCGACCTGATGCTCGACCGCGTCACCGGCGAGCCCCTGGAGAACGAGGCCTACGCCCCCGAGTCCCCCGCCTGGCAGGACGCCGTACGCGCCATGGCCCGCGGCTACCGGGACCTCTACCGCGCGCATCCATGGCTGCTGAAGGTCAACCAGTCCCGCACGGTCCTCGGCCCGAGCGCCGTCCGCGGCCTGGACACCTCACTGGCCGCGCTGCGGGACATGGGCCTGCGCGACCCCGAGCTGATCTCCGTGATCATCGCCGTGCAGTGCTTCGTCGGCGGCATCGTCCGCATCGAGGTGGAGACCGTGGAGGCCGCGCAGCAGACCGGCCAGAGCGAGGAGGACTTCTGGAAGAGCCAGGAGCCGTTCCTCTCCAAGGCCATGCTCAGCGGCGACTACCCGGCCCTGGCGAACCTCTCCGAGGATGCCTTCTCCTCGGAGTTCGACCACTTCGCCTTCGGTCTGGAGCGACTGGTCGTCGGCTTCGAGGCGCTCGTGCGGCAGCGGGCGGAGACGCCTTAGGACCGCCGGCGACGCAGGGCGAACACCCCTCAGGACCGCCGACGACGCAGGGCGAACACCAGCACCGCCCCGCCGGCGAGCACGAGCAGGCCGTACGCCGTCACGCCAGGCTCCATGCCCTCGTCGTCAGCGGCCGCCTGGTCACCACCGGCCCCGGGGCGGTCGTCACCGCCGGAGTCCTCCTCCTTCGAGGGGAGCTCCACCCGCTCCACGGTGCTCTGTTCGCCCTCCGTGCCGAACATCAGCGCCTTGCCGTCGAGCGTGTACGTCACCGACTCCGCCTGCCCCTGGATCGGAGCGCGCACCCGGTGGTCCGCGCCGAGGCGGCCGTTCTTCCACGCGTAGCCCCGGGCGCTGAAGTACGAGCGCAGGACGAGCTCCTCCCCGTCCGGGGAGAACGCGCCGTCGGTCACCCACGGCACCTCCCCGATCCGCCGGAAGGTATTGGTCGCCGAGGCGCTGAGCGACGCGGGGCCCTCGTACAGGACGCCGCCCTCCTCGTTCTTGGAGGCGATGTAGACCCGGCCGGTCTTCGGATGCACCATCAGCGCCTCCGCGTCGCGCGGCCCGTCGGCGTACTTCACGTCGAACTGTGTGGCGCGCACCGTCTGGTCGGCCAGCCGGGCCGGCTCGCGGAAGCGGTAGATCCACACGTGGTCCCAGCTGCCGTCGAGGTTGTCGCCTATGTCGCCCACGTAGACGTTCCCGTCCGCGCCGACGGAGATCGCCTCCATGTCCCGCGGTGTGCCGACCCCTTGGAGGGTGACGGTCGCCACCGTTTCGCCGGTGGCGGAGTCGATGGCGAAGACGCGGGGCTCGTCCTGGTCGTTGTGCGTCCAGTAGACCCCGGGATGCGCGCGGCTCGCCGCGAGGCCACTGGACTCGGTGATCCTCGGGTCCTTGATGGTGAACCCGCTGTCGTCGTCCGCCGCCGCGGGCACGGCGGCGGCGAGGACGAGCGCGGCGGCGAGGCCGGTGACGCACGGAAGCGAACGCATGCCCCCAGCCTGCCACCTCCGCCCGCGAACGTTACGGCCGTACGGCGGTGACCAGCCAGGCCGTGCTGCGCAGGCGGACCGCCCCGTCCTTCTCATGCGGGCGCAGGATGTCCACCAGCTCCCGCCGGGCCCGCTCCCCCGTGGCCTCGTCGACCTGGCCGAGCAGATGCCGTCCGGGCCCGGAACCGAGCAGGAACGCGCCGGCGTCCTCCGCGTCGCTCCCCCACCTCCCGTACGCCTCCACCCGCTCGGCCGCGATCCCGGCGAACCCGGCCCCGTTCAGGACCTCGTGGATGCGGTCGGGGTCGGCGAGCGAGAACATGCCGGGCCCGCCCATCGCGCCGAAGCCGCCCAGGGTCAGCAGGCCGCGCAGCCCGGCGAGGGCCTGGAGCCACTCGTTGGCCCCGGCTTCCGCGGCGATGACGAAGGCGGCACGGCCGCCGGGGCGCAGGGCGCCGCGGATGTTGGCGAAGGCGGCGACGGGGTCGGCGAAGAACAGGACGCCGTAACGGCTGATGACCACGTCGAAGGCGCGGCCTTCGAGCGGGTGCACCTGGGCGTCACCGCGCTCGAAGTCCACGTTGGCGAGGTTCTCGGCGCGGGCGGTGGCGCGAGCGCGCTCCAGCATCGGGGCGGACAGGTCCAGCCCCGTGGCCCGGCCGTGGGCCGCACGCCGTGCGGCGAGCCGGGTGGTGGCCCCGGCGCCGCAGCCGACGTCGAGGACGGCGTCCTGGGCACGGATCGCGGCGGCGGTGAGCAGCGGCTCGTCGAAGCCCTCGTTCACCGCGTCCCAGCGGTCCTGGTGGCGGGCCCAGTGACTGCCTTCGTAACCGTTCCACGCCTGTTCCTGCTCGGTGTTGACGACGTACTGCACGACAGTGCCTCCCGACTAGTATGGGCGTATGCCCAAACAGTATGGGCACACGCCCATACTGTCCACTCCTCACCGGAAGAGATCTGGATGTCACCGCGCGGAGTCGCCGTACCCAACGCCCGCGAGCGGCTGTTCGCCGCCGCGGAACGAGTCGTCGCCGCAGGCGGCCCCGGCGCCCTGACCAGCAGGGCGATCACGGACGAGGCCGGCTGCGCGAAGGGCCTGCTGCACGCCCACTTCGCGGGCGGGCTGGACGAGTTCGTCGCGGAACTGGTCCTCGACCGCTTCGCCCGCACCGCCGCCCTCGCTTCCGCACTGCCCGACCGGGCCGGCGAGGAGACGATCACCGCGAACCTCACCGGCGTCGCGTCCGCCCTGCTCACCGCCACCGGCCCGGAGCTCTCCGGCCTCGCCCTCACCCGGCCGGGCGCCGCCGAACGCTTCCGCGACGCGATGGCGTCCGGCGCGCCGGGCTTCGCCGCCGTCCAGGAGTCGGTCACCCGCTACCTCGACGCCGAACGCTCCCTCGGCCGCGTCCCCGCAGGCCTGGACACGGCCACGGCGGCCCTGGCCCTGGTCGGCACCGTCCACCACCTGCTGATGACCACCTGGCCCGGCGCGCCGGACCCGGCCGAGCAGATCGACCGGCTGGTGCTGCTGCTCACCCGTGGATGACCGGTCGTGTCCAGCCTCACATCCCGTCAGCTGCCGAGTCACCGGTGAGTTCGGCCATGATGTCGCCCATGCGTTTCCTGTTCGTCGGCGACTCCATGACCATCGGACGCGCCGGCGACTACAGCTGGCGCTACCGGATGTGGCAGCACCTCGCGTCCCTCGGCGAGCCGTACGAGATTGTCGGCCCCCGCACCACGCTGTACGACACCGAGGCGAACGCCCCCGTCTCGCACGCGTACGCCGATCCCGCCTTCCCGGCAGGCGCCCGCCGCCACCTGGCCGGCTGGGGCGAGGGCTGGCTCCACATGGCCCCCGTCATCGGGGAGACGGTCGCCGCCGAGAAGGCGGACATCCTCCTGGTCTCCCTCGGCCTCATCGACCTCGGCTTCTACACGGACAGTGACCAGACGGCCGCCAACGCCCGGGAGTTCGTCGCCCGCGCCCGCGAGGCCGACCCGCATGTCCGCATGGTCCTGCTCCCGGTCATCCCCAACATCCGTGCCGCGTCCGACGCCCCGTTCGCCGCCGAGTGCGACCGCTTCAACGTGCTCCTCGCGAAGGCGGTCGCGGACCTCGACACCCCCACCTCCCCGATCCTGCTGGCCTCGCGGCCGCCCTCGTACGACATCCACCAGGACACCTACGACGGCACCCACCCGGGCCCGACGGGCGAACACAAACTGGCGGCCGCGTTCGCCGACGCGATGCACCAGGCATGGGGACTGGGCAGGGCGTACCGGGCCGCGGCCCAAAGGACTACGGTCAGCCGCTGAGCAGGTCCGGATTGTCGGCCAGCGCGGCCAGATGCGCCCGCGGGTCGGCGACGAGCCGCCGGGTCGACAGATCCAGCATGCCCGCCACGCCGGAGATCTCGGCAGCGAGCGTGCCGTCGTCCTTGAGGATCTGCTGGACGACCTGGAAGGTCTTCCCCTCCCCGTACACGAACCGACAGGTCACCCGCACCCGGTCGCCGCCGCGCAGCTCACGCGCGAACTTCACGGTCACCTCGAGCGCGACCGGCCCGACGCCGCTCGCAAGCAGCTTCTCCTGCGACAGCCCTGCGGCCCGCAACAGCTCCCACCGCGCGTGCTCGGCGTACTGCAGATAGACGGCCTGGTTCAGGTGCCCCTGCGTGTCGAGCTCGTAGCCGCGCACGGTCACATCCACGGAGAAGGTCATGCCCGCGGCAACAGCAGAGCGGGGTCCCGGCATTCCCGCGGGCCCACCTGCGTATCGGCCGCCGCCTGTGCGACCCATGTCCGCCAGGGGACGTGGCCCCGGACTGGGCGGGCGGCGGATGCCATGTCCGTGCGGCAACGGCCGCGATGCGCCTCGTCGGCGAGACGGAACTTCGCATGTGGGCGGCGACCGCCAGTCCAACGGCCACTGGCGCCCGTCGAACGCGGGCGCCCCGACACACGACCATCCCCCGGCGCACCGGGTGAGCGCCCGAACCCCCGCCGGCCAGGCGTCCCCGCATGCCTGTCACGAACGGCCCCGTTTCCGGGGGCGGTTGCCGGTCGGCTCGTACACGGGGCCGGCCCCTCCCGCGAGGTGGCCGGCCCCGGCGGCGTAGGTCCGCCGGCCGTCAGAAGACGAACGGCCCCGGGTCCTGGGGGGACGTCGCCGTGCACTCAGCCGTGACGCCGAAGACGACGACCGTCAGGGACTTCGCCTCCAGGCTGTCGCCCGACGCGACCGTACCGTCCAGCGGGCCGGTCGAGACCGCGCCGCCGGCCGGGATCGCCGGGTTGGAGTTGCCGGTGAACGTCGTCGTCCCGGAGCCGTTCCTGGTGAGGGTCAGGGTGGACGCGACCGCGCCGGCCGCGATGGGAACCGGAGCCTTGATGGCCTCCGTCGAGAGTTCGATCGTCGCGGCCGTGCCGTCCTGCGTGGCCTTGAGCGTCGCCGTGCCGGAGCCGTACGAACCGCAGTCGAACGACAACGTTGCCGTCTCCGGCGTCACCTGGGGTGCTGCCTGGGCCGCGGGTGCCATGGCGAGTGTGCCTGCGGCGAGGGCCGCGGCGAGGAGCAGGGTGCTGTGTCTCATGGGGGGATCCTGCCTTCGTGTGGGGGTCACGGGCTGGCGGAGGTCATTGCGGCACGCGGACCCGCAGAAAGGAAGGAGCACCCACCCGGCCCCGCCGACAACGGCCGAAACCCGACCCCGGTCGCCGCGGCGCCTGACATGGCGACGGCCTACGCACCGACCAGCCGGTTGGCGAGCGTCGACATCGTGTACGTGCCGATGCCCATCACGACCTCCAGGGCGTTCTGCGGCGTGAACCCGTGCGCGAGGAAGGCCCGCAGCCCGGCGTCGTCGACCGCGCCCGCCGTGCGAAGCACCTCCTGTGTGAACTGCCGTACTCCCTCCAGTCGTTCGTCGGGGAGCGCCCGCTCCTCCCGCAGCGCCGCGATCAGTACGGGGTCCGCGCCGAGCGTCCGCAGCTTGCCGGTGTGCATCGCGATGCAGACACGGCAGTCGTTGCGTACGGCGACGGTCATGACGACGGTCTCGCGGGCGAGCGGATCGAGAGTGGTCTGCTCGAAGGCGGCGCTGAGCGTCAGGAAGCCGTCGAGCAGGTGGGGCGAGGTGGCCAGCTTGGCGACGGCGGGCGGCAGGTGGCCGAGCCGCTGGGCGGCGGCCTCCATGGCGGGGCGCGAGGCGGGCGGGGCGGTGTCGAGGGTGTGCTCGGTGAACATGACCGGCTCCTACAATGGACAACATGGTTGACGATCCTGATGCCGAAAACGTAAACCAGGTTGTCGAAGCGCGCAAGGCGGTTTCCGACGCGCCCGGTTACGAGCTGCCGCTGCTCCTGTTCGCCGGATTCCGCTCGCTGATCGACGGGCTCCACGCTGAGCTCGCCGAGCAGGGCCACCCCGACGTACGGCCCGCCTACGGCTTCGCCATGCAGGCGATCGGCCTGTCCGGCGCGAGCGCGAGCGACGTCGGACGGCGGCTCGGCGTGACCAAGCAGGCGGCCGGCAAGACCGTCGACCGACTCGTCGCCCTCGGCTACGCGGAACGCGCCGACGACCCCGCCGACGCCCGCCGCAAACTGATCCGCCTCACCCCGCACGGCCAGGACGCCCTCGCCCGCTCGGCCGTGATCTTCGACGAACTGCGGGCGGAATGGGCGGCGTCGATGGGGACAGACCGCCTGCGTGATCTGGAGGACGCCCTGCGGACGGTGACCGGCCCGGAGAGCTTCCGCCTGGACGCGGCGGGGTGGATGGGTGGCGTGTGACGCGATCGAGGACGTAACCCAGTCACCGTGCGTATCGTTGTACCGCGCGGCTGCATGTGTTCGGACGGCAGCCGGGGAGGAACGCCACGATGACCGTCGCAGATGTCATAGAGACCGACAGGATCGACATGGCCGAAGACAACGACGAGCGAACCTTGGACGAGATGTTCAGGTGGCTCGAATCCGCCCCCGAAGGATTCAAGGTCGAGATCGTCGAGGGGGCCGTCTTCATGTCGCCGCAGCGGGACAACCACTGGCAGATCATTTTGGATATCGTTGAGCAGCTGCGGGCCAAGTACCCGCGCAAGCGCGTGAATTCCGACGTGCGCGTCGACTATCCGGGGCATCTCAACGGATTCGCCAGCGACGTGACCGTCATGGCGGAAGGCGCGAGCAAGACCCCCGAGGGCCGCTTGCGCTACCAAGATGTCGAGTTCGTCGCCGAGGTGATCTCCAAAGGCACCGGCCACAACGACTACGGGCCCAAGAAGGCCGCGTACGCCGTCGCCCAAGTCCCCGTCCTCCTGATCGCCGACCCGTACCAGGGCAAGGTTCACCTCTACACCGACCCCAAGGACGGCGACTACACCACCGAGACCACCGTCGCCTTCGGCACCGACGTCGACCTCACCCACACCCCCGTCGGCCTCACCCTCACCACCTCCGAATTCCCCCGCGAATAACGGAGGCTGGGCTCCACCCCGGCCCGGCGCTACCATCCGCAGAGAGCCCCCGCGTCCCCCACGCACGTCTCCGCCGCCCCGCGTCCGATGGAGTCCACGTGGCCGATGACATACCGCGGTTGCCCGTCACGTCCCGGGAGGCCAGCGGCCTGTGGACCCTGCGGGCCCCGGCCGGGACGATGCTCGGGCCGGTCGTCGCGGGCGGCACGGTCCACGTCCCGCTGACGGACAACCGCATCGTCGCCGTCGACGCGAACGGCGGCGACCTCTCGTGGTGCAGCCGCGCCCTCGCCGATCCGGACTCCCACGCCCTGGCACGCGCGGACGGCGCCGTCGTCGTCCCGGTCCGGCGCGACATCGAGCGCTGTGCGTTCACGGCCCTGGACCCCGCGAGCGGAGAGGTCCTGTGGGAGCGTCGCAAGAGCCCGCTGGTCAGGCACGCGGCCGCGGGTGCGACCGTGGTGTTCTGGGGCGAGGCCGGAGAAGACCGGTGGAAGATCGCCGGCGTCGACGCGCGCAGCGGCGAGACCCAGTGGGAAGACGAGTTCGGCACGATCTGGGACCTGCTGGTGTGCGGGCCCCGGGTGATCCTGGACGTCGGCGACCTGCGCGCCCTCGACGCCCGCACCGGCGAGGAGCTGTGGACCCGGGAATCCGCCGGCTACGGCGCCCTGATCCGGCCGGACACCCCGAGCGACTCCGTCGTCTTCCACAGCTGGAGCTCCTCCGCGGTCCTCTCCGTACGCGCCACGGGCACGGGCGAGGAGATCTCCCGCACCCGCTTCCCGAAGCGGACCGTGCACCGCTTCTCCTACGATCCCGCGCTCGTCGACGGTGAGCGTGCCCTGTTCTCCGCGCCCTTGAGGCGCCGGGCCCGGCTGTACGCGTACGCGGGCCGGACGGAGGCCGAACCCCTCGCGATGCCGTACCTGGGCTGGTGGCGCTTCACCTCGCTCTGCGAGCCGGCGGTGTGCGTGGGCGACCGGCTGTACGCCGTCACCTGGCGCAGGCGGCTGTACCAGGCCGAGACGGCCGGCGGCCGCCGCCTCCTGCGGCCTGTCGGCGTCACCGCCCCGGACGGCCGCACACTGCGGGAGCCGTCCGTGCTGGCCGCCGGACCGCACCACGTGTTCGTCGGCGGGTACGGAGGTGTCGCGGGAGTCCGCGACGGCGAGGTCCGGTGGGTGGCACCCACGAACCTCCTGGGCAACGGCCCGGTCCCGCTGGACACGGACCGGGTGCTGTTCCGGTCGCGGACCGATGACGGCAGGCGGGACGAACTCCACTGCGCGGACGCGGACACCGGCCGTCGGCACGGATGACCGTGGGGCTCGGCGGGCTTGCCTGGAGCGCGCTCGAAGGCGTTGGCTAGGGCGTCATGAAGTACACGCAGCTCGGACGCACCGGACTAAAGGTCAGTCGACTCGTCCTGGGGACGATGAACTTCGGGCCCCAGACAGACGAGCCCACCAGCCACACCATCATGGACGCCGCCCTCGATGCGGGTCTGAATTTCTTCGACACCGCCAATGTCTACGGCTGGGGCGAGAACAAGGGCCGCACCGAGGAGATCATCGGCAACTGGTTCGCCAAGGGCGGCGACCGTCGCGACAAGGTCGTCCTCGCGACCAAGGTCTACGGGAACATGGCCGGGGACGGCGACCCGTGGCCCAACCACGACCGGCTCTCCGCCCTCAACATCCGCCGCGCCGTGGACGCTTCGCTGAAGCGGCTGCAGACCGACCACATCGATCTCTACCAGTTCCACCACATTGACCGGCGCACCCCGGTCGAGGAGATCTGGCAGGCGATCGACGTCCTGATCCAGCAGGGCAAGATCCTCTACGCCGGCTCGTCCAACTTCCCCGGCTGGAAGATCGCCCAGACCAACGAGACCGCGCGCAGGCTCGGCTCCTACGGACTGGTCAGCGAGCAGTGCCTGTACAACCTGGCGGAGCGCCGCGCCGAGATGGAGGTCATCCCCGCCGCGCAGGAGTACGGCCTCGGGATCATCCCATGGTCGCCGCTGCACGGCGGGCTGCTCGGCGGCGTGATCAAGAAGGAGACCGAGGGTTCCCGGCGCACCACCGGCCGCTCGGCGGACGCGCTCGCGAACACGGCCGTACGGGAAAAGGTGCAGGCGTACGAGGACCTGCTCGACAAGCATGGCCTGGAGCCGGGCGAGGCGGCACTGGCGTGGCTGCTGACCCGGCCAGGCGTGACCGGTCCGATCGTCGGCCCCCGCACGGCCGGGCAGCTTCAGTCCGCGCTGCGGGCGCTGGAGCTGGAGCTGTCCAAGGACGTGCTCACGTCCCTGGAGGAGATCTTCCCGGGCCCGGGGCCGTCGCCGGAGGCGTTCGCGTGGTGACGTGGTCGCAGCACTGACGGCGGCCGGGGCGGGCTACTGGCCTGCCACGGCTGCCACGGCGATGATCACGAACATCAGCACCAGAGCGGCGGCCATGATCTGGTTGCGGGTCTTGGGATTCACCCGTCGAGGTTAACCTGCGGGCTTCAGTGGCCAGGATTCGACCACCTCGTAGCGGGGCTGCGCACCGGGGACCGAGCCGCCCGGGAGGTTGCTGCGGACCAGTGCGAGTTCCGCCACGGGCCAGGGGGTGCCCTCGAAGTCGTCGAGCGCCTCGACGTACGGACGCAGGTCCGCGTCCTCGCGGGCGCGGGCGATCGTCAGGTGCGCGTGGTAGCCGCGGTGCTCGTCCATGTCGATCCCGGAGCGGCGGGCGGCCGCGTCGGCGCGCTCGGCGAGCAGCCGCATGCCGTCCAGCCCACCGGCGGCCCCGGCCCAAAGGGCCCTGCGCCCGAACCGCCCGCCCTGGTGCAACCGCAGGGTGAACTGCTCTGTCCGGTGCGCGGCGCGCGCGAGGCGCACCCGCAGCTCGGGCACGAGGTGCTCGTCGACCTCCCCCATGAAGGCGAGCGTGAAGTGCCACCCGTCCCGTCCGGTCCACCGCAGCCGCTCGGCCCCGGGCATGCCCCTCAACCGGTCGACGGCAAGGCCGAGTTCGGCGACGGCGGGGTCGGGCGGGAGGACGGCGGCGAAGAGTCTCATGCGGCCAGTGTGCCGCGTTCCCCTGTCGTGGGCTCCGCCCCGGAGCCCCCACGCCTCAATCGCCGGCGAGGCTTCTTGTGCGCGGCGCGCCCGTTGGGGCTCCGCCCGCGCGCCTCAAACGCCGGCGGGGCTTGTTTCAGGGCTCTGCCCCCACGCCCCCGCGCCCCCACGCCTCAATCTCCCGCTACGGCCTGACGGCCGCGGGAGGCCCCGGCGGGTCTGGATTTCGCGGAGCGAAATCAGCCCGTCCGGCGATCGAGGACGCCGCGCGAAGCGCGGTACGGGGCACGGGGCGAAGCCCCGAAAGGGGGCCGGGAAGGCAGCGCCCCCGGTTACGGGAGGGGGTACCGCCCACGGCCGCCAGGCCATAGGGGGAGGGCGGGGTCGGGGAAAACGCCCCCGTACCCGCGGCTCCCCCGGGCCGCCTACGCCGCAGTCGTCAACCGCTCCCGTTCCACGAACCGCACCGACGGGTGCCCCCGGTGCCAGCCCACGGACAGCCGCAGGCCGCCGACCCGCGCCAGCATCACGCCCACGGCCACCGCCGCGAGCGTCGCCACCGCGCCGCCCGCCGCGAAGCCGATGCGCGGGCCGTACGTGTCGGTGATCCAGCCCACCAGCGGTGCGCCCAGCGGGGTGCCGCCGGTGAAGACCATCATGAACAGGCTCATCACCCGGCCCCGCATCAGTGGATCCGTCGCCATCTGGACGCTGGAGTTCGCCGTGACGTTGACCGTGAGGCCGCACATGCCGATCGGGACCATCAGCGCCGCGAAGATCCAGAACTCCGGGGCGAAGGCCGTCACGACCTCCAGCAGGCCGAACAGCACGGCCGCGCCCACCAGGATCCGCAGGCGGGACGTGCCGCGGCGCGCGGCGAGCAGGGCGCCCGCGAGGGAGCCGGCTGCCATCAGGGTGTTGAGCAGGCCGTACGTACCGGCGCCCGAGTGGTAGACGTCGTCGACGAAGGCCGAGAGCCAGATCGGGAAGTTGAAGCCGAACGTGCCGATGAAGCCGACGAGCACGATCGGCCAGATCAGCTCGGGGCGGCCCGCGACGTAGCGCAGGCCTTCCCGCAGCTGGCCCTTTCCGCGCGGGGCGCGTTCCACCTTGTGGAGCTCGGAGGTCCGCATCATCAGCAGGCCCGCGACGGGCGCGAGGAAGGACAGGCCGTTGAGCAGGAAGGCGTAGCCGCTGCCGACGGCCGTGATCAGCACACCGGCGACGGCGGGACCCACCAGCCGCGCGGACTGGAAGTTCGCGGAGTTCAGTGAGACGGCGTTGCGCAGCTGGTCGGGGCCGACCATCTCGGCGACGAAGGACTGCCGTGCCGGGTTGTCGACGACGGTGACGAGGCCGAGGAGGAACGCCGTGAGGTAGACGTGCCAGACCTGGACGTGGCCGCTGAGCGTGAGTGCGGCGAGCGCCAGGCCGGTGAGGCCCATGGCGGCCTGTGTGACGAGGAGCAGCCGCCGCTTGGGCATCCGGTCCGCGATCACGCCGCCGTACAGGCCGAGCAGGAGCATGGGGAGGAACTGCAGCGCGATGGTGATGCCGACGGCTGAGGCGGATCCGGTGAGGGTCAGCACCAGCCAGTCCTGGGCGATGCGCTGCATCCAGGTGCCGGTGTTGGAGACCACCTGTCCGGTCGCGAAGAGCCGGTAGTTACGGATCTTCAGCGAGCTGAACATGGTCTGCTTGCGGTCAGGCGTGGTGTCGTAGGCGGTCGGTGCGGGGGCGGAGTCTGCTCCGGATCCCGTACTCAAAGGGGTTCGCCTCCTCGGCGTCGGCGGTCATTGCAGGTGTGCGAGCTTCTCCAGGACGGGGGCGGCGGCGCGGAGCTTGGCCCACTCGTCCTCGTCGAGGCCCTCGGTGAGGGAGGCCAGCCAGGCGTTCCGCTTACGGCGGCTCTCTTCGAGCATGACCTCGGCCTGCTCGGTTGGGCTGACCACCTTCTGTCGGCGGTCCTCGGGGTGCGGCTCCAGCCGGACCAGCCCCTTGGCCTCCAGCAGAGCGACGATGCGGGTCATCGACGGCGGCTGGACGTATTCCTTGCGGGCCAGCTCACCGGGGGTGGCCGAGCCGCAGCGGGCCAGGGTGCCGAGCACCGACATCTCGGTCGGGCTCAGCGATTCGTCGACGCGCTGGTGTTTCAGGCGTCGGCCCAGCCGCATGACGGCGGAGCGCAGGGAGTTCACGGCGGCGACGTCTACGTCACTGCCGTGGGACAGCTCAGACATGTTCGTTAGCGTAACTCATTACCCTCGCTAAAGACCAGTGCTCAGGTGGAACCACGGCAAAGAGTCAAGGGTTCGATCCATGCATCAGCCATGCGCATCACCCGTACGAGTGAGAGAACGCCCGAATGCGACACACGGGCGGCGGCGCTCCGGCGACCCTGGCTCGCATGGGATCGACAGTGCTCAGCCTTCGGATGGACGGTGAGCTGCTCGACCGGCTTCGGCAGCACGCCGCGAAAAGGCAGATGAGCGTCCAGGACTATGTGGTCCGGACGCTCATGCGCGACGACTTCGACGAACGTTTCAAGGCGGCCGTCGACGAGACGGAGGAGTTCTACGGGACGCCTGACGCCCCTGAATCAGGTCAGACCCAGCGCCGGCATCGCGTAGAAGAAGACGAAGACGGCCGACACGGCGTACATCGCGACGGGCACCTCGCGTCCGCGCCCCGTCGCCAGCCGCAGCGCGCTGAACGCGATGAAGCCGATGCCGATGCCGTGCGTGATCGAGTAGGTGAACGGCATCATCACCATCGCCAGGAACGCGGGCGCGGCGATCGTGAAGTCGCTCCAGTCGATGTCCTTGACCGAACCGGCCAGGATCAGGAAGCCGACCGCCACCAGCGCGGGCGTCGCCGCCTGGGAGGGGACCATCGTCGCGAGCGGCGTGAGGAACAGCGCCAGCGAGAACAGCAGACCGGACACGACGGACGCGAGACCCGTGCGGGCGCCCTCGCCGACACCGGCCGTCGACTCCACGAAGCAGGTGTTGGCGGAGCAGGACGTGGCCCCGCCCGCGGCGACGGCGAGACCATCGACGACCAGCACCTTGTTGATGCCGGGGTAGTTGCCGTCCTTGTCCATGAGCCCGGCCTCGTCGCCGACGGCGAGAATCGTGCCCATCGCGTCGAAGAAGCACGACAGCAGCACGGTGAAGACGAACAGGACACCGGTCAGCAGGCCGACCTTCTCGAAGCCGCCGAACAGGCTGACCTCGCCGATCAGGCCGAAGTCGGGCGTCGAGACCGGATTGCCGGGCCACTCGGGAGTGGTCAGACCCCATGAGGCGACGTCCGCCACGGCATTGATGATCAACGCGAGGACCGTCATCACGACGATCGAAATGAGGATCGCGCCCGGCACCTTGCGGATGATCAGCGCGAGCGTGAGGAGGGTGCCGAGGGCGAAGACCACCACCGGCCAGCCGAGCAGGTGGCCGCCGGTGCCCAGTTGCAGCGGCACGGTGGTGTGGGCGGCGTCCGGGATGCGGGTGACGAAGCCGGAGTCGACCAGGCCGATGAGCATGATGAACAGGCCGATGCCGATGGCGATCGCCTTGCGGAGCCCGAGCGGCACAGCGTTCATCACGCGCTCGCGCAGACCGGTGGCCACCAGCAGCATCACCACGAAGCCGGCGAGCACCACCATGCCCATCGCGTCCGCCCAGGTCATCTGGGGCGCGAGCTGGAGGGCGACGACGGTGTTCACGCCGAGGCCCGCGGCCAGCGCGATCGGGACGTTGCCGATGACGCCCATGAGGAGCGTGGCGAACGCCGCCGTGACGACGGTGGCCGTGACCAGCTGACCGCCGTCGAGCTGGTGCCCGTACATGTCCTTGGCGCTGCCGAGGATGATCGGGTTCAGCACGAGGATGTAGGCCATCGCGAAGAAGGTGGCGAATCCGCCCCGGACCTCGCGAGCGACCGTGGAGCCGCGCTCCGAGATCTTGAAGAAGCGGTCCAGGCCGCCTGCGGGCTGCTGGGGGGCGGGCGGCAGGCCGGGAGAATCGACCCGGGCGGTGGCCGTGGGGGACATGCGGGACCTCTCTCACCCGGTTTCCTGGGGCTCGTACGGAGGTTCATACGAACGAAACCGGTCGGACGGCAAACTCGTTCAGTATGAATGTATAAAGTTGAAGATCGGTATCTTCGCGCGTAGATCCTGTTCCCGCCCGGCCTCCCGACGCCCCCACAGCGGCCCTGGGGCCCGGTTCTACACTGTGCGCATGGCGAAATGGACCCCCAGGCACGAGGCACCCGAGCCCCTTGAGGGGCCGATCGTCGCCACCATCAGCGGCGGCACGATCCTGTGGTTCGTCATGTTCCTCGTCCAGGTCCCTTTCTACGGCTGGTTCGACGACCACGACCTGACCTGGTGGGTGTGGACCTGCCTGGCCGGCGGCGGCCTCGGGCTGATCGGCATCTGGTACGTACGCAGCCGGGACGCGGCCCTCAAGCGGGCGCGGGAGGCCGCTGAAGCGGCCGAGACACCGGACACCGATCCGCGGGCCTGAGGCGGGACACCCGCCGCCACGGGCCGCGCGAACCCGGCGGAGCCGGCCCGTCCGGCGCGGCCGCAAGCCCGCAGCGCGCCGCACCCGCGCGCCCCGTGCCCGAATCGGGACCCGTACCCGCCTCCGGCCCGCACCCGCACCCCACAGCACCCGCGCGCCCGAGCGCGCACCGCCCGGTCCCCGACCGCATCCCGGCGGAGCCAGGCCCGTCCGTAGCGATCCGGGCAAGCCCACAGCGCACCGCACCCCGTGCCCGAACCGGGACCCGCAGCCGCCTCCGGCCCGCACCCCGCGGAGCCGGCCGCGTCCCCTCCGTACCCCGACCGAACTCGGCGCCCTCGCCGGGGAACCCGGTAGTCCCACAGGACCATTCGCCTCCTCCCGGTCCGATCTTCCGCCCGCCCGGGGGTGAACCGGGCTCGCCCGCCGTACCGTCGGAACCATGACGCAGCGGGCGAAGATCGACATGAACGGCGAGGAGCCCCGCGGACCCGTCATCGACGCGGGTGCCGAACTCGACCCCGTACACCCGCGGCAGCCACCTCGCCCCCGGACGCCCGCGACCGGGCTGACCGCGGGGCAGGTCGCCGAACGGGTGGCCCGCGGCGAGGTGAACGACGTGCCGGTGCGCAGCTCGCGCTCGGCCGTCGACATCGTCCGGGCCAACGTCTTCACCCGCTTCAACGCGATCATCGGCGTCCTGTGGGTGATCATGCTCTTCGTCGCCCCGATCCAGGACAGCCTCTTCGGCTTCGTGATCCTCGCGAACACCGGGATCGGCATCGTCCAGGAGCTGCGCGCCAAGAAGACCCTCGACGCCCTCGCCGTCATCGGTGAGGCGAAGCCGCGCGTACGGCGCGACGGGGTGGCCGCCGCGGTCTCCACGTCCGAGATCGTCCTCGACGACCTCGTCGAACTCGGGCCCGGCGACAAGGTCGTCGTCGACGGCGAGATCGCGGAGGCCGACAACCTGGAGATCGACGAGTCGCTGCTGACCGGCGAGGCCGACCCGGTGCTCAAGCAGCCCGGCGACCAGGTGAGGTCGGGCAGCTTCGTCGTCGCCGGCGGCGGGGCCTTCACGGCGACGAAGGTGGGACGCGAGGCGTACGCCGCACAGCTCGCGGAGGAGGCCTCGCGTTTCACGCTCGTCCACTCCGAGCTGCGTTCCGGCATCTCCACGATCCTCAAGTACGTGACGTGGATGATGGTCCCGACCGCGATCGGCCTGATCATCAGCCAGCTCGTCGCCAAGGACACCAACCTCAAGGACTCGATCGCCCGCACGGTCGGCGGCATCGTGCCGATGATCCCCGAAGGGCTCGTCCTGCTGACGTCCGTCGCGTTCGCGATCGGTGTGATCCGCCTCGGCCGCAAGCAGTGCCTCGTGCAGGAGCTCCCCGCGATCGAGGGCCTGGCCCGCGTCGACGTCGTCTGCCTGGACAAGACGGGCACGCTCACCGAGGGCGGGATGGATGTCACGGAGCTGCGGCCGCTGGGCGGGACGGACCAGGCGCACGCACGGCAGGTGCTCGGCGCGCTCGGCGAGTCCGACCCCCGGCCGAACGCCTCGATGCGGGCGATCATCGAGGCGTACCCGGACAGCGAGGAGTGGCGCTGCACGCAGTCGCTGCCGTTCTCGTCGGCGCGCAAGTACAGCGGGGCGAGCTTCAGCGAGGGCAACGGGCAGACGTCCACCTGGCTGCTGGGCGCGCCCGACGTCCTGCTGCCGGACGGCGACCCGGCCCTCGCCGAGATCGCCGCCCTCGACCGGCAGGGCCTGCGGGTGCTGCTGCTCGCCGAGGCGGCCGAGGACCTGGGCGCGTCGTCACCGGCCGAGGGCGCCAAGCCGGCGGCCCTCGTCGTCCTCGAACAGCGGCTGCGCCCGGACGCGGCCGACACCCTGCGCTACTTCGCGGACCAGAACGTCGCCGCGAAGGTCATCTCCGGGGACAACGCGGTCGCGGTCGGCGCGGTCGCGGGCAAACTGGCCATGCCGGGCGCCGACCGTACGGTCGACGCCCGCCGGCTGCCCGCCGAGAAGTCCGCCATGGGCGTGGAGATCGACGCGAACGCCGTCTTCGGCCGGGTCAGCCCGCAGCAGAAGCGGGACATGGTGGGCGCGCTCCAGACCCGCGGCCACACGGTCGCGATGACGGGCGACGGCGTCAACGACGTCCTCGCCCTCAAGGACGCGGACATCGGCGTGAGCATGGGCTCGGGCTCGGAGGCCACCAAGGCGGTGGCCCAGATCGTCCTGCTGAACAACAGCTTCGCGACGCTGCCGTCAGTGGTGGCGGAGGGCCGCCGGGTGATCGGCAACATCACGCGCGTGGCGACCCTGTTCCTGACGAAGACGGTGTACTCGGTGCTGCTCGCGATCCTGGTGGTCTGCTCACAGGTCGAGTACCCCTTCCTGCCCCGCCATCTGACCCTGCTGTCCACCCTCACCATCGGCGTCCCGGCGTTCTTCCTGGCCCTCGCACCCAACAAGGAGCGCGCACAGCCCCACTTCGTCCGCAGGGTGATGCGGTACGCGATCCCGGCGGGCCTGATCGCGGCGACGGCGACGTTCTGCACGTACCTGCTGGCTCGCTCGCACTACAGCGGCCCGGCCGCGCTGGACGCGGAGACGAGCGCGGCGACGCTGACGCTGTTCCTTGTCGCGATGTGGGTGCTCGCGATCATCGCCCGCCCCTACACCTGGTGGCGGATCGGCCTGGTGGCGACGATGGGCGCGGGCTTCCTGCTGGTGCTGATCGTCCCGTGGCTCCAGGATTTCTTCGCGCTGAAGCTGGTCGGCGTGACGATGCCGTGGACAGCGGTCGTGGTGGCGGCGGTGGGCGCGGTGCTGCTGGAGACGGCCTGGCGGGTCGTGGGGCGGCGCGTACCGGCGTGACCGTGCGCCGCCCGGCACCGCGCCTCCACCTCCTCAACCAGCACCTGCGGACGTGACCTCCGCCCACACCGTCTTGCCGACCGGCACTCGCGGCACGGCACCCCACCGGTCGGCCAGCACGTCCACGAGCAGCCATGTGGTGCCCGGGCTGCTCCAGAGCGAGGAGTACGCACGGGCGGTGCTGAGCGTCGGCCTGTCGCTCACCAGTGAGGAGCAGCTGGAGGAACGGGTGGCCGCCCGCCTCGGCCGCCAGACCCGCCTCGCCTCTCCGGACCGGCCCGAGCTGTGGGTCGTACTGGACGAGGCGGTGCTGCGACGGCCGATCGGCGGACTCCCGGTGATGCGCAGGCAGTTGACTCACCTACTGGAGGCCGCCGGCGAACGGCGCGTGCAGGTGCTGCCGTTCGACCAGGGCGAGCACGACGCCATGGGCGGTTCGCTGACCGTGCTGACCCTGCCCGACGACACCGAGGCCTCCTATGTGGAGGGGGCACACCACGGCCGGTTCTTCGAGGATCCGGCAGAGGTCAGGAACCACCGGCTGACCTACGATCGGCTGCGGGCGGCAGCCCTGCCCCCGCTCATGTCGCTGGACATGATCCGATCCGTGCTCCGCTCCCGGTACTGTCCCCCACCCCCGCTCGAGCTGTCCTCCCCTGGCAGACCTGCGACGGCTGCGAACGCGCCTTCCGCGCCCCGCACCCGGGCCGCTGCCGCGACTGCCCACCGGGCGACGACCTGGCGGCGGCGTGCTGAGCGCGGTGCGTGCGAGGACTTCCCGCGCGGGAGGCTGGTTGTGCACCGCTCGACACAACACCCACAAGGAGGTGGCACATGGTCGACAAGCTCCACGCCCGCCGTGAGGCGATCCACGCTGCGGTCGCACGCGGCGGCCCGGCCGCCTACGCGGTGCGCTGCGACCGGATCGGACTCACCTGGCCACGAGGGGTAATCCGTTGCGCCGGTTTCGGCCTGACGCAACGATCGGCGGCATGACTGCTGCGATCCGCCGTATCAACCCGGACGGCCTGCACCCCACCCCGGGCTACCACCACATCACCGTCGTCGAAGCGGGCCGTACCGCGTATCTCGCCGGGCAGTGCCCGCTGGACGTCTCCGGAGCGCTCGTCGGCGATGGCGACCTCGACCGGCAGATCGACCAGGTGGTGGCCAACTCGCTGACCGCGCTGGACGCCGTGCGTGCCGTGCCGGGCCAGGTGGTCCGCTCCACGATCTACGTGGTGAGCGACGACAGGACCGTCCTGGCCTCCGCGTGGAGCCGCCTCAACGCCTCTGCCCTGGGCCACGCCTTCACCACCGCGAGCACGCTCCTCGGTGTGGCGCAGCTCGGCTTCCCTGGCCAACTCGTCGAGCTCGACCTGACGGTGGCGTTGCCGAAGGAGGTCGAGTTCGAGCTCCTTCGGCAGCCGGAGCGGGACCGGCTGTGCGAGCTGGTCGAGACCGCCGAGACGGAGCACGGGCCGGTCGACCACGCGGCCGTAGAGGCCGAGCGGGCACTCCTGCGCGGGGAAGGCAGCGGATCGGCCCACGCCTCATGAGAGGGCCGCCGTTCTGAGTACGCGTACTCAGGACGGCCCCGTGCCCGCACGGCATGATCGGGTGCGTGTGGCCCGATCCGCCCAACCGCCGAGCCCGCTCCCGGAGTTCCCTCGTGAACCGTCTCGCCCGCTCCGCCGTCACCGGAGTCGTCATCCTGCTCGCCGTGCCCCTCGCCGCCGGATGCGGCAGGGAGACCGCCGGTGCCGCGGGTGCCTCGCCGACGCCGAGCGTCGACTACCAGGCGCAGGCCAGGGCCGCGAAGGCAGAGCACGACCGGAAGTTCCCCGACGTGGCGACCATCTGCTCGGATCCGGCGCCGAGCGCGACGGCGAAGCCGTCCCCGCCCGAGCTGCCGGACGACCCGGAGGCCCGCAAGTACGCGGAGAACCACGCGTACAAGCAGCGGGGCACGCTCACCGCCGATGCCCGCTGCCGCGGCGACGCCCATGCGCGGCGCATCGCGCGCGGACTGAAGGGCGTCCAGGACGAGGCCGCGCTGCGTCCGGCGCTGGACCGGCTCGGATACCCGTCGGAGTGGGTGGAGGTGTTCACCGCCGGCGGCGCTCCCGTTTTCGTCTTCAGCATCCCGGACGCCGGGCCGTGCATCACCGGCTCGCTGACCGACCCCGTGACCGTCGAGGCACACGGCCACTACGTGGAGGGCGGCTGCACGGAGCCGAAGGGCGGGCACTGACCCGGTCCCGCACCCCTCGGCCGTCGCACCTCCGAACCGGCCGACCCCCGCCGGGCGCAGTGGTCCCGGCGGGGGTCTGCGGGGGCCTGCCGGGCCGTCCGCCGCGCGCTCACCGGCCCGCCGGCCGGGCCGTCCGCCGACCCCGCCGGAAAAGACCTCGTCAGGCCGGTCCCCGATGTGATCATGGCCCGATGCTCTTTCGCGCTGCCGCCGCATCCCGCCGACGTCGACCGTGCCGCCGCCTACCCGGCCGCCCCGCCTCGTCCTGGAGTGCCCGCCGCGGTGACCCGAGCCGCGGGGGGCGAAGCCAGGTCGCGATGCGTTCCCACGCGCGTACGAGGTCGTCCATCAGCGCACCACGCTGCCGATCGCGTCTGCACGATGGCTGCGGGCGACCGGGTCCGGGATGCCTTCCAGCAGCCGCTACGCGTCGAACCAGCGCGCCCTCTCCAGCTCCGCCGTCCGCGACGCGTCCTCCAGCAGCGCCGCCACCTCGAAGCGGCGGGGCCACTGGCCGGCCGCCCAGGCGAGTGCCGCCGCGACGCCCTCCAGCGTCGCGGCGTGCAGCACACCGTCCGGGGTGCGGCGCCAGTCCAGTTCGACGCCGCCCGCGATCAGCTCCTCGTGCTCGACGTACGAGGACGGCGTCGAGGGACCGAGCAGGGTCCGTACGGATTCGGGGACCTCGTGCTCCTCGCCCTCGGTCGCGACCTCCGCCGTCACCGCCTCGCTCAGGCGGCGTACCTGGAACAGCTCGGCCAGGTCCGCCGCGCGCGAGGGCGCGACCGGCAGCAGGGGAAGGCCGGAGGTGAGCGGCAGCAGGTCCGGGGTGTCCGCGACCACCGCGTCCGCCGCGTCCACGACCACGACCTCGCCGTCCACCACGCCCCGCAGCTCGTCAGGGAGCGTGACGTCCTCCGGGTCGAGGTCGGCCACGGCCGTGTACAGGGCGTGCAACCGGTCCGCGCGCACCCGGCGGTCGGGGTCGGCGAGGCGGGCCAGGAGCTCGGCCGCGCCGCCCGGCTCGTCGAGCAGGGCCGCGACGGACGTCCGTACGCCGAGGGCGTGCAGCACCTGGGTGTCCTCGAACCCCGTCGTGTCGGCCGACTCGTACAGCCCGTCCAGCAGCGGGTCCGCACCCGCCGCGCGCAGGCCGGCAGGGCGGCGGCCGTCGAGCACCGGGTGGTCGCGCAGCCACCACGCCGTGTACGGCCGCACCGTCTCCGTGGTCCCGTCCGGCAGCAGGACGCGTACGGGCTGGGTCAGCGCGTCCCGCAGCGGCGGCTGCGCGAGCAGGGCCAGGGCCTGGGGCCAGCAGTCGTCGTCCACGAGGTCCAGGTCGCGCACGGCGACGATCTCCGTGGCCACCGGCGGCACCGGGGTCTCGGGGAGCCGGTCGAGCACGTCCTCGCACCACACGTCGACCGCGTCCAGCAGTCCGGCGTCGTCGGGCTCGGCGAAGTCCCCTTCGCGGGGCTCCAGTTCGTCCGGGTCGAGGACCACGTCGGTGGCGCGGACCAGGGCGAAGTTGGCCAGGACCCCGCAGGCGGCGAGCGGCTGCTCGCCCCAGCGCTCGGCCAGCTCCGCATCGCACAGGGCGAGTTCGCCCTCGCGCATGACCGAGGCGAACGGGCTGCCGGGCAGGACGAGTTCGCCTGCGGGCGCGAGCTCGCCGTCCTCGTCCGTCAGCGCCAGCGCGCCCAGCCACGGCTCGTCACCGGGCTCCAGCTCCGCGTCCCGCACGAGCGCGAGGACCGTCTCCGCCAGTTCCTCGGCGTCGAGGCTCTCGGCCTCTTCGTCCCAGACCTCACCCTCGTCGAGCGACGCCGCAACGGCCGCCCGCACCTGCGGTGTCGTCAGCACGGCGCGCGGTGTGGCGGGCAGCGCACCCAGTTTCTCCAGCAGTGGGTGCGCGGCGTCGGGGTGGACGACCTTCAGCCCGAGCCGGGCCAGGTGGGGTGGGGTCTCCGCGAGAGGGAGCAGCGTCTGGCGGGGGCCGATGGTCGTCCGGTTTCCCCCAGAGCCTCCGGCCTGGGAGGTACCCCCAGCGAGAGGCACGGGCAGGCCCGACAGCCGGTCCGGGTCGACGCCCGCGAGGCTGTCGTAGAGCCGCCGCCACCAGCCCGGTTCGCGTTCCAGACCGGCGAGCCGGTCGATCGCCTCGGTCAGCGGCACCCGCGCGACGCCGAGCGTGCGCAGCTCGACCCGGCGCTCCAGCCCGGCCGGCAACAGGCTCGGCAGCACCTCTGCCAGGACCGTCACCGTCTCCGCGCCCGCGCCCTCCAGTACCTCCGCCTCAATGGGCCGCAGGCCGCGGGGCGCCTCACGGCCGGGCAGGCCGGAGTCGTCGTACGCCCGCTCCGGCGGCGCGGCGGCCTGAAGGAACGCCGTACGCGGCAGCCGCGCGAGGATCGCCGCCCGCAGCGCACCGTCCAGCACGCCCTTGCCGAGCGGGCCGGGCACCAGGTCGATCGTGCCGGTGCTCACGGGCTGCCAGTCGCCGAGCAGTTCGGCGTACGCGTCGGCGGCACGCTCCACGAGGAAGTCGGTCAGCGGACCGGGCGCCGGGTGCCGGCGCGTGGTGTCCAGCGGCAACGAGGCGATCAGCAGCGCGGGCACACCGAGGGGTTCGTCGGTGGGGGTTGGGGCGTGGACGACGGGCGCCGTGCCGGGGCGGCTGGGCGCACCCTCCGCATCGACAGGCACGGCCCAGGTCACGGCCCAGTGCGGACGCAGCCGCTCCTCCACGGGCCGGTCCGCGAGCAGCGCGGGCTCGATCGCGCCCGCGTGGCTGACCACGCGCCAGCGCCGCGCACCGCGCTCGCTGTCGTCGACGCGGACGTACGCACCGTCCTCGCCGCGCCGCAACTCCCGTACGCCATCGGCTGTTTCGATCACGATCTCGGCGAGGCCCGGGAGGGTGAGCAGCAGCGCGTCGTCGATCCCGGCGAGCAGCCGCTCCACCAGGTCGACCGCGGCACCGTCCCGCAACGGCAGCACCACGACCGTGTCGTACCCCTCGGGCGCGCGGCCCTCCGCGGGCAGCGGCAGCCGCAGCAGCGGTACGTGGCCGTCCCGGCGGCGCAACTCGTCGCCGAGCCCCGGGCTGGCCTGAGCCGCCTGCCAGGCGAGCTCCCGCGCCTCGGCCAGCGACCAGCGCACGCCTCCGTGCCGTCCGAGGACGGCGGGCTCGTCGCTGACCGCGAGGACGGCGGCGAAGCCGACGCCGAAGCGGCCGACGGACGTCCCGTGGCCCTCGCGCTTGGCGGAGGCGCGCAGGGTGCTCAGCGACTCGACACCGGTCGCGTCGAGCGGCGCACCGGTGTTCGCGGCGGCCAGCACGGCGGGCTCGCCGCCCGTGCCCGGCCGCAGCGTGAGGCGCAGCCGCCCGGGCACCTGGGCGCGGGCGGCGGCGTCGGCGGCGTTCTGCGCCAGCTCGACGACGAGCCGGTCCCGGTAGCCGCCGAGCGCGAGGTCCTCTTCGGCGTTGGCATCCTCGCGGAAGCGGGCCGGGCTCGCACCCCACGCGTCGAGCACACCGCGCCGCAGCCGCGCCGTCCCGAACGGGTCGGCCCACTCGGTCGTCCTGACGCTCACGCTGTGACTCCGCCCTGCCGGTGCCGCTGCCCGCGGCTGCCTGTGTGTTGCTGCTGGGGCCGAAGGTACCGCGTACGGAAGGGCGACAACGCGGGAGGCGGCGACGGGGGCGTGCATTTGCTGCGGAGGCGTGCATTTCCAGCCTGTCCGGCGTTGTCCGCCGCGCAACAACCGGGCTGCCCAGCCCGCCCCGCACCGCGCCCGCCGCGCGATGCGCGATGCGCGATGCGCGATGCGCGATGCGCGAAACCCAGCCCGTCCGGCGTTTGAGGACATGCCCGCAGGGCATGCCCTGCCACCGGGCGGCAGCCGAAGCCGAATCCTCGACCAGGCCGCGGGGCTCCGCCCCGGCCACCGCGCGCCTCAAACGCCGACGAGGCCTGATTCCCGACCTCGACCAGGCAACGCCAGGCGGCACCGCCCACGGCCGCCGGGCACTCGCGCGCAGTGCGCACCTGGGGACGCCTCCCACGCCGGGACATGGTCCCGTAAGGGCGGACCCGCCGGCCGGAGAGGCTATGAGTGGCCCAGGTCCTCCGACTCCGCGTCCGTCTCCGGCGACACCGATCCACTGTCGCGCGCCGGCCGCAGCGGGAACTCGTCCGCCGCCATCGAGTCGAACACCGGCGGCGTCGGCACCGGCGGCTTCGGCATCACGGCCGCCTCCGAGTGTCCGCCGCAGCCGTACGCCAGCGACACCACGTGCCCGTCCGCCGGCGAGAACTCGTTCGCGCAGATACCGAACGCCTGCCGCAGCGACCCCGCGATCGGCACCAGGAAGCCGCACGTCACGCAGGCCGCCGGGGCCGCCTGCGCCATCGCCGTCTTCGGGCCGTGGGACTCCTCCCAGCGGTCCGCCGCGGTGTGCAGCCCGTACCGGGACAGCACCCGGGCCCGGCGCATGCCGAGTTCCTCGGCGAGCGCCGCGATCTGGCCGCGCCCGCTTTTGTCGGTCGCCTCGGTCGCCGGCCTGCGGTCGGTGAGCTCGGCGTCCTCGGCGTCGACCCGCTCCACCAGGTCGTGCGAGGGCGGGTGCTCGGCGAGCACCGAGCTCGGCGGGGGCTCGTCCTCGCCGGTGTAGCCGGGCTCCAGGCGCAGGTCGTCCGCCTCGGTGGGCAGCAGGTCGCCGGGGCCCATGTCGCCCGGACGCAGCCGCTCGCTCCACGGCACCCATTCGGGAGCGAGGACGGCGTCAGGGCCGGGCAGCAGGACGGTTTCGTCGAGTGTGACGACCTTGGCGCGGGAGGCCCGCGCGACCGTGACGGCCCACCGCCAGCCCCGGTAGCCCGGTTCCTGGCACTCGAAGAAGTGGGTGACGACCCGGTCTCCCTCGGAGACGAGGGACACATGCTCGCCGACCACTCCCGGGGCCGCGGCCTCCTCGGCCGCCTCCCGGGCGAGGTCTACCGCCTCGGCGCACAGACGGTCGGGGGTACGGCTTCGCGTCGTCGCACTCACAGGTCTCGCTTCTCTCCTACGCCGTCTCACGGGTGCGCTGCCGGGCCGACAGGTACGGGGCCGTGGGCGGAGCGGACCTGAGGGCCGCATCGACGTCCACGCCCGGACCGATCCGTTTCCGGGCACACCTGACGTCATCCATTCTGCGGGATGCCGAAGAGGCGCGCGGCCGAGAACAACCGCCGGTGGCGCGCTACGCACGCTACCCCCTTCACAGCTCCCCGCCCACCTGCCCGTCCCAACACGGGACGAACCGAAGGGTCGCGGTGTCCGCATCGCGGACGAGTTCGGGGTTCAACACGCCGCCGACCGGCGCGGATCACGGTTCGTGCGCAGGGCGCTTGGGGCACTATGACGAAGTGGCAACCGTGAGGTCGTCCGAGGCGTCCGGGCCGCTCCGACGAGCGGGCCGGACGATCGGGCGTGCCCTGCATCTGCCCTTCACCGGCACGGCGCGCGGCATCCGCAAGGCGACGCACGCGCACGGGGCCGGCGAATCGGGCCTCGGAAAACTGATCGAACTCCACGCGGTCAACGGCGCGGGCGATGTCATGATCACCGTGGCCCTGGCGTCCACGGTGTTCTTCTCCGTCCCGACGGACGAGGCGCGCGGCCGGGTCGCGCTCTACCTCGCCGTCACGATGGCGCCCTTCACGCTGCTGGCACCCGTCATCGGGCCCCTGCTCGACCACATCCCGCACGGGCGGCGCGCGGCGATGGCGGGCGCGATGTTCGCCCGCGCGCTGCTGGCCGTGCTGCTGTCGGGCGCGGTGGCGTCGGGCAGCCTGGAGCTGTACCCGGCGGCGCTGGGCGTGCTGGTGTCGTCCAAGGCGTACGGCGTGGTGCGCAGCGCGGTGGTGCCGCGCCTGCTGCCACCGGGGTTCTCGCTGGTGAAGGCGAACTCGCGGGTCACGCTCGCCGGTCTGCTCGCCACGGGCATCGCCGCGCCCGTAGGGGTGGGGCTCCAGCGGATCGGGCCGCAGTGGCCGCTGTACGGGGCGTGCGCTCTGTTCCTGCTGGGCACGTACTGGGCCTTCACGATGCCGCACAAGGTGGACTCGGCCAAGGGTGAGCGCAAGGCGCACATGCTGACGCACGGCGAGAAGCGGCCGAGCCTGCGGACGGTGGGCCCCTCGGTGCTGCACGGCCTCCAGGCGAACGCGGCGCACCGCGCGCTGTCCGGGTTCCTCATCTTCTTCCTGGCGTTCCTGCTGCGCGAGCATCCGCTGGGCGGCCAGTCGGCCGCGGTGTCGCTGGCGATGGTCGGCGTGGCGGCGGGCGTGGGCAACGCGCTGGGTACGGCGGTGGGCGCGTGGCTGAAGGCGCGCGGCCCAGAGATGATCATCGCCACGATGCTGGCCCTGGTGCTGACGGCATCGATCCTGGCGGCGGTCTTCTTCGGTGCGGGCGTGGTGGCGGTGCTGGGCGCGGCGGCGGGCTTCACGCAGGCGCTGTCGAAGCTGTCACTGGACGCGCTGATCCAGCGGGACGTGCCGGAACAGGTCCGTACGTCGGCCTTCGCGCGCTCGGAGACGCTGCTGCAGATGTCGTGGGTGCTGGGCGGGGCGATCGGTATCTCGCTGCCCCTGAAGGGTTCGCTGGGGATGTGGGTGGCGGCGGCGATCGTGGCGGTGGGAGCGCTGTCGGCGGGCCGTGGCCTGCTCTCCTCCTCCCGCCAGGGCGACGCCCCAAGGCCTCGGGTGGCGTGACACGGGCCCACGCGGCCCGGTTCCCGCGCGAGGAGACATCCGGCTCCGCGGGGGCCTCTCCAGCCCCGCCGCCCACTGAGGCGCGGGTCCGGGGCACGGCCCCGCAAGCACGCCACGCCTCACGACCCGACCACCACCCGGTGGCACCGGCACACCCTGCGGAAGCGTCCTCCCCGCCGGGCCTCTCCAGCGCCGCCGCCCACTGAGGCGCGGGTCCGGGGCACGGCCCCGCAGGCACGCCACGCCTCACGACCCGACCACCACCCGGTGGCACCGGCACACCCTGCGGGCGTGACCTCAAACGCCGGACGGGCTGAAGACGCCCGCCGGAGCCCGGCGAGCGCGCCGAGCCATCGGCCCCGCCCCGCCGACACGTAGACACGAGGGCAACCCAGCCCCGCCGGGGATTGAGGTTCGGGAGGCACGGTGTGAAGCTCCCGCGAGTGACACGCGCCGGGCCCGAGACACGCGCGCCCCACCCCCGCGCCGCCGCGCCCGCCACGCCCGATAGCCTTCGGACCATGACCGTTGCGTTCTTCTCCGGCAAGCGCCGCCGGACCGCTGCCGCCCTCGGCGCTGTCTCCGCCGGGCTTCTCGTCCTCGCCGCCTGCGGCGACAAGCCGACCCCGCTCGCGACCGTGACGGTCGGCTCGGACTCGGTCCACACCGAAGCGACCTGTTACAACGACGGCAAGCCGCTCAAGGAGTCCGAGGTGCAGAAGTGCCTCACCAAGGGCACCCCCACCAAGATCGAGTTCGGCGTCGACGACAAGGTCCGCATGGGCGTCGACCCCGAGATCGCCGAGAACGGCTGGACGCTGCTCTTCGGCGTGCAGCCCGTCGAGCAGGAGCCGTACAAGAAGTCGTACCGGACCATTCCGGGCAACGCCTTCTTCTCCTCGCAGACCGGTGAGCCGACCACCAAGGCCGACGTCAACATCATGGAGACGAAGGGCAAGAAGGTCATCGGCATCTACCGCTTCCAGTTCGAGAAGGCGTCCTGACGAAGGGCTCCTGACCCGGAGGGCACCTCGTGCGCGTCCTTGTCGTGACCGCCGTGGCGGCGGAGGCCGAAGCCGTCGCCACGGGTGACGCCGTCGTCCTCCCCGGCGGTTACGCACTGACCCGTACGCCGTCGCTCGACGTCGTCGTCGCCGGGGTCGGCCCTGCCGCCGCGGCCGCGGCCACCGCGACCGCGCTGATGGCCTCCCCGGAGCCGTACGGGCTCGTCGTGTCCGCCGGCATCGGCGGCGGCTTCACCGCCCGCTCGCCGGTCGGCTCCCTCGTCGTCTCCGACGCGATCGTCGCGGCCGACCTCGGCGTGGACCTCGGCCCCGGCACCCCGGAGGGCTTCCTCCCCGTCGACGAGCTCGGCTTCGGCCGCACCGTGCACCTGCCGCCGGCCGGGCTCTCCGCGCGCATCGCGAAGGCGGTCGGCGCGGTGCACGCGCCGGTGCTCACCGTTTCCACGGTCACCGGCACCGCCGCCCGTGCCGACGAGCTGACAGCACGTCATCCTCGCGCCGCCGCCGAGGCCATGGAGGGCTTCGGGGTCGCCGAGGCCGCCGTCGCGCACGGCGTGCCGGTGGTCGAGATCCGCGCGGTCTCCAACGCCGTGGGGCCCCGCGACCGCGCCGCCTGGCGCATCGGCGACGCGCTCGGCGCGCTGCGGCAGGCGTTCCAGCAGCTCGCCCCCGTCCTCCAGGAGCAACCGTGACCCTGAAGATCGCCTACTCGCCCTGCCCGAACGACACCTTCGTTTTCGACGCATGGGCGCACGGCCGCGTTCCGGGCGCCCCGGAGCTGGATGTGACGTTCGCGGACATCGACGTCACGAACGCATGGGCCGAGCGCGGTGGGACCTCCCTGGGGGCACCTCCCGGACGGAGTCTGGGGGAGAAGGGAGGGGAAGAGTTCGACGTGCTGAAGGTGTCGTACGCGGTGTTGCCGTGGGTTCTCGACGAGTACGCGCTGCTGCCGTGCGGCGGCGCGCTCGGCCGGGGCTGCGGGCCGCTGGTGCTCACCCGTGAGCCAGGGGTGGAGCTGACGGGGAGGACGGTCGCGGTGCCGAGCGAGCGCTCCACCGCGTATCTGCTGTTCCGGCTGTGGGCCGCCGATGTCGTCCCCGGCGGGGTCGGCGAGGTGGTCGTGATGCCGTTCCACGAGATCATGCCCGCCGTGCGCGACGGCAAGGTCGACGCGGGGCTCGTCATTCACGAGGCCCGTTTCACCTACCAGCGGTACGGGCTCCACTCGCTCGCCGACCTCGGCGAGCACTGGGAGCGGACGACAGGGCTGGCGATCCCGCTCGGCGCGATCATCGCCAAGCGCGCGCTGGGACCGGAGATGCTGCGCCGGCTCGCCGAGGCGGTGCGCACCTCCGTACGCATGGCCTGGGACGACCCCGACGCGTCGCGGCCGTATGTGCTGGAGCACGCTCAGGAGATGGACCCGGCGGTCGCCGACCAGCACATCGGGCTGTACGTGAACGAGTTCACCCACAACCTCGGCGACGACGGCTACGCGGCCGTGCGCGGGCTGCTGACACGCGCGGCGGCCGAGGGGCTCGTACCGCCCCTCGGCCGGAATGCGCTGTCGTTCGTCTGAGCCCGGTCCAGCCGGCGTTTCGTCCCAACCGGTCCCGAGCCAGGCGTCGGTCCCAGCCGGTCCAGCCGGCGTTTCGTCCCAACCGGTCCCGAGCCAGGCGTCGGTCCCAGCCGGTCCGACCGGCGCGTTCGTCCCGTCGGGTCCGGGCCGTTCGTCCCAGCCGGGGCGGACTAGACGTCCAGCTGGTCGGCCACCGCACGCAGCAGGCCGGCGATCTTCTTGCCGTGCACCTTGTCGGGGTAGCGGCCGCGCTCCAGCATCGGCGTGATGTTCTCCAGCAGGGTCGTCAGATCCTGCACGATCGACGCCAGCTCGTCGGGCTTGCGGCGCTGGGCCGCCGCGACCGAGGGGGTCGGATCGAGCAGGGTCACCGACAACGCCTGGTCGCCGCGCTGTCCCGCCACCACGCCGAACTCCACGCGCTGGCCCGGCTTGAGAACATCCACCCCGGAGGGGAGCACTGAGGAGTGCACGAAGACGTCGCCGCCGTCATCGCGTGAGAGAAAGCCGAAGCCCTTCTCGCTGTTGAACCACTTGACTTTGCCGGTGGGCACGTCTGTCCTCGTCCTCGTACTCGTCGGGCGCTGGGGGCACCGCATGTCGGGCGCCGAAAAACGGCTCTTGATAGCACTACAGCGGGTCGCCTGACCCGCCACCCCCAAGGCTAATGGCCCAGAGGCTGGTGACAAGACGTCCCCGATCGGTTCCTGTGCGCAAGGGAACTACCCTGGCCGAATGACTGCTACTCCTCCGGCCGCCGCGCCCGCCCCGGGTGACGGGCTGGTCCGCGTCGGCGGCATCGTGTTCGTCATCGGCGCCGTCGCCACGCTGGTCACCGTCGCCCCACTGTTCCTCGGCACGGAGCCGTTCCCGACGGTCGCGTACGCCGTGAGCATGCTGATGGGCGTCGGATTCCTGATCGCCGCGGCCGGGGTGCTGCGGTCGGTCGCGGCGCAGCGGCGTCAGGCCGAATCCGCTCGGTCGCGGTAACGCCCGTACCCGGATTCGGATTCCGGGCGGCGGGCAGGGCGAGGCCGGGTCAGGGCCTGCCGTGGGTCCGAAGCCAGTCCGGGAACGCGGTGAGGTCGTCCAGGATCACGTCCGCGCCCGCCTCGCGCAGTTCGTCCGCGTCGCAGGGGCCGGTCGGCACGGCCACGGAGAGGGCGCCGGCGACGCGGGCGCCGCGTACGTCGCCGATGTGGTCACCGACGTACACGCTCGCGCCGTGTTCGCGCAGCGCCTCCGCCTTGGCCTCCGCCCACAGCCAGCCGACGACCTCGTCCGGGTCGATGCCGAGGTGGGCGAGGTGCAGCTTGGCGTTGGGCTCGTGCTTGGCGGTGACGACGATCGCGCGTCCGCCGAGCGCGCGGACCGCCTCGACGGCCTCGCGGGCACCGGGCATCGCGAGCGTCGGCGCGATCGCGTGCTCGGGATAGATCTCCCGGTACCGGTCGCCCATCTCCTGGATCAGCTCGTCCGGGAACCAGCAGGCCAGCTCCTGCTCCAGCGGCGGTCCGAGACGGGTGACCGCCAGGTCGGCGTCGATCCACACCCCGGTCTCGGCGGACAGCGCCCGGTAGGCGGCGTGGATGCCGGGGCGCGAGTCGATGAGGGTCATGTCGAGGTCGAACCCGACAGTGGGTGGCTGCGGTGCGGTCTGGGTGGCCATGCCGGCCATTGTGCCCAGCGACGCACCCCGCCCGTCCGGCGAACCCCTGCGGCGGCGGAAGGGAACGGCGGCGCATGGGTTTCCGACGCACAACACCCGCACGACGGGGCCTGTCTGTTGGCAGGCTGATCGGGCCGGTCGCCGGCCCGGAGTGCGAACAACCACTGCCCGCGGCTCCGTGGGCACCCGACCTTCCGGGCCGCCGTCGCCCGAGAGCGGGATCCGACCGGTCTCGCGACCCGCACCGGCGGGCTTCTTCGTCCGCGCCCGCCGCGGCATTGCTCGGCCACATCGCAAGGCCGCCCCCGTGTACGTCCTGGGCCGGCGCCCGGGAGGTACGACACGTCCGTGCCGCCCCGGCCGACCGGCCGACGTAAGTCGACGTGGCGTACGCCGATTTCGTTCCCCATGGGACCGTCGTGCAGCGGATCTGGGCCGGCTGCCCGCGGCCGCCGGGCGGTGAGGCGTGGTGCGGCCGGGAGGCCGGCCAGGCCGCCCAGGGGTACGCCCCCTGTCAGGCGCACAATCCGGCCACCTAGACTTAGCCAAGCCTTACCAACCCTGCTTCGTTAGGTCTCCATGTCAGCCAGACGCGCTCAGGCCGTCCGCCGTATCGGGTGGACGGCGGCGGCCACGGCGGCCCTGCTGCTGGCAGTGCTGCTCAGCCTCGCCGTCGGGGCGCGTGCCGTTGCGCCCTCCGCCGTGTTCGACGCCCTGCTGCACGGCGGGGGCGGCGCCGACGCCGAGGTCGTCCGCGAGCTGCGGGTACCGCGCACGCTGATCGGGCTGATGGTCGGCGCGGCGCTGGCGCTCGCGGGCACGGTCCTTCAGGGCATCACCCGCAATCCGATCGCCGATCCGGGCATCCTCGGCATCAGCCAGGGCGCGTCGGTGGGTGTGGTGCTGGCGATCGCGTTCGCCGGCGTCCACACGCTGACGGGGTACGTGTGGTTCGCGTTCGCGGGCGCGGCCGTCGCCTCGGTCGCGGTGTACGCGATCGCCTCCAGCGGCCGGGGCGGTGCGACGCCGGTGAAACTGGCGCTGGGCGGCGCGGCGATCAACGCGCTGCTGGTGTCGGTGACCATGGGCGTGCTGACGACGAAGGCGGCGGCGCTGGACGAGTTCCGCTTCTGGCAGGTCGGCTCGGTCGCCGGCCGCGACGCGCAACTCGTGGGCCAGGTCTGGCCGTTCCTGCTGGTTGGCGCGGTGCTGGTGGTCGCGGTCGCCCGCGGACTCGACGCGCTGGCCCTGGGCGAGGACGTCGCGAAGGGCCTCGGCCAGAACGTGGCGACGGTACGGGTGGTGGGCGGCGTCGGCGCGACGGTGCTGACGGGCGTGGGCGTGGCGGCGGCGGGCCCGATCGCGTTCATCGGCCTGGCCGTCCCGCACGTCGCCCGCGCGATCGTGGGCGGCGACCACCGCTGGGTGCTGCCGATGGCAGCGCTGATCGGCCCCGTGATGCTGCTGGTCTCCGATGTGCTGGGCCGCGTCGTCTTCCCGCCGGGCGAGATCCCCGCGGGCGTGATGACCGCGCTGATCGGAGTGCCGTTCCTGGTGGTGCTGGTGCGCCGGAAGTCGGTGCCGGCGTGACCCTTTCCCCGTCCCGCCCTACGGCCCGTGGCACACACCGGAGGGGCCTCGTATGACGGCTGACACCATGACCGTCCGGCCCGCCGGGTACTCCCTGGCCCGCGTCGGACGCGCCAGCTTCCTGCTGCACCGGCGCGCCGCGCTCGTCGCGGCCGCACTCACCGCCGTGCTCGCCGTCGCCTGCGTCGCCTACCTCGCCGTCGGCGAGAGCTTCGTCGCGCCGACCGAGGTCCTGAAGGTGGTCCTCGGGCAGCCGTCCGCCGACGAGCTCGTCGTCGGCACGCTCCGGCTGCCCCGGCTCGTCGTCGGGCTGCTCGTCGGCGTCGCGTTCGGTGTCGCGGGCGCGCTCATCCAGACGGTCGCGCGCAATCCGCTGGCCAGCCCCGACATCATCGGCATCAGCCAGGGCGCGAGCGCGCTGACCGTCACCGCGATGACCTTCGGCATCACCTCGTACACCGCTCTGCCGTACCTCTCCGTCACCGGCGGCGTCGTCGCCGCCGCGCTCGTGTACGTCTTCGCCTGGCGCGGCGGCCTGCACGCCACCCGCTTCGTCCTCATCGGCATCGGCTTCGCGATCGCGCTCCGTTCCGTCACCACCCTGGTGATGACCAAGGGCGACTATCTCGTCGCCCAGCAGGCCCAGATCTGGATGACCGGATCGCTCAACGGCCGCGGCTGGGAGGAGGCCGCCCCGCTGGGCTGGACGCTGCTCGTCCTGCTGCCGGCCGTGCTGTGGGCGGCCCGCGCCCAGCGCACCGTCTCGATGGACGACGACACCGCGACCACGCTCGGCGTACGGCTGGGGCACGTACGGCTGGGGCTCGTGCTCCTCGGCGTCGTCCTCGCGTCCGTCGCGACCGGTGCCGCAGGGCCCGTCGACTTCGTCGCGCTGCTCGCACCGCAGATCGCCCGCCGTATGACCCGCACCGCGCAGATCCCGCTGCTGAGCTCCGCCTTGATGGGCGCCGTGATCGTCGTACTCGCCGATCTGCTGGCCCGGCGGCTGTTCTCGCCGACCGAGCTGCCCGTGGGAGTGCTCACGGCCGCCGTCGGCGCCCCCTACCTGATCTGGCTGATCGTCCGCAGCCACACCGGTCGTACCGCTGGAGGCACTTCGTGAGCAGGCTGACGGCCCGCGAGCTGACGCTCGCCTACGAGGACCGCACGGTCGTGCACGATCTCGATCTCGCCGTGCCCGACGGGCGGGTGACCGTCATCGTCGGCCCCAACGCCTGCGGCAAGTCGACGACGCTGCGGGCCCTGGGACGGCTGCTGAAGCCGAAGGGCGGCGCGGTGCTGCTCGACGGCCAGGAGCTCGCGAAGATCCCGACGAAGCGGATCGCGCAGTCGATCGGCCTGCTGCCGCAGTCCCCGGTCGCGCCGGAGGCCATCACCGTCGCCGACCTCGTCGCGCGCGGCCGCCAGCCGCACCAGGCGTGGTGGAAGCAGTGGTCGGACGGGGACGAGCGCGCGGTCACCGACGCGATGGAGCGCACGGACGTCACCGCCCTCGCCGACCGCCCGGTCGACGAGCTCTCCGGCGGCCAGCGCCAGCGCGTGTGGATCGCGATGGCGCTCGCGCAGGAGACGGATCTGCTGCTGCTGGACGAGCCGACGACGTACCTCGACATCTCGCACCAGGTCGAGGTGCTCGATCTCGTACGCCAGTTGAACCACGAACGCGGCCGTACCGTCGTCGCCGTCCTGCACGACCTCAACCAGGCCGCCCGTTACGCCGACCATCTCGTCGCCATGAAGGCGGGGCGGATCGTCGCCGAGGGCGGGCCCGCGGACATCGTCACCGCCGAACTCGTGCATGAGGTCTTCGGGCTGGAGTCCGTGGTCATCCCCGACCCGGTGACCGGCTCGCCGCTCGTCGTGCCCGCCGCACCGTACACGCCGGCGTCCTCCCCCGCTCCCCCGACCGAGAGGGTCTCCTCCCCATGACAACGTCCCTTCGCCGCCACGGCCTCGTCGCCGGTTCCCTCGCGCTGGCCGCCGCGCTGACGCTCACCGCGTGCGGGTCGTCGGAGTCCTCCGCGAAGGGTGGGGAATCCGGATCCGGCACGGGCGGCACGCACACGGTCAAGACCGCCATGGGCGACGTCGAGGTTCCCGACGCTCCCAAGCGCGTCGTCGTGCTCGACACCGCCGAGCTGGACTCCGCGATCACCCTGGGCGTCGAGCCGGTCGGCGCGACGCACGCCGACGCGGGGTCCGGCTTCCTGCCCTACCTGCCGAAGGACAAGGTCGCGGGCATCAAGGACGTCGGCGAGATGATGACGCCGAACCTGGAGGCGATCATCGCGCTGAAGCCGGACCTGATCCTGACGTCCAAGGTCCGGCACGGCACGCAGTACGTGGAGCTGAAGAAGATCGCGCCGACGGTGATGACGGAGACGACCGGCTACCCCTGGAAGGAGAACTTCCAGCTCCACGCGGACGCCCTCGGCAAGAAGGCCGAGGCGCAGAAGGCGATCGCGGACTACGAGACGCACACGAGGAAGGTCACCGAGGCGCTCGGCGGCAAGGAGAAGGCGGCGGCGACCGAGGTGAACGTGGTGCGCTTCGTCGAGGGCGCGGACATCCGCATCTACGGCAAGCAGAACTACATCTCCACGATCCTCGCGGACGTCGGCCTGGGCCGCCCGGCCGTCACGGACAAGGCCAAGGACGGCTTCTCGTACGACGTGAGTCCGGAGAAGATCGACCTGGCTGACGCGGACGTGGTGTTCCACTCGACGTACGGCGACCCGAAGAAGGCGAAGCGGACGCAGACGCTGGACAGCGCGCTGTGGAAGGGCATGTCCGCGGTGAAGAACGACAAGGTCTTCGCCGTCGAGGACCAGTTGTGGATCCAGGGCATCGGCTACACGGCGGCGGCCCGGATCCTCGACGAGCTCCAGGCGGATCTGACCAAGTGAGCTGACCGGGGGAGTTGACTGCGGAAGCCGGCCGCGGGGCCGCGAGACGCCTCTGGGGGCGTCCCGCCGATCAGGAGCCGGTCATCCTCAACCGCGCCGCCCCCTCGTGCCCCGCCACAGCAGATACAGCGCGGAGGCCACGGCGGCCCCCTTCAGCATCCACGGCCACGTCCCGGTCAGCGCCTCCCGCATCCCGTCGTCGGGGATCGGCGTGCCCCAGCGGCCGTTGACGCGGCCCCACAGCCAGACGACTCCGGCGGCCGCGACCGCACCCGGAAGGCCGACGACCGCCAGCTTCGACTGGGTGGCCGACAGACGGCGCGAGCCGTACGCGAGGAGCCAGCCGCCCGCCAGGGCGAGCAGTGAGCCGAGGACCGCGCCGACGAGCAGCAGGGCGGCGGCCAGCAGCAGGAACGGATCGGCAGGGCCTCTCTCCCCGTCACCGCGGCTACGCAGGCGCGGGAGCCACCGCCGCCGGGCGGGCGGGGCCTCTTCCGTCTCCGCCTCCACCGCGTCGGGGTCGGCCCCGGGATCGGGCTCGGCGTCCTCCTCGGGCGGCGGCTTCAGTATCTCGGGGACCTCCACACCCCCCACGAACCCGGCCACCCGCTCCCCCGCCCCGAACGGCCCCGGTTCGATCCGCCACCAGTCGGGCTCGGAACCCGAGGGCCCGAGCTCGTCCATCCCGGCCAGGTGCGGCGGCGACGCCGCCTCCCGCGGCGCGGGGGCCGGGGCGGCCTCCGTCGTACGCGGGCGCGGGATGCGCCGCCATCCGCGCTGCCGCGGCATCGTCGGCCGCTGCCCACCGGCCCCGGACCCGGCCCCCGCTCCCTCGGCGTTCGACGGCGAGGACGGCGAGGACGGCGAGGCGGCGGACGACGCGGGCGGCGAGGTGACGGACCGCGCGGGCCCGGGCGGCGCGTCCGCGCCCTCCGCCGCCGCGGCGACCACCGCCTCCGGCGCGCCGAGCCGCCCGAGGATCCGGCGCACCGCGGCCGGGCTTTCCCCGCCGAACCGCCCCCGCTGCCTGTCGATCTCGCCCCGCAGCGACGTCACGAGCCGCATCCGGGCCGACGACGGGAGCTGGGCCTGCTGGGCCAGGTCTCCGACCCGGCTCAGATAGTCGTAGACGAGCTGATCGCTCTCGATCCCCACGGACGTTCCCCTGTGCTCCCGGTGTGTCCTACGAATCACGGCCCCTTCCCCGGGCCCGCCCTGTCCACGACGTTAGCGCTCCAGGGGCTAACGTGGGGCGGATGGGGACCAAGCCCGAAGCAAGCGGCGCCGCCGCCCCGCGCACGCTCGCGGAAGCGTTGCGCGCCCGCACCGACGAGGACCTGGCCGCGCTGCTGCGCGCCCGTCCCGATCTGCTGAGCCCGGTGCCGACCGATGTCACCCAGCTCGCCACCCGTGCCGGAACCCGTGCCTCCGTCGTCCGTGCGCTGGAGCGGCTCGACCGGTTCACGCTGCAGACGGCAGAGGCGCTGGCCGTGGCTCCGGACGCGGCCCCGTACGAGTCCCTGCTCGCGCTGATGGCCGGCGACGAGGGCGCGGCGGAGGTCGAGGCGGCGCTGCCGGGCGCGCTGGAGGTGCTGCGGGGGCAGGCCCTGGTGTGGGGCGGCGACGACCGGCTGCGGCTGGTGCGCACGGCGCGTGAACTGCTGGCGCCGTCCCCCACGCGCCCCTCGCCCACCGGGCTCGGCCCGTCGGTCGCCGAGGCGACGGCGGGCATGTCGCCGGGCAGGGTGCAGGAGATCCTCGCGGCGGCCGGGCTGCCGCCCACACACGACCCGGTGTCGGCGGTCGAGGCGTTGACGGCGCTGTTCACGGACGGTCGGCGGATGGCACTGCTGCTGGACACGGCTCCGCCGCAGGCGCTGGCGGTGCTCGACCGGCTGGTGTGGGGGCCGCCGTACGGGGAGGTCACGTCCTCTCCCGCGCCGCATGTGCAGTGGCTGCGGGACCGCGGGCTGCTGCTGCCCGCGTCGCCGCGGACGGTGGTGCTGCCGAGGGAGGCTGCGCTGCATCTGCGGGCGGGCCGGGCCCACCGGGTGCCGGAGCCGCTGCCGCCGGCGGTGGGGCAGGCGACCGAACGTCGTCCACAGGTTGTGGACAGTGCGGCGGCCAGCCAGGCGTACACCGCGTTGACGACGGTGGAGGACCTGCTGAAGGACTGGCACGAGGGAGGGCCGCCGGTGCTGCGCGCGGGCGGTCTGTCCGTACGCGACCTCAAGCGGACGGCCACCGCGCTGGACACGACCGAGCAGCTCGCCGCCTTCTGGCTCGAACTCGCCTACGCCGCGGGGCTGGTGGCCTCGGACGGCGAGGCCGACGAGCGGTACGCACCCACACCCGCGTACGACGAGTGGCTGGAGCTGCCCACGGCGGAGCGGTGGGCGGACCTGGCCGTCGCGTGGTTGACGGCGACCCGTGTGCCCGGCCTCGTCGGCACCCAGGACTCCAAAGGCCGTACGCTCGCCGCGCTCGGCCCGGACCTGGACCGTTCGGCCGCGCCGGAGGTGCGGTTGCGGGTGCTGGAGCTGATGGCGTCCCTCCCCGCGGGCGCCGTCCCGGAACCGGAGACGCTGCTCGACCGGCTGCGGTGGGAGCGGCCGCTGCGGGGCGAGCGGGCCGACTCCCCGGGCGTCGGACACGACCTGCGGACGCGCCTGGCGAACTGGACGCTCGCGGAGGCGGAGCTGCTGGGCATGACCGGGCGCGGCGCGCTCGCCACCCATGCCCGGGCGCTGCTGGGCCTGCCGGCCCCGGCCGCCCGGCCCGAGGCAGCTGCCGTCGCCAGTGCCTCGGCCCGGCCCACTGCCGGCGCCTCCGCCCGGTCCGCCGCCGGTGCCTCGGCCCGGCCCGAGGCCGACACCCCGGCCGAGGCCGCGGTGCCACGGCCGGGGCCCATCGCCTACCGCGCCGCGCCCCCCGGATCCAGTGGCTCCGGGGGCTCCGGGAGTTCCGCCACCGACCGCCGCGCCCGTGCCGTCTCACTCCTCGCCCCGCTGCTGCCAGCCCCGCTGGACCACGTCCTGCTCCAGGCCGACCTGACGGCCGTCGCGCCGGGGCCGCTGGAACGCCCGCTGGCCGAGACGCTCGCCGTCCTGGCCGACGTCGAGTCCAAGGGCGGCGCCACCGTCTACCGTTTCACGCCCGCCTCCGTACGCCGCGCGCTCGACGCCGGACGGGCCGCCGCCGACCTGCACGCTTTTCTGGCCACGCACTCGCGCACACCCGTGCCGCAGCCGCTGACCTACCTCATCGACGACGTCGCCCGCCGCCACGGCCACCTGCGCGTCGGCGCCGCCTCCGCTTACCTGCGCTGCGACGACGACGCGCTGCTCGGCGAGATCCTGGCGGACAGGCGCTCCCAGAATCTGGGGCTGCGCCGCCTCGCGCCCACGGTCCTGGCCGCCCAGGCGGACCCGGCGGCGCTGCTCGAAGGACTGCGGACGATGGGGTATGCGCCGGCCGCCGAGTCGGCCGAGGGCGACGTGCTGATCACCCGCGCGCACGCCCGTCGCACCCCGCCGCGTACTCCGCCGGCACCGGTCCCGGAAGGGCCGCCGCTGCCCGACGTCACGCTCCTCGGCGCGGCCGTGAAGGCGATCCGGGCCGGCGACCTGGCGGCCACGGTGGAGCGCAAACCGGTCACCGAGGCGGCGGCCCGTCCGGCCGTCAACGGCGAACTCCCGCGCACCACCCCGGCCGAGACCCTGGCCACCGTCCAGGCAGCGGCGATGACCGGCTCGGCCGTCTGGATCGGCTACGTCAACGCGGACGGCGCGGCCAGCCAGCGGGTGATCGCCCCGGTCCGGGTGGAGGGCGGCTTCGTGACGGCGTACGACCGCACGGTGGACGAGGTGCGCACGTATCCCCTGCACCGCATCACGGGCGTGGCGGAACTGGCCGACGACTCGGCCTGAGTTCCCGCGCGGCACCGGCCACGGCGCGGACGAGCCTCCCGCGGTCACCGGCCGGCGACACAGACTGAGCCTCCCGCGCATACCGGCCGACGCCTGTCCTTCAGCCCCGCGTCACCGGCCGACGACTCGGCCTGAGCTCCCATCTGCCGCCATGCGGCACACTTGAGGTTTGGCCTCACCGGCCTCCAGCCTCATCGAAAGGGCGCAGGTGTGAACGGTCCGCTCATCGTCCAAAGCGACAAGACCCTCCTTCTCGAAGTCGATCACGAGCTGGCGGACGCCTGCCGTCGTGCCATCGCGCCGTTCGCGGAGCTGGAGCGCGCACCCGAGCACATCCACACCTACCGGGTCACCCCGCTCGGCCTGTGGAACGCGCGCGCCGCCGGGCACGACGCCGAGCAGGTCGTCGACGCGCTGGTCGAGTTCTCCCGCTACCCCGTCCCGCACGCCCTGCTCGTCGACGTCGCCGAGACGATGGCCCGCTACGGCCGGCTCACCCTCAGCAAGCACCCCACCCACGGGCTCGTCCTGACCAGCACCGACCGGCCGGTGCTGGAGGAGATCCTGCGCTCCAGGAAGGTCCAGCCGCTGGTCGGTCCCCGGATCGACGCGGACACCGTCGCCGTCCACCCCTCCGAGCGCGGGCAGATCAAGCAGACGCTGCTGAAGCTGGGCTGGCCGGCGGAGGACCTCGCGGGTTACGTCGACGGCGAGGCGCACCGCATCGACCTCGACGAGACGGACTGGGCCCTGCGCCCGTACCAGAAGCAGGCCGTCGAGGGCTTCTGGCACGGCGGCTCGGGCGTCGTCGTCCTGCCCTGCGGTGCAGGCAAGACGCTGGTCGGGGCGGGGGCGATGGCTCAGGCGAAGGCCACGACGCTGATCCTCGTCACCAACACCGTCTCCGCCCGGCAGTGGAAGCACGAGCTGGTGCGGCGGACGTCGCTGACCGAGGACGAGATCGGCGAGTACAGCGGCACGAAGAAGGAGATCCGCCCGGTCACCATCGCCACCTACCAGGTGCTGACGACCAAGCGGAAGGGCATCTACCCGCACCTGGAGCTGTTCGACTCCCGCGACTGGGGCCTGATCCTCTACGACGAGGTGCACCTGCTGCCGGCGCCGGTCTTCAAGTTCACCGCCGACCTCCAGGCCCGCCGCCGCCTCGGTCTGACCGCGACCCTCGTGCGCGAGGACGGTCGGGAGTCGGACGTCTTCTCGCTGATCGGACCGAAGCGGTTCGACGCGCCCTGGAAGGAGATCGAGGCGCAGGGCTACATCGCGCCCGCCGACTGCGTGGAGGTACGGGTCAATCTCACCGACTCGGAGCGGCTCGCCTACGCGACCGCCGAGACGGAGGAGAAGTACCGCTTCTGCGCGACGACGGCGACGAAGCGGAAGGTGGCCGAGCAGCTGGTCCGCAAGCATGCGGGGCAGCAGATTCTGGTCATCGGCCAGTACATCGACCAGCTCGACGAGCTGGGCGAGCACCTGGACGCCCCGGTGATCAAGGGCGAGACGTCGAACGCGCAGCGCGAGAAGCTCTTCGACGCCTTCCGCAAGGGCGAGATCAGCGTGCTGGTCGTCTCGAAGGTCGCGAACTTCTCCATCGACCTGCCGGAGGCGACGATCGCGATCCAGGTCTCCGGCACCTTCGGTTCGCGCCAGGAGGAGGCACAGCGCCTCGGCCGCGTTCTGCGCCCCAAGGCGGACGGCCACAAGGCGCACTTCTACTCGGTGGTGGCAAGGGACACGATCGACCAGGACTTCGCGGCGCACCGCCAGCGGTTCCTGGCCGAGCAGGGCTACGCGTACCGGATCGTGGACGCGGACGAACTGCTGGCGGGCGAGGCGGAGGGCCCCGTGGACCCGGTCCACTGACCGGCTGGGCGTCCCGCCGCCGCCGTCAACGTCCGCTGCCCCGGTTCCGGTCCCGGTCAACCACGGCCGCGCTGCCCCCGCCCAAACCCGAGAAAACCACCCCCGGACAGCAACCACCAACGGCCCCCGCCCCGGTCAACCACGGCCGCGCTGCCCCCGGCCAAACCCGAGGAAACCACCCCCGGACAGCAACCACCAACGGCCCCGCCCCGGTCAACCACGGCCGCGCTGCACGAGGCGGACACCTGCCTCCTCGGCGTACTCGCCGAGGACGGCCACCGAGAACACGGCCTCGGCGAAGACCTTGACGGCGCGCAGCGCGTTGCCGACGCGGTGCGGGGAGTGGTGGACGGCGCCCGTGGCGGTCGCGCCGCCATGGGGCGTGGTGCCTGGGGCGAAGGTCGCTGTACTCATGTCTCCATGGTGGCCCTTTCACCCGTCCGGAGCATCGCTCTGCGGGCTGAACCGCGCACCGGCGCGCCTCCTCCTCCGGACAGACGGTGTCCCCTACGGGGAGGACGGCCGGGAAAACCGTTCGCCCCCCTCCAAGGCGCTGATTACACTCGCGGGCTTGCCCCCGACACGGTCGGGGCCCCTCCCGCCTCCTTCGAGGAGTGCCACCGCCCGGACGGAAACCGGCCGGTCTGCCATGTCGTGATCACGAAGCATCAGCCCGGAGGCAACCCGTGCCCGCGCGCACCCCTGTACCCGACGTCTCTCCCGCCACGGCAGCAGCCACCGTCGACGGCGCTGATCCACTCGCACGGGAGCGCGCGCACCTCGCCGCCTCGCGGGCCGCGTTGCGCGCGATGCGCGAGGACGTCGAGTCACTCGACATCAAGGACGTCACCGCGAACTGGGTCAACGCGGCCGTCCTGCGGTCGCAGATCGAGGACCGCATCAAGGCGCTCGCCGACCTGGCGCACACCCCGCTGTTCTTCGGCCGCCTCGACTATCTGCACACCGCGCAGGAAGGGCAGCGCTTCTACATCGGCCGCCGGCACGTGCACGACGCCGTGGGCGACCCGATGGTCGTCGACTGGCGTGCCCCCGTGTCCCAGCCGTTCTACCGCGCCTCGCGCAAGGACCCGAAGGACGTGGGCCTGCGGCGGCGCTTCGGCTACACGGGCGGCGAGCTCACCGCGTACGAGGACGAGCACCTCACCGACCCTTCGGAGCCGGAGCAGACCTCCAAGCTCCTCCAGACGGAGATCGAACGGCCGCGCGTGGGCCCCATGCGGGACATCGTGGCGACGATCCAGCCCGAGCAGGACGAGATCGTCCGCAGCGGTCTGTCCGGCACGGTGTGCGTGCAGGGCGGGCCGGGCACCGGAAAGACGGCGGTCGGACTGCACCGGGTCGCGTATCTGCTGTACGCCCATCGGGAACGGCTGGCCCGCACCGGCACCCTCGTCATCGGACCGAACCGCTCCTTCCTCCACTACATCGAGCAAGTGCTCCCCGCACTGGGTGAGTTGGACGTGCGCCAGTCGACCGTCGACGACCTCGTCTCCCATGTGGAGGTGCGCGGCACGGACACGCCTGCGGCGGCCGTCGTCAAGGGTGACGCGAGGATGGCCGAGGTGCTGCGCCGCGCGGTCCGCTCGCACGTCACGCCGCCGACGGAGCCGCTCATGGTCGTGCGCGGCTCGCGGCGCTGGCGGATTCCGGCGTACGAACTGGAGGAGATCGTCCGCGAGTTGCTCGACCGGGACGTCCGGTACGGCTCCGCGCGCGACGCCCTGCCCCAGCGGATCGCCCACGCGGTGCTGGTCCGCATGGAGCAGGCGGGCGAGGCTCCGGACGACCGCGTCCAGGACGCCGTGGCGCGGAACGCCGCGGTCAAGGCGGCGGTCAAGGCGATCTGGCCGCCGGTGGACCCGGCGAAGCTCGTCCTGCGCCTCCTGTCCGACGCGGAGTTCCTCGCCATGCACGCCGAGGGCGTCCTCACCACGGAGGAACAGGACACCGTCCTGTGGGACAGGCCCGCCCGCAGCGTCAAGTCGGCCAAGTGGTCGGCGGCGGACGCGGTGCTGATCGACGAGGCGACGGACCTCGTGCAGCGCACCCACTCGCTCGGCCATGTCGTGCTCGACGAGGCGCAGGACCTGTCGCCCATGCAGTACCGCGCGGTGGGCCGCCGCTGCTCGACGGGCTCGGCGACCGTGCTGGGCGACCTCGCCCAGGGCACGACGCCGTGGGCGACGTCGTCGTGGGCGGAGGCGCTGTCCCATCTCGGAAAGGCGGACGCGGCGGTCGAGGAACTGACGGCGGGCTTCCGAGTGCCGCGCGAGGTGATCGCGTACGCCTCCCGGCTGCTGCCGCACATGTCACCGGGGCTGGCCCCGGTCTCCTCCGTCCGCGAGAACCCGGGCTCGCTATCGGTCCGCGCCGTGTCGGACCTGGACTCGGCGGTCGTCTCGGCCTGCCTGGAGTCCCTGACCCGCGAGGGCTCGATCGGCCTGATCGCCGCGGACGCGCGCGTCCCGGCACTGGCGGCGGCGCTGACCTCGGCCGGCCTGCCCCACCTCTCGCCCGGCGAGGAGACGACGGCGGCGTGCCGCCTGACGCTGGTGCCCGCGTCGCTGGCGAAGGGTCTGGAGTACGACTACGTGGTGCTGGACGAGCCCGCGGCGGTGGTGACGGCCGAGCCCGACGAACGCACGGGCCTGCGCCGCCTGTACGTGGCACTGACCCGAGCGGTCTCGGGCCTGACGGTCCTGCATGCGCAGCCGCTGCCACTGCAGTTGACGTGACGGCGGGGTGACGCCGCCGTCAGCGGCGGCCTCCACCGGCGAGGGCCCCTCGCCGGTGGAGGCCGAGCCCGGGAGACGCCCCAGCCGGTACCGCCGGGAAGGGGCCATCCGGCGGCGCAGCAGCCCCACACACCCGGGTAGCGGCCACCCCGGCGGCGCAGCAGCCCCACCTCCCCCGGACCAGGGCCCACCCCGGGGCCGCAGCATGCCCGCACCGCGCACCGAGCAGCGGCCCCCGGCGGCGCGGCACCACCCGCCCCCGGGTACGCCCCTACGCGTCCAGCGCCTCCCGCCACGTCGAGACCGCCGACGGTGACACCGGGTGCGACCAGCCCGCCGGGCGGGACGCGCCGCCGATGTGGAAGCCCTGCACCCCCGCGGCCCGCAGCGGCGGGACGTGCTCGAGGCGCAGGCCGCCACCCACGAGCAGCGCCGGTTCGTAGCCTGGTTCGCCGCTGCGGGACGCCTCCGCGAGCAGCGTCGGCAGCCCCGCGTCGACGCCCTCCGCCGCCCCGGCCGTCAGGTACGTGTCCAGGCCCGGTACGTCCGCCAGTTGCTTGCGCAGCCCGTCGCGGTCCGCCGCGCGGTCGATCGCCCGGTGGAACGTCCACCGGCAGCCGTCCAGCACCGCCATCAGCCGTTCCACGGTCACGAGGTCCGGGTGGCCGTGGTCGTCCAGGAAGCCGAACACGAACTCGTCCGCGCCCTCCGCCCGCAGCCGCTCGGCCGTCCGCACCAGTGCGGCCACCTCCTGCGGGCCACCCGCCGAGAATCCGTCGGTGAGGCGCAGCATGACGCGCACCGGGATGTCCACGGCCGCCCGGACGCGGGCGAAGGTCTCTGTCGACGGGGTCAGGCCGTCGGCCGCCATGTCGGTGACCAGCTCCAGCCGGTCAGCACCTCCGGACCGGGCGGCGATCGCGTCCTCCGCGTCGAGTGCGATCACCTCCAGGAGTGCACGGTTGCTCATGGGGCCATTCCTCCAGGAAAGCGGCTGCGGCGGCACTCGGCCCTGCGGGCCGAGAGGTCTAGTCCAATCTCCAGCCTAATCGCAACCGACCCCGATGACAGCCACCTGCGGCACGCACCGCCCCACGGGTCCGCCGGCCGGCCCCGACAACACCTTGCACTCCATACAGGGAGGGGGTATACATGGGAACCACCCAATACCCCTAGGGGGTATAAGTGACCACGAGGAGCAGGAATGCCGACCGCAGCCGCCGCCCACCCGGCCACCAGCGACGCGCGCGAGGTCGAGCTCGCCATCGGCGGCATGACCTGCGCCTCCTGCGCCGCCCGCATCGAGAAGAAGCTGAACCGCATGGAGGGCGTCGAGGCGACCGTGAACTACGCGACCGAGAAGGCGAAGGTCACCTTCGCCCAGGGGACCGAGGTCGCGGACCTGATCGCCACAGTGGAGGCCACCGGCTACACCGCCCAGGAGCCCGCGCCTCCGCGTGGCACCGACCCGGCGGACGAACCACCCGAGAGCGACGACCTCGCGCCGCTGCGGCAGCGGCTCGTCACGGCCGTGGTCCTGTCCGTCCCCGTCATCGCGATGGCCATGGTGCCGGCCCTGCAGATCGAGTACTGGCAGTGGCTCAGCCTCACCCTCGCCGCCCCCGTGGTCACCTACGCCGCCTGGCCCTTCCACCGCGCCGCGTTCACCAACGCCCGGCACGGCGCGGCGACGATGGACACGCTGATCTCCGTCGGCACGTCGGCCGCGTTCCTGTGGTCGCTGTGGGCGCTGTTCTTCGGGACCGCCGGTACGCCCGGGATGACGCACCCCTTCGAGTTCACGATCGCCCGCAGCGACGGCGCCGGGAACATCTACCTGGAGGCCGCCGCCGGCGTCACGGCCTTCATCCTGGCGGGCCGGTACTTCGAGGCCCGCTCCAAGCGGAAGGCGGGCGCGGCGCTGAAGGCACTGCTGGAGCTGGGGGCCAAGGAGGTCACCGTCCTGCACGACAAGCAGGAGGTCACCGTCCCGACCGCCGAACTCCGGGTCGGTGACCGGTTCGTGGTCCGCCCGGGCGAGAAGATCGCCACTGACGGCACCGTCGTCGAGGGCGCCTCCGCCGTCGACGCCTCGATGCTCACCGGTGAGTCCGTGCCCGTGGAGGTGGCGGTCGGCGACAGTGTCACCGGCGCCACCCTGAACGCCGGCGGCCGTCTGGTCGTCGAGGCCACCCGTGTCGGCACCGACACCCAGCTGGCCCGCATGGCGAAGCTGGTGGAGGACGCGCAGAACGGCAAGGCCGCCGCCCAGCGGCTCGCGGACCGGATCTCCGCCGTCTTCGTGCCCGTCGTCATCGCGCTCGCGCTGGGCACACTCGGGTTCTGGCTCGGCAACGGCTCCGGACTGACCGCCGCGTTCACCGCCGCCGTCGCCGTCCTGATCATCGCCTGCCCCTGCGCCCTCGGTCTCGCCACGCCGACCGCGCTCATGGTCGGCACCGGCCGCGGCGCCCAGCTCGGCATCCTCATCAAGGGCCCCGAGGTCCTGGAGACGACCCGCAAGGTCGACACCATCGTCCTGGACAAGACCGGCACCGTCACCACCGGCCGCATGACCCTGCTCACCGTCCACACCGCGGACAACGCCACGGAGGAAGAGGTACTGCGGCTGGCGGGTGCCCTGGAGCACGCCTCCGAGCACCCCATCGCCCGGGCCGTCGCCGCCGGCGCCGCCGAGCGAAGCGAGATGGGGGTCCCCCCGGCCGAAGGCCGGGGGAGCCTCGCGGCCCTGCCCACGCCCGAGGACTTCGCCAACATCCCCGGCCTCGGCGTCCAGGGCGTCGTCGACGGCCACGCCGTTCTGGTCGGCCGGACCAAGCTCCTCACGGAGTGGGCGATGGAGCTGCCCGCCCACCTCGCCCGCGCCCAGCACGAGGCCGAGGCCGCCGGCCGCACGGCGATCGCGGTCGCCTGGGACGGCGAGGCCCGCGCCGTAATGGAGGTCGCCGACGCCGTCAAGGAGACCAGCGCGGAGGCGATCCGCCGGCTGCGCGCCCTCGGCCTCACCCCGATCCTGCTCACCGGCGACAACAGGGCGGTCGCCGAGACCGTCGCCGCCGAGGTCGGCATCTCCCCCGAGAACGTCGTCGCGGAGGTCCTGCCCGAGGACAAGGTGAACGTGGTCAAGCGCCTCCAGGCCGAGGGCCGCAGCGTCGCCATGGTCGGTGACGGCGTCAACGACGCCGCCGCCCTCGCCCAGGCCGACCTCGGGCTCGCCATGGGCACCGGCACCGACGCCGCGATCGAGGCCGGCGACCTCACCCTCGTCCGCGGTGACCTCAACGCCGCCGCCGACGCCATCCGCCTGTCCCGCAGAACGCTCGGCACCATCCGGTCCAACCTGTTCTGGGCCTTCGCCTACAACGTCGCCGCCCTCCCCCTCGCCGCCGCCGGACTCCTCAACCCGATGATCGCCGGAGCCGCGATGGCCTTCTCCTCCGTCTTCGTCGTCGGCAACTCCCTGCGCCTGCGCGGCTTCAAGGCCGCCGGGTGACACCTGGCCCGAGCCGGGCCCGGCCCCGTCGTACCGGCGGGCGCCGGGCCCGCGCCGGCGGTTCTAGAGTCGGCACATGACCGACGCCGCCGCGGATCTCCGCACCCGCTGGACCCGGACCCTTGTCGCCGCCCGGCAGGGAGCGGACGGGCCCGACCCCGTGCCGTACGCCGACAACCTCCTCGCACGCTGGGCCGAGCCGCAGCGGCGCTACCACACCACGGAGCATCTGATCGCGGTGCTCGGCCATGTCGACACCCTGGCCGCCCACGCCGCCGATCCCGAACTCGTGCGGCTGGCCGCCTGGTTCCACGACGCGGTGTATCTGCCGGACCGTTCGGAGAACGAGGAGCGCTCCGCCGGGCTCGCCGAACGCGCCCTGCCCGAAGCCGGACTGAGCGCCGAGGCCACCGCCGAGGTCGCCCGCCTCGTACGCCTCACCGTCACCCACGATCCGGCCGCCGACGACAGCAACGGCCAGGTCCTGTGCGACGCGGACCTGGCGATCCTGGCCGCGCCCCCGAAGGCGTACGCGGCCTACGCGGCGGCGGTGCGCGAGGAGTACGGGTTCGTGCCCGAGGAGGCGTTCCGCGACGGGCGGGCGGCGGTGCTGCGCCAGTTGCTGCGGCTGCCGCGCCTGTTCCACACCCCGTACGGCGTCCATGAGTGGGAGGAGCCCGCCCGCCACAACCTCACGGTGGAGCTGGAGCTGCTGGCCGCGTCGTGAGCCGACGGGCGGCGGCACGGTCATCGACGCGGACCCCGGCTTCGCGTCGACCGCGTGGGCGGGCGCGGCGACGACGCATGGTGGTCATCGCGCCGGTCACCGTGTCGCCGCGGCCGCACAGCAGGTCGCGGCCGGTGACGGGCTCGACGGCGGTCCCGCGGGCAACGGCGGCGGCTTCGACCGAGCACCCCGACCGGACAGGGGCCCTACCCGGACGGGCGGTTCTTCGGTCTGCGCAGGCCCGCATCCGTGAGGCGGCGGACGAGCTCCTTGGAACCGATCTCGACCGCGCCAGCCGCCACCGCGTCCGCGTACCGGTGCGAAGGCACGTCGTAGTGGTCGCGTTCGAACGCGCGGCGCGGGCAGCCGATGGACTCGGCGAAGGCGTGCAGCTCCTCGAACGACACATCGCTGACCATGTGCGACCACATACGGCCGTGGCCGGGCCAGCTCGGCGGGTCGATGTAGACCGTCACCACAGCCCGCCCACCGGCGCGACCACGACCCCGGCCTTGCCGCAGACCCAGTGCGGATCCGGCCCGAGCTCGGGCTCGATCTCCAGCGCGTGCGGATCGCCCGCGTCGCAGACCGGGCACAGCGGCCAGCGGCCGTACCGTTCCAGCAGCGCGTCCTGGACGTCCTGGGCGACGAGCCCCGCGACGTAGGTGATGCCCTCGGGCCACTGCTCGGCCCACCAGCGGCGGTGCGCCACCGCCTCCTCGACCAGCGAGACGACGCCGGCATCCGCCACGTCACGGGTGGCCAGGTCGGCGAGCACCAGCGCGCGAGCAGCGTGCAGGGCCTGCTCCAGCGGGTTCGTCTCGTCCATACCGCCATTGTCGCCGGGTCTTGACGGCACCCGAAATTCGAAAATATCTTTCAGATGTGACCAATCCAGTGAAGGAAAGTTTCAACGGTGAGAGTCCGCCCTCCCCCGCCGCGCCCGGCGCCCGTGAGGTCCCGCCGCCCGCCGCCCTCGCGGCGAAGGTGCGCACCCTCTCGCCGTCCATGACCCGCTCCATGCAGCGGGTCGCCGAAGCCGTCGCCGACGATCCGGCCGGCTGCGCCGCCCTCACGGTCACCGGACTCGCCGAGCTCACGGGCACGAGCGAGGCGACCGTGGTCCGCACCGCCCGCCTCCTCGGTTATCCGGGCTACCGCGACCTGCGCCTGGCGCTCGCGGGTCTCGCCGCCCACCAGCAATCCGGCCGCGCGCCCGCCATCACCACCGACATCGCCGTCGACGACCCGATCGGGGACGTCGTCGCCAAGCTCGCGTACGACGAACAGCAGACGCTCGCCGACACCGCCGCCGGTCTCGACACCGTGCAGCTCGGCGCCGCGGTGGCCGCCGCGTCCACGGCCCGCCGCATCGACATCTACGGCGTCGGCGCGTCCTCACTCGTCGGCATGGACCTCGCCCAGAAGCTGCTGCGCATCGGCCTGATCGCGCACGCGCACGCCGACCCGCACCTCGCCGTGACCAATGCCGTGCAGCTGCGCTCCGGCGACGTGGCCATCGCCATCACACACTCCGGATCGACAGGGGACGTGATCGAGCCGCTGCGGGTGGCGTTCGACCGGGGCGCGACGACGATCGCGATCACCGGACGCCCCGACGGACCCGTATCGCAATACGCGGACCACATCCTGACGACGTCCACCGCGCGCGAGAGCGAGCTGCGCCCGGCCGCCATGTCCTCGCGCACCAGTCAACTGCTCGTCATCGACTGCCTGTTCATCGGCGTGGCACAGCGGACGTACGAGTCGGCGGCCCCTGCCCTCGCCGCCTCGTACGAGGCGCTCGCACACCGCCACAGCCCGCGCACGCGCTGACCCCCCGTACGCCGTACGTCCCGAGAAAGCAGAGCCGCTCCTCATGACCCCCACCTACGGTGAACTCCGCGCCCAGCTCGCCACGCTCACGACGGAGGCGTTCCGCCCCGAGCTCGCCGACATCGACCGGCTGCCCACGCTGGAGATCGCACGCATCATGAACGGCGAGGACGAGACGGTCCCCGCCGCGGTCGCCGCCCAACTGCCCGTCATCGCCGACGCGATCGACGCCACGGCCGAGCGCATGGCCTGCGGCGGCCGCCTGATCTACGCGGGCGCGGGCACGGCGGGCCGCCTGGGGGTCCTGGACGCCAGCGAGTGCCCGCCGACGTTCAACACGGACCCGGCCGAGGTCACGGGCCTGATCGCGGGCGGCCCGGCGGCGATGTACACGGCGGTCGAGGGCGCGGAGGACAGCAAGGAGCTGGCCGCGGCGGACCTGGACGCGCTGAAGGTGACCGGGGACGACACGGTCGTCGGCATCTCGGCGTCGGGCCGCACGCCGTACGCGATCGGCGCGGTGGAGCACGGGAGGGCGCTGGGCGCGCTGACGATCGGCCTGTCCTGCAACGCCGCGAGCGCGCTGGGAGCGGCGGCGGAGCACGGCATCGAAGTCGTGGTGGGTCCCGAACTGCTCACCGGATCGACGAGGTTGAAGGCGGGCACGGCACAGAAGCTGGTGCTCAACATGATCTCGACGATCACGATGATCCGCCTCGGCAAGACGTACGGGAACCTGATGGTGGACGTGCGGGCGTCGAACGACAAGCTGCGGGCGAGGTCGCGGCGGATCGTGTCGCTGGCGACGGGAGCGCGGGACGAGGAGATCGAGGCGGCACTGGAGGCGACCGACGGCGAGGCGAAGAACGCGATCCTGATGATTCTGGGGGGCGTCGACGCGTCCCGGGCGGCGTCGCTGCTGACGTCCTCGGCGGGCCACCTCCGCGCGGCCCTGTCCCACTGCCCCGCGCGGGGACCCGAGCACGGGGACGATTCAGCCCCTCCGGCGACTTGAGGAACGTGCCCGATTCCTCCGGCGACCTGAGGAACCGGCCCGATTCAAGCCGTCCGGCGACTTGAGGAACCTGCCCGATTCAAGCCCCTCCGGCGATTGAGGAGCGGGGCCGGGGCAGAGCCCCGCAACCCGGCCAACTCACAGAGCGCCCAAGGGGCCCTACCCATCCCGCGAGGGCCGAACACGGAGCCGTACCCAGCCCCTCCGGCGATTGAGGAGCGAGGCTCGGGGCAGAGCCCCCGCAACCCGGCCAACTCACAGAGCGCCCAAGGGGCCCTACCCATCCCGCGAGGGCCGAGCATGGGGCGAATTCAGCCCCTCCGGCGATTGAGGAGCGGGGGCCGGGGCAGAGCCCCCGCAACCCGGCCAGCCTCACGCGGCGCCCAAAGCCCGCCGGGGCCTACGCTCTCGCCATGCCCACCTCACCCCGCGACCGCGTCCTCGATCCGGCGCACGACGCCGCCGCCCTCAGAGCGCTCACGCACCCGCCGCGCATGGCCGGCCGCGGAAGCGAGCAAGAACACCTCGGGGAGGGCGGGGCATGACGCTCGACCCCCGCTCCGCCCGCCGCCGCTTCACCGCCGTCACCTTCCTGTTCTGGCTTCCCGTCGGCCTCTACATCCCCTCCCAGGTCCTGCTCCTGACCGAGCGCGGCATGGGTCTCGCCGTCGTCGCCGGTCTCTTCGCCGTCCACTCCCTCACCGTCTCCGCCCTGGAGCTGCCCACCGGCGGCCTGGCCGACGTGATCGGACGGCGGCCCGTGCTCGCCGCCGCCGGAGTGCTCAATCTCGCCGCCCTCACCGCGCTGGCCCTCGGCACCACCGTCTGGGCGCTGGCCGCCGCCATGTTCCTGATGGGCGCGGGCCGCGCGCTGTCCAGCGGCCCCGCGGAGGCCTGGTACGTCGACACGGTCCAGGCCCACTCGGGCCCCGGTGCCGAGCTGCGAACCGGGCTCGCCCGTGCGGGGACCGCCTCCGCCGCCGCACTGGCCGCCGGGACACTCCTCGGTGGCGCGCTGCCGCTGCTGCTCGGCCTCGGCCCGGATCTCGGGGCCCGGCTGCGCGACGCCACCGCCGGACTGGTGCTGCCGCTGTCCGTCCCGGCCCTGCTCGGCACGGCCGTCGGCGTCGGTTACACCGCCTACGTGTTGACCGCCCTGCCCGAGCCGCCCCGTCCGCGCACCACCCTGCGCGCGGTGCTCCGCGGTGTGCCCGCCACCGTGCTCGGCGGACTGCGCCTGGGTGCCGGGGACGCGCTGATCCGGCGGGTCCTGCTGACAGCGGGGGCGGCTGGTGCCGGGCTGGCCACCGTGGAACTGCTCACCCCCGGCCGGGCCGCGGACCTGACGGGCGCGCCCGAGTCCGGCGCCGTGCTGTTCGCCGCGCTCGCCTGCACGGGGTTCGTCTGCACCGCGATCGGCAGCCACTTCGCGCCGCCGGCCGCCCGGTTGACCGGCAGCGGCGAGCACGCGGTGCTGGCGAGCATCTGCGTGAGCGCCGCCGGACTGATGCTGCTCGGTGTGACGGCGGCGTCGGACGGCCCGGCCGCCCTCGCCCTCGCCGCCCTCGGCTACGGCCTGGTCTACCTCGGCCTCGGCGCGGCCGGTCCGAACCAGAACGACCTGCTGCACCGCCGCGTCGACGGCACCATCCGCGCCACCGCCCTGTCCGCGCAGTCCCTCGCGCTCCAGTCGGTCGGCGCGCTGGCGGGCGTGGTCGCCGGCGCCCTGCCCTCGGGCCCGCCGCCGTGGCTGGTCGGCGCGGCGGTCTTGGGCGCGGCCGCGCTGCTGTGGGTCCGCAGGTCGGAGCCGGGCGGCCCGCTGCCTGGCGCGTGCCTCCCCGCGACAGAGGCCGCCGCCGGGCGTTGAATGGAACGCATGGGTGTCCGACGAGTCGGAAGGCACCGCAGAGGCAGGGCCCGCGCGTATGCCGCGGCAGGTGTGGCCTCTGTGCTGGTGGCGACGTACGCGACGACGACGGCGGCGGCAGAACCCCGACCCCGGTCCACCGCGTCCACCACGTACCCCGCGCTCACCGCGTCCCGCACCGCCCCGGTGCTCACCGACCGCCAGGTGGCCGACGCGGTCGCGAAGCTCGACGGGCAGATCCGGGCGGGCATGGAGAGGACCGGTGTCCCGGGCGTCGCCGTGGCCGTCGTGCACAAGGACCGGGTCGTGTACATGAAGGGCTTCGGCGACCGCGAGGCCGGCAAGCCGGGCGCGGTGTCGCCGGACACGGTGTTCCAGCTCGCGAGCCTGTCGAAGCCCCTCGCCTCGACCGTCGTCGCCGACGCGGTGGGCGACAAGGCGATCGCCTGGGACACCCCCGTCACCCGGCATCTGCCCGACTTCGCGCTCAAGGACCCGTGGGTGACCGACCATGTGACGGTCGCCGATCTGCTGTCGCACCGCAGCGGCCTGCCCGACCACGCGGGAGACCTGCTCGAAGACCTCGGCTACGACCGGCAGTACATCCTGGGGCATCTGCGGTTCGAGCCGCTGTCGCCGTTCCGCGCGAGCTACGCGTACACCAACTTCGGTGTCACCGCCGCCGCCGAGGCGGTCGCCGACGCGAAGGACACGACCTGGGAGAAGCTGGCGGAGGACTCGCTCTACGGACCGGCCGGGATGAACTCGACCAGCTCCTCCTTCGCCGACTACGAGAAGGCGGCGAACAGGGCCGCCACCCACGTGGAGAACGCGGACGGCACCTGGGAGGCGAAGTTCGTACGTGACGCCGACGCCCAGTCCCCGGCGGGCGGCGTCAGCTCCACCGCCCGCGACATGGCGACGTGGCTGCGTCTCCAACTCGCGGACGGCAAGCTCGGCGACCAGCAGATCGTCCCCGCGGAGCAGCTCCAGCGCACGCACCTGCCCGAGATCGTCTCCCAGCCTCCCGACGGCCCCGCGGGCCGTACCGGCTTCTACGGCCTGGGCTGGAACGTCGGCTACGACGACCAGGGCCGCCTGCGCCTGAGCCACTCCGGCGCCTTCGGCCTGGGCGCGAACACCAATGTGACGATGCTGCCCGGCGAGGAACTGGGCATCGTCGTCCTCACCAATGGCAAGCCGGTCGGTCTCGCCGACTCCGTCGCGATCAACTTCTTCGACACCGCGCAACACGGCAGGCCCACCCAGGACTGGCTGCCCCTGATCGCCGGTGTCTACGACAAGGAGGAGGCGGAGGGCCGCTCCCCCACCGACTACACGAAGCCGCCCGGCGACGCGTCCGCCGCCAAGGCCGACGACGCGTACACCGGGACGTACAGCAACGACTACTACGGCCCGCTGACGGTCACCGCCGACAACGGCGAACTGTCGCTGAGCCTGGGCCCGAAGCCGATGCGCTTCGCCCTCACCCACTACGACGGGGACACGTTCAGCTTCGAGACGGTGGGCGAGAACGCGGTCGGCCGCACGGGGGTCACGTTCACCGTCGGCGAAGGCGGCAAGGCGTCGAAGGTGCGGGTGGAGCGCCTCGACGAGAACGGCCTGGGCACGTTCACCCGCGAATGACCCGCGAACGATCCCCGTCGCGAACGGCTCCGGACGCGAGCGCCCCCCGGCTGATCCACGGCTGGAGAACCGGCCGACAGGTGCGAACGCCCGTGTCGCCGGTGACCTCGGAATCAAGCTGCGGTGACTGCGGTGCGGGGCCAGGGGTGTCCGGCGCATAAGTGGACCGAGTCGTCACCGCAGTGTCACGCCGTACCGCCGGCGCAGGCGGACGACCTCCCACCACGCCACCGCCGACACCGACGCCGGGCCGCCGATCACGGCGCAGATCTGAAGGAGCGGCGGCCCCGGCGGCATGCCGGCCGTCGCCAGGTTGATCGCCGCGAGCTCCCACACCAGCACGCCCGTCAGCAGGGCGGGGAGCGCGGCGTGGATCTCGGCGGTGTTGAACGCGCCCCGCACGACCGCCGACGAGGCGAAGGCGACGAAGAAGAGCACCCACAGCACCAACAGGAGCAGGGCGAAGGACAGCAGCGTGCTGGGCACGCCGTCCGGCAGCGCCCGACTGAGGAATATCAGCCCGGCGAACAGGATCGGCACCGCCGTGAAGGCACCGAAGTACCGCAGCGCCAAGCGGACCGCCGGGCGCACTCGCGCGCGCATCCCCGCCCGCGCGTGCGCGGGCGCGAGACGCAAGAGGACCGCGATCACGACGGGGGCCGTGAGCAGCAGCAGCCACGGGGTGAGGGCCAGCCGGAAAAGCGCCTGGTCCTGGACCTGGGACCAGTCTGCCTCCGTGCCGTACGCCACCAGGATCGCGAAGGACGCGGCGAGCGCGATCCAGGCGCGGAACTTCTGCACGCGCATGACGTCCGGGTCCTGGATGCGGCGGTGGGCGTTCGCGGGGAAGGCCCTCCGGGCCTTCGTCCGGGCCGAGCGTGCCAGCGGGTAGCAGATGAACAGGATCAGCGCCGGCCAGACGCAGAAGAGCATCACGATCCAGGCGCAGCCCGGCAGCGGAATCCGCCGCATCACCTCCCGCAGCGGCGGCCACTCGTCCTCGCGGAACCGCTGCCACAGCGAGGTGGCGGGCGGCCGGTACGGTGGGACGTACGGCGGCGGCACATAGGGGTACGGCGGCGGAGGCTGCCCCCCGTTCGGCTGCCACGTCGGGTGCGGGCCCTGTCCCCCGAAAGCCACGCCGGTGTCCTTCCTTCGGTGAGTGATGCTGCCGTTATTGCTGGATCTCGGGACACAGTCAACTCCCCATGGGCCGACGGCACATGAGAATGAGGCTCCGGATACGGCAGGAGCGACGGAAAGCACTGGGCCCTCGCGCCCCGTCGGCGTACCCTCGACCGTATGAGCCGACGACGACATTGATCCACGGCAGCAGGTCCAGGAGCGGACTGTCGAGGGCCGCCGCGCGGGTGAGCACCCGACGTCCCCGTCCGCTCTCCCGAAGGACCACACACCATGCTCACCGCTGTGCCCTGCCCGCCCGGCCCGTCCGACCCACGGGTCCGCGCCCTGACGCGAAAGCTCTACGTCTACGCGGGACTTGAGGACTTCGTCCTGCTCTACCCGGTGTACGCGCTGCTGTTCGCCGAGAACGGCCTGACCACCGCCGAGATATCGTCCCTCTTCGCCATCTGGTGCGTCGTCGGCCTGCTGGTGGAGGTGCCCTCGGGCGTGTGGGCCGACGCCGTCTCGCGCCGGGCCATGATGGTCCTCGGCCCGCTGCTGTCCGCCGCCGGGTTCGCGCTGTGGGCCGTGACCCCGTCGTACGCCGCCTACGCCGCCGGTTTCACGCTGTGGGCGGTGGGCGGTGCGTTGCGCTCGGGCGCCGTGGAGGCACTGGTCCACGACGAACTCGCCCGGCTCGGCGCGGGCTCCCGCTACGGCCGCGTCATGGGCAGGGCGGCGGCGGTGAGCATGGGCGCGACGGCCGCCGCCACCGGCGCTGCGGCCCCCGCCCTCGCCGTCGGCGGCCACACCCTGCTGTGGGCCGCGAGCATCGGCTCCTGCCTGCTGTGCGCGACGGTCGGCGCGACGCTGCCCGAACACCGCGACGCCGCGCACCCCGCAGAACCTCAAGCCCCCGAAGGAGCCGAAGCGCCCGACGTCCTTGAACGCCCCGAAGCAGCAGGCCGGCCCGGCTACCTGGCGACGCTGCGGGCGGGCCTGGACGAGGTGCGCGGCAGCCGGTCCGTCCGGCGCGCCATGGTGCCGGCCGTCGTGATCACCTCGCTGTGGGGTGCGCTGGACGAGTACGTGCCGCTCCTGGCCGCCTCCACGGGCGTGGCGACCGAGACCGTCCCGCTGTTGGTGCTCGTGGTGTGGGTCGGCGTGACGCTGGGCTCGCTGCTGGTGGCGGCGGGCGAACGGCTCTCCGCGCGGGCTCTCGGCGCGCTGGTCGCCGCCGCGGCGGCGGCGCTCGCGGCGGGCGCACTGTCGGGCGAACCCGCCGGCTTCGTGTTGATCGGTGCCGCGTTCCTCGTGTTCCAACTGGCGGACGTGCTCGCCGACGTACGCCTCCAGGCCGCGATCACCGGCCCGAGCCGGGCGACGGTCACCTCGCTGACCGGTCTCGGCACGAACCTGGCGTCCCTGGCCGCGTTCGGGGCCTACGCGGCGCTGTCCCCGCACGCCTCGCACGGCGTGGTCTTCGCCCTGCTGGCCGTGCCCTACTTGCTGGTCGCCCTCGCGTCGGCCCGCCCGGATCCCGGTGCCAACGCCAAGACTCGGCAGAGCAGTTCGCGACCGTCCCGCCTCCTATAACCTGTCCGCCATGCGCGGGGGATTACATGAAGCACTCTGACGTCAACGGCAGCGGTGCAAGGCCGCTGGAGCCGGGCGATCCTCGGAGGATCGGTTCGTTCACGCTGATCGGCGTGCTCGGATCCGGCGGTATGGGACGGGTCTATCTCGGCACGGCGTCGGGGCGGTACGCCGCCGTCAAGCAGGTGCTGCCGACGCTGGCCGAGGACAACGACTTCCTCCGCCACTTCGGGCACGAGCTGGACAACCTGGCCAGGCTGCCCACCGGGGTCAGCGCCCGGCTGCTGGCCAGTGACCGCACGGCGCAACCGCCGTGGTTCGCCACCGAGTACATCCCCGGGGTCACCCTGAGCGAGGCGCTGCGGCTGCACAACGGCCCGCTGCCCGCCGAGGCCCTCTGGCGGCTGCTGCGCGACGCGGCGAACGGCCTGCGCGCGGTGCACGCCGCCGGCATGGTGCACCGTGACCTCAAGCCCTCCAACGTCATGCTGACCCTCGACGGCCTGACCCTCATCGACTTCGGCGTGGCGCGGGCGGCCGACCAGAGCAGGCTGACCAGGACCGGCGTGGCCATCGGGACACCCGCCTACATGGCTCCGGAACAGGCGGTCGCCGACAGGCGGTTGACCGGTGCCTTGGACGTGTTCGCGCTCGGCAGCCTCCTGCTGTACGCCGCGAACGGCCGCCCGCCCTTCGGCGACGGGTCCGGGCCCGACGTCTTCTACCGCATCGTCCACGAGGCACCCGACTTCGGGCGGCTGCCCGACACCGCCCCGGACCTGGCGGCCGTCGTCGAGTCCTGTCTCAACAAGGACGCCTCGGCCAGACCGAGCGCCGCAGAGCTGTACGAACGCGCCCGCGGTCATGTGCCGAAGGCGGCGACGTCGCTGTGGCCGCCCGTCGTCTCGGAGCGGATCACCGAACGGGAAGCCTTCGCCATGACCCCGCCGCCGGTCGAACCCGAGCCGGAGTCGCCGGCACCACCCGAGACCCGGGAGCCGGCGCGCGGGCCCGAGTCGAAGGAACCCGACACGCCCCCGGCCGAGGCGGCCGGCCCGACGTCCCGCAGACCGCGCGAACGCCGCACCCGCGTGCTGTTCCTCGCGATCCCCGTCGTGGTGGTCGTGGGCACGACCCTCACCATCGCGCTCGCGCCCTTCGGCGGCTCTCCGAAGGGGAAGGGCCCGGGCGGCACGACGCCGACGGCCGTCGCCTCGCCGTCCGAATCCGCAGCGGGAGGCCGCTCCCCGAACCCCACGGTCCCGGCATCCCGGCCGCCGGGCGGCACATCCGAGCCGAGCTCCACCCCCTCGTCCGGCGCGCCGGGCAGCGGGCCGGGAGACGGCGGGGCGGCCGGGAGCACGGCCGGAGGATCGACCGACTCCGGCGGTTCGAGTGGCTCGGGTGATTCCGACAGTCCGGGCGGCTCGGGCGGGGACAAGCCTTCGGCCCAGCCCGCACTCTCGGGGACGCACCTGCTCAGGGGCGCCGCGACGGGCCGGTGCCTGGCGGACTCGTACTCCGCCTACTCGGGCTCCTCCGTGTCCAACTCGGTGTGCGGCGCACCGTCGGGCAACGGGACCACCATGAACTACCGATGGACCTACAAACCGATCTCCGGCAACACGTTCCAGCTGGTCAGCCAGGGCAGTGGCCGTTGCCTCGAATCCCGGAGCTACGCGGGCATCGCGATCGCGGACTGCAACGGCTCCGAAACCCAGGCCTGGCAGATCAGTGCCACGAAATCGAGCGGCCACACCCTCCAGAACGTCGCGGAGAAGACCTGTCTGCGGATGTCCGGCTCCATCGGCTTCGAGACGACCTCCTGCAACCCCTCGGAACCGGCGCAACTCTGGCGCAATTCCTGACCGCTTCCGCCGCCCGGCCGCTACGGCAGCCGCCCTTCCGCGTTCCGCTGCCGCACCCGGGCACGCAGGACCTCCCTGGGCGGGGCCGGCCGTAAGTCCTCGGGCGGGCAGTCCCACTCCCGGCCCCCGCCCGGCGGCCGCAACTGTACGTACGGGCCGACCCGCCCCATGACGACCCCCACCCGCCCGTCCCGGATGTCGACGGCGTACGCGCCCTGCGGCACGGTCACCTCTCCAACCCTTGCAGCACGGCTGCGAGCCGCAGTGCGGTGTCCAGGTTGCAACGCCCCAGGTCCACCAGTGGATAGGGCATCTCGCTCGCGAGCGAGACGACGTCGACCCGCAGGGACGGAAGTGTCACCGACACCACGTCGAGCCCGTGCCTCAGCTGGGCGATCACCTCCTCGGCGGCCCGCAGCCGCTCCGCCGCACGCACGACCTGCCCCATGACCGGCACCTCCACCACTGAGTGTTCGCTTTCCTCACCCAGCGTGTCCGTCCGCCGCTAGCCTGGGAAGAGACGGCGGCCCAACAACGCGACCTGTCGATCAGGGAGATGCCATGCCCGGACCCAAGGACCTCGACCCGTCAACGTCTCCCAGGGCGCTGCTCGGCGCGGAGCTGCGCCACGCGCGGATAAAGGCCGGCCTCACCCAGGAGGAGCTGGGCGAGCCGCTGTTCGTGAGCGGCTCCTACATCGGCCAGATGGAGTCGGGTACGCGCCGGATCCTCCCGGAGCACGCGGTCCGACTGGACGAGGTGTTGGGCACGGACGACTTCTTCACACGCAACTGCAAGGCGTCCAACAAGTCGCGTTATCCCGACCACTTCGCGGAGGCTGCGGAAGCGGAAGCGGTCGCGGAGACCATCAAGGAGTACGCGCCACAGCTGATCCCGGGCCTGTTGCAGACGGAGGCGTACGCGCGTGCGGTGTTCCGGGCGTACCGGCCCACGGCCGCGGAGGATGTCATCGACGAACTCGTCGAGGCGAGGCTGGACCGCGCGCGACTGCTGACCGATCCAACAAAGCCGTTGTTGTGGGCGGTGCTGGACGAGGCGATGTTACGCAGGCAGGTCGGCGGCCCCGGCGTGATGGCGGAGGCGCTGCGACACGTGGCCGACCTGGCCCGGCGGCACCGGATCATCGTGCAGGTGCTCCCGTTCGACGCGGGAGCGCATGCGGCGATGGGCGGTGCCCTCAAACTGATGTCCTTCCCCGACGCACCCCCGCTGTCTTACCTGGAAGGCCCTGGATCAGGCCAGTTGGAGGACGATCCGGCCACGGTCACCCGCCATCAACTGGCCTACGATCTGATCGGGGCCAGCGCACTGTCGCCGGAAAGATCCTTGGCCCTGCTCGAGTCAGTGGCGGAGGATTACGCATATGAAGACGAGCAGCCCTGAGTACGACCTGACAGCGGCCGTCTGGCGGAAGTCCAGCTACAGCGGCGGTGACGGCGGGGACTGCGTGGAGGTCGCCACCTGGCGCAAGTCCACGTACAGCGACGGCAGCGGTGGCAACTGCCTCGAAGTCGCTGACGGCCACCCCGGTGTCGTCCCCGTCCGCGACTCCAAGGACCCCGACGGCCCGCACCTCACGTTCCCTACCGCCGCCTGGTCGGCCTTCGTCACGGACCTCAAGGACGCCTGACCGGACGCCCTGGCGCTCACGTGCCGAGATTTGAGCGCTCTTGAAGGGAATGGGCGGAGGGGCCTCAACCCGCCATCAACCCTGGGGTGTTGACATCGGGCGACCGACTTGCCACGGAGCGTTCATCGCGCTCTACCGTTCCGACAACCGAACGAAACGACCCCCGTCAGGTGCTACCAACACCTGCGGGGGTCTCGCCAATGAGGTCGAAAGAGACTCGATCCATGGCTGACAGCCAGCTTGGTGCTGCCCTGCATCCGCTCGCCGACCCCGGCTACCGCAATCGATCCTCCCGGCCAACTACTTCGCCGCGAAGACGGTTTCACGCATCTGCGGGGTCCCCGCGAGCGCGAGGCGGCCGTCGCGACATGCATCGACCGGCTGCCGCCACCGGCCAGCGTCCACGCCCTTGCCACCGATGCCCGCGCGGCGGCTACCCGCACCTCGGAAAGGACACAGGCATGGCAGTTCAGCTCGCCCGCCCCATGAACAGGGCACCATGGAGGGGAGGAGGCGAGGATATGACACCCATTTCCGCCGAGCACCCGCAGATGTCCGTAGAGGACTTCGAGGAGATCGAGCGTCACGCCCCGGAGACGGTGCGGCTCGAGTTCATCAACGGAAAGCTGGAGGTCAAGCCCGTGCCCGACGGTGACCACGGAGAGATCTTCATGTGGCTGCTCAGGCAGTGCATGCAGTACCGCCCCGACCTCGACCTCTACCCGGAACGCGGACTGGTCGTCGAGGCCTACCGCAAGGGACGGTCTCGGCCGGACGGAACGCTTGCACCGACGGGGCACTTCGCCGGCCATGGTGAATGGTCCGGGACTCAAGGAGTCCTCATGACCGTTGAGGTCACCTCTCACGACGCCGACACCGACCGCCGCGACCGCGTCGAGAAGCGCGACGGCTACGCCCAGGCCGGCATCCCCGTCTACCTGCTCATCGACCGCGACTCCGACACACTGGTCGTCCACAGCGAGCCCAAGGACGGCATCTACCATCTCGTGCGGACCTATTCCTACGGCGAGACCGTCGAGCTTCCCGACCCGGTGAACATCACCCTCGGCACCGAGAAGCTCAAGAACTACTCGGGCTGATCCGCACAGGAGACATCCTGTTCAACGGCCGGCCGCCACATCCTCCTCCGCCTCGTCGAACTCCTGCCGCGCCCGCTCCACCTTCGGCAGGTTCCCCGTGGACCACTCCGCCAGGTGGGCGAAGAGCGGGCCAGGCTGCGCACGAGGTCGCTGATCTCGCACTCGCCCCGGGGCGGCACCTCCGGGTAGTACGTGCGCACCACCAAGCCGTCCCGCTCCAGCGGCCGCAGACGCTGGGTCAGCACCTTCGCCGCGATCGTGCCGATGGCGCGGTGCGGCACGACGAGGCGCTACCGCCCGTACTGGTTGAGCGTCAACAGGATCGGCGTGGTCCAGCGGCTGAAGACGATGTCCAGCACGGGGGTTCGTGCCGCCCGGCGTCGTCGACGGGACGCTGGACATCCTGGGCAGGCCGCTCCCCGCCGAGCAGCGCGTCGGCGGGGACGTCGGACGAGTCCTCGGCCGCCCGGCCGCGCCCTTCGCCGCGTGGGCGGAGCGCAACCGGTCGGCCTTCGCATGAGGGAGCCCGAATGAGCGCGGGGCCGGTCCACGGTTCCTCGACACCTCTCGATGTCAACGCCCGCTGACGTAATCTGACGTGCCCAATGCTGGAATGCGCCGGTACGCGACGTCACACGGAAGAATCACCGAACTGCGAGAGGAATCCCCATGGCAGCGGCGACGGCGACGGCGAGTCGGGCGGAATCGCGTGCGGCCCTGGGCCGGTACCCGCGCACCGGAAGACTCGTCTCCTGCTTCGCTCCCGTCGCTCTTTCCCTCGCCCTGGGACTGTGGGGAATCACCCGCGAAGGCACCATGTGGAGAGACGAGTCCGTCACCTACCAGGTTGCCCATCGGAGCCTGTCCGAGACGGTTGCTCTCCTGCATCACGCCGACGCGGTACACGGCCTCTACTACCTCTTCATGCACGGCCTCTTCGCCGTATGGGAGGGCGGCCTGATCACCCTGCGGCTGCCTTCTGTGCTCGCCACGGCTCTCACGGCAGGACTGGTGGGAATCACCGCACTCCGGCTCACCGCCCGTCCGGTCGCGGGCCTGCTGAGCGGGCTGGTCTTCGCTGTGACCCCGGAAGTGCAGATGTACGCGCAGGAAGGGCGCTCGTACGCGATGGTCTGCGCACTCGTCGCCGTCGCCACGTACCTCTTCGTCACGCTCATGCAGCGCACCTCAAAGGCTCGTTGGTGCTGTTACGCGCTCGCGGTGCTGACGGCCTCGCTGCTGCATGAGTTCGCCCTGCTCGCCCTCCTGGCGCACGGCATCACCCTGTATCGCTTCCGACCGCCGGCCAGGATCCGGCGGCACTTCGCCGTCAGCGTCGCCGGCGTGCTCATCGGCCTGCTGCCGCTCGCTGTCCTCAGCATGAGTCAGTCGAGCCAGGTCTCCTGGATCGGCGGCCCCACGCTGCGCGAGTGGTTCGAGATCGCGGGCGTCGCCCTCGCCGCCTCTGCCTGCGCGGCCTACCTGTCCCGGCCGGGACGACAGGCCGATGTCACCAGGTTGGCCTTTCCCCTCGCGATCGTGCCCAGCGCGACGTTGCTGCTGGCAGCCGTCCATGAACCCATGTACGTGGACCGGTACGTCCTTTACACCAACATCGGATGGGCCCTCCTCGTCGGTACCACCGTCACCTGCCTGACAGACGACGCCGGAAAGACGGCCCTTCTCCAGAATCGGAAGATCCGCGTCTCTGCCGCTGTCGGCGTGGTCGCCGCACTCGTCACAGCAATGCTGCCGGTCACTCTCCAGATGAGGACGCCCGACAGCAGGAAGGATGACGTCACCGCCATCTCCACAGAGGTCGAGAGGCTGTCCGACGTCGGGGACGCCGTTCTCTTCGCTCCCGCCAGGCGCCGGGAGTGGATGCTCTCCTACCCCCACCAGTTCACGGGCCTGACCGACGTCGCCCTCAAGGACGAGCCCGCCACGTCAGGGACCCTGCAAGGTGTCGAGCTCGCCCCGGGCGACATCCGGGAGCGCCTGGCACACGTCGACAGGATCATCGTCCTGAGCGACCCCAAGGGCCAACCAGTCGACTCGAACGCCGAGGAAACAGTCAAGCGAGAGGTCCTGGACCGTGACTTCGCCGAATGCCGACGGGTCGAGCTCAAAGGCGGGCAGGTCACTCTCTACGCTCGCTCGGCCTGCCCACCCGTCATACCCGACGCCATGCCGGACCACGGGAACACGCCCAGCCCGGCTGCCACCGACTGACTGTGAGGATGTGGACGGCACCGCTCGGGGTCTGACTCTCCGACTGCCCCGGGACGACGCCGGGGAACGCCCGAGGGCGGCACCCCTGGGAGTGGGGTGCCGCCCTCGGCCTTGACGGACGGGTCCGATCCGGTGACGGATCAGAAGTCCATGTCACCGCCCGGCATGCCGCCACCGGCAGGCGCGGCGGCCTTCTCCGGCTTGTCGGCGATGACGGCCTCGGTGGTGAGGAACAGCGCCGCGATGGAGGCCGCGTTCTGCAGGGCAGAACGGGTCACCTTCGCGGGGTCGATGATGCCCTCGGCGATCATGTCGACGTACTCGCCGGTCGCGGCGTTCAGACCGTGGCCGACGGCCAGGTTGCGCACCTTCTCGACGACGACGCCACCCTCGAGACCACCGTTGACGGCGATCTGCTTCAGCGGGGCCTCCAGCGCGAGCTTCACGGCATTGGCGCCGGTCGCCTCGTCACCCTGGAGCTCCAGCTTCTCGAAGACCGAGGCGGCCTGGAGCAGCGCCACGCCACCACCGGCGACGATGCCCTCCTCGACGGCCGCCTTCGCGTTGCGAACGGCGTCCTCGATGCGGTGCTTGCGCTCCTTGAGCTCGACCTCGGTCGCGGCACCGGCCTTGATGACGGCCACGCCGCCGGCCAGCTTCGCGAGGCGCTCCTGGAGCTTCTCGCGGTCGTAGTCCGAGTCGCTGTTCTCGATCTCGGCACGGATCTGGTTGACGCGGCCGGCGACCTGGTCGCTTTCACCGGCACCGTCGACGATCGTGGTCTCGTCCTTGGTGATGACGACCTTGCGGGCGCGGCCCAGCAGGTCCAGGCCGGCGTTCTCGAGCTTGAGGCCGACCTCCTCGGAGATGACCGTGCCGCCCGTGAGGATGGCGATGTCGTTGAGCATGGCCTTGCGGCGGTCGCCGAAGCCCGGGGCCTTGACGGCGACGGACTTGAAGGTGCCGCGGATCTTGTTCACGACGAGCGTGGACAGGGCCTCGCCCTCGACGTCCTCGGCGATGATCAGCAGCGGCTTGCCGGACTGCATGACCTTCTCCAGCAGCGGAAGGAGGTCCTTCACGTTGCCGACCTTGGAGTTGACGATCAGGATGTACGGGTCGTCCAGGGACGCCTCCATACGCTCCATGTCGGTGGCGAAGTACGCCGAGATGTAGCCCTTGTCGAAGCGCATGCCCTCGGTGAGCTCGAGCTCCAGACCGAAGGTCTGGGACTCCTCGACCGTGATGACGCCTTCCTTGCCGACCTTGTCCATGGCCTCGGCGATGAGCTCGCCGATCTGGGTGTCGGCGGCGGAGATGGAGGCGGTCGAAGCGATCTGCTCCTTGGTCTCCACGTCCTTGGCCTGCTCGAGCAGGGCGCCGGAGACGGCCTCGACGGCCTTCTCGATGCCGCGCTTGAGGGCCATCGGGTTGGCGCCGGCGGCCACGTTGCGCAGACCCTCGCGGACGAGCGCCTGGGCGAGAACGGTCGCGGTGGTCGTACCGTCACCGGCGACGTCGTCCGTCTTCTTGGCGACTTCCTTGACCAGCTCGGCGCCGATCTTCTCGTACGGGTCCTCGAGCTCGATCTCCTTGGCGATGGACACACCATCGTTGGTGATCGTGGGGGCGCCCCACTTCTTCTCGAGGACGACGTTGCGACCCTTGGGGCCAAGGGTGACCTTGACGGCGTCGGCGAGCTGGTTCATCCCGCGCTCGAGACCGCGCCGTGCCTCCTCGTCGAACGCGATGATCTTGGCCATGTGAAGTGGTCCTCCCGGACTGGGGTGGATTGCTTCGGATCGCATCCGGCGCCCGCGACGGACGGCCTGCGCGCCGTGTGGTTCCTTGCCCCACCCGGCCTGCGGACCTCACCGACCCGATCCAAGTTCTGTCACTCTCACTGGGAGAGTGCTAACGCCAATGATTAGCACTCGCCCCCGGAGAGTGCAAGCGCCTCACGCTCACGGCGCACGGCGGACGGCCCTCACGGGGCCCTCACGGCGAGGGCCCGCGGACCTCGTGGCGAAGCACGAGGGGCCCGCATCCCGGTCTGTCGGGATGCGGACCCCTCGTGTGTGAGTGCGTCGGTGGCCGATCGCGCCTGGATCAGTTGGATCAGACGGCGAGCTTGACCATGTCCGCCTGCGGACCCTTCTGGCCCTGCGAGATCTCGAACTCGACTCGCTGACCCTCTTCAAGGGTGCGGTATCCGTCCATCTGGATCGCGCTGTAGTGGACGAAAACATCCGCACCACCGTCGACCGCGATGAAGCCGTACCCCTTCTCCGCGTTGAACCACTTGACGGTGCCCTGAGCCATGCCTAACTCCCCTATTACTGGCCCTTGCACAGGACCGCACTTCGCGGACCCGGGTCAGACCTCACCCCAGCAGGAGGGGTGTGCGCCGGAACGCGTCGACCGCGGCTGAATGTATCTGCCCAACTGCCCTCTGCAACAGGTCAATCGGACGAGAAATCTGGGCAGGACCGATCGACCGATTCATGTGAATTGATTGAATTCCGGGGCAAGTCGGGCCCGACAAAGCGGCACTTTCGGCGCAATTTGCTCGCTTACTTTGGCCGCATTCTTATGGAGCGGAAACGCATTACCGGGCGGCCGGCGGAGGGGGCTTCCCAGACTCTACCGCGCTCAACCATGCAGAATTGCCCCCTCCGCTTCTCTGGCGGAGGGGGCAATTTCCGTAACGCTGGGTAACGCGGAGCGGAATCAGCCGCCGGCGACGGCGGGGATGATCGAGACGCCCGCACCGTCCGGCGTCGCCGTCTGCAGGCCCTGCTCGAAGCGGACGTCGTCGTCGTTCACGTACACGTTGACGAAGCGGCGCAGCTTGCCCTGGTCGTCCAGGACGCGGGCCGCGATGCCCGTGTGGTTCTTCTCCAGGTCCGCGATGACCTCGGCCAGGGTCGCGCCCTCGGCGGGGACCTCGGCCTGGCCGCCCGTGTACGTACGGAGAATGGTGGGGATGCGGACGTTGACGCTCATGGGGTGCAGCCTTTCTTCGGTCTGAGGTGGTCGGCGGGGACCCGGCGGTCTCAGCCTGCCAGGCCGGCGTCGCGGAACGCGTCCAGGCTCGGGCGGATCGTCGCGGTCGGGCCGGTGGTCGGGGCGACCGCGTCCAGCGTCTTGAGGCCGTCGCCGGTGTTCAGTACGACGGTGGTGAGCGCCGGGTCGAGCACGCCCTGCTCGATCAGCTTCTTCGTCACGCCCACGGTCACGCCGCCCGCCGTCTCGGCGAAGATGCCCTCGGTGCGGGCCAGCAGCTTGATCGCGTCGACGATCTGCTCGTCGTTCACGTCCTCCACCGCGCCGCCCGTGCGGCGGGCGATGTCCAGCACGTAGGGGCCGTCGGCCGGGTTGCCGATGGCGAGCGACTTGGCGATGGTGTTCGGCTTCTGGGGGCGCACGACGTCGTGACCGGCCTTGAAGGCGGTGGACACCGGGGAGCAGCCCTCGGCCTGGGCGCCGAAGATCTTGTACGGCTTGTCCTCGACGAGGCCGAGCCTGATCAGCTCCTGAAGGCCCTTGTCGATCTTGGTGAGCTGGGAGCCGGAGGCGATCGGAATGACGATCTGGTCGGGCAGCTGCCAGCCGAGCTGTTCGCAGATCTCGTACGCGAGCGTCTTGGAGCCCTCGCCGTAGTACGGGCGGAGGTTGACGTTCACGAAGCCCCAGCCCTCGCCGAGAGGGTCGCCGATGAGCTCGGAGCAGAAGCGGTTGACGTCGTCGTAGTTGCCCTCGATGCCGACCAGCTCGCCGCCGTAGACCGCGGCCATGACGACCTTGCCCTGCTCCAGGTCGTGCGGGATGAAGACGCAGGAGCGGAAGCCGGCCCGCGCGGCGGCGGCGCCGACCGCGCCGGCGAGGTTGCCGGTGGAGGAGCAGGACAGGGTGGTGAAGCCGAAGGCGCGGGCCGCCTCGACGGCGATCGCGACGACACGGTCCTTGAAGGAGTGCGTCGGGTTGCCGGAGTCGTCCTTGATGAACAGCCCGCCGGTGACACCGATTTCACGGGCGAGGTTGTCGGCCTTGACGAGCTGGGTGAAGCCGGGGTTGATGTTCGGCTTGCCGGCCACGTCGGCGGGGACGGGCAGGAGCGGGGCGTAGCGCCAGATGTTGTTCGGGCCGGCCTCGATCTGCTTCCGCAGGGCCTCCGGGTCGCCGCTCGGCAGGTCGTACGCGACTTCGAGCGGCCCGAAACACGAGGCGCAGGCGAAGATGGGGCCGAGCTCGAAACGCTCCCCGCACTCACGGCACGACAGTGCGGCGGCGGGTCCGAGGTCCACAGAGGTGGAAGCGGTGGTGCTGGCGATGGTCTGCGCAGCCATTATGGCGAGGCCCTTTCTCCTCATCTTCCTCGTGACGCATTTCGCCACAAGACGGAATTGGCACCTTCCCCACCGTGACCTCGCGGTCGGCGGGAGGGTTGCCGGGGCTTCAACGGGCCGTTCCCTCTGCCCCTCTGGATGAGCGGTATTCGATTGTCAGCAGGCGACCCCGAGATGCGGTGGTCACCTGCGTTGTTCAAGACTGTAACCGAAGGCCCGGACAGTTGAGATAGTCGTCCGAACCGCGAGATGGATCACACGCACGGCCTCCGGCCGGTCCGATCCCCCCGATCCGAACCCCTGCAAGGAGACGTGCTGTGCTCGATGAGGTGGAGCGCTGGCTGGGCATACGCACCTGGTCCGCCGCCGACCGCACACCGAACCAGATCCTCGCCGCCAAGGCCCGGCGCGGATCGTCGGTGAGTGTGGTGCTCCCCGCACTGAACGAGGAGCAGACGGTCGGCGACATCGTGACGGTGATCCGGCACGAGCTGATGGAGCGGATCCCCCTGGTCGACGAGCTGGTGGTGATCGACTCGGCGTCGAGCGACCGTACGGCCGAGGTGGCCGAGGCGGCGGGCGCGCGGGTGGTGCACCGGGACGCCGTCCTGCCGCGGATACCGGCAGTGGCGGGCAAGGGCGAGGTGCTGTGGCGGTCACTGATGGTGACCAGCGGTGACATCGTGTGCTTCATCGACTCCGATCTGCGCGACTTCTCGGCCGACTTCGTCTCCGGGATCGTTGGGCCGCTGCTGACCGATCCCGAGGTGCAGTTCGTCAAGGCGATGTACGACCGCCCGCTCGGCGACGCCCCTGGTCAGGGTGGCCGGGTGACCGAGCTGGTGGCGCGACCGCTGCTGAATCTGCACTGGCCGCAACTGGCCGGTTTCGTGCAGCCGCTGGGCGGGGAGTACGCGGCCCGGCGCTCCCTGCTGGAGCAACTGCCGTTCCCGGTCGGTTACGGGGTGGAACTGGGCCTGCTGGTGGACGCCCTCGGCCGGGCGGGGCTCGATGCGTTGGCGCAGGTCGACGTGGGCACGCGCAAGCACCGCCACCAGGACGGGCAGGCACTGGGCCGCATGGCGGCGGCGATCTACCGCACGGCACAAATGCGGCTGGCCCGCGGCCACTTGGTGCGGCCGGTGCTCACTCAGTTCGAGCGGTTCGAGAACGGATTCGTGCCCGTCGTCCACGCGGTGGACACCGAGGAGCGGCCGCCGATGCGCGAGATCGGTGAGTACGCGGCGCGTCGCGCGGCATAAACCGGAACCACTGTTCATTTTGTCTAACTTTCATATGTATGGATCTCATGGACGTCATGCACACGATCCAGGGCACGACGCTGGCCCTGACCGCCGAGGCGCCCCGGCACACCGGTGAGCCGGCCCGCACCGGCTCCACCGCCGAGCAGCTGTGGCTGCTCGGCGGCGTCGCGCTCAGCATCACCGCGGCGGGCGTGGTCGCCGCCGCGGCGGCCCGTGGCCGGAAACGCGACCACTGACCTGCGGCGCAGCCGCACGCACGTTTGAGGGGATGCGGGACGGGCTAGGTTCGCCACATGGTCACCGACGCTGCCCAGATCCTCGTCGCCTCCAACCGCGGCCCGGTCTCCTACTCACCGGGCGGGCACGGCGGGCTCGCCGCCCGCCGCGGTGGGGGCGGCCTCGTCTCCGGCCTCTCCGCGATCGGCTCCGACGCCCAGTCGCTGTGGGTGTGCGCCGCCCTCGACAACGGCGACCGCGAGGCCGTCCGGCGCGGGGTGAGCGAGCCGGGCGTCCGGATGCTCGACATCCCCGCGGCCGTCCACGCCGACGCGTACAACGGCATCGCGAACTCGGTGCTGTGGTTCGTGCACCACATGCTGTACCAGACGCCGCTGGAACCGGTCTTCGGTACGGAGTTCCGGCGCCAGTGGGCCGCGTACCGGATGTACAACCGGGCGTTCGCCGAGGCGCTCGCCGACGAGGCCGCGGAGGACGCGGCGGTGCTGGTGCAGGACTACCACCTGGCGCTGGTGCCGGGGATGCTGCGGGAGCTGCGCCCCGACCTGCGCATCGGGCACTTCTCGCACACGCCGTGGGCGCCCTCGGAGTACTTCGGGATGCTGCCCGACGACATCGCCGAGGAGCTGCTGCTCGGCATGCTGGGCGCGGACCGGCTCGGGTTCCTGAGCCAGCGCTGGCTGGGGGCGTTCCAGCGGTGCTGCGGGGTGGTGCTCGCCGCGTACGACGGGCGCGGCTCCTGGCCCAAGGACCAGGAACCGGCGTTCGAGTACACGCTGCCCGGCCGGCGCCGCCGACGGACCCGGCTCGGCGTCCACGGGCTGGGCGCGGACGGCGACTTCCTGCGTGAGCGGTCGCGGCAGCCGGACGTCGACGACCGGATGGCGGCGCTGCGGGAGCAGATCGGCGACAGGAAGACGATCATCCGAGTGGACCGCACGGAGCTGTCGAAGAACATCGTGCGCGGCCTGCGCGCGTACGAGACGCTGCTGGAGGAGCGGCCGGAGTGGCGCGAGCGGGTGGTCCACGTCGCGTTCGCCTACCCCTCGCGACAGGACCTCGCCGTCTACCGGGAGTACACCGCCGAGGTGGCGCGGGTCGCCGACGCGATCAACGCCCGGTTCGGCACGGAGGACTGGACACCGGTCCTGCTCCACGTGAAGGACGACTTCGCCCGCTCCCTGGCCGCCTACCGCCTGGCCGACGTGGCGCTGGTCAACCCCATCCGCGACGGCATGAACCTGGTGGCCAAGGAGGTCCCGGTCGTCTCCGACGCGGGCTGCGCGCTGGTGCTCTCACGCGAGGCGGGAGCGTACGCGGAGCTCCGCGAGGACGCACTGACGGTGAACCCGTACGACGTGACGGGCACGGCCGCGGCCCTGCACGAGGCCCTCTCCATGCCGGCGGCGGAACGCGCGGACCGCACGAAGCGCCTGGCCGCGGCGGCGACGGCGCTCCCCCCACGCCGCTGGTTCCTGGACCAGCTGGAGGCGCTGCGGGGGTGACCCTGCGGGGGCGCCCACCCCGCCCCTTCCCGAACCGGGACTTCTCCCCCTACGCCCGCAGGGCGTAGGGGGAGCCCGCCACCGGACGAGCTTCCCGCGCCCTGACAGGCGCGCGGCCCAGTACCCGCTGTCCCGCGCCTCGACGGGTGCAGGCTTCGGGGCCTCCGGACCCTGCCCGGGCGGGGGCTTCGCGGCCTCGCCCCGGCCCCGCACAGCCCTCACCCCCGTTGACGTGATCCCTGACAGGCGCGGGCTTCAGAGCATCCCCGCACGCCGCACGACCCTCCTTCGGGGCTTAGTGGTCAACTCCGAAAGTCCTTCGGGGCTTGACGCGATTGGTGTGGCTGTGCGGGGCACGGCAGGCCGGGCAGCGGCCAAGGCCGCTGCCCAGCGCTGATGAGGGTCATATGGGGTCGCTCCCGCGTCCAGGGTGATCCCTTCCCGTCCTGGCGGGGTTCATCGCGGGAGCCGCCTCGTGGCCGGCGTTTTCTGCGTGTTGTCAGGCGACGCGGAGGATGCTCTTGCCATGGGTTGTGCCCTCGGCGAGGCGCTGTACGGCCATGGCCAGGTCCCCGAAGGCGTACTCGGTGGTGATGTCCAAGCGAACCTTGCCGTCGGCCACGAGGCCGAGTGCGCGGCGGGCACTGTCGGCGAGCCGCTCGGGGTGGGTCTGGCTGAGCAGGTTGCTGTTGTAGGTCAGGAGCGACTTGCCGTGCATGAGGAGGTCGTTGGCGTTGGCGAGGACGGGTTCGTACGTGGCGAGGTTGCCGTATGCCACCAGTCGGCCGTGTACTGCGAGCTGCTCGAGGCCGACGGTGCGGGTCGAGCCGCCGACCGGGTCGAGGATGACGTCGGGCTTCTCGTCGCCGAGCTTGGCCGGGAACTCCTCGCGGAGCAGGAGCTGGTCGTAGCCGAACTGCGCGGCGTAGTCGGCCCTGTCCGCAGTGCCGACCACACCGACGATCCGGCCTGCTCCGGCTAGTCGGGCGAACTGGGCGGCGAGCGTGCCGACTGAGCCGGCGGCGGCGTGGATGAGCACGCTTTCGCCGGGCCGCACGCGCGCGGCGGTGTTGATCAGCTCGTAGGCGGTCGGTGCGCCCCACCCGAGACCGGCGGCTGTCTTCAGCGGCATGCCGCCGATGCCGAACGTGAGCGTAGCGGGTGCCAGGACCACCTCGGCGTAGGCGCCTGAGGTGGTCAGCGCGGTGACGGCCTCACCGACACGGCGTGTGTCGATACCCGCGCCGACCGCGATGATGCGCCCGGATGCCTCGAACCCCGGGACGAAGGGACGCGGTACGGCGAAGTGGCCGTCTCTGACCATGGTGTCGCCCCACTGAATCCCGGCGTAGGCCACACGGATCGCCACTTGGTCGGGGCCGGGGGTGGGCTCATCGAGTTCGGCGACCCGGTAGTGGTCATCGGTATCGAGAACGACAGCCTTCATAGTTACAGCCCCCTGTGCTGACTCAGTATCCTTACAATGGAGAACGGTAGGTATATAAGGTCCCTGAGTCAACACATGAACCTGTCAGTGAAGTGGGAGGACGCGGTGGAAGCCCCGATCGAGAACGACCTTTGCACCCGGATCAGGCGGTCGGAGCAGGCGTTGATGGCGCACCACGAGGCAGTACTGCGTGCCTACGGGCTGACCATGACGCAGTACACCGTGCTGTTGATCCTCTCGCGCCAAGGCGGCATGTCCGGCGCGCAATTGGCCCGCTCGTGCGGGGTGACGCAGCAGAGCATGAGCAGCGTGCTGACCAATATGGAGAACAAGGAACTCATCCGCCGCGAGACGTCCCCGGTGCACGCCAAGGTGCAGATCGCTGCCCTCACCGATCAGGGCCAGACGCTGCTGGGTCGCGCCTACCAGGAGGTGATCATCCTTGAGCGCGCGCTCACCAGCGCGTTCACGCCCTCGGAACACGCCGCACTCTGCGAGCTGCTGGGACGCGCCACCACCGTCCTGATCCAGCAGACGCGCCAGGCGACAGTCTCGCCCGCCACCTGAGTCCGCGGCCGCCGCACCCGCGGGAGCCCATAACTGGGTACCGCTCTGGAAGATTCGGTCACCCCGCCTGCGATGCCCTGCCTGTTCTGCCATGCCTGTGGTACTGACCGCTGCCGAGCGCCACCGTCTGGAGAAGATGGCCTACGGCCACAAGACCCCGCATCAGGCCCGGCAGCGGGCAAGCATCGTGCTCTTGGCGGCCGGGGGCGCTCCAATGCCCGGATAGCCTCGCAGACGCGGATGCACGTGGACACGGTGCGCACCTGGCGAGGCCGGTTCGCCGCCAGCGGCCTGCCCGCTGGGCACGGTGGGCAGGCGTGCCCTCGAGCGGCGCGGGCCGGGCGGGTGGCCCGCCGTGTCCACACACGCCGGACGGGCTGATGTGACGCAGCGCAATGCAGCCTCGCCTGTGGTTGGGGCGCGCCGGTCCGGTGGGCGTCCTCCCACGGGACGAGCCCCCGGTTACAGGAAGGGGCGGGCAGGGGAAAGCGCGGCAGGTGCTACACCCGCTCCGACAGCGCCGCCAGCAACCCCACCACCGCCCCCGGGCCCCCCACCACCACATCCGCGCGACCCGCCAGCTCCGGCACCTCGGTCCCGCTGCACACCAGCAGTCCCGGCATTCCGTCCGAGCGCAGCTTGTCCACCGCGCCGTACGCGGGCAGGTCGCCCAGGTCGTCCCCGGCGTAGAGCACGGCCGTCGCGCCCACCTCCTGCACGTACTCGGCGAGCGCCACGCCCTTGTCCACGCCCGGCGGGCGCAGCTCCAGGACCATGCGGCCGGGCTCCAGGATCAGGCCGTGGCGCGAGGCGAGCGCCGCGAGCGGCTCACGCAGGGCGTCGAAGGCGCCCTGGGGGTCCTCGGCGCGGCGCGTGTGGACGGCGACGGCCCGGCCGCCCTTCTCCTCGATCCAGGCGCCGCGCGCGGCGTCCCGGCCGTCGAGGAAGCCCGCCAGCTCCGCACGGGCGGCCGCGACACCGGGATGCGGCGCGGGGGCGCTCACGTCCCCGCTGACGGCGTCCCAGCGCTCCGCGCCGTAGTGGCCGAGGACGACGAGGTGGTCCAGGCCCTCGGCACCCGCGAACCCGCCGTAGCGCACGGCGACCGCGGCGGGCCGGCCGGTGATCACCGCGACGGACGCGATCTTCGGAGCGAGTGCGGCGAGCGCGGGCACGGCGCCGGGATGGGCGCGGGCCTGCTCCGGGTCGGGCACGATCTCGGCGAGGGTGCCGTCGAAGTCGAGGGCGACGACGGCACCGGAGGGCCGGTCGAGAATCGCGGCGAGACCGTCGCGGCCGGCGGGGGTGGACGGCGTCGGCAGGCTGTGTGCGTACGGGGAGCTGCCCATGCCTTCGACCTTATCGGCGACTTCTCCTGGCGTCCCTCACACGGCGAAGCCGGTTGACGGTGACGGGGTCGTGGGCGAGGGCGCGCGGGTCGTCGAGGAGGGCGTTGAGGAGCTGGTAGTAGCGCACCGGGGACATCCCCAGCCGCTCCCTGATCGCCCGCTCCTTGGCCCCGGGACCCGCCCAGGACATCCGCTCCACCCCTAGGACGGCGCGCTCACGCTCGGACAGCGTGTGCTCGTCGGTCATACGATCCAACCTATCGCCGCGCAGCGACACTCGGGCCCCACCGACCGGCGAACGGCCCCCGGCCCTACTCCGCCGCTTCCGCCGCCTTGGCCTCGCGCGCGATCCGGCCGAGCGTGGCGGACGGGCTGCCGCCCGGTGCGACCGCCTTGCCGATGTTCTTCTTGATGCTCTCGCTGACCGCGGCCCACGACGTCTTGCCGACCGGCGGGAGCACCGAGCCGGGGAGTTCCTGGAGGAACGCCTTGAGGTCCTTGTGCGCCGGCTCCAGTTCCATTGTCTCGGAGGCGGAGACGGTCACGGGGAGCAGGTCGTTCTGGTCGGCGAAGTCCAGGACGTTCTTGTCGGTGAAGACGAAGTCGAGGAACCTGCCGATCTCCTCGCGGTGCCCGTTCTCCTTGAAGCCCATGATCCAGTCGGCGACGCCCATCGACGCCTTGGCGTCGCCGTCCCGGCCCGGGAGGGCGACCTTTCCGACGTCGATGCCCTTCTTCTCGGCGGCCTGCATCAGGGAGGGGTGGCCGTTGAGCATGCCGACCTCGCCACGGGTGAACGCGGCGAAGGCGTCCTTGCGGTTGAGCACGCCGGGCGGAACCGGACCGGTCAGGCCCTCCTCGACGAGGTTGTTCTTCAGCCACGTGAGGGTCTCGACGTTCTGCGGCGAGTCGATCGCGTACCTGTCGACCGTGTCGGTGTAGCCGCCACCGCCGCTGAGCAGCCACATCATCGTCTCCGCCTGCGCCTCCTCGGGGCCGAGCGGCAGGGCGAAGGGGTACGTGACGTCGGTTTCCGCCTTCAGCTTCCGGGCGTCCTCCTGGAGGTCGGCCCAGGTCTTCGGCTCGTCGTCGATGCCTGCCTCGGCGAACAGCTCCTTGTTGTAGAAGAGCAGCCGGGTGGAGGCGACGAAAGGCAGTCCGTACTGGGTGCGCTTCTGCTCACCGGCCTCGGTGAGCGGGCCGAGGAAGTTGGACTGCACGGGGATGGAGAGCAGTTGGTCGGCGGAGTAGAGCTTGCCGGCGGCCGCGTAGTCGGCGTAGGCGCCGATCTGTGCGATGTCGGGGGCCTCGCCGGCCTTGACCATCTCGGCGACCTTGCGGTCGACGTCGTTCCAGGACTCGATCCGGACCTCGACGTTGATGCCGGGGTTGTCGGCCTCGAAGGCGGCCGTGAGATCGGCCCAGTAGTTCTTGCTGCTCTCGCCGCCGGCGACGTCGTAGTCGGCGGCCACCAGCTTGAGGGTGACCTCGTCGGAACCGGTGCCGCAGCCGCTCAGCGCGGCTGTCATGGCGAGTGCGGCCACCGCCGCGGTCAGACCTATCAAGGGCCGCTGCACAGCTCTCCCCCACCCTCTGTTGTTCATGTCGATTTGTCCCAGGCCGGTCCCCCGTGACGCCCTGCGAGATGAGCGTCGATTCTTCCACGCACCTTCATGAGGTCTACACCACTGGGGTCTCGCTTTCGCAACGCTCGGACCGTACGGCGATCCGGCCGGGGGAGCCGTTTTGTATGGCACGGCAACAATCCCTCCTACTGGACTAGACCTATTTCGGGTCCACGCGCCACACTGTCTCCGTGAGACATGTCATCGCCCTCGATGTGGGCGGCACCGGTATGAAGGCTGCCCTGGTCGGGGCGGACGGGGCGTTGCTGTACGAGGCGCGGCGCGCCACCGGGCGTGATCGGGGGGCCGACGCCGTCGTCGCGTCCATCCTCGACTTCGCCGGCGAGCTCCGCGCCCACGGACAGGCGCACCTCGGCCGGCCCGCCGAGGCAGCCGGAGTCGCCGTGCCCGGCATCGTCGACGCCGAGAACGGCATCGCCGTCTACGCGGCCAACCTCGGCTGGCGCGACGTCCCGCTCCGCACCCTGCTCGCCGAGCGCCTCGGCGGCGTACCCGTCGCCCTCGGCCACGACGTCCGGGCGGGCGGCTTGGCCGAAGGCCGTATCGGAGCGGGCCGCGGCGCCGACCGGTTCCTGTTCGTCCCGCTCGGCACCGGCATCGCCGGCGCCATCGGCATCGACGGCACCGTCGAGGCCGGCGCACACGGCTGCGCGGGCGAGATCGGCCATGTCGTCGTACGCCCCGGCGGCCCCGAGTGCGGCTGCGGCCGCCGCGGCTGCCTGGAGACCCTCGCCTCCGCCTCCGCCGTCTCCCGCGCCTGGGCCGACGCCGCCGGCGACCCGGACGCCGACGCCGCCGACTGCGCCAAAGCCGTCGACTCCGGCGACCCGGCCGCCCGGCGGGTCTGGCAGGACGCCGTGGACGCGCTCGCCGACGGCCTCGTCACCGCGCTCACCCTGCTGGACCCGCGCACACTGATCATCGGTGGCGGCCTGGCCGAGGCCGGGGAAACGTTGTTCACACCGCTGCGGGCGGCGGTGGAGGAACGCATCACGTTCCAGCAGCTGCCCGACATCGTCCCTGCGGCTCTCGGGGACACCGCCGGATGCCTGGGCGCAGGACTGCTCGCCTGGGATCTACTCGCCACGGAGGTAACCGCCTGATGGCCGCCAGCACCGGAAGCACCACGAGCACCGTTCTCGCCGGAGCCCGTGTGGTGCTGCCGACCGGGACCGTGGGCAACGGCCGGATCGCCGTCGAGGGCACGAGGATCGCCGCGTCCGCGCCCGGCGACACCCCCGCGCTCGACCTGTCCGGGCACTGGATCGTCCCCGGCTTCGTCGACCTCCACAACCACGGCGGTGGCGGCGCCTCCTTCACCTCCGGCACCGCCGACGAGGTGCTCCAGGGCGTGCGGACCCACCGGCAGCACGGCACGACCACCCTCGTGGCCTCCACCGTCACCGGCGACATGGACTTCCTCGCGCGCCGCGCCGGTTTCCTGTCCGAGCTCGTCGAGCAGGGCGACCTCGCGGGCATCCACTTCGAGGGCCCCTTCATCTCGCCCTGCCGCAAGGGCGCCCACAGCGAGGCGCTGCTGCGCGACCCCGACCCGGCCGAGGTCCGCAAGCTGATCGACGCCGCGCGCGGCACCGCGAAGATGATGACGCTCGCCACCGAACTGCCCGGTGGCATCGACTCCGTACGGCTGCTGGCCGAGCACGGCGTCCTCGCCGCCGTCGGGCACACGGACGCCACCTACGAGCAGACCCGCGAGGCCATCGACGCCGGCGCCACCGTCGCCACGCACCTGTTCAACGCCATGCCCGCGCTCGGCCACCGCGCGCCCGGCCCGATCGCCGCACTCCTGGAGGACGAGCGGGTCACCATCGAGCTGATCAACGACGGCACCCACCTGCACCCCGCCGCCCTGGAGCTCGCCTTCCGCAGCGCCGGCGCGGGCCGCGTCGCGTTCATCACCGACGCCATGGACGCGGCGGGCTTCGGCGACGGCCGCTACCAGCTCGGTCCGCTGGAGGTCGAGGTCAAGGAAGGTGTCGCGCGGCTCGTGGAGGGCGACTCGATCGCGGGGTCCACGCTCACCCTGGACACCGCGTTCAGGCGGGCCGTCACCGTCGACCACATCCCGGTCGAGGACGTCGTGACCGCCATCTCGGCCAACCCGGCGAAGCTGCTCGGCATGGACGACGAGGTCGGCTCGCTGGAACCGGGCAAGTACGCGGACCTGGTCGTCCTCGACGAGGATTTCGCGCTCAAGGGCGTGATGCGGCATGGCGAATGGGTGCGCAGCCCGGTCGTGGCCGACCACGGCAGGGGCCGTTGACGTCCTTGAGCCCGGTCGTGGTGGGTCTGGGCAGGGGCCTTTGGTGGTTGCTGCCCGGTGGGGGCTGATCACGCGGTCGCGCCGGCGGCACTCGTGGCCGGCCAGGGACGTCCTCGGCTTCACGGGGTTGGCCCGGGTGTTGGGCCAACCGCCTTCCGTTTGGCATGATCAGGCCCGTACGGGCAGCACACGCGTTCTCTCGGGGGTGTAGACGAGTGATCCTCACGGTCACGCTCAACGCCGCCCTCGACATCACCTACCAGGTGCCCGCGCTGACCCCGCACGCCACCCACCGCGTCGGCGAGGTGCACGAACGCCCCGGCGGCAAGGGGATCAACGTCGCCCGCGTGCTGTGCGCCCTCGGCCACGAGACCGTCGTCACCGGCTTCGCCGGCGGGCACACCGGGGCCGTGCTGCGCGAGATGCTCGCCCCCCTCGCCCCGCGCGACGCGCTCGTCACCGTCGCCGGGACCACCCGCCGCACCATCGCCGTCGTCGACGACGCCAGTGGCGACACCACCCAGCTCAACGAGCCGGGCCCCACCGTCACGCCCGAGGAATGGACCGCGTTCCTCACTGCCTACGACTCCCTCCTCACCGGCGCTGAAGCGGTCGCGCTCTGCGGCAGCCTCCCGCCCGGCATCCATGTCGGCGCCTATGCCGACCTGGTCCGCCGCGCCCGGGCCTCCGGCGTGCCCGTCCTCCTCGACACCAGCGGCGAACCGCTGCGCCGGGGCATCGCCGCCCGCCCCGACGTGATCAAGCCCAACGCCGACGAGCTCGCCCGGCTCACCGGCTCCCGCGAACCGCTGCGCGCCACCCGCGACGCCCGCCGCCGCGGCGCCCACGCGGTCGTCGCCTCGCTCGGCCCCGACGGGCTGGTCGCAGCGACGCCCGACGGCACCTGGCAGGCGTCGCCGCCCACGGCGGTCAGGGGCAATCCGACCGGCGCGGGCGACTCGGCGGTGGCCGGCCTGCTGTCGGGCCTGGTCGAAGGGCTCCGCTGGCCGGAGCGCCTGGCCCGCGCCGTGGCACTGTCGGCGGCGACGGTGCTGGCCCCGGCAGCGGGCGAGTACGACGCCGCCGCGTACGACAAGCTCCTGCCGCAGATCGCGGTGACGGACATCTCGCCCTGACGGGCTCTCACCTGACGGACATCGCCACGGCCCGGTGAACCGCCGCCACTTCGTGAGCGGGCACGCGTCGCCCGCGAACCAGCGCGCGTCGCCCGTGACGCACTGCACGTCGCCCGTCAACCCACCGCGCCTCGACCACCTCGCCGCTTGCCCGTCAACCCACCGCGCCTCGACCACCTCGCCGCTTGCCCGTGAGCGCACCGCGTCCCGGTCACCGTGACGCGATGACCGGGACGGGGTGGTGGATTCCGGGGAGTCAGCCCTGCTTCTGGCCGGCCTCCAGCCAGACCTGGTCGAGGTACGCCTCGCACTGGTTGCCCGGCTCGCAGGAGATCTTCAGGTCGTTCTTGCCCTTTTCGAGGTTCACGTAGGAGTAGGTGTTGGTCCAGCCCTTCTCCCAGTCGCCCTTCGCGGCGCGCGCGAAGTTCGCCATGTTGATCTCGCGCGGCTGACCGCTGTTGATCGTCAGCGTGGTCTTGGCGTCCTTCCCCGGCACGCTGTAGGTGATGTACATCGTGTAGGCGCCGGCCTCGGGCACCTCGACGGACCAGCTCGCCGAGCCGCCCTCGCCGTTGAACATCACATAGCCGCCGTTGGTGCCCTTGGCGCCCGGCACGGTGTTGGCCGCGCTCGCGGGGCCGCCCAGTTTCAGCGTCGCCGCGTCCTGCTTCGGGAGCTCGACCGGCTCGTCGGGCTTCGCCGTCGGCTCCTCGCTCGGCTTCACCGAGTCGGCCGCCGTCGGGCCCGCGCTCGCGCCGGAGCCGCCCGCCTGGTTCTTGTCGTCGCCGCTCGTCATCAGCGCGACACCGATGCCGATCACGACGACCGCGACGACCGCGATCGCGCCGATGAGCAGACCCCTGGTGTTGGGGCCCCGGCCACGGCCCTGCGCGGGCGCCACCGGGCCCTGCCGGGTCTGCGCGCCACCGGGATAGGTCTCGGGTGCCGCGTACGCGGCGGTCGGCTGCTGGCCGTACCCCTGCTGCTGCGGGAACGGCTGGGGCGGCTGGGCGTACTGGCGGCGCTCGCCGACCGTGCGGACCTGGTTGTACGAGGTCCGGGGGACACCCGGCTGCGGGGCGGGACCGGGGTAGCCGTAGCCGCGACCCTGCCCGGGCGGGGTGGCGCCCGCGGCCTGCCCGTCCTCGTACAGGTAGCCGAACGGGTCGTCGTCCTCGGGCGTGCTCGCGCCGTTGTTCGCGGCCGTCATACCGGTCACTCCTCACCATCCCGTCAGCACATCGCCGACCCGGCGAGCCTACCCGGTCGCGGGTACCCCAAAGGGTGGTCTGCGCCTCATCCGGCCCGGCGGTGGACTTTGGCCCGGGAGCGCTTCTCCACGTACATACGCTGGTCGGCGGATTGCAGGACCTCCTCCACGGACATCCCGCAGCTCGCCCAGCCGATTCCGAAGCTCGCGCCCACCCGGACCCCACGACCGCCGACCCGGATCGGCAGGATGATCGCGTTCCGCAGCCGTACGGCCAGGTCCGCGGCATCCGCCGCGCCGAGGCCGTCGGCCAGCACCACGAACTCGTCGCCGCCGAGCCGCGCCACCGTGTCCCCGTCCCGTACGCCGGTGGTGAGCCGCCGCGCGACCTCGACCAGCACCGCGTCACCGGTCTGGTGCCCGAACCGGTCGTTGATCGACTTGAAGCCGTCCAGGTCACAGAAGAGCACCGCGAGGCCCTTGGTGCCGTCGTCCATCTCGTCGTCCGGGGCGATCGTGTGCACATGGTGGTCGTACGGCCGGCCGCCGATCGCTCCGAAGGCGAAGCCGTCCGCACCGAAGCCGCCGTCGCCGTCGTACGCCGCGTCCAGCGACTCGATGTCGCTCGCGTACGCCGCGTGCGGCCGCTCGCACAGCCGGGCGCTCAGACGCGCCCGCAGCTCGGCGCTGTTCGGCAGCCCGGTGAGCGCGTCGTGCGAGGCGCGGTGCGCGAGCTGGAGCTCGTGGCGCTTGCGGTCCTCTATGTCCTCGACATGGGTGAGCAGGAAGCGCGGCCCGTCCGCGGTGTCGGCGACCACCGAGTTGCGCAGCGACACCCATACGTACGTGCCGTCCCTGCGGCCCAGTCTCAGCTCGGCGCGGCCGCCCTCGGCGGACGTCCGCAGCAGGGTGCCGACGTCCTCGGGGTGGACGAGGTCGGCGAAGGAGTAGCGCCGCATCGCGGAGGCGGGCCGGCCGAGCAGCCGGCACAGGGCGTCGTTCGTCCGCAGCAGTCGCCCGTGCTGGTCGCCGCCCATCTCGGCGATGGCCATCCCGCTCGGCGCGTACTCGAACGCCTGGCGGAAGGATTCCTCACTGGCGCGCAGCGCCTGCTGCTCGCGTTCGAGGCGCACCAGGGCGCGCTGCATGTTGGCGCGCAGCCGGGCGTTGCTGATCGCGATCGCGGCCTGCGACGCGTACATCTGGAGGGCCTCCTGGCCCCAGGGGCCGGGCCTGCGCCCGTTGCGCGGTCGGTCCACGGAGATCACGCCGAGCAGCTCGCGCCCGCCGCCTGACGCGTACATGGGCGCGTAGAGCCGGTCCTGGGGGTGCCACTCGTCCTCGAAGCGAGGCTCCGGGCCCTCGGTGTGCCACTGGGGGACGTCGTCCTCGATCAGGACCCAGCCCTCGGTGTGCGGTATGAAACGGAGCTCGCCCCACCCCTCGCCCATCGACAGCCGACGCTCCCAGGACTCGCGGGAGCCTACGCGGCCGGTGATCAGGGCCTCGGCGGCTGCGCTGCCGGCGAACGCGGCGACGACCAGGTCACCGTCGGGGCGGACGAGATTGACGCACGCCAGCTCGTATCCGAGTCCGGCCACGACGCCGTCCGCCACGGTCTGCAGGGTGTCGGCCAGGCTGCGGGCCGTGTTGAGGTCGGCGACCACCTGGTGCAGCTGCCGCAGGGTCGCAAGACGGACGTAGGGCTCCGACTCGGTCTCCATTGCTCGCTCTCCCCGAGACTTCGACAGCAAACTCCAGGGTTCTGATTGGCGTACTTGTTGCGGTATCCCGGCCACTGAATCACAGTGAGCTGCCCCGCCGGTACACAGGGTCAACAAATACCGCCCTCTGTGACTCAAGTCACATCAGGTGATGAAGGGTCAGATGCGCCCGCCACGGAAACACCGTCGCTTTCTTGAACACAAAACCATTTCGAGGCTTCGCCCCGGGGACCGCCCATGGACCTAGGCCCCGGCTGGTTCCTTGGCCCGATGCGGGCGCGGGACGGCCGAGACTAGCGTTCCCGGTGTGCTCCGGACGACCCCCGCAACCACGGCCCCTGCCATCCCCCATGCTGAGGGGGTGAGCAACGAGGAGTTCCGCGCCGCCATGTCCCGCCTGGCGGCGGGCGTGGTGCTGGTCAGCGCCCATGACCCCGACGACGGCCCGCGCGGCGAGGACGTCGGCATGACCGCGACGGCGTTCATGTCGGTCTCGCTGGACCCGCCGCTGGTCATGGTCAGTCTGCGCACGGACTCCCGCATGGACGACCTGCTGGCGGAACAGCCGGTGTGGGGCGTCTCTCTGCTCTCCGAGACCCAGCGCCAGGTCGCGGGCCGCTTCGCGATGAAGGGCCGGGTCAGCGACCGGCTGCTGTTCGAGGACCTGCCGTACGAACGGGGGGAGGTCTGCGGGGCACCGCTGATCACGGGAGCGCTCGCGACGCTGGAGTGCCGCACGGAACAGCGGGTCGAGGCGGGCGACCACACGCTGGTCATCGGCCGCGTCCTGAAGGTGACCCTGCCGGGCACGGAGACGGGACCGCTGACGTACTTCAAGGGACGCTACCGGCACTTGAGCTGACGGCGGGGGCGGGGCCGCGGGGGCGGCCGGCGTGGGGCCCATCCAGCCTGCTGGCGGCACCTCCCACGGCCGCCAGGCCGTAGGGGCAGGTTCGGGCGCGGCACCCCGGGCGGAGCTCCCGAGAAGGCGCGCTGCCCCCGTCAGGACCAGTCGCGGCCCGAGCGCCCCCGCTTCGTCTCCGCACGCTGCTTCTTCTGGCGCAGCCGCCGCTCGTTGATGCCCCGCGGAATCTTCGTCGCACGCCGCGGCCTGGGCGGGGGCGCCGTCGCCTCCGCCAGAAGCGCGGCCAGCCGCACCGCCGCCGTCTCGCGGTTACGCCACTGAGAGCGGTGCTCCGAAGCGCGTACGGCGATCACACCGCCCACCAGACGGCCCGCGAGCCGCTCCAGCGCGCGCTCCTTCCACACTGGCGGCAGCGCCTCGGTCCTCGCCAGGTCGAACCGCAACTCGACCTGCGAGTCGCTGGTGTTGACGTGCTGGCCGCCAGGCCCCGAGGACCGCGAGAAACGCCAAAGGAGCTCGGCCTCCGGCAGGGAGACCGAACCACGGATGATGTAGGGCCCGGACATGACACCCATGGTCCCGCGCCCCGGCGGAATCCGTCATCCGCTTTTCCCTGCCCTCGCGGCGTTCCCCGGCTGTCGCGGCGTTCCCGGCTTTTCCTCCCCAGGTGGAACCTGTCGGTCCCCTGCCCGCGTTATGACCGATGACGGTAGCTTCGCAAGGACTCGAAGCCCGCACACTCGAAACGAAGGGGACTTCCCAATGGCAGTAAGCCTGTCCAAGGGCGGCAACGTCTCGCTCACCAAGGAGGCACCGGGCCTGACCGCCGTCACGGTCGGCCTCGGCTGGGACGTCCGCACCACCACCGGCACGGACTTCGACCTCGACGCCTCCGCCATCGGGGTAAACGCCGCGGGGAAGGTCGCCTCCGACGCCCACTTCGTCTTCTTCAACAACAAGTCGACGCCGGACCAGACCATCGTCCACACCGGTGACAACCGCACCGGCGAGGGCGGCGGCGACGACGAGCAGATCAACGTCAACCTGGCGGGCCTGCCGGCCGACGTCGACAAGATCGTCTTCCCGGTCTCCATCTACGACGCGGTCTCGCGCGCGCAGAACTTCGGCCAGGTGCGCAACGCGTACATCCGCATCATCAACCAGGCCGGCGGCGCCGAGATCGCCCGCTACGACCTGAGCGAGGATGCCGCCGTCGAGACCGCCATGGTCTTCGGCGAGCTGTACCGCAACGGCGCGGAGTGGAAGTTCCGTGCGGTCGGCCAGGGTTACGCCTCGGGCCTCGAGGGCATCGCCCGCGACTTCGGCGTCAACCTCTGACCCGATCCGACCGCCTGAACGACGGGGCCCCGGCCGCTTCGGCGCCGGGGCCTTTCCGTTCACCGGGCTCCGTACGCCCAGGGCTCCGTACACCCGGGCCGCCGTACACCGGGCTCCGTACACCCAGGGCTCCGTACACCCGGGCCGCCGTACACCGGGCTCCGTACGCCCAGGGCTCCGTACACCCGGGCCGCCGTTCACCGGGCTCCGTACGCCCAGGGCTCCGTACACCCGGGCCGCCGCGTCACCCGGTCCGGCCTTCAGGGCGTGACCGGCCGCCCGTCCCCGTACAGCCATACGTCCCACACCCCGGTGAGATCCTTGCCCGACTCCGCCTCCGCGTACGCGGTGAAGTCGTCGGTCGAGGCGTTGCCGTGGCGGTGCTCCGACGCCCAGCCGCGCACGATCCGGAAGAACACGTCGTCACCGACCGCCGTGCGCACCTGGTGCAGGACCATCGCGCCGCGCTGGTACACCGGCGACGCGAACAGGTCCCCGGGGCCGGGCGGTTCGGCGGGCGGGAAGGCCCAGTTCTCGTCGTCCTCGTACGCCTTCTCGAAGCTGTCCTCGACCGGGACGTCCGCGAAGTCCTCCTGCCACATCCACTCCGCGTACGTCGCGAAGCTCTCGTTGAGCCAGATGTCCTGCCAGGACTCGGGCGAGACGGAGTTGCCGAACCACTGGTGCGCCAGCTCGTGCACCAGGGTCAACTCGTCGAACTGGTCCAGCGGGAAGACCGGCCTCGTCTGGGTCTCCAGCGCGTAGCCGATCCGCTCGCTCGACACGACGATCGCACCGGCCGAGGCGAACGGGTACGGACCGAAGTAGCCGATGCACCAGTCCAGGTGGTCGGGGAGTTCGCCGAGAAGGTCCGCGCTCTCCTCGGCCGCCTTCGGGTCGACGGCGGTGACGACCGGCAGTCCGGCGGCCGTGCGCGACGTCGTCACGCGCAGGTCGCCGATGGCCAGGGTCGCCAGATAGCTCGCCATCGGCTCGGCCGAGCGCCAGGTGTGGGTGGTGCGCCCGCCGCTGGTCCGTTCACCGGTCCGTGCGCCGTTGGCGACCGCCGCGACACCCTCGGGCACGGTGACCGCGATGTCGTAGGTGGCCTTGTCGGCCGGGTGGTGGTTGCCGGGGAACCACGCCATGGAACCGGACGGCTCGCCCACCGCGAGCGCACCGGCCGGTGTCCTCAGCCAGCCCTCGCGCGCGTCGTCGGAGTCGCTGACGGCCTGGGGGACGCCGGAGTAGCGGATGACCGTGACGAAGCGGGAGCCGTCGTCGATGTCCCGGCGCGGCCGCACGGTCAGCTCGTCCCCGGCGCGGTTCGCCGCCGCCCGCTGCCCGTCCACCGTGGCGCTGTCGACCGTCAGGCCGTGCAGGTCGAGGTGGAAGGCGCTCAGGTCCTGCGTGGCCCGGGCGGTGAGCTCGGCCGTGCCGGCGAGGCGGCCGGTGGCCGGGTCGTAGTCGAGGGTCAGGTCGTAGTGCTGGACGTCGTAGCCGCCGTTGCCGAGCTTGGGGAAGTACGGGTCGCGCAGCCCTGCCGCTCCAGGCTCGCCCTGCACACCCGCGCCACCGGCCGTGCAGCCCGTGAGGATCAGAGCGACGAGGGCGGCAAGGGGGCGGAGGGGTGTGCGCGGGTCCACTCCATGATCCTAGGTCGTGTCCGCGACGCCGACGGGGCCGGTATCCGGCCCCATCGCGCTTGGGCGGCGACCGCCGCCCGGCCAGGGTCGAGGTCGCGGTCGGGGTCGCCCCGCCGTCACGGTCGCGGCCGCCGTCACGGTCGCGGCCGCCACCGCGTCAGTTGCCCAGCGCCGCGACGCCCGCCTGCGCGTACTTCTCGTCCAGAGCGCCGTTCGGCGCACCCGCCACACCGATGCCCGCGATCGGGGCGCCGCCGGCGGTGACGGGGGCGCCTCCCGCGAGGAACAACGTGCCCGGGATGTCCTTCAGGTTCGGGGCCTGCTCCAGGCGCTTGACCAGCTCGGAGGTCGGCGCGTTCCAGGACACGGCGGTGTACGCCTTCTTCTCGGCCGACTGGTACGACTGCGGGCCCGCGCCGTCGCCGCGCAGGGTGACGATCGTTGACCGATCCCCGCCCGCCGGAGACCCGTTCCCGCACCGGCTGGGGCCGGTCCCCAGGCATGACACCATCACTTACGTGCTCGACATCGGCTACTCCCTCTCGCGCCGCTTCCCCGACCCTCCGCAGACCGACTACCGGCACGCGGACGTCCACGCGCTGCGCCACGACCTGTTCTCCGGCGACGTCTACCTCGCCGACACCAAGGCGGACCGGGAGGTGTCCACAGCCTGGGGGTGGGTGCCCGTGCTCGACTTCGCGTGGGCACTGTGCGACATCGTCGAGCAGCTCGACCGCGACCCGCTCGGCAGCCGCGCCGCACGGCCCCAGCACGCCGAGCTCGACTTCACCGAGTCCACCGACCGCATGCTCTTCGAGCGGCGCTTCGGCTGGGTCGACGTCGAGGCCGACTGGATGCCCGGCGACGAGCCGCCCCTCACCTTCAGCCACGCCGAACTGCGCCGCGAGGCCCGCGACTTCCTCCACGACCTGATCGCCGACCTGACGGACATGCACGAGGGTCTCGCCGACAACCCCGCGATCTGGGACCTCCAGTCCCGCTTCCCCCGCACCCAGTAGCCCCGGCCCGCCCGTCCGCACCGGACCATTCCCCCGGGTCCGACGGCGCCCCCGACCGCCGCCACCTCTCCCCTGCCTGGCCCGGCATCCCCCGACCGCCGCCACCTCTCCCCTGCCTGGCCCGGCATCCCCCGACCGCCGCCTCCCCCGGCCCCCTGCGCCTCCGCTTACTCCACCCGCACGCCGACCTGCGCCGCCAACGCCGGAGCCAGCTCCAGCAGTTGCGCCGGACTGATCACCGCGCCCGCGAGCCGCTCCACGCCCCGCGCGATGTCCAGCTCCGCCGCCCCCCGCAGGTCGACGTCCTTCATGAGCACCGCGCCGAAGTCCACCCGCCGCAGTGCGCAGTCCCGGAACTCCACCCTCTCCAGCCGCGCCCCCGCGAAATCCGCCTCCACCAGCACACAGCCCTCGAACACCACGTCCGTCAGCTTCGCCTCCCGCAGATTCAGAAAGTCGATCTTCCCTCCCCTCGCCACCACTCCCGTCAGCACCGCCCCGTGCAGCTGCGCCCCGCCCAGCCGCGCGTCCCTCACCTCCACGTCCCTCAGCGACGCCCCCGCCAGGTCCGTCCCCACGCCCCGTACGCCCTCCAGCACGCAGTCCACCAGACGGGCCCCGGCCAGCTCCGTGCCGTCCAGCACGCACTCCCGCAGCGCGCAGTCGATGAAGCGCGCTCCCGCACCCCGCTGCCCGCCGAGATCCAGCCCGGCGAACTCCACCCCGTCGTAGTCCCCGTCCGGATCCAGCCCGCCGCCCCCGAACCTCTCCAGGGGCGGCAGCCGCACCTCGGCCACCCGAGCCGCCGCCACCTTCGTCCTGCGCGCCTTCGTCATGGTCCCCATGGTGACGTGTGCCACTGACAACGCCCTCGGGCCGCGGCGATGTCACACATCGCGGCACCGGATCCGTCGCACCCGTGAGAACGGACCGACCCACCCAGGGAGAGACAGCAATGCAGGAGATCACGGTCGTCGGCGGCGGATTCGCCGGCCTCACCGCCGCCATCACCGCCGCCGAGTCCGGGGCCCGCGTGGCCCTGTACGAGGCGCACCACACGCTCGGCGGCCGGGCCCGCACCGCGGAGGGCCCCTACCGCACGAACGACGGTCCGCATGCCCTCTACAGCCGCGGCCCCCACTGGACCTGGCTGAGGCAGCGCGGCCTGCTCGGCCCCATGGCCGCGCTCCCGCCCCGCGAAGGCGCCCGCTTCCGCTTCCGCCGCGGCGGCATCCTCCGCAGGACCCCACCGCTCGCCCTGCTGAAGATCGCCCGCCGCCCCGCCGAAGAGGCGCCCGTCGACACCGACTTCCTGACGTGGGCCACCGGTGTCGCCGGCGATACCGGAGCGCGCGCCGCCGCCCACTTCATGGGCGTCGCCCTCTTCCACCACGACCCCGGATCGCTCTCCGCCGCCTTTGTCCAGGAACGGCTCCGCCGGGCCACCGCCCTGCCGCCCGAGGCCCACTACCCGCGCGGCGGCTGGGGTCAGGTCATCGACCGCATGGCGGCGCGCGCCTGGGACCTCGGCGTACGCATCGAGACCACCTCCCGCGTCGACGCCCTGCCCGAGCACCACGGCCCTGTGATCGTCGCCACCTCCCTCGACGCCGCGCGACGGCTCCTCGGCGACGACACCCTGCGCTGGACCAGCGGCCGCACCACCCTCGTCGACCTGGCGCTGCGTGCCCGGCGCGGCGACCCGTTCGTCGTCTCCGACCTCGACGCCCCCGGCTGGCTGGAACGCTTCACCGCCCAGGACCCCTCGCTGGCTCCCGAGGGGCAGTCGCTCATCCAGGCCCAACTGCCCATCGGCCCCGACGCGTCCAAGGCCGACGGCGCCGCCCACGCCGAAGCCCTCCTCGACCTCGGCTTCCCCGACTGGCGCGATCGCACCACCTGGCGCCGCGAGGCGCTGGCGAACGGCCGTACCGGCGCCGTCGACCTGCCCGGCACCACCTGGCGCGACCGCCCCGCCATCGACCGCGGCGACGGCGTCTACCTCGCCGGCGACCAGGTGGCCGCCCCCGGACTCCTGAGCGAGGTGTCGTTCACCAGCGGCCTCGAAGCCGCCTCCCTCGCCCTGCGCGCCAGCCGGTACGCGGACACCCGGACACCTGTTGACCTCAAGCAAAATTGAGGTTGAAGAGTGGGCCCCGCAACCGACAACGAGGGAGCCCACCATGCACGCCGTACGCCTCCACGCCTTCGGCCCCGCCGAGAACCTCACCCACGAAAGCGTCGCCGACCCCGTACCCGGCCCTGGCCAGGTACGGATCGCCGTCGCCGCCGCCGGCGTGCACCTCCTCGACGCGGCCCTGCGCCAGGGCATGCCCGGCCCCTACACCGCCCCCGTCGAACTCCCCACCGTGCCCGGCCGCGAAGTCGCCGGAACCGTCGACCGGATCGGCGAAGGCACCGACGCCACCTGGCTCGGCAAGCGCGTCGTCGCCCACCTCGGCATGAACCCCGGAGGCTACGCCGAACTCGCCGTCACCGACTCCGACCGCCTCCACGAGATCCCCGACGGCCTGGGTGAGCCCGAGGCCGTCGCCATGATCGGCACCGGACGCACCGCCCTCGGCATCCTCCAGTTCACCGACCTCGGCCCCCACGACACCGTCATCGTCCCCGCGGCCGCCGGCGGCATCGGCACCCTGATCGTCCAATACGCCAAGAACGCCGGCGCCGCCGTCATCGGCCTCGCCGGCGGCTCCGACAAGACCGCACGCGTCCTCGCGAACGGCGCCGACCTCGCCGTCGACTACCTGCGCACCGACTGGCCCGAAACCGTCCGCGCCCACCTCGGCGACGCCCGCGCCACCGTCCTCTACGACTCCGTCGGCGGAGACGCCGCCCGCACCGCCGCCGCGTTCCTCGGCAAGGGCGGACGGCACATCGTCTTCGGCTGGTCCAGCCAGGGCCTCGGGAACGCCACGCCCGTCCTCACCGACGACGAACTCACCGCACGCGGCATCACCTCGGAAAGCGTGCTCGGACCCGCCATGCTCGACAGGGCCGGCGGCCTGCGCGCGCTCGAGACCCGCGCCCTCGCCGAAGCCGCCGCCGGGCGACTGCGTCCCGCCGTCACCCGCTTCCCCCTCGACCGGGCCGCCGCCGCCCACCGCGCGCTCGAAACCCGCGGCACCATCGGCAAGGTCGTCCTCGTCCCGTAAGCTCCACGGCCCCGGGGACCGCCCCCTCACCGCCCCGGGCCCTACGACCCCAGCGTCGCCAGCGCCCCGTCCGTCAGCCGGTACACCGTCCACTCGTCCTGCGGCTTCGCACCCAGCGACTCGTAGAACCGGATCGACGGCTCGTTCCAATTCAGCACCGACCACTCGAGACGCTCGTAGCCGCGCTCCACACAGATCCGCGCCAACTCCGTCAGCAACGCCTTCCCGTGGCCCCCACCACGCAACTGCGGCCGCACGTACAGGTCCTCCAGATAGATCCCGTGCACGCCGCGCCACGTCGAGAAGTTCAAGAACCACAACGCGAAGCCGGCCACCTCACCGGCATCCGTCTCCGCAATGTGCGCGAACGCGGCCGGCCGTTCCCCGAACAGCGCCTCACGCAACTGCCCCTCGGTCGCGTTCGCCTCGTGCAGAGCCTTCTCGTATTCCGCGAGCTCCCGCACCATCTCGTGGATCACGGGGACGTCATCAGGCGTAGCAGTACGAATCATGCGCACAGCCTGCCCCGACGCCGGCCTGCTGTGCGAGCGGCGTCCGAGCGATGGGCACGCGAACGCCTCCACCGGAGCCCGCCCGACTCCTCCCCGTACGAGAGCGGCGAGGCGACCAGCTCGTCCGGAATGTCGATCACGCCGTGACCGTACGTCGCGAAACCCCGCCCGGAGCAGTAAATTCCGCCGCACGAACGCGTCCACCGGCAGGGAAGCAGTAATCGACATGAGCACCGTCAACGGCGGCATATCGTTCTGGTACGCACAGGACGGCATCCCCACCCCCCGCGAACCCCTGCCCGGCGACACCACCGCCGACATCTGCATCGTCGGCGGCGGATACACCGGCCTGTGGACCGCGTACTACCTCAAGAAGGCCGTTCCCTTCCTCAACATCACCGTCCTGGAAGCCGCGTTCTGCGGCTACGGCGCCTCCGGACGCAACGGCGGCTGGCTCTACAACGGCATCGCCGGACGCGACCGCTACGCCCGCCGCCACGGCCACGACGCCGCCGTCCGCCTCCAACAGGCCATGAACGACACCGTCGACGAAGTCATCCGCACCGCCGACGCGGAGGCCATCGACGCCGACATCCACAAGGGCGGTGTCCTCGAAATCGCCCACACCCCGGCCCAACTCGCCCGGCTCAAAGCCTTCCACGCCGTCGACATCGCCTTCGGCGAGAAGGACCGCCTCCTCCTCGGCGCCCGCGAGACCGCCGAACGCGTCCACGTCACCGGCGCCGTCGCCTCCAGCTGGACTCCCCACGGCGCCCGCCTCCACCCCGGCAAACTGGTCAAGGGCCTCGCCACAACCGTCGAAGCGCTCGGCGTCACCATCCACGAGTCCACCCCGGTCACCGAGATCAGGCCCAAGCACGCCGTCACCCCCTACGGCACCGTCCGCGCCCCCTACATCCTGCGCTGCACCGAAGGCTTCACCGCCTCCCTCAAGGGTCACCGCCGCACCTGGCTCCCCATGAACTCCTCCATGATCGTCACGGACCCCCTCCCCGAGCACCTCTGGTCCCAGATCGGCTGGACAGGACGCGAAACCCTCGGCGACATGGCTCACGCCTACATGTACGCCCAGCGCACCGCCGACGACCGCATCGCCATCGGCGGCCGGGGCGTCCCCTACCGCTACGGCTCCCGCACCGACCATGACGGCCGCACCCAGCCCGCCACCATCGACGCCCTCCGACAGATCCTCATCCGCTTCTTCCCCCAGCTCGCCGGCACCGGCATCGCCCACGCCTGGTCCGGCGTCCTCGGCGTTCCCCGCGACTGGTGCGCCACCGTCACCCTCGACCGCTCCACCGGCCTCGGCTGGGCCGGCGGCTACGTCGGCTCCGGCGTCGCCACCGCCAACCTCGCCGCCCGCACCCTGCGCGACCTGATCCAACAGGACTCCGGCCAATCCGGCCCCACCGACCTGACGACCCTTCCCTGGGTGAACCACAAGGTCCGCAACTGGGAACCCGAGCCCCTGCGCTGGCTCGGCGTCCACACCCTCTACGCGGCCTACCGCGTGGCAGACCGCCGCGAATCCACCACCCACACGGCCATGACCCACCGCCTGGCCACACTGGCGGACAAGCTCTCGGGCCGCCACTGACACCCCCGAACCGGGCGCCCCCGGCCCCCCCCGGCTCACTCCACCTCGATCCCGAAATCCCCCACCAACTCCTAGGGGTGCGCAATCAGTGCACATCCTTGGCAGTAGCCAGCCGGGACCACGGCACAAAGGAGCCCCGGCCGGCTGCGACGGGGGACGCAGACCGGCCGGGGCGGTGAGACGAGCGTCAGGCTTTCGGCGGGACGATGAACGCCCGCCGCGGCCGGGGCTCCGGGTCACGGGACACCGGGCGCTGGTTGCGCTTCCACTCGGCGACCAGCTCGGCGTACCTGGGATCGATCCATTCCTTCGCCATGACGCTCACGCTATCTGGTCCGTCAGCCCTTGGGCTTGGGGATGATGACGATCGGTCCGGACTGGTCGCCGTGCTGGCACGACGCGGCGACGGGGACGGTGCTGTCCTCGGGGCCGAGCCACAGGGTGGGGTGTACCGGGTAGCCCGTGGCCTGAATGGCGTCGAGCGTGCGGTCGATGACGGTCTGGTCCCAGCGGCCGGGGTCGGGCTGCTCGGGGATGTGGTGCACGAAGTTCCCGACCCGTGCGCACAGCCCGTAGTAGGTGCCGGTGTGCAGGATCAGCGCGTGCCAGCCTTCGTCCACCACGCGGCTCGGCACCAGGCCCTCGCCGGGGGAGGCGGCGGCGGTGGCGACGAACGCGAGCGCCTCCTCGAGGATCTGGCCGGCCGTGTCCGGGTTCATGCCGTAGTTGTTGCCGAGGATGGTCATGCGGACGGCGTTGATCTCGGCGTCGGTCAGTAACCTGCGGGCCGAGGTGAGGACGGGGATGGGGGTGCCTGGCGGGTCGGGTACGGGCTGGGACATGGTCAGTTCCCTTTCGCTGGTAGGGGGGTGCGGGGCCCCGCTCCGGCCGTCGACCTGTCCGGGAGCGTGGCGGCCGGAGCGGGAGTCAGCGGGTGACGGGCTGACAGTCGGCGGGGTCGGCGTGCACGACGAGGCGTATGTCCGGGCCGGACATACGGGGTATCCAGTGGGCGCGCCCGTTGTCCGTGTGTTCGCCGCACGCTGCGCAGGTTCCTGTGCAGCGCTCGGGCGAGTTGTCCCACATGGGGCTCACTACGGGCTCGTTCCGCTGCAGCGCGGGCATGCGCAGGGCGGGTAGGAGAGGGTCATCAGAGGCTCGTCGGAGGCCGGGAGGACGCGCTCCACGGCCTGCGTCCGATCGAATCTGCTCGGGTTCACCCGGTAGAGGCTGATGGTCAGGCCGGGGTGTGGGGTGCCGCCGTCTGTCGTGGTCACGGATTCACGATGACGCGTACACAGAGAGTTGCGCGGCGTCAGTGCAGGCGTCATACCGGAGACACACGGGGCGTCATTTCGGTGTCACTCCAAGGGGGTTGGGCTAACGTGCGCACCGGGCCGTGGAAGCTGGTGTTCCAGGACGCCTCGACCTCCAAGGCGACGCTCGCCGCGTACAACAAGCGGCCCGACGCCTGACCCTGGACGCACGAAAGCGCCCCCTGCCCGGTCCCGAGGGATCAGACAGGGGGCGAGGTGTGTCACGGGTATTGGCGGCGGGATGGGTCGAGCGCGAGGGGTGATGGTGCGGACGGATCATCCGGCGGCGGTGCACTGTCGCGTCTGCACACGAGGATCGGCGGCGGCCGTGAAGCTGGGCCGGGAAACGGTGGCGGTGCTGCAGGCGCACCGCGAGCGGCAGGCCGCAGAGCGTGCCGCCCGATTGGAGAAGCGGCTCCCGTGGACGGACACCAGGAAGGTCTTCACACAGGAAGACGGGACGTGGCTGCACCCGGAGATGGTCAGTGACGCGTTCCGCAGGATCGTCGCCGAGGCGGACCTCCCGCCGATCAACCTGCGGGACCGGCGCCACGGGGCGGCCGCTCTCGTGAAGGCCGGCGGCGGGGACATCCACGACGCTGAGGCCAAGCTGCGGCACTCGACGATCAGCTTGACCAGATACGTACATGGAGCTGTCCGAGGAGTACGAGGAGGCGTTGACGGAACGTGCGGCGGCGGCTGTCCCCCGGACCCGGAAGCCGGTCTCTGGCACCGCCGCTCGCGCATCGCTCACGCAGGAGCCTCAGGACAAAGGGCAGGCCGGGGATGAGACCTCCCCTGACCTGCCCTCTCGTTGAGCCCCCTGTCGGATTCGAACCGACGACCTACGCATTACAAGTGCGTTGCTCTGGCCAACTGAGCTAAGGAGGCAACGTCACGCAGGGTCACCTGCGCGTGAAGGCGTCACCACTCTACACAGAGCCGTGAACCACCAGCCAAGAGGTTTGCCCCTCGCGTAACCGACCAGTCACATGGTCGCTGAACGGGTTCAAGTGCTGTTCCGACTGGACAGCAGGGAGGGGCCCTCCGAAAAATTTCGTCGACCACCGACTGCTGACAGATCCGACATCGCCAGGTAGCGTCACCGCAAGTCCACCCATGGGTGGACTGGACCACTCCCTCTACAACGGATCGTCCGGCACGTTCCTGCCGGTGAAGGGAGCCATTCACCATGGCTACTGTCACGTTCGACAAGGCGACCCGGATCTATCCGGGTTCCGACAAGCCCGCCGTCGACCAGCTCGACATCCAGACCGAGGACGGCGAGTTCCTCGTCCTCGTCGGCCCCTCCGGCTGCGGCAAGTCCACCTCCCTGCGCATGCTCGCCGGACTCGAAGACGTCAACGGCGGCTCCATCCGGATCGGTGAGCGCGATGTCACGCACCTGCCGCCCAAGGACCGGGACATCGCCATGGTGTTCCAGAACTACGCGCTCTACCCGCACATGAGCGTCGCCGACAACATGGGCTTCGCGCTCAAGATCGCGGGCGTCAACAAGAGCGAGATCCGCAAGAAGGTCGAGGAGGCCGCGAGGATCCTCGACCTCACCGACTACCTGGACCGCAAGCCGAAGGCACTCTCCGGTGGTCAGCGTCAGCGTGTCGCCATGGGCCGGGCCATCGTGCGCGAGCCGCAGGTCTTCCTCATGGACGAGCCGCTGTCGAACCTCGACGCCAAGCTCCGTGTCTCCACGCGTACGCAGATCGCGTCGCTGCAGCGCCGTCTCGGCATCACCACCGTGTACGTCACGCACGACCAGGTCGAGGCCATGACCATGGGCGACCGTGTGGCGGTGCTCAAGGACGGTCTCCTCCAGCAGGTGGACTCGCCGCGCAACATGTACGACCGCCCGGCCAACCTCTTCGTCGCCGGTTTCATCGGCTCCCCGGCCATGAACCTGGTCGAGGTCCCGATCACCGACGGCGGTGTGAGGTTCGGCAACAGCGTCGTCCCGGTGTCCCGCGAGGCCCTGTCGGCCGCCGCGGACAAGGGTGACACGACCGTGACGGTCGGTGTCCGCCCGGAGCACTTCGACGTCGTCGAGCACGGCGGTGCGCAGGCCACGACGCTCTCCAAGGACGCGCCGGCCGGCCTCGCCGTGTCGGTGAACGTCGTCGAGGAGCTCGGTGCCGACGGCTATGTGTACGGCTCCGCCCACGTCGGCGGCGAGCACAAGGACCTGGTCGTCCGGGTCGGCGGCCGCAGCGTGCCGGAGAAGGGCAGCGAGCTGCACGTCGTGCCGCGTACGGGCGAGATCCACGTGTTCTCGACGTCGACGGGCGAGCGTCTGAGCGGCTGACGCGCTCTCGGTGGCACAGAGCCGGGCTCCGCACGGGACGTGCGGAGCCCGGCTTTCCGTGCACTCGGACAAACCCAGGCTGTACATCGGCATTTCACCCCGGCGCGTCAACACCGATTCGAAAAGCAGCCTCGAACCATCCCCCGAGTGAGTGACCGAATGTCCTCGAACCATCACTGGCCGCTACGCTCGCTCGCGTGACCCACACAGCCCGCCGAATCGGCCGCACTCTCGCCCTCGTTCTGCCTGTCGTCCTGGTGCTCTCGGGAACCCTCGCGGTGTCCAGCGTCCCGTGGGCGGGCCAGGCAACCGAGTCGCACGTGCTCACCGTCTCCTCCGAGCACGTCTCGGTACGCGCCAAGTCCCGTGCGCCGCAGGACGTTCTCCGCGACAAGCTGCTCACCCAGCTGCAGACGACGGACCCGGGCGTCGCGCTCACGCGTCTGCAGCGCGAGGTGGAGGCGCGTCCGTCGCTCGCCCAGCACTGCATGTCGATCGCCCGCGCCCTGGGCCGTGCCGCCGTGGACCGCTACGGGCCGACGGGCGCGCAGCGGTTCTCCCGCCCCGTCTGCGACACCTCCTTCGCCACGGGCGTCCAGCAGCAGGCGCTCGGCCACTGAGGGCGCGCCTGATGCCGGGCCCGAGGGACCGCCTGTGAGGCAGGCGCGGCCGCGTAGGCGGTCGGCAGCACCGAATTCATGGACCGGTTGACGGACCGGCCCCGCGGACGCGGGTCCGGTCCGAGTCGTGTCCGGCGGTGCACATAGGGTTCACGCATGCAGACGCCTACGTATCCGACGCAGGCCGTGATCCTGGCGGGTGGCCAGGGTTCGCGGCTGCGCCCGTACACCGACGACCGCCCCAAGCCGATGGTGGAGATCCCCGGCACGGGGGTGCCGATCATCGGCCATCAGCTGGCCTGGCTGGCGGCGGAGGGCGTGACCGATGCCGTGGTCTCGTGCGGCCATCTCGCCGAGGTGCTCCAGGAGTGGCTGAAGAGCGCCGATCTGCCGCTGCGGGTCACGACGGTGGTGGAGACGGAGCCGCTGGGCCGCGGCGGCGGTCTGAAGTACGCGGCGGCGAGTCTGCCGCATCCGGACCGGCCGTGGTACGCGACGAACGGTGACATCTGGACACGCTTCTCGCTGCGCGAGATGGCGGCGTTTCACTCGGAGCGTGACGCGACGGCGACGCTGGCGCTGGCCCGGCCCCGGATTCCGTGGGGCGCGGTGGAGACGGACACGTTCGGGCACATCACGGACTTCATCGAGTCGCCGCCGTCGCCGTATCTCATCAACGCGGGGGTGTACGTGTTCTCGGCCGAGTTCACGGGCCTGCTGCCGGACGTCGGTGACCACGAACGCACGACGTTCCCGCGGCTGGCCCGGGAGCGGCGCCTGGCGGGTTTCCCCCTGCCACAGGGGGCGTACTGGCGGGCGATCGACACGGCGAAGGATCTGACCGAGGCCGCCAAGGAGCTCGCCGCGCAGACGCGCTGAGCGCCGAGCCGCTGAGGCACTGAGGCACTGAGCCGACGCGGGTGTGGTGGACACAGATCAGGGCGGTCACCGGAAGTCTCCGGTCACCGCCCTGACGCGTATACGGTCTCGGCTCAGCCCAGCAGGCCGCCGATGACGCCCCCGGAGGAGCCGCCGCCGGAGTCTCCCGTGCCACCGCTGGGGGACCCCGAGCCGGTGCCGCCGCCGGAGGTGCTCCCGGAGCCGGCGCCACCGCTGGAGGTGGGGCCGGAGCTCGTGGTCGGCGGCGGGGCGGGCTGCGAGCCCGTGGGGGCCTGCTGGCCGGTGCCCTGGGTGTGGCTGGGTGTGCCGCCGACCTGGCCGGTCTCGCGGACGGTGCCCTCGGCGGGTGCGGAGGCCTCGGACGTGGGGGTGCCGGAGCGGCTGGCCGAGGGGGACGGCCGGTCCTCGCGCGCGCCGGACGGGCTGCTCTCGGTGCCGGGTTCCAGTGGGAGCGCGGCGCCGGGCAGGTGGTTGCTGGGGTTCTGGTCGGGGCCGGGCACGGTGACGACCTCGGTGGAGCGGACGGCGCCGCCCAGCATGGATCCGGTGAGCATGGTGAGACCCACGACGACGGCGGCGGCGAGCCCGCCACGGCGCAGGACGCGGCGGCGCAGGTCCCAGATCTCGGAACGCGGGCCGAGGGTGCGCCATGCCTCGCCGGCGAGGTGGCCGTCGATGGAGTAGACGGGTGCGCCGGCGATGATCAGTGGGGACCAGGCGGCGAGGAAGATGAGGTCTGGGGCGTCGTAGACGGGGATGGTCCGCCAGCTGACGGTGAGGACCAGCGCGGCGGACAGCAGGCCGCCGATGACCGCGGCGACGCGCTGCCACAGGCCGAGGACGGTGAGGACGCCGACGACGACCTGGAGGAAGGCGACGGTGAGTCCGGCGCCGATGGGGTGCGCGAGCGCGAAGTCGCGCATCGGCTCGGCCAGCGCCCAGGGGTGGAGCGAGCCCAGCCACTTGACCAGGGAACCGCGGTCGCCGCCGTCGAAGTAGACGGGGTCGCAGAGCTTGCCCATGCCGGCGTACACGGAGATCAGGCCGAGGAGCACGCGCAGCGGCAGGAGCACCACGCCGAGGTTCATGCGGCGGCCGGGGTAGTAGGCGTGCCGTGTGGGGTCACCGGCGGACCGCCGGGCTACCTGCTCGCGTGCGGCGGTCGGGGCGATCTCCGCGTACGGCTCGGGGGCGTACGTTTCCTGGCCGTACGAGTCGTACGAGCCGTACGAGCCGTACGAGTCATAGGAGTCGTAGGAGTCGTAGGCGCCGACGGCCTGGCGCATGGGTGGCAGCAGCGGGCGACCGTCGGTGACCGTGGGGTGCTGGGCGGTGTCGTCGCCGAGGTCGACGCGCGGCATGACCTGGGTGGCGCCGCCGTTGTACGGATCGTGCTCCAGGGTGGTGTTGCGCACGGCCTGGAGGAGTCCGGTCGCGCCGGAGTCCCCGGGTGCGGACCTGCCGCTCCATACGACGGGTGCCCTGCGCCGCGCGGCGGTGCCCTGAGCGCCGACGAAGGCGAGCCGTGCGGTGTCGGCCATGGCACGTGCGGGGCGCGGGCTCTGGGCGAGCCGCACCCGGAAGCTGGCGTGGTTGACGATGACCTGCGAGGGATCGCAGTCCACCTTGACCATGCTCAGTGCAGGCTGATCATCGAACCCGGACCGGGGCGTTCTGGTGTCCACACTCATCTAACCGAGTGACGTGTGTTTTGGGCACGGCCCTGACCCGCCCGATCTGTCGGAGACCCGTCAAGAGCGCCTTTTGCGACTTTTCGACCGCCCTTTACCGGCTCTGCCCACCTTGCGGCACATCCCCGGCTCTGCCCACCTTGCGGCACACCCCGGCTCTGCCCACCTTGCGGCACACCCCGGCGCTCGCTGCCCTTACGGCACACCCGGATGTCGATCCACGCCGGGCCGACTCGGGTCCACGCCCGTCCGAGTCCGTCCCCGCCCGGCCGAGGCCATCTCCCGCCGGGTCGGTCCGCACCCGCCTGGTCCGTACACGTGCGGCCGGCGTTCCCCGCCTGGTCCGTCCGCGCCCGGTGGGTCGGTCCCGATCCGCCGGGGCGATACGCCTCAGCGGCGCTTGGCCGCCTCATAGAGCACGACGCCTGCCGCGACGCCCGCGTTCAGGGACTCGGCGCCGCCCGGCATGGGGATGCGGACCAGGTAGTCGCAGGTCTCACCGACCAGGCGGGACAGGCCCTTGCCCTCGCTGCCGACCACGATCACGACCGGGCCACCGAGCGCCTCCAGGTCACCGACCTCGGTGTCTCCGTCGGCGGCGAGACCGACGACGGTGAGGCCGGCCTTCTGGTACGACTCCAGGGCGCGGGTCAGGTTGGTGGCGCGCGCGACGGGCGTGCGCGCGGCCGTGCCGGCCGAGGTCTTCCAAGCGCCCGCGGTCATGCCGGCCGCCCGGCGCTCGGGCACGACGACGCCGTGGCCGCCGAAGGCGGACACGGAGCGGACGACCGCGCCCAGGTTGCGCGGGTCGGTCACGCCGTCGAGGGCGACGATCAGCGGGTCCTCGCCGTCGTCGAAGGCGGCCGCCGCGAGGTCCTCGGGGTGCGCGTACTCGTACGGTGGGACCTGGAGCACCAGGCCCTGGTGGTTGAGCCCGTTCGTCATCCGGTCGAGCTCGGGCCGCGGGGCCTCCATGATGTTGATGTTGCCGCGGCCGGTCGCGAGCTGGAGAGCCTCGCGGACACGCTCGTCGTTGTCGATGAACTGCTGCACGTAGAGCGTGGAGGCGGGCACGCCGTCACGCAACGCCTCGAAGACCGGGTTGCGGCCGACGACCATCTCCGAGGTGCCCTTGCCGCCGCGGCGCGCGACGGTACGGCGCTGGGCCTGCTTGGTCTTGGCGTTGGCGAGGCGGTTCTTGACGTGTCCCTTGCGTGCGGACGCGGGCGGCGTCGGCCCCTTGCCCTCGAGTGAGCGGCGCCGCTTGCCACCGCTGCCGACCTGCGCGCCCTTCTTGTTGGACGTGCGGCGGTTCCTGCGCTGGCTGTTCCCGGCCATGACCTACCTGTTTCTGTAAAGCTCGCTCAAAAAGAAGTGTGTACGTAAGGAAGTGTGCCGCCCGGTGGTCCGGGCGGCACATCGCGCCGGTGGCTCAGCGGGGACCGAGGGTCCATCGGGGGCCGTCGGGGCTGTCCTCGATGACGAGCCCGGACTGGCCGAGCTGGTCGCGGATGGCGTCTGCGGTGGCCCAGTCCTTGCGGGACCGGGCAGCCTCGCGCTGTTCGAGCACGAGGCGCACCAGGGAGTCGACCACGCCATGGAGGTCGTCGCCGCGGTCGCCCTCGCCCACCCAGCGTTCGTCGAGCGGGTCGAGGCCGAGGACACCGAGCATGGCACGGACCTCGGCGAGGCGGGCCACGGCGGCTTCCTTGTCGTCGGCGGCCAGCGCGGAGTTGCCCTGGCGGACGGTGGTGTGGATGATCGCGAGCGCCTGCGGCACCCCGAGGTCGTCGTCCATGGCCTCGGCGAACGCGAGCGGCACCTCGTCGGCGGGCGCGACGCCGCCCCCCGCCTTCTCGACCACGCGCTGCACGAAGCCCTCGATGCGGGCGAACGCGGACTCGGCCTCGCGCAGCGCCTCCTCGCTGTACTCGATCGTCGAGCGGTAGTGCGGGGTGCCGAGGTAGTAGCGCAGGACGATGGGGCGCCACTGCTTGACCATTTCGCTGACGAGCACCGAGTTGCCGAGCGACTTGGACATCTTCTCGCCGCTCATGGTGACCCAGGCGTTGTGCACCCAGTACGAGGCGAAGTCGTCGCCGAAGGCCTTGGCCTGGGCGATCTCGTTCTCGTGGTGCGGGAAGATCAGGTCGAGGCCGCCGCCGTGGATGTCGAACGCGGAGCCCAGGTACTTGTGGGCCATCGCCGAGCACTCCAGGTGCCAGCCGGGCCGGCCGCGTCCCCAGGGCGTCTCCCAGTCGGGCTCACCCGGCTTGGTCGCCTTCCACATGGCGAAGTCGCGCGGGTCGCGCTTGCCGGTGATGCCTTCCTCGGTGGGCTGGCGCAGGTCGTCGATGTCCTGGTTGGACAGCGCCAGGTAGCCGGGGAAGGAGCGGACGTCGAAGTAGACGCTGCCGTCGGCCTCGTACGCGTGGCCGCGCTCGATGAGGCCGCGCATCATCTCGACCATCTCGGTGACGTGGCCGGTGGCGCGCGGCTCGTAGGTGGGAGGGAGGCAGCCGAGTGCCTCGTAGCCGTCGTTGAACGCGCGCTCGTTGTCGTAGCCGATCGACCACCACGGCCGGTTCTGCTCGGCCGACTTGTTGATGATCTTGTCGTCGATGTCCGTGACGTTGCGGATGAACGTCACGTCGTAGCCGCGGTACTCGAACCAGCGGCGCATGATGTCGAAGTTGAGGCCCGACCTGATGTGCCCGATGTGCGGTGCGGCCTGCACGGTGGCGCCACACAGGTAGATCGAGACACAACCCGGTACAAGGGGGGTGAAGTCACGGATCTGCCGGGCGCTGGTGTCGTACAGGCGAATAGTCACGCATCAAGGGTAGTGGGCGGATGGCAGTGCCCCGCGCCCCCTGTGGGGTTCACGGGGCAACTTGTGATATCGCCGGGTGTCGCCGGGCAAACGGATTCAGGGGGTCCGCACGATGAGCGCGGTGGCGATGGCGGCCAGCCCTTCCGCCCGTCCCGTCAGGCCGAGCCCGTCGGTGGTGGTCCCTGACACGGAGACGGGGGCGCCCGCGGCGGCCGAGAGCGCCTTCTGCGCCTCGTCGCGCCGCTTGCCGATCTTCGGCCGTACCCCGATCACCTGAACGGAGACATTGCCGATCTCGAACCCTTCGGCGCGCACGATCCGCGCGGCCTCCGCGAGGAGGCTGATGCCGGAGGCGCCGGACCACTCGGGCCGGGAGGTGCCGAAGTGGGCGCCGAGGTCGCCGATGCCGGCGGCGGAGAACAGGGCGTCGCAGGCCGCGTGGGCGGCGACGTCGCCGTCCGAGTGGCCGGCGAGTCCGTATCCGTCGGCGTCTTCCCAGAGCAGCCCGGCGCACCACAGTTCGCGGCCCTTCTCGAAGGCGTGCACATCGGTGCCGATGCCGACGAGGGGAAGGTTCAGCGGCTCAGAAGCCATCGTTGGCCCTCCTGCGGGCGAGTACGGCTTCCGCGAGGACGAGGTCGAGCGGTCGGGTCACCTTGAAGGCCTCTTCGTGGCCGGGGACGACGACGACCTTGAGGCCGAGTCGCTCGACCATGCCGGCGTCGTCGGTGACGTCGGAGGTGACGGTGGCGTGCGCGCGGACGAGTGTGTCGTGGTCGAACCCCTGCGGGGTCTGCACGGCGCGCAGCCTGGCGCGTTCGGGGGTGGCGACGACCGGCTCGGGCTCGCCCTCCGGCACCGGCTCGACCTCCTTGACGGTGTCGGCCAGCGGCAGAGCCGGTACGACGGCTGGCGCGCCGTCGCGCACGGTCTCGATGACGGCGTCCACGGTCTCGACCGGCACGAGCGGGCGCGCCGCGTCGTGGACGAGGACGATGTCGATGCCCTCGGGGAGCGCGGCGAGGCCGAGGCGTACGGATTCCTGGCGGGTGTCACCACCGGGGACGACGAGGTAGTCCGTCCGCTCGGGCAGGGCGTGGGCGTCGAGGAGGTGCTTGACCTCGGGGGCGCCGTCGGGCGGTGCCACGACGACGACGAGGGACACCGAACGGGATGCGGCCATGGCGCGGACGGCGTGGACCAGCATGGGCGTGCCGTTCAGCGCGCGCAGGGCCTTGGGGGCGCCCGGTCCGAGGCGCACGCCCCGGCCGGCGGCCGGGATCACGGCTGCGGTGCGGTGGAGGCGCGGTTGGTCTGGCATCGGTTGCACTCCGGCAGGTTTGTTTCCTTGGCCGACATGGGTATGGCCTGGGATACCCCCGGCCGTAGGTTGGGGGAGTGCCGGGCGCGACGCCTTGACCGGACCCTTCCGTGACCACTGGTCTGCGCCAGCCGCCCGGGCCCGGCACACCACAACAGCACACGGTGCGATGTGCGAGGCGTGTGTGAGCGCGGCGGGCAGTCGACGGACACTCCGTGGACGAACATGCCGCAGCGCCCGGCGACAGGCTGGATCTCCCAGCATGTCAGCGGGCACCGCGGCATCAACCGTGCGTCAGGACGCGAGGACCTCGTCGAGCAGGGCCTCGGCCTTGTCCTCATTGGTGTTCTCCGCGAGGGCGAGCTCGCTCACCAGGATCTGGCGCGCCTTTGCGAGCATCCGCTTCTCACCGGCGGACAGCCCGCGCTCGCGCTCGCGACGCCACAGGTCACGCACCACTTCGGCGACCTTGATGACATCGCCGGAGGCGAGCTTCTCGAGATTTGCCTTGTAGCGCCGGGACCAGTTCGTCGGCTCCTCCGCGTAGGGTGCGCGAAGAACCTCGAAGACCCGGTCGAGCCCGTCCTGACCGACCACATCGCGGACACCGACGAACTCCGCATTGTCCGCCGGCACGCGAACCGTCAGGTCGCCCTGGGCGACCTTGAGCACCAAGTAGGTCTTGTCCACGCCTTTGATCTGGCGAGTTTCGATGGCCTCGATCAGCGCGGCCCCGTGATGGGGATAGACCACGGTGTCGCCAACCTTGAACGTCATGTGACAGGTACCCCTTCCGTGGCTATCCAGGGTAACACGGATACGGCTTCTTCTGAATGGCGTTTTCGCAGGTCAGGGCATATCTCGGGGCTTGACAACAGCGCCACGATCGTGCTGCGGGCGGCTGGCGGAGGGGGGTATTCGCAGGTCGGAGCCGCTGTGCGGGCACACAGAAACGCACACGTTACACATCACGCACCCCCCTTCCAAGGGGATGAACGTCCCGATTTGCCGGGTTCCTGATGGCCGAGTTCCTGTAGTCCGTTCGAGGATCGGTCACCCGCACGGCCCCCCGCGGCGGCGATTCCCGAATTGATCACGCCGGGCTATTCACAAGGAAAGCGTGACCGCGCAGGAAATTGATCTCCGGCGTTATGTGAACGGCGTGCGTATCGGCGTGACCGGAGCGCCCGCACGAAGTCCGAAAACGCACCGCCTTGCCGGTGTCGGTTGTCGGCACGCGGTGCCGCTCACAGTCGCCGGTCACGGGTGCCGTGCGCCTGCCGTACGGGCAAAGGGCGGGTCGGGTGCGGGGCGCGAGCCGGCGCTCGGTAACCTGAGCGCGAGCTGACGCCACTGGCCGGTGACAGCCGCCCAACCGTCCGTACGTCCTAGGAGATGCCGCCGCCGTGAGCAGCAGCCTTCGACGCGGTGCCCTCGCCGGCGCTGCCATCGTCTTCTCGATCGCCTCGCTCTCCGCCTGCGGTGCGGGCAACGACGCGCAGACCCTCGGCGTCAGGCCGGACAACGCCGCGACGGCCGTCGACAACCTCAAGCTCCAGAACGCGACCGTCATCACCCAGGCCGAGACCCAGGCCGAGGGTCCGGCGGTCGTCTCCGTGACGGTCTTCAACGAGGGCACCGAGAAGCAGACCCTCGACTCCATCACGCTGCCGGGCTCCGACGCGAAGGTCGAGCTCAAGCCGGCCCGGGGATCGGGCCCGATCACCGTCCCCGCGGGCGGCTCGGTCGTCATCGGCGGCCAGGGCAACGCGTCCGCGGTGATCGCGGGCGGCCGCGAGGCTGTGAACGACGGCGGCACGCAGGAGGTCGTCTTCCGCTTCAGCGAGACCGGCGACGTGAAGATGCTGGCGTTCGTCGTCCCGGCCGCCGGCTACTACGAGGGCTTCGGCCCGAGCTCCTCGCCGAAGCCGACGGCCGAGAAGCCGGCCGGCCAGTCGCCGTCGGGCTCGCCTTCCGGTTCCCCGACGGCCACCCCGGCCGGCGAGGACGGGCGGGAGGCCGCGGGCGGCGAGGCGGCGGCACCGTCGGACTCCGCGTCGGCGTCCGCGTCGCACGGCACGGATCACTGACCCACCGGACTCACAGCAAGGGCGCCCACCGGGATCGGTGGGCGCCCTTGTCGTACGTGCGCGGCAGCCGCGGGCGGCCGGCGTCGTACGGCCTGCCTTACGCGTCCCGCGCGACCTACGCCGCCCGGTGGCGGCGTCGTACGGCCTGCATCGTGCGGCTCAGGCGTCCGGCGCCGCCCGCCGGGACCTGGCGGCCTACGGCTCGAACTTGTAGCCCAGGCCGCGGACCGTCACCAGGTAGCGCGGGGCGCCCGGGTCCGGCTCGATCTTGGCGCGCAGGCGCTTGACGTGAACGTCGAGGGTCTTGGTGTCGCCGACGTAGTCCGCGCCCCAGACCCGGTCGATGAGCTGCATACGGGTCAGGACGCGCCCCGCGTTGCGCAGCAGCATCTCCAGCAGGTCGAACTCCTTCAGCGGGAGGTCGACCTTGCCGCCGGAGACGGTGACGACATGGCGGTCCACGTCCATGCGGACCGGGCCGGCCTCCAGGGCCGCGGGGGTGACCTCCTCCGGCTCGCCGCGACGGCGCAGCACCGCGCGGATGCGGGCGACCAGCTCCCGCGAGGAGAAGGGCTTGGTGACGTAGTCGTCGGCTCCTATTTCCAGCCCGACGACCTTGTCGATCTCACTGTCCTTCGCGGTCACCATGATGACCGGGACGTTCGAGCGGCCGCGCAGCTGACGGCAGACCTCCGTACCGGGCAGACCCGGCAGCATCAGGTCGAGGAGGACGAGGTCGGCGCCGTTGCGCTCGAACTCGTCGAGACCCTCGGGACCCGTGGTCGCCACAGCGACCTCGAAGCCCTCCTTGCGGAGCATGTAGGACAGGGCGTCGCTGAAGGATTCCTCATCCTCGACGACGAGCACTCGGGTCACGGAAGGACCTCCGGGGCAGGAATTTCACTGTTCGGATCGGTGTCATAAGGCCGGTCGTCGTCCTCGTCAACGCGATCCGGGCCGGTGGTGGAGCGGTCCCGAGCGGCGCCCGCCTCGGGCAGCCGCAGGGTGAACGTGGAGCCCTGTCCCTCCGAGCTCCACACCGTGACCTCCCCGCCGTGCGAGGCGGCCACGTGCTTGACGATGGCCAGTCCGAGGCCGGTGCCTCCGGTGGCGCGGGAGCGTGCGGGGTCGACGCGGTAGAACCGCTCGAAGATCCGCTCGCGGTCCTTCTCGGAGATTCCGATGCCCTGGTCGGTGACGGCGATCTCGATGAGGTTGCCCCCCGGTGCGCTGACCCGGCGGGCGGAGATGCCGACGCGCGTACGAGCCGGTGAATAGTTGACGGCGTTCTCGACGAGGTTGCCTAGGGCGGCGGCGAGCTGGCCGCGGCTTCCCCAGATGCTGAGGTCGGCGGTGCCGCCCGAGGCCATGGTGATCTGCTTGGTGGACGCGGCGTGCCGGGAGCGGTCGATGGCCTCGGCGACCAGTTCGTCCACGCGCACGGGCTCGGAGTCCTCCAGCGGGTCGTCGTTCTGGACCCGGGAGAGGTCGATGAGCTCCTGTACGAGGTTGGTGAGCCGGGTCGCCTCGATCTGCATACGGCCGGCGAAGCGCATGACCGCCTCGGGGTCGTCCGAGGCGTCCATGACCGCTTCGGAGAGCAGGGAGAGCGCGCCGACCGGGGTCTTGAGCTCATGGCTCACATTGGCGACGAAGTCGCGCCGCACCGCCTCTATACGGCGGGCCTCGGTGAGGTCCTCGACGAGGAGGAGGACGAGGCGCGAGCCGAGCGGGGCGACACGGGCGGAGACGGCCAGGGCTTCGCCGCGGCCGGTGCCGCGCCGGGGCAGGTCCAGCTCGACCTGCCGTATCTCGCCGTCGCGCCGGGTGTCACGGGCCATGTGCAGCATCGGTTCGACGGCGAGCTTTCCGCCGCGGACCAGACCGAGTGCGTACGCCGCGGAGCTGGCCTTGACGACCGAGTCGGACTCGTCGAGGACGACCGCGGAGGAGCGGAGCGCGGACAGCACGGTGTCGACGCCGGGCGGGAGCACGGCATCGGTGTGGAGCGAGGTGCGGGTGGGGCGTTTCTGTTCCCGCTCGCTCCAGCGGAACGCCAGCACTGCGATGACGCCGGTGCACAGACCGGCGATCGCTGCTGCTGCGGCGACCGCCGCGTTCACGTCCATGCTCCCCAGGTTATGCGGGGTGCCGGACACTCTCCCAGCCAAACGAGTGGCACCTCGAACAGTCGTCGCTCAGAGTTCACCAAGGGGATAGTGATGGTTCATTTGCGGGGGAGCATTCGGACCACTAAGGGACCGAACGTGGGAGCGTGGGGGTTCGAAGGCCCCACCCGGACCCCGGTCGCATCAAGAGAGGGACACCCATGCGGGACGCGTACCACGAGGAACTGGACTCGATCGGCGAGGGCCTGGTCGAGATGGCCCGGCTGGTCGGGTCGGCGATCGGGCGCGCCACGACGGCCATGCTCGACGCCGACCTGAAGCTGGCCGAGAGTGTGATCGCCGCCGACCAGAAGGTCGACGACCTCCAGCACGACCTGGAGGCGCGCGCGATCGCCCTGCTGGCCCGGCAGCAGCCGGTCGCGACGGATCTGCGGATCGTGGTGACCTCGCTGCGGATGAGTGCGGACCTGGAACGCTCGGGTGACCTCGCGCAGCATGTCGCGAAGCTGGCCCGGCTGCGCTTCCCGGACCGTGCGGTGCCCAACGACCTGCACGCGACGATCCTGCAGATGGGTCAGCTGGCGCAGCGCCTGATGGCGAAGGCGGCGGAGGTCATCATCACGAAGGACGTCGACCTGGCGCTCCAGCTGGAGCAGGACGACGACGAGATGGACCTGCTGCACCGCACGCTCTTCCAGCACCTGATGGACGACCGCTGGAAGCACGGCATCGAGACGGCCGTGGACGTGACGCTGCTCGGCCGCTACTACGAGCGTTTCGCCGACCACGCCGTGTCGGTGGCGAAGCGGGTGGTGTACCTGGTGACGGGCGAGTACGCGGACGACCTCCAGCAGCCGACGGCGGTCGAGGGCGCGTAGCGGCATGCGACGGCGCACTGGGGGCGCTTGCACGTGTGCGCCGTTGATGCGCCGGGCCTGGCGGGCGTGCAATGGGCGAAGGCGGCATTTCCGTATGCCGGTGACGCGTGCGCTGTGCCGCGCACGCCCTTGAGGAGGCACCCATGGCCGAGTCCCCCATGACCGACTCCCCGCAGGAACCGACCGGCGTCGAAGTGGTCTTCCTGCCCGTCCTCGGCGCCTGCGGCTGCGGCTCGGGCTGCGGCTGCGGCTGCCAGTCGGGAGCCCCGTGCCAGTGCGGCGGCTGCTGCGGCTAGCGGCGGCCGGCACACCCGTGAACCAGGCCCCGTCCCCAGGGGGAGGGGGGCGGGGCCTTCCCACGAACGCGGCCGCGTGCAGAGCGAGAAAGGCATCCACTGAGGCGGACGCCCTCAAAACCGCAGCATGGCCCAACCGGCGATCCCTACGCGGTCACGGCACTAGCTACAGGAACTGCTGGAGCAGTTCCCGCAGCTGGAGCAGCTCTTGACCTTGACGTCGTCGATGACGGGGCCATAGGCCGAGGGCCCGGAAGTGCTGGCGAACGTCAGCTTCGTGGAAGTGTCGGTGGCCACGAACGTGAACTGCCGTGTCACGTAGCCCATGTCCGCGAAGGTCTTGCCGGCGGTGTTGAAGGTGAAGTCCTGGAAGTTCTGCCCGTCGATACGGGCTTCGCCCGTCTTCACGGTCGGCGCACCGCCGGGGTTGCCGGCGAGCGAGTACGTCACGGTGTACTTCGTCCCCGGCTCCGTCGTGAAGGTCTGGGACACAGTGCCCGCGGTGCCGCCGTTGAGGTCTACGGACTGGCTGCCCTCCGCGGCCTCCCAGAAGCCGTCGTCGACGAGGTCGACGCTCCCGCTCTCGACCCGCCACAGGCCCATGGTCTGACCTGCGAAGAAGCTCGCAAAGAAGTTCGGCGGCGCGGCGGGGGTCTCGAAGCTTCCGTTGGTGAAGGCGGTGGTGGCGGCCTGGACTGCCGCCGTTGCGGCGGAGTGGGCGCTGTGCGCAGGGGATGCCGCAGCGGCACCGACACCCGCAAGCAGACCGGCCGCGGCGAGCACAGCGTAGAGACGCTTGGACAGCATGGGAGCCTTCCGATAAGGGGGCGAAACGACTGGACATGCGGAATCTCCCATAAAAATTCACAAATGCGCTTGGCGGACACACAGGCATCCGGGTGAGTACCGACTCCTCCGACGGACCTGACCCGAAGAGGCGTACGCGCACCTCATGCCCGGCGGTCGGGACGCCCGCGTCAGGCCCTCGGCCTGGCGCTCCGGCCGCAGGATCCCCCGCGTTGAGGCCCAGAGAGGGCGCGGGCATGAAAATGCCCCTCATCCGCACCGAAGGTGCGGATGAGGGGCATGATCACAAGACCTACTTCTTCTTGCCCTGGTTCTTCACGGCCTCGATCGCCGCCGCCGCGGCGTCCGGGTCGAGGTAGGTGCCGCCCGGGATGACCGGGTTGAAGTCAGCGTCGAGCTCATAGACCAGCGGGATGCCCGTCGGGATGTTCAGGCCCGCGATGTCCGCGTCCGAGATGCCGTCCAGGTGCTTGACCAGGGCGCGCAGGCTGTTGCCGTGAGCCGCGATCAGGACCGTGCGGCCGGCCAGGAGGTCGGGGACAATGCCGTCGTACCAGTACGGCAGCATGCGCTCGACGACGTCCTTGAGGCACTCGGTGCGCGGACGCAGCTCGCTCGGGATCGTCGCGTAGCGGGCGTCATTGGCCTGGGAGAACTCGTTGTCGTCGGCGAGGACCGGCGGCGGGGTGTCGTACGAGCGGCGCCAGAGCATGAACTGCTCCTCGCCGAACTCGGCCAGCGTCTGGGCCTTGTCCTTGCCCTGGAGGGCGCCGTAGTGGCGCTCGTTCAGGCGCCAGGTGCGGTGGACCGGGATCCAGTGGCGGTCCGCGGCCTCCAGCGCGAGCTGCGCGGTGCGGATGGCGCGCTTCTGGAGCGAGGTGTGGAGCACGTCGGGGAGCAGGCCGGCGTCCTTGAGCAGCTCACCGCCGCGGACTGCCTCCTTCTCGCCCTTCTCCGTGAGGTTGACGTCCACCCAGCCGGTGAACAGGTTCTTCGCGTTCCATTCACTCTCGCCGTGGCGGAGGAGGATCAGCTTGTACGGTGCGTCGGCCATGAGCCCGAGCCTAATCGACGCCGCGCCGGCCCTGCTCCAGTGCCCGCAGAGCGGACGCGGGGGACGATCGCCGCGTCGGCTCCGGGGAACCCGTCCCCGCGGCAGGCAAGGGTCAACTGCCCATGTCCTGGTTCGCGATGACCCCGCCCCCACCGAATTCGGTGGCGGGCGGGACACGTGGCTCAGTAAGTTACGGAGGCAGGCTGTGCCGCTTACATAACCCGGGGGTCGCTCGTATGTCCATCGCCTCGTTCAGTCGCGCTCTGCGCGGGACCGTCTCGGGGCTGCCCGGGGGCTTCTGGTGGCTGTGGACCTCGACCCTGGTGAACCGCACCGGCGCCTTCGTCCTCACGTTCCTGTCGCTCTATCTGACCCAGGAACTGGGCTACTCCGCCTGGTACGCGGGCCTCGTCGTCGCCCTCCACGGGCTGGGCGGAGTGGCCGGGTCGCCGCTGGGCGGCGTGCTCACCGACCGGTGGGGGCGACGGCCCACCATGATCTCGATGCACCTGGCCGGCGGGGCGTGCGCCGCCGCGCTGGCCGTGGTGACCAGCGCTCTGGGGATCGCGGTCGTGGTGCTGCTGATGGGTGTGGCGATGCAGGCCGTACGGCCCGCGATCAGCGCGACCATCGCCGACCTGGTGCCCGAATCCGGACTGCGCCGTGCCTTCGCGCTGAACTACTGGGCCCTCAACCTGGGCTTCGCCATCGCCGCCCTGGGCGGTGGCGCCGCGATCTTCCTCGGCTACCGCACGCTGTTCGTGGCCGACGCCGTCGCCACCTCCCTGTGTGCGCTGATCGTCTTCCTGCGGCTGCCCGAGACCCGCCCCGAATCAGGGTCCGACACCGCCGCGGGAACCCCCGAGGAGAAGCGGCTGAGCGTCCTGGACGTGCTGAAGGACGCCCCCTTCCGGACGCTGCTCCTGCTCAACCTGCTCGTCTGCCTGATCTTCACCGCTCCCTGGGTGGGCCTGCCGCTGACCATGGCGGCCGAGGGCCTGTCGGCCGATTCGTACGGCGTGGTCATCGCGGTCAACGGTGTGGTGATCGTCGCTCTGCAACTGCTGGTCAACAGGATCACCGAGAAGCGCTCCCCGGCCGCGCTGCTCACCGTCTCCGCGCTGCTCTTCGCCGCCGGTACCGGAGTCACGGCACTGGCCGGCACGCCTTTGCTGTTCGCGGCGACCGTGGTGGTGTGGACGCTCGGCGAGATGGTGCACGTGCCGACCAACGCGGCCGCGACGGCCCGCCTGTCCCCCGAGCACGCCCGCGGCCGGTACCAGGGTGTGATGGGCATGTCCTGGGCGGTCGCCGGTTTCGTCGCCCCGATCCTGGCCGGCTGGGTGGTCGACGGGCCCGGCCCGGATGTCCTGTGGATCGGCTGCGCGGTCGTGGGCTGCGTCGCGGCGGCCGGTTACACGCTCCTGCTGCGCCAGGCGCTGACCGAGAAGGGCAGCGAACCGGAGGCGGTCGACAACGGCATCGCGCCGGTGGCCGCGACTGCGGCTGCGGCTGCGGCTGATGACACCGTGCTGCCCGCGGCTGACGCCGCCGAGGAGGGCGCGCGGGGCAAGCCGAACACGTCGCCCCTCTCCGGCTGACGTCCCCTCCGTGCGACCCGCCTGTCCGGCGGGTCGCCGGTCAGGTGGGCGCACGACCCGCCGGGCACGCGCCGCACCGCCACCCGCACCCGCACCCGCACCATGCGTGAAGGACTGCGAGGGACCAAGGCCGCCTGGGGGTCAGTCCGCGGGGCGCTGGATCAGGTTCGTGAACGCGTCCAGGTTGCGCGTCGACTCACCGCGCGACACCCGCCACGCGTACTCCCGGCGGATCGCGCTCGCGAAGCCCAGTTCGAGGAGGGTGTTGAACGAGCCGTCCGCCGCCTCCAGGACCGTGCCGAGCAGCCGGTCCAGCTCCTCGGGAGTGACCACGGACAGCGGGAGCTTGCCGACGAGATAGATGTCGCCGAGCCGGTCGATGGCGTAACCGACCCCGTACAGCTTGAGGTTGCGCTCCAGCAGCCAGCGGTGGACCGCGGCGTCGTTCTCGTCGGGGTGACGGATGACGAAGGCGTTGACGGAGAGGGAGTGCCTGCCCACGAGGAGGGAGCAGGTCGTCGACAGCTTGCGGGTGCCAGGGAGTTTGACGACATAACTGCCGTCGCCGGGGCTCTCCCATTCGAGTTCGGCGTCCTTCAGGGTCTGCTCGACGACCTGCCTCACGCGCTCTGCGTCAACCATGCAGGGAGAGTACGTCAGAGGTGGTGGGCCCGCGTGCGGTGGCGGTGCTCGTACATCGCGGCCGTGTACACGTCCGCGGTCGCCGACGCCGCCGTGCCCCATCCGAAGGACTGGGCATGCCGGCCGGCGGCCCCGCCCATGCGGTCGGTGAGCGACGGGTCGCGTACGAAGCTCGCCAGGACGTCCGCGTAGTGGGCCGGATCGTGGCCGGGGACGAGGAAGCCGGTCTCCTCGTCGCGCACCGCCACCGGGAGCCCGCCGACCGCGGCGGCCACCACCGGTGTACCGGCCGCCTGCGCCTCGATCGCCACGAGCCCGAACGACTCGCTGTACGAGGGCATGACCAGTACCGACGCGGCCCTGAACCAGTCCGCGAGCTGCACCTGCCCGACCGGGGGCCGGAAGTGGACGACGTCCGCGATGCCGAGCCGGGCGGCGAGCTTCTGCAGGCCCTCGGGCTTGGCCAGCCCGCTGCCGCTGGGGCCGCCGACGACCGGCACGTGGATGCGGTGACGCAGCGAGGGATCGCGCTCGAGCAGCAGCGCGACGGCGCGCAGCAGGATGTCGGGGGCCTTCAGCGGTTGGATGCGGCCCGCGAAGAGCGGGATGAACGCGTCCTGCGGCAGCCCGAGCCGGGCCCGCGCCGCGGCGCGTCCGTCGTCGGGGCGGAAGACGTCGAGGTTGACGCCCGGATGGACTACGGCGACCTTCGCCGGGTCGGCGTCGTAGAAGCGGGCGAGTTCGTCGGCCTCCTCCGCCGTGTTGGCGATCAGCCGGTCGGCGGCGCCGACTATCTGGGTCTCCCCGATGACACGGGAGGCCGGCTCGGGGGTGTCGCCCTCGGCGAGCGCGGCGTTCTTGACCTTGGCCATGGTGTGCATGGCGTGGACGAGGGGGACGCCCCAGCGTTCGGCGGCGAGCCAGCCGACATGGCCCGACAGCCAGTAGTGGGAATGGACGAGGTCGTAGTACCCGGGCCGGTGGCCCGCCCACGCCTGCATCACGCCGTGCGTGAAGGCGCACAGCTGCGGCGGCAGGTCCTCCTTGGCCAGGCCCTCGTAAGGGCCGGCGTCGATGTGCCGGACGGTGACACCCGGGGCGAGCTCGACGACCGGCGGCAGTCCGCCGGCGGTGGCCCGCGTGAAGATCTCGATCTCGACGCCGATGGCCGCGAGTCGCTTGGCGAGCTCGACGATGTAGACGTTCATGCCGCCCGCGTCGCCCGTGCCCGGCTGGTGCAGCGGGGAGGTGTGGACGCTGAGCATGGCGACCCTGCGCGGCTTGCGGTGACTGCCGGGGAATCGCAGGCGGGGCGCCATCCGGCTGCTGCCGAGGCGGGAGACGTACTGGCTCACGTCGGCGGTCCTCTCGCTGCGGGCACGGCAAAAACGCGGGATCGGGGCTCCCGCACGCCTGCACAACAGTGGAGCGGGCACTTCCATTTCCCCGCCCCCGGCACTTTGCCAAATCATTACCCTGGTGACGGGAGCCCGGTGGCCCGCACTCGAAACCCGAGGCAGCCCGTGGGCCGTCCGCTCAGCCCGTGGGCCCGCCTCCGGAATCCGGAGGCTGCCCTCCACGGGCCCTGCGCGTCCCGGTGCGGTCGGCCCGACACGGGGACGCCACCCGGTCCGGTGGCCGCTGTCCGGGGCCCTGCGCCCCCGGTGAGCTGCCCACACCCCGACAGAAGGCCCGCCCCGTCATCCGGTGACAGCCGTCCGGGGCCCTGCGCCCCCGATGCCGCCGACCGACGAGGGGCGCCGCCATGTCGCAATCGGTGCCGCCCTCTCGGAGCCCTGAGCCCCGCGGTGTGCTGTTTCGACAGGGGCTCCGCCCCGCACATCGGACCGCCCTCCACGGCCCTCGCGCCCGCCCCCGGGGGCCGACCCGACAAGGGACGCCACCCAGCGCGGCCGGCGGCCTCCCACCCCGGCCCTCGCGCCCGCCCTCGGGGGGCCGACCCGACAAGGGGCGCCACCCAGCGCAGCCGGCGGCAGTTCCCGCCGACTCAGCTGCGCCCGCCCTCCCCGGCTGCCCACACGGCCGGACCACTTACCCTCGGTGACATGAATCGCCCCGTCGGGACCGCGACCCGCGGGACGACCAACCCCAACCGGCTGCGCCGCATGGACCGCTGGATCGCCGCGACACACGGCCCCGCCCTGCGCAGCGGCACCACGGCCCCCGTCGCCGTCGACCTCGGATACGGGGCGGCCCCCTGGACCGCCGTGGAACTGCTGCAGCGGCTGCGCACCGCCGCACCGCGGTGCGAGGTCGTCGGCATCGAGATCGACCCCGCCCGCGTCGCCGCCGCGAAGCCGTACGAGCGTGACGGACTCACCTTCCGGCACGGCGGGTTCGAAGTGCCGACCCAGGTCCGGCCGGCACTGATCAGGGCCGCCAACGTGCTGCGGCAGTACGACGAGGAGGAGGTCGCGGCGGTCTGGTCCCGGCTGTGCGGCCGGCTGGCGCCCGGCGGCCTGCTCGTCGAGGGCACCTGCGACGAGATCGGGCGGCGGCACGTATGGGTGGCGCTCGGTCCCGAGGGACCGCGGACGGTGACGTTCGCGACTCGGCTCGGCTCGCTGGAACGCCCCTCCGACCTAGCGGAACGGCTGCCGAAGGCGCTCATCCACCGCAATGTGCCGGGCGAGCCGGTCCATGCGTTCCTGCGCGACTTCGACCGTGCCTGGGCGGCGGCCGCGCCGTACTCCTCGCTGGGGGCACGACAGCGCTGGATCAGGGCAGTGAGCGACCTGGCGGGCGAATGGCCCGTGAAGGACGACCGTCGACGGTGGCGGCAGGGGGAGGTCACGGTCATGTGGGAGGCACTCGCACCCGGCACGGCGTGAGGCAAACCAGCAACACGGGTGAACACGTCCCGGTTTGCGTCGAACGGGACACCGGGACGGGTGAAGCCCCCCTGGTTCGGGAACGCAGGGACCCGGCCGCTCGTAGTGACGGTGGGGACGAGGGAGCAGCTACCGCCGGGGTGGGGATCCATGGGGGAGAACTGCCGGTCGGCCCTGTCGTTTTGGCGGTCGTCATGACACCATCTGCGACGTCACCCGCAAGTTACTGACGGTTAATCACCTGTTGTTGTCTGGCGTTCGCCCGGAGGGGGAGTCGTGAACCGACGCCGCTGTGCCACTGCCGCAGCGATCAGCCTGGTCTGCGCACTGACCGTGCCGGCGGTATCGGGCCGGGCCTTCGCGGCCCCCGAGCCGCCCCCGCAGGCTCCCGCCTCGGTCACCGTGCCCGGACAGATGGCCCCTCCCCCGCCCAGCCGTTCGCTCGAAGCGGTGCGTCAGCAGATAGACGCCCTCTACCGCCAGGCGGCGTCCGCCACGGACGCGTACAACCTGGCGAAGGAGCGGACCGAGAAGCAGTCCGCCGAAATCGTGCAGCTGGCCCGGGAGATGGCCGAGGGCCAGGCCCGCATCGAGGACCTGAAGAACCGCGCGGGCGCCGCCGCCCGCGCCCAGTACCGCGCCGGCGGCCTGCCGCCCGAGGCGCAGCTGGCGCTCGTCGACGACCCGCAGTTGTTCCTCGACGGCGTCGGCCGCATCCAGCAAGGCCAGAAGGCCACCAAGGACCTCATCGCCGAACTGACGCAGGCCCAGGCCGACCTGGCCGCGTACAGCAAGGATGCCAGCGCCCACTGGGAGCGGCTGGAGGCGAGCCGGCTGAAACAGGAGAAGGCCAAGAAAGAGATCAAGGCCAAGATCGCCGCGGCCAAGAAGCTCGAGGACAAGCTGGAGAAGGAGGAGCTGCAGCACCTTCTCCAGCTGGAGCAGCAGGCGCAGTACAGGGCCCAGAGCCAGTGGCTCGACTCGGGCATACTCGACGAGATCGACGGCCGCGCGAGCGAACAGGGCAGAAAGGCGGTCGAGTTCGCCACCGCGCAGCTCGGCAAGCCGTACGTGTGGGGTGCCGAGGGCCCGGACTCGTACGACTGCTCGGGGCTCACCTCACAGGCGTGGGCAGCGGCCGGTCGCGGCATTCCGCGCACCTCGCAGGAGCAGTGGCGACTGCTGCCCCGGATCGCCATCAAGGACATGCGCCCCGGCGACCTGATCATCTATCACGCGGACGCCAGCCACGTCGGGATGTACGCCGGCAACGGCGCGATCATCCACGCCCCGCGACCTGGGCGGAACGTCACTGTCGCGGGCGCCGGGTCGATGAGCATCCTGGGAGTCGTGCGCCCCGACAAGTGATGTGTGCCGGGCGGACGCCACACCGGCCGCCCGTCGGCGCGGGCACCGGGCACTGGTGGCCCCAGTGCCCGGCCACCCCCGAGCCACCACCGCCCACCGGCTGCCCGCGAGCCGATCCCACCGGCTCCGCGATGAGCCGGCCCACCGGGGCCGGGCCACCGGCCGGCCCGCCGCGTGATGTGCGTCCCATGCCTGCGCCCCGCTCCGCCGGGCGCAGGGCGCGCGCCCTGTCACACAAGTGACGTGCGCCACCCGGCACATAGGGCGAAAGGGACGACCGGGCGATGACGGCGTGATGTTCGTCATGGCCCGCTGGACAACTACCTCCCCATGCGCGGCATATGCCAACGGCTCTTCGCTGATCGCCATTCCGTTCGGCCACCGCCTACCGCTATGGTCCCCGTCTGGCGGGACGTCGATCGTCGCCCTGCCGCCCTCGGGGGGAGGGAAGGAAACAGAACCGATGCCCGTACCCGTACCGCGACAGAGGAACGTCCCCGCCGTGGAGACCGCCCCCGGCGGGACGACCAGCGGCGGCGACCTCACGCTCCTGATCATCGAGGACGACCCGGCGGGCACCATCAGCGTCCCGGAGCTGCGCGACGCGGCCGGCACCCGGGTGCGTATCCGCACCGCCCGGAATCTGACCGAGGCGGAGCGACTGCTCACCGACGACGTGCACTGCGTCCTCGTCGACCTCGCGCTGCCCGGCCGCACCCCGGACGACGAGCTGGGCCCCCTCAAGCACGTCCTGCGCCTGGCCCCGCGGCACGCGGTGCTGGCTCTGACCACGTCGGGCGACAGCGAGCTGGCCGCCGAGGCGGTACGCGTGGGCGCCCAGGACCACCTCGTACGCGAAGAGCTCGACGGCCGGCTCCTGAGCCGCGCTGTGCGCTACGCCGTGGAGCGCAAGCGTGCCGACACCGCTCAGGTGAAGCTCGCCGAGTCCCGCCTGCGCGCCCAGGAGAACGCCCGCCTGGAGCGCGGTCTGCTGCCCACTCCCCTGCTGGAGGGCTCGGACCTGCGTTTCGCGGCCCGCTACCGCCCCGGGCGCTCACGCGCGCTGCTCGGCGGCGACTTCTACGACACGGTCCGCACTCCGGACGGCACCGTCCACGCGATGATCGGCGACGTCTGCGGCCACGGTCCGGACGAGGCGGCGCTCGGGGTGGAGCTGCGGATCGCGTGGCGTGCCCTGACGTTCGCCGGGCTGTGCGGCGACGAGCTGCTGTCCACGCTCCAGCAGGTCCTGGAGCACGAGCGGGAGAGCGACGAGATCTTCGCGACGCTGTGCACGGTGGACATCGCACCGGACGGCCGGCGCGCCGGGCTCTGCCTGGCAGGCCACCCCACTCCGCTGATCGCCCGGCACGGCCGGGCCGCCCAGCTGCTGCCGTACGACGACGGAGGCCCGGCGCTCGGTCTGCTGCCGCGCGCCCGCTGGCCGCGCCGCCAGGTGGAGCTCGGCGGCGCGTGGAGCCTGATGATGTACACGGACGGGCTGATCGAGGGACGCCAGGGCCCGGACACCAAGCAGCGTCTCGGCCAGGACGGCATGGTCGAGATGATCAACCGGCAGCTGGCGGCGGGCCTGGACGGCGAGTCGCTGCTGGAGGCGGCGGTCGGCGAGGTGCGCGAACTGAACGGCGGCGAGCTGACGGACGACGTGGCGGTGCTGCTGCTGAGCCGGAACGGCTCACGGTCCTGACGCGGGCCTCGCCCGACCGGCGCGCGCCCGCCCGACCGGCGCGCGCCCGGTCGAGCGGCGTCGCCCGGTGCGGACTACCGACCGCCGTTGTAGGGGCCGTACGGCCCGTCGCTGCTGGACCCGCCGCCGCGGCGGCCGCCTCCCGAGACCTGCTGGAGCGCGGGCCGCACATCGACGAAGAAGACGATCGACGCGATCAGCCCGGCGATGGACAGGAACAGCATCGGGATGAAGAGGTTCACCGCGACCACGACGCCGAGGATGATCAACCAGAAGGACTTCGTCTTCTTGTCAGCTGCGCGGTAGGCGTCCTCGCGCGCGATGGCGGCCATGACCAGGGCGGTCACGGACGTGACAAGAAAGAGCAGTCTGGCGATCATCCAGAGCCCGAAGTCGAAGTTGGCACTCAACATCCTCAACACCGCCTTGTGTGTGGTTTGTGTCGCCTCGCGGCCAAGGTACCTCTGAGGACACCCCTGAGGCGATGAGCGTGCCGGGTGGCCGGGCGCCGCATCACCGCGGCGCCCGGCGCTCCTGTGCCGTCACTCGGCCGACGGCGTCGCCTTCTTGGCCGCGGGCTTGCGGGCGGCGGGCTTGCGGGCCGGGGCGGGCTTCCTCGTCTCGGCCTTGAACTCGGCGGTCTTGGCCTCAGCCGGCTTCGCCGGCTCCGGCTCGACGGCCACGGCGATCTCGGTGATCTCCTCGGCCGCCTCGCCGCGCCATGCCTTCACGGTCTGCTCACCGTGCTCGGCGACCTTCTCGTACGTCTCACGTGCCTTGACGACGTACTCCGCGGCGACGCCCACGCCGCGCAGCGCGAGGTCCTGGGCGCTCTCGCCGAGCTTCTTCAGGTCGGTGTCGAGGCTGCCGAGCACCTCGGTGACCTTGGCCTGCACGGTGGCCTGCGCCTCCTTGGCCTGCGCGGTCACCTTCTCCTGCACGGCCTTGGGGTCGGTGTTGCGCACGGCCTCGATGCGGCTCGGCGCCTCGGCCGCGAGCTGCTCGAACAGCGCGGGCACCTTCTTGGCCTGCTGCACGGCGAGATCCGCGGTGCCGGCGGCGAAGTAGAGGGGAGTCGGGTCGCTGAAGGTCTTGCGCAGGTCATCGGTGATGGCCATGACTGTCGTCCTCCCGGAACGCAGATCGGTACGTCTCACTCGGTCTTTTCATCGGCATCGCCCGCGCCGGCCGTGCGGGGGCCGTCAGCGGTGGTGTCCTCGGAGGTGCTCACGGATCCGTCGGCGCGGGTGGATCCGTTCACACTGTCGAGCCCGTTCTCCTTGCGGAAGGACTCGTAGATCTGCAGCAGCACCTGCTTCTGCCGCTCGTTGATCGAGGGGTCGGCAAGGATGACGGCACGCGTCTCCAGCTCGTCCCGCTCCTGCTCGTCGAGGATTCCCGCGCGGACATACAGGGTCTCGGCGGAGATCCGCAGGGCCTTGGCGACCTGCTGGAGGACTTCCGCGCTCGGCTTGCGCAGCCCGCGCTCGATCTGGCTGAGGTACGGATTGGACACCCCGGCGGCGTCGGCGAGCTGCCGCAACGAGAGCTGCGCGTTACGCCGCTGCTCGCGCAGGTAGTCACCGAGATTGCCGACGTTGAGCGATGCCATGTACCGATGGTGCCCCACGAGCGCTAACAATTGCAAGCAACTGCTTGCAATAGTGTTCCGCGCCACTGTTTCCGGCCGGCCGCCTCTCGAACGACACGGGGCTTCGGTCACGGACCGTGACCGAAGCGGCCTACCTGCACGCGACTCGGACGGCCCACGACGCCGTTGCCGTCGACTACGAGAGACTCGCCCGCGACGAGCTGAACGCCAAACCGGTTCGAAGAGGGCTCGATGACCGCTATCGACCTGGAGGACAACAGTCTCGGCGGCATCGCCGCCTGGTACTCAACCGTCCCCACGCCACCGGAGCTGCTGCCGACCGTGTGCGCGGAATGTCACCGGGTGCTGGCCCCGGGCGGCCGCATACTCCTGGCGTTCAAGGTGGGGGACCGGCGTCGGCACCTGGATCAGGCGTACGGCCACGAGCTGTCGCTCGATCGCCTCGCGCAACTCGACCCGTGGCAGTTCGGCGCCGCCGACTGGCACTCGGTCAGGGAGGTCGGCAGGAGGCGCAGCGTGAACGGGTCGGCGAGGACCACCGCGACGTGCCTGAAGTGCCGCAGCGGGAAGTGGTGCTCCAGGGCCTCACTGCCGGCCCACTCCTCGACGATGACCATGCGGTCGGCGCGACCGGCGTCACATGAGCCGACGTGTCCCGTCTCCAAGGAACTGGTCCCCGTCTCGGTGATCTGGTCCGATTCGCTTCTGGTCTCAGGCGACCTGGTAGGAGCGGCGGGAGGCGGTCATCACACGTGGAGTGGATCAGTGCCCGAGTGAACGCGCGATGCGGAATCCCACGTCGTCGACCTGGAAAGTCGGATGGCTGCGGCGCCGCGCGGATGCCCGGCAGCTCCAGGGCTCATCGAACCAGCCACCGCCGCGCAGCACCCTGTAGGCACCGTAGACCTCGGCGTCGTAGATGTCCCAGCACCAGTCCCAGACGTTGCCGAGCATGTCGTAAAACCCCCATGGATTGGGCAGCTTGCCGCCCACCTCGTGGATCCGCTCGTGCGAATTGTCGCGGTACCAAGCGATCTCGTCGAGCAGCCCGTAGTGCGGTCCGGTCGTACCGGCACGGCAGGCGTGTTCCCACTCGGCTTCGGTCGGCAGCCGGTATCCGCCGGCGGACGCGTCCCACTCGATTCGTTCGCCGTTGGCATGGAGATGGTAGGCGGGTGCGAACCCGTCGCGTTGGGACAGGGCATTGCAGAAACGGACCGCGTCCCACCAAGAAACGCTTTCGACGGGACATGTGTCCCCCTGGGCGGTGCTCGGCCGCAGGCCGGTGGCCTGTGCGTACAGTGCCTGGGTGACTGGGAACGCTGCGAGTTCGTAGGGCGCGAGCTCGACCGACCAGCTGCGCTGCGTCCGCCGGTCCGACAGCGTCACCTGCCCTGGTGGGACGGGGATCATCGTCCCTGCGCTCACATCCATGGGCAGATGATCGCACCGGCAGCTGTCCTGGACGACCGCACACCGGCCTTCCGCACTCAGGGCATGGGGCACCGCGGTTGACACACCGTCATGCACTCGATTTCCTGCCGCCATGACCGAACTCCGCGTCGAGCAGGCGCACGGCGACGCCCAGCTGCGGGACTGGCAGTACGTCCACAACGTGATCATCCCGACCGACGTCCTGTCGCTCGACGAGATACGCGAGCGTTCCGAGCGCTACCACCTGGAGGTCGCGTACCTCGGGGACACGCTCGTGGGCTGCTCGACGGTGCGGCCGCCCACCAGTGACGCGCCGGTGACCACCGTCATCGCCCGGGTGCTTGCCGACCACCGGAGGCAGGGCTTCGGCGGGGAGCTCTACGCGCGGGGGCTTGCCCGGGCGCGGGAGCTCGGCGCGGACGGGATCGAGACCGTCGTCCTGGAGTCCAACCCCGACGGGCTGCGGTTCGCGCTGAAGCACGGATTCGTCGAGGTCGAGCGGTACCTGCTGCCGGGCGACAGCGTTCCGTGGATCACTCTGAGCCTGGCCTGACGCCTCCGGTACGCGCTGTACGCGGAATCCCGCCGCCTTTCCTGATGCGCCTGCCGGTCCGTGCCCCCGCTCGGCTCAATCGCCGGCCCCACCAGGTGGCACGAGGGGACCCGCGCGTTCATTCCGCGAGGCGCCCGAGGCACCGCGGCGTTGAAGTCCGCCGGACGTTCCAGGTCGGGCATGCGGGCCGCGCCGTCGACGACCGTGCCCGGCGCGCCGGGCAGCAACCCGTGCGTCGCCGAGCCTCGGCGACCGGCGAGGTGTCATCGAGAATCAGCCCGTACCCGCTCGGGAAACGGCCGGTGGACCTTCACCGCGATCTGCCCACCCATCGACAGACCGCCGATCACCGCCCCCTAGATGCCGAGCCGGTCCAGCAGCGCGGCGGTGCCCTGCGCGAAGGCGGAGCCGTCGACATGCCGTTCAGCTGAAGGGGGTTCACGCCGGTCGGACTGGTCGCGAGGTACCCGGCCGGGCCGCGGGAGTCGGTGACGGTCACGCGCCCGCCGTCAGCTGCGGCGGCAGCGGGCGCGTGTGCAGGATGTCGAGCCGCGAGACCGCCCGTGTGAGCACCACGTACAGCCGATGCAGTCCGCGCTCCTCCGCGGCCGCGATCGCCGCCGGTTCGGCGACCACCACGTGGTCGTACTCGAGACCCTTCGCGAGCGTGGCGGGCAGCACCGCGACCCGCTCCCGGGCCTCGCCGTCCAGCAGCGGAAGGAGCGCGGCGCGCAGGGACCGGGTCGGAGCGCCCTCCGCCGCGATGACACCGACGGACCCCTCGCACTCGAGCGCCGCTCGCACCGCCTCGACGGTCGCCGCCGTGATGTCGTCGACCGCGCGGACGGTCAGCTCGCCGTCGTGGCGCAGCGAACGCGCCACCGGCACGTCAACGCCGAGCGCGCCCGCCAGCCGGTTGGCGAGGTCCACGATGGCGGCCGGGACACGGTAGCCGGTGGTGAGCGCGACCACCGAGGCACCTTCCTTGCCCAGGTGGGCGAGCTGGCCGGCCCAGTCGCGCGCGGCCCACGGCGTCGTTCCCTGAGCCAGGTCGCCAAGCACGGTGAGCGAGCCGAAGCGGGCCCGGCGGGCGATGGCACGGCACTGCATCGGGGACAGGTCCTGTGCCTCGTCCACGACGATGTGCCCGTAGCCGTCGGGGCGTTCGAGGAGTCCGGCGAGTTCGTCGAGGAGGACGAGATCGGCGGCCGACCATGCCGCCGAGCGGTACGAACGCGGCCTCGCCCACCGGATCGCCTCCTGCTCGGCCTGCGTCAGCAGGGGGTCGCACGGATCGGTGTACAGCGCGGCCAGCACCTCCTCCGGCCGCACCATCGGCCAGACGCCGTCGACGAACGCCGTGACCGCCCGGGATCTGCCGAGCCGCTTCACCCAGGTGGCACTCATCGGCCCGGCCCGCCGCTCGGCCTGGAGCTGCACGGCCCGTACGGCACGGCTGCGCACCCGTTCGCGGCCGATGGCGTACGGGGCGTCCTCCTCGCGCACCTCGGCGACGATCCGCTCCAGTTCGTCGAGCGGCACGCGCCAGCGGTAGGAGCCGTCGGGCACGGCAAGCGGCTCGGCGGGCGTCCCGACCCGTCCGTACAGGGCGCGGTGCAGTACGGCGGCCATGCGGATGTCGTGCTTGACCGCCGCGGCGGCCGGCGGGTCCTCGGCCCGCACCTCGTGGCGCGCGATCTCGTCCTGGAGGGTCGACTGCCGGATGCCGACCTCGCCGAGCGCGGGCAACACCTGGGAGATGTAGGACAGGAACGTCCGGTTGGGGCCGAGGATCAGCATGCCGCCACGGCTGATGCGCCGCGGGTGGGTGTAGAGCAGGTACGCGGCCCGGTGCAGCCCGACCGCGGTCTTGCCGGTGCCGGGCGCGCCCTGCACGCAGACGGTGTCGGCAAGGGGAGCGCGGACGAGGTCGTCCTGCTCGGGCTGGATGGTGGCGGCGATGTCGCGCATGGGCCCGACGCGGGGCCGTTCGATCTCGCCGGCGACGATGGCGCCGACCGCGCCGGGGACCTCGTCCCCGGCCGGCCCGTCCCCGTCGCCGAGGTGCTCGTCCTCCAGACCCGTCAGGTCGGCCGCGTCGCCCGTGCTGTACGGCGCCCAGCCGAACCGGCGGCGTACGGCGACGCCCTGCGGGTCGCGGGCGCTCGCCTGGTAGAAGGTGCGGGCGACGGGGGCGCGCCAGTCGATGACGAGGGGCGCGGCGGCGGGGTGCTCGCTGATGCGGCGGCGCCCGATGTGGTGGTGCCGGCCGTCCTCGAGGTCGATGCGCCCGAAGAACAGCGGGCCGGCGGGATCCTCACGCAACTCCTTGGCGTGGCTGCGCAGTTCGTAGCCGAGGGCTTCGGCGTCCGCGCCGGAGGCCGATACGTCGGCGCCGGTGGCGACGCGGTGGTCGGCGTCGTCGGCCATGGCCTTCACGGCGGTGCGGCAGCGGTCGTGGAAGGCCCGTTCGCGGGCGAGGTCGTGGACGGGGCCGCTGCCGGGGTTGTGGTCGGTTTCCTGATCGATGGCACGGTCGAGGGGCGTCATTCCGGCAAGAATAACGTAACCGAGTAACATTTTTAACCAGGGAAACCATTTCTTAGCTGGGTGAACGCCAGATCGGCGGCCGCCACGGCATCCGCAGAGACCTCGTCCGCGCTCTCCCCCGCCGCGATCCGCCGCCAGTTCTCCTCCGCCAGGATCCGCTGCACGGCGACGACCTGACCGGCAGCGAGCCGCGCGGCCAGACCGGCCGGACCCGCCGCGCCCAGTGCGTCCGCGAGCGCCTGTTCCGACCTGCCCTGGTACGCGTACAGCCGGGCGACCAGACTCGGCGTCCCGTACAGCAGCCGGTGGAAGGCGAGCACGCCGGGCTCGTCACTCAGCCCCGTCACCGGGTCGCGCCGCGCCATGCCGTCGAGGAAGTGGCGGTGCAGAGCGTCGAGCGGCGGGACTCCTTCCGCACGGCCGGCCGCCACGACCCGGGCCGCCTCGCCCTCATGGTCGGCGATCCGGTGCAGCGCCAGGTCCTCCTTGGCGGGGAAGTAGCGGAACAGCGTCGGCTTGGACACGTCGGCGGCGGCCGCGACCTCGGCCACGGACACCGCGTCGAAGCCCTTCTCGAGGAAGAGGGCGATGGCAGCCTCGGAGATCGCCCGGTACGTCTGCCGCTTCTTGCGCTCGCGCAGTCCCGTCCCGCCGCTCATGCCGCCCTACCTTCTTGAGTGCGTCCCCGGCCGACACCGCGGACCCCGTCCAGTACATCACTCGGGTGCGCACCCCGTACGGGCGGAAGTCATCCGTACGGGACACCGTGCCCAGATCCCCGATGAACCGTCCACGCGCACGCTCCGCGTGACGGCACGGGGCTCATGTCCCCATTCCCGCGTAGCCACCGGTTTCAGTCACCAGCGAAACGGATCACCTTTTGACCGACAGGAGCCCAAGACCGCATCAGCAACCTGCCCGACGGCCATTTCCCCGCGAAACGGCCGCCCGCGAGACCGGCGGCGTCGATGACCTCCAGCACCAGGGACGCCGACACCGTGTACGTCCGCGCTGCCGCGCCGCGAGCCGTGCGTGCAGCTCGGGACCCAGCTTGCGGACGTCCGAGCCGTCGACCAGGTCGACACGTCCACCGTATCCGCGACGCGAACACCGGCCGTCGAGACCGGCGCGCGGCACGTCGACCGACCATTCGGTGAGGGAGGCGGCGGGGCCGTAGCCGTACCGTCCGTAGATCGGGTACTCCGCGGCGATCAGCGTGGAGCGTCGGCCCGTAACCGTCGGACCCGATCCCGTGGGGCCGCCGACCCCGGCCTGGCCGAACCGTGAGCCCCGCGGCCCCGGCTCCCGCTCCCGGCCCCGCTGCCCAACTGCTCCCCGTCAGGTGAGCAGATCGTCGACCTGGGCCTCGCCCTCCCGGTACCTGCGGGTGATCTCGCCACTGCAGTCGTCCGCGGTCCGCTGGAGCTGCTGGCGGCGGCGCGAGACCTGGTGTTCGTAGGCGAGCAGCCGCGCCATCGCGGCGTGCAGTTCGTCGTCCGTACGGGCGTCGAGGTCGGACAGGCCGACCTCGTCGAGCATGTCGGATGCCAGGCGGCGGTACTCCTCCCCTTGCGGCGTCGAGAGCGTCACGTGCCGGGCGGACGATCCGCGCCGCGACGGGGCGTCGGCGAGGATCTCCGACAGCCGGTCGACCACCGGTGCCTCCGGGTCGGCACGGCGCTCCAGCTCCGCCCTCAGGATGTCGATCCGGCCCTGCACCAGCCGCCGCACATAGCTCAGGTCGGCCTCGTCACGCTGCGAGTCCCGGCGCAGGGCGCGCAGCTCGGGGAGCCGCAGTGCGCCGAGATCGTGCCGGGGATGGCCGGGCAGCTCGGGCACCTCGGCGCGGGAGCGTTGCTGGGGTGGCCGTGCGGCCGGGGCAGGATCCGTGGCCGACCCTGCCCGCGGACCCGCCACGGCGACCGGCCCGGAAACCGATGTGGGGCCGAGCGACCGCCCGGCGCCAGATGTGCTCATGTGCGTTTGTCCGTCCCCTCGCGACCGGTGCATCGGCCTCTCAGGGCCCGGAGGGCCTGGGGGTGCACCGCCTGGGTGCATCGTGCCACTCCGATACATCGGTCGCAGGCGGTCTGCACCTGTTCGGCCCCGAATGGCGGCCAGGTAGTTTTCTCCGCATGCGTGCAGTGGTGCAGAGGGTGGACGGCGCGAGCGTCGTCGTGCCCGGTGAATCGGGGCCGGAGACGGTCGGCGAGATCGTCGGCGAGGGGCTGTGTGTGCTGGTGGGGGTCACCCACGAGGACACGAGGGAGAAGGCGGCCCAACTGGCCCGCAAGCTCTGGTCCGTACGCCTGCTGGAGGGGGAGAAGTCCTGTTCGGACACAGGGGCGCCGCTCCTGGTGATCTCACAGTTCACCCTCTATGGGGACGCCCGCAAGGGCCGCCGCCCCACGTGGAACGCGGCGGCGCCCGGTCCCGTCGCCGAGCCGCTGGTGGACGAGGTGATCGCCCAGCTGCGGCAGCTGGGCGCGCACGTGGAGACGGGCCGGTTCGGTGCGCAGATGCGGGTCTCGCTGACGAACAACGGCCCGTTCACGATCATCGTCGAGATCTGAACGGCCCCTCGGCACCTCGGCCCTACGGCTCGACGACTGTCTCCTGGGCGGCGGCCGTGTCGCCGGCCATCAGCTCCGCGTCCACCGGCACGTTCCGCTTCACCAGCGCGAGCGCGATCGGCCCCAGCTCGTGGTGGCGACCGGACGTGGTGACGAAGCCGAGCTGGCGTCCCTCGGCACCGTCCGCGGCGAGCCGTACCGGGGTGCCGGGGGCGGGCAGGTGCACATCGCTGCCGTCCAGGTGCAGGAAGACCAGGCGGCGCGGCGGCTTCCCCAGGTTGTGGACGCGCGCGACGGTCTCCTGGCCGCGGTAGCAGCCCTTCTGCAGATGGACCGCGCTGCCGATCCAGCCCAGCTCGTGCGGGATGGTGCGGTGGTCGGTCTCGAACCCGACCCGCGGCCGGTGCTGCTCGATCCGCAGCGCCTCGTGGGCGAGAATCCCGGCGAGCGGGCCGTGCTGCGCCGCGTACGCCTCCAGGTCGGCGCGCGGCAGGAACAGATCTCGGCCGTACGCCGTCTCCCGCACGACCACGCCGTCCGGGACCTCGGCGATCGAACCTGCCGGCAGGTGCACGACGGCGAACTCGTCGGTGCGGTCGGCGACCTCGACCCGGTAGAAGAACTTCATCGACTCCAGGTAGGCGATCAGCGCCTCCTGGCTGCCCGGTTCGACGTGCGCCCATACCGTCTCGCCGTCGTCGACGAGGTACAGGGCGTGCTCGATGTGGCCGTGCGCGGAGAGGATCAGCGCCTCGGTGGCCTGGCCCGCGGGCAGCTCGCTCACATGCTGGGTGAGCAGCAGATGCAGCCAGCTCAGCCGGTCGTCCCCGGTGACGGTGACGACGCCGCGGTGCGAGAGGTCGACGAGACCCTTGCCGTCGGCGAGTGCGCGCTGCTCACGGAACAGGTCGCCGTAGTGCGCGGCGACCCCTTCGTCGCGCCCCTCGGCGGGGACCGCGCCGGGCAGGGACAGGAGAGGGCTCTTCATATGAGCAAGACTACGACCCGGTAGCGGGCGTCCGGCAGGACGCCTTGTCCCCGCACGCTGTCCTTACGCCTTGTCCCTGCGTCCGGTCCCTGCGCCCTGGCCTGGGCCGCCGTGCCCCGCGTCCCGCACCCGGTCCCTGCGCCACCGTCCTACGGCTTGGCCCGCGCCCCGTCGTCCGCCTCGGCCTTCGCCTTCGCGCTGCAGTCCTCACACCGCCCGAAGATCGCGAAGTGCTTCATGTCCGTGTCGAAGCCGAACGTCCCGCGGAGCTTGTCGGTGAAGTCTGCGGCCACCTCGACGTCCGCCTCGATCACCTGAGTGCAGTCCCGGCAGACCAGATGCAGATGGTGGTGCCGGTCCGCGAGGTGGTAGGTGGGAGCGCCGTGACCGAGATGGGCGTGCGAGACGAGCCCCAGCTCCTCCAGCAGCTCCAGCGTCCGGTAGACCGTGGAGATGTTCACCCCGGACGCTGTCTTGCGCACCTCGCCGAGGATGTCGTCCGGGGTGGCGTGCTCAAGGGCGTCCACGGCCTCCAGGACAAGCTGGCGCTGCGGAGTCAGCCGGTAGCCGCGCTGCCGCAGATCGCTCTTCCAGTCGGTGCTCACCACAGCCCCCAGTGTAGGCAGCGGCACGCCGGCCGGCCCCAGGCTTACTTGAAGAACGCGATGCCGTCGTCGGGCAGGTCTCCGAGGTCCTTGGCCCAGGACTCGACCTGCTCCGGGGTGACGACCTTCTTCAGGTGCGCCGACATGTACGGCCGCAGCGGGACCTCGGGGGTGGACTTCTCGCCCACCCACATCAGGTCGCTCTTCACATAGCCGTAGAGCCGCTTGCCTCCGCTGTACGGGCCGGAGGCGGCGGTGCGCGCGACGGCATCCGTCACCAGGTCGATCTGCGGCTTCTGGTCGGCGAGCTCGCCGTACCAGACCTCCACGATGCCCTGGTCGCGGACCATCACGACCTCGACCTTGCGCTCCTTGTCGATGCGCCAGTAGCCGCTCTCGCTCTCGAGCGGCTTGACCTTGTGGCCCTCGGCGTCGAGGACCCAGGAATGCGAGACGTACTCGATGAAGTCCCGGCCGTCATGGCTGAAGGTGACGGACTGGCCGAAGTTGCACTTCTCGGCGCCGGGGAAGTCCGACACGCCCGCGCCCTCCCATGTGCCGAGGAGGAAGGCGAGGGGGACGAGGTCGGGGTTGAGGTCGGACGGGATCTCGATCATGAGCAGCTCTGTCGGTCGGTGACGGTACGGGCGTTCAGCGCTGGCCCTGGTACAGCTTCTTCACAGCCAGACCGGTGAAGGCGAGGACGCCGACGCAGACCAGGACCAGCAGGGCTTCGAAGAAAACGATCACGGAGTGCTCCTCGAATGAGCGGTGAAGGCAGAACGGGCCGGGGCCCAGCTTAGTAGGCCGGGGCCGGGCCCGTTCTGTGAGGTCCGCGTCAGCCGAGGAGCTGGTTCTGCAGGACGACGGTCTGGTGGAAGGGGACGGCGGGAGCGGTTCCCTTCCGGGAGTGCACGATGAGCGCCAGGGTGTCGCCGGCGAGGACGTACGCGTGACGCACGTGCTCGTCACCGTACGGCTTGGCCTCCCTGTAGGCGTACACGGACGTCATCGGCACCTTGCCGACCGCGTCGTACGCCTCGTCCAGCTCGCTCTCGGGCCCCTGCGCCGGCTCGGCACCGGCCGCCAGCCCGAGCGCGAGCTGCTGGTCCTTGTACGCCTCGGCGTACGCGACCGAGGTGAAGCGCAGCAGGTAGACACGGGAGCTGGTGCCGTCGGGCACGGTCCAGCCGCGGGCGGCGATGTGCCGCACGGAGAGGTCCGTCAGCGCCTGCCGCAGGTCGCCCCGTTCGTCCTCGGCATACTCGGCCAGGTACCGGTCGGTGGGTACGAAACCGCCGTCGAGTTCCCCGTCCCCAGTGGCCCCGCGTGGGGCAGGCAGAAGCAGCGTGCGCACGTCGGCGTGGTGCACCTCGCCCGCGTTGCCGTCGGTGAAGGGGCGCTGGGCACCGGCCGGGAGCGCGGGCAGCGACAGCTCCGGGTACGTCCAGCGGCCGTCGTCAACGGTCGCGAGGCCCGGCACGTCGGTGCGTTCCATGCCGATAAGGCCGAACGCCGTACCGCTGCCGACCGCGCCGCAGATCAGTACGGCGGCGGACCATCGCAGGGCGGCGCGCAGCAGGCGGCGCTGCGGCCGGGCTGGGCCGGCCGCCGACGGGGCAGGCGTCGCCCCGTCGGGTTCGGCGTCGGACGGCGTGACCCCGGGGGCGGGCGGGACCAAGCCTGTTTCCCGGCCCGCCTCAGCAGCCGCGGGAGTGATCTGCTCGGTCATACGTACTCCCCCGGGGATCCGATGTGGTCGAGCTGGTCCTTCACCAGTCCGGCGGCGGCCGACCTGTCGAAGGGCGTGCTGCCGGAGGTGTTGACGGTGACCAGCAGATCGCCGTCGTAGGCCGAGCAGGTCATGCCCTCGACGTCGACCCTCTCGTCGTCGTTCTCCCCCTTCTCGTCGAAGGTGGGCATCAGGAAGCACTTCGCCTTCCTGTGGCCCTCGATCTTCGGACCCTTGCGCATGTCGCCGATGGACTCGTACAGGTCGATCCGGTTCTCGTACATTTCGTGGACCCTGCCCTTGTTCTTCATGCGGGTCACGAGGATCTCGACGACGAGGTCGTTGGCGTCCGACGCGTAGGAGCGCATGGCGAAGCCCCGCACGCCGAGCTTGTCGATCTGACGCTCGTACTCCCTGCGCTGCTTGCCCGAGATTCCGCGTACGGCCGACTTGAGCAGCGCGGCGGCCTGACGCGGGCCGAGCTCACTGTCGTTGCCGTACGACTCGATGTCCGGGCCGAGCCGGAAGCCTTCCGGCACCGGCAGCAGGGTGCGGCTGAGCTCGGTGTCCGTACGGCCGCGGCTCGCGGAGGCGGCCGGGTCGTCCGCGGGCTCGTCCGCGGGCTCCTCCCACACCTGGGTGGCCGCGGTGGTGTCCGCGCCGTCGACGGTCGTCTTGATGAAGACGATGCCGCCGCCGAGCGCGCCCAGGACGAGGACCGTGGGGAGCACGGTGGACAGCAGCCGCCGGGCGGAGCCACGGGGCCCGGTCGAGGCCGGCTGGGGAGCGCCGCTGTCGGCGCCGGTGCTCAGGCCGTCGGCTCCGGTGCTCAGGCCGGTGCTCTCGTGGTCGCTTTCGTGCATCACAGGCGCTCCAGCTGCCGCTCGGCCAGCGTCCGGATGACCTTCTTGCTGATCGGCTGGGTGTCGAAGATGTTGACGTCGAGCATGACGTCGCCGCGGTAGGCGATGGCCCTGGCGCGGTAGGACGGCAGGTACCCGGGCTTGTTCTTGACCTTGTAGAGGAAGTAGCGCCCGTCAGCCGTGCCCTTGATCGGGTCGCCCTCGTTCCCGGCCCCGCGCTCCGGGTCGTCCATGTAGTCGAGCTGGCCCTCAGCGTGCTCCACGGCGCCGAGCACCGGTCCGGGGTGGAACTGCACGAGCCGCACCGTTGTCCGACGGTGCTCGCCCTGCGTCCACGAGGTCGACGCGGTACGGCGGAAGCCGCCCTCGGCGAGGCTCTCGAACATGTAGCCCTCACTCTTGAAGTCGAGCACGTAGCTGTCCAGTCCGGTCCAGCCGTCCTCGAGCCACGCCAGCTCCGACTCACGTGCCCCGGCCGGCCGCGGCACGAGCACCTTGGTGAGGTCGCCCGATGTCCTGGCCCGGCGGTCCTCCTTCGCGGACAGCGGCTCGGCGCCCTGCCCCTTTGGCAGCGGCTCGGCCGGGTACGAGAGTCTGGGCTGGGACAGCGGCGGGAGCGGAGTCGGGGCGCGCTCGGCCTGCACGGCGTAACCGACGGCGGTGCCGCCGACGAGGCCGAGAGCAACGGCCGCGGCGATGACCAGTGCCGTACGGCCGCGCCGCCGTGGCCGTACGGTCGCACCGGCAGCGGGATCCGCTTCCAGTTGTGGTTCCAAATGGACCCCCACGAGAAATAAAGCACGGATTCCTCTATCCGCGCATGTACCTGACACACAGGTGACGCGTGAGGTTGCCCGCTGCCGCATTACAGTTCGGCATATGGCGAAGAAGCTCGTGATCAAGGTGACCGCAGGTGCCGACGCACCCGAACGCTGCTCCCAGGCCTTCACCGTGGCGGCCGTCGCCGTCGCCAGCGGGGTGGAGGTCTCGCTCTGGCTGACCGGGGAGTCCTCGTGGTTCGCGCTGCCCGGGCGCGCGGAGGAGTTCGAGCTGCCGCATGCCGCGCCGCTTCCCGACCTGCTCGAGTCGATCCTCGCGGGCGGGCGCATCACCCTGTGCACGCAGTGCGCGGCCAGGCGCGAGATCACGGAGAAGGACGTCCTGGAGGGCGTACGGATCGCGGGCGCGCAGGTGTTCGTCAGTGAGAGCGTGCAGGACGACGTGCAGGCCCTGGTCTACTGACGCGGCCTGCGTTTGCCGTCCAGTTCGTCCCACCACTCGTCCGACTTCGGGTCCCCGGACGGGTCGTCCCACCAGCGGTCGTCCGGGCCTCGCCGGTTGGCGACCATCGCCGCGACCGGCGGGATGACCATGGCGACGAGGCACATGCCGACGGCCACGGGGACCGACCACAGCCGCACGACGGCCCAGGCGGAGACGAACAGGACGAGGCATCCGCCCATCATCAGCAGGTAGGTGCGACGCCGTCGCGTGTACATGTCTTCAGCGTACGACCGAAGGGCCGCACCTCGTTCCCGGTAAGCGTCCAACCCCCAGGAGGTGCGGCCCTTCGGCCGGTCAGTCGGCGATCAGACGGCGATCGCGACCTCGGAGAGACCGCCCGTCTGCGCGACGACCGTACGGTCCGCCGTCGCGCCGGGGACCAGGGCACGCACGGTCCACGTGCCCTCGGCCGCGTAGAAACGGAACTGTCCGGTCGCCGAGGTCGGGACCTCGGCGGTGAACTCACCGGTCGAGTCGAGCAGACGCACGTAGCCGGTCACCGGTTCGCCGTTGCGGGTCACCTGGCCCTGGATCGTGGTCTCACCGGGCTTGATCGTCGAGGCGTCGGGGCCGCCGGCCTTCGCTCCACACATGTCTTTACGTCCTTATGGTCGGGGGGTCGGGGCCCGGGATTACTTGTTGGCGCCGAGCTCGATCGGCACGCCGACGAGGGAGCCGTACTCGGTCCAGGAACCGTCGTAGTTCTTGACGTTCTCGACGCCGAGCAGCTCGTGCAGCACGAACCAGGTCAGCGCGGAACGCTCACCGATACGGCAGTACGCGATGGTGTCCTTCGCCAGGTCGACCTGCTCCTCGGCGTAGAGCTCGCGGAGCTCCTCGTCCGACTTGAAGGTGCCGTCGTCGTTGGCGTTCTTCGACCACGGGATGTTGCGGGCGCTCGGCACGTGGCCGGGGCGCTGCGACTGCTCCTGCGGAAGGTGCGCCGGGGCGAGCAGCTTGCCGCTGAACTCGTCGGGCGAGCGCACGTCGACCAGGTTCTGCGCGCCGATCGCGGCCACGACGTCGTCGCGGAAGGCGCGGATCGAGGCGTCCTGGGGCTTGGCCTTGTACTCGGTGGCCGGGCGGGACGGAAGCTCGGCCACCAGGTCGCGGGAGTCGAGCTCCCACTTCTTGCGGCCGCCGTCGAGAAGGCGGACGTCGCTGTGGCCGTACAGCTTGAAGTACCAGAAGGCGTAGGAAGCGAACCAGTTGTTGTTGCCGCCGTAGAGCACGACGGTGGAGTCGTTCGCGATGCCCTTCGCCGACAGGAGCTTCTCGAAGCCCTCCTGGTCGATGAAGTCACGACGGACCGGGTCCTGAAGATCCTTGGTCCAGTCGATGCGGATCGCGTTGCGGATGTGGTTCTTGTCGTAGGCCGAGGTGTCCTCGTCGACCTCGACGATGACGACCTTCGGGTCGTCGATGTGGGCCTCGACCCAGTCGGCGTCTACCAGGACGTCGCTGCGGCTCATGCTTCTTCTCCTCCGGGGCAGTGTGCGGCGGTGGTGCGCGAGGGTTGTGCGCGAGAGGTGTGCGGGTACGCGGGAGGCGCGTCGATCAGCACGGGGCGGCCCCGACAGAGGTCGAAGGGCCTGAGGGATACGGGGCTCGGAACCCGCTCAGACAGTGCGACAGAGCATGGCGGCGACGCGGCACAGGTCTACTGCCCGCCGCTTCGTGAGATCCGCCTGTCGCTGCTTCATGGGACCGATCGTAGGGACGAGTCGGCGGCCATGTCACCGGTGTGTCGTATATTGAGACGCGATCATCCACTATATGGGACGAGAGTCGGGCCGACGGGGCCGCCCGCCGTCCGGCCCGGGCTCGAGCGCGTGTTCCCTCCTGCCCATCGGACGCAGTCGTCTCACGATGCGGCCACCGCTCTCGCCAGGCCGCCTCACGGCCGAGATCTCCGCCGGTCGGCGCGCAGCTGCCGCCCCGGCCACGAGAGGTCTCAGCCCGCCGAGGTCTCAGCCCTCGGCGCCCAGCTGCCGCCCCGGCCACAGGAGGTCTCAGCCCGTCAGCGCCACGTCCCGGCCCGTGCCCGAGAACCGCAGCCCCTGGTCGGTCACGCCGACCTTGTCCAGCGTGATGCTCGACGGCAGGCCGTCGATCTTCAGGTCGTAGTCCACGGCCTCGCGCAGCTTCTCGTCGAAGCCCGGCAGCGGCAGGCGGGGCAGTTCCTCCGCCTTCAGCCGCACCGTGGTGCCGTCGCTCAGGCCGACCGTGCTGTACGTGCTGACCTGCCGGTCACCGAGCAGCGCCTTCACTGTGCCGGACACCGGTATGCCCGCCCCCTCCAGCAGTCCGGTGAGCGGCCCTGTCACCTTGACCTGCCCCTTCGTGGCGCGCTCGGGACCGGCGTAGCCGACCGTGGCGCCCCTGGGGGCCGCCTTGGTCAGGTCCGCGTACGAAATACGCGCCGAACCGTCGGCCCGGCCGGCGGTCGCGGAGGAGAAACTGCCGTCGATGCGCACGTCGCGCAGCTCGGCCTTCACCTCGGTGACATTGACCTCACGGCCGCCCGCGGTGGCGGTTATGCCGGCGAGGCTCACATCGACCTCGTCCAGCTCCTTGCCCAGCACCTGGGTGAGGAACGGGAAGCCGCCGATCGACACCTCCGGCGTCGACGCCAGGCCCTGACTGCTCTTGATCCTGTCGGCCGCCTCGGATTCGGCCAGATTGACCGCCACCCGGTCGGCGGCGACGAAAAGGCCGCCGAGGACCACGGCGACGATCAGCAGTATTCGCAGTGCACGCATTGCTTGGTGTCCCCCACCCCTGTCCTGGCCCTGTCCGGTCGGCCCCCGGTCGCCCGCGGGGGTCGCCCAACGGGCGTGAATCGGTCCGGACGACGCCGTCTGCTCATTTGATCGACGTCCGGGACCCGGCAAAGGTTCCGTCGCGACCCGAACCGCCGGGCCTGCCACGTACCCGGACGGTGCTCAGACCAGTGCGCGGCCGAGCAGGTACACCGCGGGCGCCGCGGCCGTCAGCGGCAGCGCCACTCCCGCCGTCATGTGCACGAAACGGGACGGGTAGTCGTAGCTCGCCACCCGCAGGCCGATCAGCGCGCAGGCGCCGGCCGCGAACCCGAGCAGCGCGCCCGCGGACCCCGCGCCGTCCGGCCCGCCGACGGCGATGCCCGCCCCGGCGGCCGCCGACAGCGACACCACCACGGAGAGAACGCCCGGCAGCGGCAGCGCACGGGCGACGGCGGCCACGGCGACGGCGATCGCGCCCACCGTCACCGCGTCGGGCGAGGCGGCGAGAAATCCGGTGGCCAGGATCGCCAGCGCGGCCGACGCGACCGTGGCCATCAGCCCGGACATCCTCTCGTCCGCGCTCGCGAGGCTGCGCAGGTGCAGCACGAGGGTGAGCAGCACCCACACCCCTAGCGTGCCGATGATCGCGGCCGGGGCGTTGTCCCTGCCCACCACGAGCAGCGCGGCATCGGCGGCCAGTCCGCCCGCGAAGGCCAGGGCGATGCCCTGCCGGGCGGGCCACATGCCGTTCAGCCGGAACCAGCCGGCCGCGGTGACCGCCTGGAGCAGCACGAGCGGCACGAGCATGGCGTACGTCCCGAGCGCCGCGCCGCCGGCGAGCAGCAGACCGAGCACGGCGGTCAGCCCTGCGGGCTGCACACCGGGGGCGATGATCGGCGATCGTCCCTCCGCGCGGGCCCGCTGCGCCGCCGTGAGCCGCGTCTCCACACCGCTCACGGGCGCGGCCGCGGGATCGGGAGCGGCCGGAGCGCCATGTGCCGCGTTCTCGGGCGGCAACGCGGTCGCCGCGGCGTGCTGCGGCGGCAGGCCGGCGGCGTCCGCCGCGGCGTGGGGCTGCACGACCGGCTGGTACTGGGTGTCCCAGGTGTCGCCCTGCCAGGTCTGCGTCGCACCGGCGTCCTGGTAGGGCTGCTGCGCGTACGCGTCCTGGTGGCCCTGGTACGGCTCCGGCTGCTGTTGCGGCTGCTGCCCGTACGGCTCGTACGTCCCGTAGGAGCCGTACGGATACTGCTGATCGCTGCTCATGCTGTGCGGTTCACCCTCCTGCGAACGGCGGGAGCACCTCGACCGTGCCGCCCTCGGCAAGCCGTACGGTCTCATGGCTCCGGGTCCCGACGGGGTCACCGTCGACGAGGAACGAACACCGACGGAGTACCTGGGTCAGCTCACCCGGGTGCCGTTCGCGCACGGCGTCGAGCGCCTCGGCGAGCGTTCCCGCGGTGTACGGCTCCTCCGCGACGCCGGCCGCCGCCTTGGCCGCTGCCCAGTAGCGGATGGTCCCCGCTGCCATAGCGGCACTCCTCTCGTTCGTGTCGCGCCGCTCTCCATCATGGGTCATGCGCCGAGCTCTCCATCATGGATCACGCCCCGACCAGCCAGTCCGCCAGGCGGACGAGCAACGCCTCGTCCGCGGCGTTCTCGGCGTGGCCCATGCCCACTTCCAGCCACAGTTCGGCCGATCCCCCCATCGCCGCGGCCGCCAGCATGCGCGGGTGGTCGAGCGGGAAGTACGGATCGCGGTCGCCGTGGACGATCAGCAGCGGCGTCGGTGCGATCAGGGGGACGGCCTCGACCGGGGAGAGCGGGACAGGGTCCCAGTCCTCGGGATGGATACGGGTGCGGAAGCCGTAGCGGCCCACCAGCCGGCCGACCGGGCGTGAGACCACCCAGTGGAGGCGGCGCATCGGGGCCGTACCCCGGTAGTACCAGCGGGCGGGGGCGCTCACGGCGGCCACCGCGTCGCTCCGCGCTTCCATGCGCCCCCCGTGCTTCGCCGCCTTCTCGGCACTGTGCGCCGCGTCCTTCTCCACCCTCTCCGCGCTGTGCGCCCCGTACATCGCCGCATGGCGCAGGACGACGGAGCCGCCCATGGAGAAGCCGGCCGTCACCACCCTGGCGTAGCCGAGCGAGCGGGCCCACTCCACCGCGGCGGCCAGGTCGAGCACCTCACGGTCGCCCACGGTCGAGCGCCCTCCGGAGCGGCCGTGCCCACGGAACGAGAAGGTCACCACCCCCGCACGCCGCGCGAGGACCCCGGCCGCACGCCGCAACGCGGGCCGGTCGACGGAGCCCGTGAACCCGTGGGCGACCACGATCGCCGTCGCGGCCGGACCGGCCGTGCAGGGTTCGTGGAGTGCCTCGATGGGCACCCCGTCGCGGGCGCGCAGTGTCACGCGCCGGGGGCCGGGCGGGGACGCGGATGTGTCCGGCGGGACACGGGCATCGATCGTGGAAAAGTCCACAGTATGAAATCGGCCCTCTTCCGTGGAACTCATGTGGGCTATTCTGCTTGGCAGAGGATCCGGGCAATGCCGCCCCCGGGTCCTTTTGTGTTTCCGACCGTTGTTACGGCCGGGTGAACACAGACTCACAAGGCTCTCTGGCGCGAGGGAGCCGCCGTACGAAGCAGTGCTGCACGCGTCCTCGCAGGGACCGAGGAGGAACCGACGTCATGGACGAGCGAACCGAGCACCGATCCGAGCACCGACCCCCATACGTGGACCGCAGGGCGATCCGGGCGGGTGGAATCCGATGAGCTCTCTGCTGCTCCTCACCAATGCTCTCCAGCCGTCGACGGAGGTGCTCCCCGCCCTCGGCCTGCTGCTGCACAACGTACGGGTGGCCCCCGCCGAGGGCCCAGCCCTCGTCGACACCCCGGGTGCCGACGTGATCCTCGTGGACGGTCGCCGCGACCTGCCACAGGTGCGTTCCCTGTGCCAGCTGCTGCGCTCCACCGGGCCGGGCTGCCCGCTGATCCTCGTCGTCACCGAGGGCGGGCTGGCCGCCGTCACCGCCGACTGGGGCGTCGACGACGTCCTGCTCGACACCGCGGGCCCCGCCGAGGTCGAGGCGCGGCTGCGGCTCGCGACGGGCCGCCAGCAGATCACCGCCGACGACTCTCCCATGGAGATCCGCAACGGCGATCTGTCGGTGGACGAGGCGACGTACAGCGCCAAGCTGAAGGGGCGGGTCCTGGACCTGACCTTCAAGGAGTTCGAGCTCCTCAAGTACCTCGCCCAGCACCCGGGCCGGGTCTTCACCCGCGCCCAGCTTCTCCAGGAGGTCTGGGGCTATGACTACTTCGGCGGCACGCGCACGGTCGACGTCCACGTACGGCGGCTGCGCGCCAAGCTCGGTCCCGAGCACGAGTCCCTGATCGGAACCGTACGGAACGTGGGCTACCGCTTCGTCGCCCCGGAGAAGGTCGAACGTGCTGCCGAAGAGGCCAAGGCGAAGGCCGCCGCGGCCGTCACCCAGACGGAGGACACCCCTGAAGTGGAGGAAGCGGCCGTCCGCCCTGCCCAGAGGTAGGTCACCCCGCGTAGACTGCGCGCCGTGGCCAAGGTGACGCGGGACGACGTAGCGAGACTGGCGGGTACTTCGACCGCCGTCGTCAGCTATGTCATCAACAACGGACCCCGGCCGGTCGCCCCGGCCACGCGCGAGCGGGTTCTCGCAGCGATCAAGGAGCTGGGCTACCGGCCGGACAGGGTCGCGCAGGCGATGGCCTCGCGGCGGACCGACCTCATAGGCATGATCGTGCCGGACGCCCGGCAGCCGTTCTTCGCCGAAATGGCACATGCGGTCGAACAGGCCGCTGCCGAGCGCGGAAAAATGGTGCTCGTCGGCAATTCCGACTACCGCGACGAGCGCGAGGTCCACTATCTGCGGGCGTTCCTCGGAATGCGCGTCTCGGGACTGATCCTGGTCAGCCAGGGCATGAGCGAGCGGGCCGCGGCCGAGATCGAGGCGTGGGACGCGAGGGTCGTGCTGCTGCACGAGCGGCCCGAGGCGATCGACGACGTCGCAGTCGTGACCGACGACATCGGCGGTGCGCAGCTCGCGACGCGGCATCTGCTGGAGCACGGCCACGAGTACGTCGCCTGTCTCGGCGGTGTCGAGTCGACCCCCGCGATCGGCGACCCGGTCGCCGACCACGTCGAGGGCTGGCGCCGGGCGATGAAGGAATCCGGGCGCTCGACGGACGGCCGGCTCTTCGAGGCGCCGTACAACCGCTACGACGCCTACCGGATCGCGCTGCAGATCCTGTCCGGGCCGGGCCGCCCTCCGGCGATCTTCTGCTCGACGGACGACCAGGCCTTCGGCGTGCTGCGGGCGGCGCGGGAGCTGCGGATCGACGTACCGGGCGAGCTGGCGGTGGCCGGCTTCGACGACGTGAAGGAAGCGGCGCTGACGGATCCGCCGCTGACGACGATCTCCTCGGACCGGCCGGCGATGGCCCGCGCCGCGGTGGACCTCGTCCTGGACGACGGCCTGCGGGTGGCGGGCTCCCGCCGCGAACGCGTGAAGCTCTTCCCCTCGGGGCTGGTCATCCGCCGCTCCTGCGGCTGCGGCTGACGCGCGGGCGCGTCGCGCTTGGTGTGGGCGCGCCCCCCGGCGGCCGTGGCTGCGCCCCGAGCGCCCCGCACCGCCGGAGCGCGCCGCCCCCGGCGTAGCTGCGCCTCCGAGCACCACACACCCGCCGGGGCGCGCCGCCCGGCCTGGCTGCCCTGCCAAGCGCACCACACACCCGCCGGGGCGCGCCGCCCGGCCTGGCTGCCCTGCCAAGCGCACCACACACCCGCCGGGGCGCCGCCCCGGACCCCGCGCCTCAAACGCCGACGAGGCTGCAATGGACTCGCCACCCCCGCACCGACACCACCTGCTTGCCCTGGTCGACCCGGTCGACGGCACTTACCGCCGCCGGCCACGACGTTCTGTCGGGCTTCTCAGCGCCGCCTCAGACTGCTCTCATCTGCACCCCCGACAGTCGCTTCCATGAGCGACCACTACCGCCCGAGCGGCGACGAGGGAACCCACCACCATCCCGGCACCTGCCCGCCGCCGCCCCCGCCCCAGGGGCCGCCGGTCACCGTGTGGCCGGGGGGCGGTGGGGCGGCCTACCAACCGCCCGTCGGTGAAGCGCCGGCGCCCGTCGGTCACGCGCCGACGACGCACCGGGCCCGGGCCAAGCGGCCCGTCGCGCTCATCGCCGCTGTCGCGATCGCCGCCGCGGCCGTCGGCGGCGGCGCCTCCGCGTTCGTCGGGCAGTTCGCCGGCGGCGGCAGCACCGGCTCCGGCTCCGTCGCCGCGGGCACCAACGTCTCGCAGACCAGCAAGGGCACCGTCGCCGGCGTCGCCCAGGCCGTCTCGCCAAGCATCGTCGAGATCAATGCCACCTCCGCCGCCGGACAGTCCACCGGCTCCGGCGTGATCATCACCTCCGGTGGCGAGATCGTCACCAACAACCACGTCGTCTCCGGAGCCGACAGCATCAAGGTGCGGCTCGGCGACGGCAAGACGTACACCGCCGAGATCGTCGGTACGGATCCCGACAAGGACCTGGCCCTCATCGAGCTGAACGGCGCGTCCGGACTGAAGGCCGCCACCCTCGGCGATTCCGGCGCCGTCAAGGTCGGCGACGAGGTCGTCGCGATCGGGTCCCCCGAGGGTCTGACCGGCACCGTCACCAGCGGCATCGTCTCCGCGCTCGACCGTGACGTGACGGTCGCCAAGCAGGACGACCAGGAGCGGCAGGACCCCCGCCAGAACTGGCCCTTCGAGTTCGGCGGACAGCAGTTCAACGGCGACACCGGCGACTCCAGGACCACCTACAAGGCGATCCAGACCGACGCCTCCCTCAATCCCGGCAACTCCGGCGGCGCGCTGATCGACATGAACGGCGAGATCATCGGCATCAACTCCGCCATGTACTCGCCCAGTTCGGCCACCGGCTCCACGGCAGGCAGCGTCGGTCTCGGCTTCGCCATCCCCATCGACACGGTCAAGGCCGACCTGGACAGTCTGCGCTCCGGCGGGGACAACTGATCGCGTGCGAGGCTGGGTCCATGACTGAAGGCGACCGCATCCTCATCGTCGACGACGAGCCCGCCGTGCGCGAGGCGCTGCAGCGCTCCCTCGCCTTCGAGGGGTACGGCACCGAGGTCGCCGTCGACGGCGTCGACGCTCTCGCCAAGGCGGAGGCGTACGCCCCCGATCTGATCGTCCTCGACATCCAGATGCCCCGGATGGACGGCCTGACCGCCGCCCGTCGGCTGCGGTCCGCCGGGTCCCGGGTGCCGATCCTGATGCTGACGGCCCGCGACACGGTCGGCGACCGCGTCACCGGGCTCGACGCGGGCGCCGACGACTACCTGGTCAAGCCGTTCGAGCTGGACGAGCTGTTCGCACGGATCCGGGCGCTGCTGCGGCGCAGCTCGTACGCGGCGGCTACCGGGGCCGCAGCCGAGGGGGACGTGCTGTCGTTCGCCGATCTGCGCATGGACCCGGCGACGCGCGAGGTCACCCGTGGCACCCGTCGCGTGGAGCTGACCCGTACCGAGTTCACGCTCCTGGAGCTGTTCCTGGCCCATCCGCGCCAGGTCCTCACCCGTGAGCAGATCCTCAAGTCCGTGTGGGGCTTCGACTTCGAGCCCAGTTCCAACTCGCTGGACGTGTACGTGATGTACCTGCGGCGCAAGACGGAGGCGGCCGGTGAACCGCGGCTGGTGCACACCGTGCGCGGCGTGGGATACGTGCTGCGGTCGGGCGGTCCGGAGTGATCGCACGCCTGCGTGCCCTGCCCCTGCGCTCCCGGCTCGCTCTGCTGGTGGCGACGGCGGTCGCGTTGGCCGTGGCGGTGGTCTCCACCGTCTGCTGGGTCGTCGTTCGCGGCAAGCTGTACGACGAGGTGGACGACAAGCTGCACTCCGTCAGCGAGAACACGCCGCCGCTGCGGGCCATCGACATCGCCGCCACGCTGGGCAGCTGCGCCCGGGAGACCGCCGACCCCGCCGAGTTCCAGGGGCCGAGGTCCGACTACTACTTCCAGTTCGCCCGGGCCGACGACGACCGGCCGTGCGTCTTCGCCAAGAACTCAGCGGGCACCGTCCAGGTCACCGCCGCCGACCGGGACGTGGCACGGGCCGGTGACCCGACGGTCGAGACGTACCGCGACGGCACGGACACCGAGGGCCGGTCGGTGCGGGTACTGACCGTCGCGGCCGTCGCTGACGGCCCGGCCGGTGGGGTCGGCGGAGTCGTCCAGGACACCGCCGTCATGTACGCGTTCCCGCTCAAGGAGATGGAGAACACGCTGCGCGAGCTGGCCCTGCTACTGCTCGTCGTCTCCGGCGTCGGCGTGTTCGGCGCGGGCGCGGCCGGCCTGTGGATCGCGCGCACGGGACTCGCCCCCGTGGACCGGTTGACCGGCGCCGTCGAGCATGTGGCCCGTACCGAGGACCTGAGCGTGCGCATCCCGGCCGAGGGCAACGACGAGATCGCCCGGCTGTCGCGCTCGTTCAACGCGATGACCGCCGCGCTCGCCTCCTCGCGCGACCTTCAGCAGCAGCTCATCGCCGACGCAGGTCATGAACTGCGCACCCCGCTCACCTCGTTGCGGACCAATATCGAGTTGCTGGCCCGCAGCGAGGAGACCGGACGCGCGATCCCGCCGGAGGACCGCCGGGCCCTGCTGGCGTCGGTGAAGGCGCAGATGACGGAACTGGCGTCGCTGATCGGCGATCTCCAGGAGCTGTCCAGGCCCGACAGCGGGGCTCACGGCCGCCAGGTGCAGGTCGTGGCGCTGCACGAGATCGTCGACGGCGCGCTGGAGCGGGCCCGGCTGCGCGGGCCGGAGCTGACGCTCGAGGCCGACGTCCGACCCTGGTACGTACGAGGTGAACAGGCTTCCCTGGAACGGGCGCTGGTCAACGTGCTGGACAACGCGGTGAAGTTCTCACCGCCCGGCGGAGTCGTCCAGGTCGGTCTGCGGGACGGCGAGCTGACGGTGCGCGACCACGGGCCCGGCATGGGAGCCGAGGAACTCCCGCATGTCTTCGAGCGGTTCTGGCGCTCTCCGTCGGCACGGTCGCTGCCGGGGTCGGGGCTGGGCCTGTCGATCGTGGCCCGTACGGTCCGACAGGCGGGCGGCGAGGTGGCGCTCGCCCCGGCGGAGGGCGGCGGCACCGTTGCGGTGATCCGCCTGCCGGGCGCGTCGACGCCACCGCCGTCCACGGTTCGGTAGAGCGGGCACGGCCCGGTGGCGGTGCCGGGCAGCGCCCGCGCCGCTGTCAGCGGCATGCATCGCCGGCAGCGGAACCCCGGGCCCTGCCCGCCCGCACCTCTTGGCCGCCCGTACCTCATGCCCGCCCGCGTCCGCGCCACCAGCGGCCGGCGCGCCGGGGCCCGTCAGCCGTTGTGGCGGATGAGGGAATCGACCAGGCCGGCACGGGTGTTGGGGAAGTCCATGGGGACGATCCCGAGCCCGCGCCAGCCGCTCGCCACGGAGCTGTCGATGAAGGAGTGGACGCGCGGGTTGAGGTTGTCGGAGTTCCAGCGCGGGGGCAGGTACGCCGCCGTGCTGACGTAGTTGACGAACAGCTTTCCCGGCTGCTCCACGGCCTTGCGGAATTGCGCCTCGATCCTGGGGTACTTGGCGCTGGGCGCCGCGTTCCAGTCGTCCTGGATGTCGAAGAGCGCGCCGTCCGCGTACCGCACGCCCGGCAGGCCGCCGTTGTCGCCGAGGAGGACGACCTTCCCGCGCGCCTGGCCGAGCACGGGGATGCTGTCGGCGATGCTGAACAGCGGCCGCCAGCCGCGACCGTCGAGGTAGTCGTCGAAGATCGCCCGGAAGGTCGTGTCGCTGTCCTCGGAGTACTCCTGCTTGACCCGCATCAGCACGGTCTCGGAGGGGTGGGCGGTGAGGAAGTCACGGCAGGCCACGAGGACATCGCCGAACATCATGTTCTGGTAGTACGGCCCGTGGTGGATGGCGAACGAGCCGCCGGTCACGCGGCACCGTACGTCCAGGAAGCGGATGCCGCTGTTCAACTGCTCGGCGATGGTCGTGTTCTGGCATTGCGTCCACAGCCCGCCGAACCGGGCGCCCGAGTCGTGGGTGCCGGGGATTGTCAGTCGCTGAAGAGGCGTCGAGTCGGCGGCACCGGCCATCCAGTCCTGCGCGGACAGGGTGGTACGGCGCGGTGCGGCGGCGGCGTGGGGGGCGCCGATGAGGGCGGCGGCGGAGAAGGCCGCCGCGCCCGAGAGAAATCTCCGTCGGTCCATGGCAGCGGAGTATGACGCGGCCACGACAAACTGCGCCAGGGCCCGGGGACCCACCGGCCCGGCCGTACAGCGCCCCATGACCCCGGTGGGGCGGCGGGCCCACCGGCCCACCGCCCCACCGTTCGCCTCGCGCGCTTCGCGCGTCGCGTTCACCGCTTACCGCTTACCGCTTACCGCTTACCGCTTACCGCTTACCGCACGATCGTGATGCGGTCCGCGGCCGGCGGCGCGATCGGCGCGGACGCCGAGGAGTTCGCCGCCAGGTAGGCGTTGAAGACGTCCAGGTCCGAGGCGCCCACCAGCTTGTTGGTGTGCTCCTTGAAGACCGCGAAGCCGTCACCGCCGCCCGCGAGGAACTCGTTCATCGCGACCCGGTAGGTCTTCGCCGGGTCGATCGCCCCGCCGTTCAGCTTCACCGAGTCCACCACGATCCGGTCGGCGCCGGTCTTCGTCAGGTCCAGGGTGTAGGTGAAGCCCTTCGAGATCTGGAGGATCTTCGGGGACGCCTCGTTCGGGCCGCTGACCTGCTGCTGGAGCGCGGTGATCAGCTGGGCCCCGGTCAGGTCGACGACGTTCATCATGTTGGTGAACGGCTGGACCGTGAAGGCCTCGCCGTACGTCACCACACCGTCGCCCTCGCTGCCCGACGCCTTGTACACGAGGTCCGAGCGGATACCGCCCGGGTTCATCAGCGCCAGCTGCGCACCGCCCTTGTCCGCCGGTGCGAGGCCGGCGAGCTGCGCGTCCGCGATCAGGTCGCCGAGCGGCTTCTCCAGGGTGGTGGCGCCACGGCCGTTGATGTCGGTGGAGATGAAGCCCTGCGGACGGTTCGCGATCGGCGCGGCCAGCTTGTTCCAGCGTGTGATCAGGTCCGTCATGTCCTGGGCCTTGGCCTGGTCACGGCTGACGATGTGGTTCGCCGACTTCACCGAGGTACGGACGATGTCACCGGTCCGCCGGTCGTAGGTGAGGGTGGTGTCGGTGTAGAGCTTGCCGTACGAGGACGCCGACGTGACCATGCGCGGCTTGCCGGACGGATCCGGGACCGTGCACACGTAGGCCTGGTGGGTGTGGCCGGTCACCAGCGCGTCGACCTTGGGCGTGATGCCCTTGGCGATGTCCACGATGGGGCCGGAGATCCCGTCGCCCGCACCCGGCGAGTCGCAGTCGTAGTTGTACGACGCGGAGGCGGGCGAGCCGCCCTCGTGGATGAGCGCGACGATCGACTTCACGCCCTTGCGGTCCAGCTCACGGGCGTACTTGTTGACCGTCTCGATCTCGTCGTGGAACTTCAGGCCCTTGATGCCGTTCGCACTGACGATGTCCGGCGTGCCCTCCAGGGTCACCCCGATGAAGCCGATCTTGACGCCGTTCTTCTTCCAGACGGTGTACGGCTTCAGGATCGGCTTGCCCGTCGACTCCTTGGTGACGTTGGCCGCGAGGTACGGGAAGTCCGCTCCCTCGAACTCCTTGCCCTCCTCGAAGCAGCCGTCGGTCGGGTGGCAGCCGCCGTTCTGGAGCCGGGCCAGCTCGACCGCGCCCTCGTCGAACTCGTGGTTGCCCACGCCCGCCACGTCGAGGTCCAGCTTGTTGAGCGCCTCGACGGTCGGTTCGTCGTGGAAGAGGCCGGACAGCAGGGGGCTCGCGCCCACCAGGTCACCGGCGGCCGCGGTCACGGAGTACGGGTGCGCCTGGCGCGCGGTGCGCAGCGAGGTCGCGAGGTACTCGACGCCACCGGCCGGGATCGTCTTGACCGTGCCGTCGGCCTGCTTCTCGGAGACGGCGCCGGCCGAGCCGGCCGGCGGCTCCAGGTTGCCGTGCAGGTCGTTGAAGGAGAGCAACTGCACATCGACGGTGCGCGGGTGATGGTGCCCTGAGCCCTGCCGGTCAGCGTCGGTGGCGCCGGCCGGCAGCGCGGCGGCGAGCGCGCCGGCCGTCGCCAGCCCGGCGGCAACGGCGAGCATGCGCCGGGTGCGCCTGGCCGCGCGATGTTTGGGGGGTGTCGCTGACATCTGTCTCCTCGTCAGGTCCAACGTGGTGAAGGGGCTGCGAGCGGCAGCCTAGAGTCAACGCGCGTAGCACGACAGGGGGATACGGGTTACGGCCTGGTTGCCATCACGCAGGAACGGGGCGTTCCAGGCATATCGGCCGCGCCGCGGGACCACCGGCTCGCCTACTCGCACATCCGGCGAGGCGGGCGGAACGCACACCGGCCAAGCACGCTGCCGCACAGAGGCCGACGACCCATCAGGTCCTGCCCGGCGGGACACACCGGCTCACCCGCTCACACATCCGGCGCGGCGGGCGGAACGCACACCGGCCTAGCGCGCTGCCGCACAGACGCCCGACGACCCCCCTCGTCCCGCGCGGCGGGACGCACCGGCTTCTCCGCTGCGGTCCCGGCATGCCACGATCGGCGTACTCCGCCCCCGCGGGCGGGACGGCTGTGGCCCCTCCGGCCCCGGCGCGCCACGACCGGCGGCGTCCGCCCCGCGTGCGCCGCGTCCCCCCGCCCGCGACTGTCCCCGCGACCGGCCCCGCCACTCCCGACCGGTCCGACACATCGCGTACCACGCATCACCCGCACCGCCATCCCCCGCCGTACCCTCGACACATGACGATCGACGCAGTGATTCCGGAGCCCGGCCGGCAGATCCAGTCCCTCGACGAACTCGCCGCGGAGCAGGCCGAGGCCGTGTCCGAGCTGCTCGCCGAAGCCGTCCGGTCCGACGGGATGCAGGCCGTTTCCGAGCAGGGCCGACTGCAGCTGCGCGGCGGCCGGCGGGAAGGCGTGCGGCACTTCCTGCTCACCGTCGAGGGCAAGCTCGTCGGCTACGCCCAACTGGAGGACACCGATCCCGTCGAGGCCCCGGCCGCCGAGCTCGTGGTCCACCCGAGCCACCGCGGACGCGGCCACGGACGGGCCCTCGGGACGACCCTGCTCGACGCGTCGGGCAAGCGGCTGCGGGTCTGGGCGCACGGCGGGAAGTCCGCCGCCCGTCACCTGGCACAGGTCCTCGGCCTGACGCTGTTCCGTGAACTGCGCCAGTTGCGCCGCCCGTTGACCCCGCAGAGCGTCCCTGAGGCGGTGTTCCCGCCGGGTGTCACCGTACGGACCTTCGTGCCGGGGCAGGACGACGCCGCATGGCTCGAGGTGAACGCCGCCGCGTTCGCCCACCACCCCGAGCAGGGCTCGCTGACCCAGCGGGACCTGGACGACCGCAAGGCCGAGCCGTGGTTCGACCCCAAGGGCTTCTTCCTGGCCGAACGGGGCGGCCGGATCGTCGGCTTCCACTGGACGAAGGTGCATGCGGAGGAACAGCTCGGCGAGGTCTACGTCGTCGGCATCCGCCCCGACGCCCAGGGCGGCGGCCTCGGCAGGGCCCTCACGGCGACCGGCCTGCGCCACCTCGCCGCCCAGGGCCTGCCCACCGCGATGCTCTACGTGGACGCCGACAACCTGGCAGCGCTGCGGGTGTACGAGCAACTGGGCTTTGTGACGCACGAGGTGGACCTGATGTACCGCACCGAGACCTGAGCCGGCCGCCGACGGCCGGAGGGGGCGGGGCATTGACACCGCCCCCTCTTTTACACCACCCTTTCACTACTCAACTAGTGAAAGGGTGGTGAAGTGACGTGGTCGAGTTCCGCATCGACCGGCGCAGTGGCGTCGCCACCTACCTCCAGATCGTCCAGCAGACCAAACAGGCCCTGCGCCTCGGACTGCTGCGCCCCGGCGACCGCCTGCCGACGGCACGCGAGGTCGTCGAGGCCACGGCCATCAACCCGAACACCGTGCTCAAGGCCTACCGCGAGCTCGAACGCGAAGGACTCGTCGAGGCCCGCCGCGGCCTCGGCACCTTCGTGACCGGGACCCTCGGCGGCCAGGCGGCCGGCACACCGCTGCGCGCCGAGCTCGCCGACTGGGTGGCACGGGCCCGCGCGACGGGACTGGAGACGGACGACATCACCGCTCTCCTCACCTCCGTACTGGAGGCCGAGGGACCGGACGGACATGAGGGGGGCGGCATATGACCGCGACCGCGATCGAGGCGCAGGGCCTCGGCAAGACCTACCGCGGCGCCGAGCCCGCGTCCATACGCGAAACTCGTACGTCGCCCAGGACAAACCGTTCCTATGGGCTGAGCGGGAGTGAGTCCTGTTGCCAGGACGTGTGCTCAGTCGAACGCTCCGAACGGTATTGGGCGTTCTGGTTGCCCGCGTTCGCTCCGTGTCCGGGCGGCGCGCATCGTGTGCGTGGTCCGGGAATACGGGGGCGGGGTTCCTCACGCCCGAGGGTGTCCGGTCGGGCCTGGACGGTCCGATGCCCACGACGATCACTCCGGTCGTCGTGGGGCGGTGTCGTCCGTCGCCGGATCGGATGCCCTTGGGCGCGTCTTCCGATCGCCACGGCGGCAGCGTCGTGGCGTGTGGTGTTGCGGGTGGTGCTGGTCAGGGGTTTCTGCCAGTGCTGGGCACCCCACTTGCTGGTGTAGGCGGGGTCGACGGCGATGATGCTGATGCCCGTGGCGTCGGCCATGGAGGCGAGCCGGGTGCGGAGCCTGCCGGTGGGCATGCCGGAGACGAGCTGCCGGAACCGCTTCTTGCGGCCGTGCTTCTCCCGGGTCTTGTCCTTGGTGAAGTCCAGGTCCTCGACAGCGATCGCGGCCACATCGCACGCTTTCGCCCAGTGCAACAGTCGCGAGAGGGCGTGGCGGACCTGGGCGTCGCGATGTGGGGCGGTGCCGGTGAGGTCGTAGGAGAAGCGGTGGGGGTTGCCGATGGGGTTGCCGTGGGCATCGAGGCGCCAGGCGGCGAGGTGGTCGGCGTTCATGTCGACACCGATCACACCCCGGGCGAGCGCGGATTCCAGCGGGACCGTGGGGGTGGACGGGTGTTGCCAGGAGGCGGTCAGGTACCAGCGGCCGCGGTCGGTGTCGTAGTGGATGCGGTAGGCGACGGCCCGGTTCGCTTCGATGCGGCCGGCCCATTCGGCGCCCCGGTGCGCGAACCGCACCCGGCAGGCGAGCACGTACCGGCCGTGTGGGGCGTTCGCCAAATGCGCCAAAGGCGCCGGGAGCCTGATCGACACCTGCCCGCCAGGGCTGATCCGGATGGTCTCGTTGCCGTACCGCTTCCCGGCTTCCCCGTCCGCCGACAGGAACCAGCGCTCGGCCTCCCACCGCTCCCGCCACTCGGCCTCCGTCCACCCGGCCTCGGCGAGATGGTGCCGGGTGTTCAGCAGGCGGCGGCCACCGCGCACCACCCGCACCCGCCCCGCCTCCCAGTCCACAACAGCCGCCGCATACCGCGCCTGAAGGACCCGCAGCCGACGGGACTTCGCATGCCACTCCCGCCGCGACCGGTACCCACCCGGCGCCTTTCCCGAGCCGCGTGCCCCGACCGGCAGGGACAGCCGGTGCCGCAGCATGCCGATCCCAGCCTCCAACTGCTGGATGTGCGAGGTCAGGCAGCGCCGCGCCAGCGCCCACTGATCGTGCGACGCCTTCGTCACCGCCCCCGCCCACCGCGACGACGACAGCGACGTCAGGCCCCGTTTACGCCCCGCCCACGACTCGGCCGAGTGATCCAACCCGTCCCCGCAGCGCGCTTTGAGGTCCCGGGAGGCCAGCGCACCCAGATGCGCACCCACCCACCGCAGCACCTCCACATCCTCAGCGGTCAGGTGCTTCAACCGGTCCCGCACCGCCACACCCGACGGCCCCTGGGCGACGAACGGCGCAGCCGCCACCCGCAGACCCGAAACCGACCGCACCCCACCACCCCCGCCCGGAATCCCAAACCGCCCCCTGTCGAACTGATCAACGAACCCCACCCCGAAAGGTCACCCACTCCCACCCCGAACACCCCACAACGCCATCACAACCAACCGCACCCGAGCGCATACACGAACGCCCCGGAACGACCCCCCTGGGCCCCGCCACGTTTTCCTCACGTCATGTCGTCGTTACCGAGCATTCAGACGCCCTTGCGACCCTCGGGCAATGCAGCCCGCTGTGCCCGACTCCCCCGACCGGAGAAAAGCCCTCGCCCCGGCCCTCTCCGACGCGCCGGTGACACTTTCCGCGCGGAACAATGGGGTCATGAGCCAGCAGCCCGCCGAGGTCCCGGTCCAGCACCCCCAGCCGTCCGTCGCGTCCATAGCGGCGCACCGGCCGCACACCGTCGCCGCCACCGTCTCCGATCTCGAACCCGATCTCGACGCGGATCTCGACACCTACGTCGAGGAGTCGGAGCACATGCTCGCCGGTGAGCTGCCCCAGGGGCGGTTCCTCGACCGCGAGCGCAGCTGGCTCGCGTTCAACGAACGCGTCCTCGAACTCGCCGAGGACACGGCCACTCCCCTGCTGGAGCGGGCCAACTTCCTCGCCATCTTCGCGTCCAACCTGGACGAGTTCTTCATGGTCCGGGTGGCAGGACTCAAGCGCCGTATCGCCACCGGCGTCGCCACCCGCTCCGCGTCGGGTCTCCAGCCCCGCGAGGTCCTCGACCTGATCTGGACCCGCTCGCGCGAACTCATGGCACGCCACGCCGCCTGCTTCCAGCAGGACGTCGCCCCCGCACTCGCCGACGAGGGCATCCACCTCATCCGCTGGCCCGAGCTCACCGAGAAGGAGCAGGCCCGCCTCTTCACCCTCTTCCGCCAGCAGATCTTCCCGGTCCTCACGCCGCTGGCCGTCGACCCCGCGCACCCCTTCCCGTACATCTCGGGACTCTCGCTCAACCTCGCCGTCGTCGTGCGCAACCCGGTCAGCGGCCACCGCCACTTCGCCCGGGTCAAGGTGCCGCCGCTGCTCTCCCGCTTCCTGGAGGCCTCCCCGCAGCGGTACGTGCCGCTGGAGGACGTCATAGCGGCGCACCTCGAAGAGCTGTTCCCCGGCATGGAGGTCCTCGCCCACCACATGTTCCGGGTGACCAGGAACGAGGACCTCGAGGTCGAGGAGGACGACGCGGAGAACCTGCTCCAGGCCCTGGAGAAGGAGCTCATGCGGCGCCGCTTCGGCCCGCCGGTGCGCCTGGAGGTCGAGGAGTCCATCGACCCGTACGTGCTCGACCTGCTGGTGCGCGAGCTGAAGGTCTCCGACGCCGAGGTGTACCCGCTGCCCGGGCCCCTGGACCTCACCGGCCTGTTCGGGATCTCGGCGCTGGACCGCCCCGAGCTGAAGTTCCCGAAGTTCGTCGCGGGCACCCACCGGGAGCTGGCCGAGGTCGAGTCCGCCTCCGCGCCCGACATCTTCATGGCCCTGCGCGAACGGGACGTACTGCTGCACCACCCGTACGACTCGTTCTCCACGTCCGTCCAGGCCTTCCTGGAGCAGGCCGCGGCCGACCCCGACGTCCTCGCCATCAAGCAGACCCTGTACCGCACCTCCGGCGACTCCCCGATCGTCGACGCGCTCATCGACGCCGCCGAGTCCGGCAAGCAGGTCCTCGTCCTCGTCGAGATCAAGGCCCGCTTCGACGAGCAGGCCAACATCAAGTGGGCGCGCAAGCTGGAGGAGGCCGGCTGCCATGTCGTCTACGGGCTCGTCGGCCTCAAGACACACTGCAAGCTGTCGCTCGTCGTCCGGCAGGAAGGCGAGACGCTGCGCCGCTACTCGCACGTCGGCACCGGCAACTACCACCCCAAGACCGCCCGGCTCTACGAGGACCTCGGGCTGCTGACCGCCGACCCGCAGGTCGGCGCGGACCTCTCCGACCTCTTCAACCGGCTCTCCGGCTACTCCCGCCGCGAGACCTACCGCCGGCTGCTGGTCGCCCCAAAGTCCCTGCGCGACGGCCTGATCTCCCGCATCAACAAGGAGATCACCCATCACCGCGCCGGCCGCCCCGCCTATGTGCGCATCAAGGTCAACTCCATGGTGGACGAGGCGATCATCGACGCCTGCTACCGGGCGGCGATGGCGGGTGTCCCGGTCGACATCTGGGTACGCGGCATCTGCGCGATCCGCCCCGGCGTCGCGGGCCTCTCGGAGAACATCCGGGTGCGCTCGATACTCGGCCGCTTCCTCGAACACTCCCGCGTCTTCGCCTTCGGCAACGGCGGCGAACCGGAGGTGTGGTTCGGCAGCGCCGACATGATGCACCGCAACCTCGATCGCCGTATCGAGGCACTGGTACGGGTCACCGACCCGGCCCACCGCGCGGCCCTGACCCGGCTGCTGGAGTCGGGCATGTCCGACACCACGTCGTCCTGGCACCTCGGCCCGGACGGCGCGTGGACCCGGCACGCCACGGACACCGACGGTCAGCCGCTGCGGCACGTACAGGAGACGCTCATAGACGCCCGGAGGCGCCGGCGTGCACAGCCCTGAACTTTCCCGCGACACCGCCACGGCGGGCGAGACGGTCGCCCACTACCTCCACACGCAGGCGGGAGACTTCCTGCGCAGTCTGCGGCTGCACAGTGAGAGCGGCGCGGACACGGCGGGCACGGCGGAGGCGGCGCGCGCGCTGCGGGCGGCGTCGAGCCGGATCAGCGGGACGCTGCACACCTTCCGCCCACTGCTCGACCCGGCCTGGGCGGACGGCCTGCGGACGGAACTGGGCTGGCTGTCCGCGACCCTCGCACAGGAACACTCCTGCACGTCCCGCCTGGCCCGCCTGCTGGACGCACTGTCGCGCCTGTCGGGCACCGCCCCCCTGCCACCGGCGCGAACGGAGGTGTCCGTGCGGTACGCCTCCGGCCAGGGCGGCCACGCCGCGGCGGGAGCAGCGGGCCGTACGGCCAACCCGGTGACGCCGGTCCCGGGCGGTACCGACACGCCTGAAGAGGCGGCCCTCGCGGCGGGCGGCCACGCGGCCGCGGCAGGCCCGGCCCGAGGGCGCGACCGAGGCGTGCGGCGCACGGACGCGGCGGCCGCCTCCCGAGCGGGGGCATCGGGCGTCGCGACCGACACGCTGCCGACCGCGGCGGACAGCACAACCGGGCGCCGCGAAGCACACCAGGACCGTCCCACCGGACACCGCGAAGCACACCAGGACCGTCCCACCGGACACCGCGAAGCACACCAGGACCGTCCCACCGGACACCGCGAGGCACACCAGGACCGTCCCACCGGACCCGCGAACAGCGCCCCGGCCCCTGCGCGCGGAGCACTCACCGTCGGGGCCGCGCGGGCCGGGGCCCTGCTGGAGCGGCAGCTCACCCTCGCCCGGACCCGGGCGCACTCCGCCGCGCTACAGGCGCTCGGCTCCTCCCGGTTCCACGCCGTCGCCGACGCCGTCGCCTTACTCGCCTCCGAGCTCCCGCTGGCCCCCGCCGCCGCGGGCCCGGCCGCCGAGACGCTCGGCCTGCTCGCCGAGGTCGCGGAGCGACGCCTCCTCGACGCCGTCGCCCGGCTGCCCCTGGGCCGCGCGGCCCACCCGTACAACGCGGACGCCCTGGTCAACGGCCTCGCGGCCACTACCGCCGGCGAGGAGCAGGACGTCCCGTGGCACGAGGTCCGCAGGTTGCTGCGGGTGCACCGCCACGCACAGGAGGTGCTGCACCCCGGCGCCGAACCGGTCCTGTGCCACGCCGGACTGGTGCTGGACCACCACCGCGACGCCGCCGAGGCGTCCGAGGCCGCCGCGGCAGCGGCCCGTACGCCCCGGATCGCGCCGGCCACCGCGTACGCCCTCGGCGTGCTCCACGCCGACCAGCGGCACGAGGTCGAGGCCGCCAGGTTCGCCTTCCAGCAGGAATGGCGGCACGCCACGGTGACGGTCGTCACGCCATGACCGACGGCGCCACGAGGCAAGACGAGCCGGCCGGCACCGAGCCGGTGCGGGCCGCCGGCTGCGTGCTGTGGCGCCGCTCCCCGCACGGGGACGACGGCATCGAGATCTGCCTCGTCCACCGGCCGAAATACGACGATTGGTCGCACCCCAAGGGCAAGCTCAAGCGCGGTGAGGACGCGCTGACCGCCGCCCTGCGCGAGGTCCTGGAGGAGACCGGCCACCGGTGCGTCCCGGGCGCCCGGCTGCCCTCCGTCCGCTACCTCGCGAGCGGTCGGCCCAAGCACGTCGTGTACTGGGCCGCCGAGGCCCGCTCGGGTTCCTTCGCGGCCGGCACCGAGGTGGACAGCATCGTCTGGCTGTCGCCCGCCGCCGCACGCGACCGGCTCACCCAGCCCCGGGACCGTGCGCTGGTCGACGCCCTGATGCAGGCGCTGCACACGGCCTGAGCGCCCCCCGGCCGGGCCGGTCCGGCGAGCAGGCGCTCTCGATCAGGTCAATTCTGGAACTCGATCAGGTCATTCGTGGGAGCAGCACCAGGCCGTCCGACACGGTTCACCTCGCGTTCACTCTCCCCCGTTGGTCACTTCACCTGATCTGCCTAATTTCGGCCTTACACGGTGTCCGGTGCAGTGCCGGTCCCCCACCCCCGACACACGCCGCCACAGAACGTGACGACAAGGTCAGCGTCCGGCGGCTCCTGGAAGGAACACCCGAAAGTGAAGCTTCAGCGCAAGAACGGGCTTCGTGCCACCGCGCTCGGTGCCCTCGCCCTGTCCGGCGCCCTGGCCCTCACGGCGTGTGGTTCGGACGACAACGCCACGCCCGGCAACGGCACCAAGACCGGCGCTGCGTCGAACGTCAAGTGCGACGACGCCAAGGGCCAGCTCCTCGCGGCCGGCTCGACCGCCCAGAAGAACGCCATGGACCTGTGGGTCAAGAACTTCCAGGCCGCCTGCTCCGGCGTCGAGGTCAACTACCAGGCCATCGGCTCCGGCGGCGGCATCACCAAGTTCAACCAGGGCCAGGTCGCCTTCGCCGGCTCCGACTCCGCGCTGAAGCCGGAGGAGGTCGAGGAGTCCAAGAAGATCTGCAAGGGCGGCCAGGGCATCAACCTGCCGATGGTCGGGGGCCCCGTCGCGATCGGCTACAACCTGGACGGCGTGGACAACCTGGTCCTCGACTCCTCCACCCTGGCGAAGATCTTCGACTCGAAGATCAAGAAGTGGAACGACGAGGCCATCGCCAAGCTCAACCCCGGCGTGAAGCTGCCTGACACCGAGATCCAGGCCTTCCACCGCTCCGACGAGTCGGGCACCACGCAGAACCTGCACAAGTACCTCAGCGAGGCCGCCCCGGCCGACTGGAAGCACGACCCGAAGTCGAAGTCGTGGCTCGCCCCCGGTGGCCAGGCCGCCAACGGCTCCTCCGGCGTCGCCGCCCAGGTCAAGCAGACCCAGGGCTCCATCGGCTACTTCGAGCTGTCGTACGCGACCTCGCAGTCCATCGACACCGTCAAGCTGAACACCGGTGCCGCGGCCCCGGTCGAGGCCACGACCGAGAACGCGTCGAAGGCCATCGCCGCCGCCAAGATCAAGGGCACCGGCAACGACCTGGCCCTCTCCCTCGACTACAAGACGAAGGCCGAGGGCGCCTACCCGATCATCCTCGTGACGTACGAGATCGCCTGCGACAAGGGCAACAAGGCGGAGACGCTGCCGACCCTGAAGGCGTTCCTCAACTACACCGTCAGCGACGAGGGCCAGAAGGTCCTCGCCGAGGCCGGCTACGCCCCGCTGCCCGCCGAGATCGCGGCGAAGGTCCGCGAGATCGTCCCCACCCTGGCCTGACGTCCGGCCGGGGCCGGTCCGCCACCGCGCGGGCCGGCCCCGGCATCCGGTGCACCGCCGCCTGGAGCCCCATGGCTCCGCAGACCGGAGACTGACAATGGATACAGCAACCACCACGAAGAACCCACCGCCGCGCGCGCCCGGCGCCGAGCGCAGCGCCCGCGGAAAGGCCCGCCCCGGCGACCGCATCTTCCTGGGCCTGTCCCGGGGAGCGGGCATCTCGCTGCTGGTGATCATGGCCGCGATCGCGGGATTCCTCGCGTACCGCGCGGCGATCGCCATCTCGAAGGACGACGCCAACTTCCTCACCGCCTCCGAGTGGAACCCGGCCGGCAGCCCGCCGGTGTTCGGCATCGCCGTGCTCGCCTTCGGCACGGTCGTGAGCTCGGTCATCGCGATGGTCATCGCCGTGCCGGTCGCCATCGGCATCGCGCTGTTCATATCGCACTACGCACCGCGCAAGGTCGCCGCCCCGCTCGCGTACGTCGTCGACCTGCTGGCCGCCGTCCCCAGCATCATCTACGGCCTGTGGGGCGCCATCTTCCTGGTGCCCTACCTCGACGGCCTGAACAGCTGGCTCGACGAGTACCTCGGCTGGACCTACATCTTCGACAAGACCGGCGAGGGCGTCGCCCGCAACCTGTTCACCGTGGGCATCCTGCTGGCGATCATGATCCTTCCGATCATCACCAACGTCACCCGTGAGGTCTTCCTCCAGGTGCCGCGGATGCACGAAGAGGCCGCTCTCGCCCTCGGCGCCACCCGCTGGGAGGTCATCCGCATGTCGGTGCTGCCCTTCGGCCGCTCCGGCATCATCAGCGCCTCCATGCTGGGTCTGGGCCGCGCCCTCGGCGAGACGATGGCCGTCGCCGTCGTCCTGTCCCCCAGCTTCCTCATCTCCGCGCACCTGCTGGACCCGGGCGGCGGCACGTTCGCGCAGAACATCGCCGCGAAGTTCAACGAGGCGGACGAGTTCGGCCGTGACGCGCTGATCGCCTCCGGCCTCGTCCTGTTCGTCATCACCCTGCTGGTCAACGGAGCGGCCCGCGCGATCATCGCCCGCCGCAAGGAGTACTCGGGGGCCAACGCATGAGCCAGGTCATTGAGGACAAGCGTCCGGCGCCCGCCGCCGTACGCACCGCCCCCCTGTCGCACGCGCGCATGCCGCGCTGGGCGCCGGCCGCCATCGCGGCCGGGTCGATCGCCGCGGGATGCGGCATCGGCCTGGGCGCCGGCTGGCACAGCCGCATCCAGTGGGGCCTGATCGCCGCGCTGCTCTTCGTCGCCGCGACCTACGTCATCACGGCGAAGGTGGAGAACGTCCGCCAGGCCAAGGACCGCGTCGCCACCAGCGTCGTCTGGGTCTGCTTCGTCCTGGCCGTCGTGCCGCTGCTCTCGCTCGGCTGGGTCACCATAAGCAAGGGCATGGAGGTCGTCGACGGCTACTTCCTCAGCCACTCGATGAACGGCGTGCTCGACGCACAGCCCGGCGGCGGCATCTACCACGCGCTGCTCGGCACCATCGAGCAGGTCCTGATCGCCACGGTGATCGCCGCGCCGATCGGCATGCTCACCGCGATCTACCTGGTCGAGTACGGACGCGGGAAGCTGGCCAAGGCCGTCACGTTCTTCGTCGACGTCATGACCGGTATCCCGTCGATCGTCGCCGGTCTGTTCGTCCTCGCGACGTGGAACCTGATGCTGGGCTTCGGCCCCTCCGGCTTCGCCGGCGCCATCGCGCTCGCGATCCTGATGATGCCGGTGGTCGTCCGCTCCACCGAGGAGATGCTGAAGCTGGTCCCGAACGAGCTGCGCGAAGCCTCGCTCGCCCTCGGCGTGCCGAAGTGGCGGACCATCCTCAAGGTGGTCCTGCCCACCGCGATCGGTGGCATCACCACCGGCGTGATGCTCTCCGTCGCGCGCGTCACGGGTGAGACCGCCCCCGTGCTGCTGCTCGTGTTCGGCACGAAGCTGATCAACCCGAACCCCTTCGAAGGCGCCCAGTCCTCACTGCCGCTGTACGTGTACGAGCAGTACGCGGTCGGCACGGACGCCTCGATCGCGCGCGCCTGGGGCGCCGCGCTGGTGCTGATCGCCTTCGTCATGCTCCTCAACCTGGTCGCCCGCGGCATCGCCCGCTGGAAGGCCCCGAAGACCGGCCGCTGAGGCCACGACATCGGCTCCGCCGACGCGGGGCACTTTTGGAAGTGAAGTGACATGGCCAAGCGAATCGACGTCAGCGGCCTGACCGCCTACTACGGCTCCCACAAGGCGATCGAGGACATCTCGATGACCGTGGAGCCCCGTTCCGTCACGGCCTTCATCGGCCCGTCCGGCTGCGGCAAGTCCACGTTCCTGCGCACCCTGAACCGTATGCACGAGGTCACCCCCGGTGGCCGCGTCGAGGGCAAGGTGATGCTGGACGACGAGAACCTGTACGGCTCGAGCGTCGACCCGGTGGCCGTGCGCCGCACGGTCGGCATGGTGTTCCAGCGGCCGAACCCGTTCCCGACGATGTCGATCTTCGACAATGTCGCGGCGGGTCTGCGGCTGAACGGCAACTACAAGAAGTCCGAGCTGAGCGACGTCGTCGAGAGGTCCCTCAAGGGCGCGAACCTGTGGAACGAGGTCAAGGACCGCCTCAACAAGCCGGGCTCGGGTCTGTCCGGCGGTCAGCAGCAGCGTCTGTGCATCGCCCGCGCGATCGCCGTCGAGCCGGACGTGCTGCTGATGGACGAGCCCTGCTCGGCGCTCGACCCGATCTCGACGCTCGCGATCGAGGACCTGATCGGTGAGCTGAAGGAGCGCTTCACGATCGTCATCGTGACGCACAACATGCAGCAGGCGGCGCGTGTCTCGGACCGCACGGCCTTCTTCAACCTGGCGGCGGTCGGCCAGCCCGGCAAGCTCGTCGAGATCGACGACACCGAGCGGATCTTCGCCAACCCGTCCGTCCAGGCGACCGAGGACTACATCTCGGGACGCTTCGGATAAGACGTCTTGGGGTGCTGCATGGCGGTGCCACCCACAAGACGAAGGGCCCGCTCCCTCTCCCAGGGGGCGGGCCCACGCGTGTCTCCCGCTCCCCATCCCGTACACGGGGCTCCGTCCCGGACCCCGCTATCGCTCGCGGCGGTGGCCTCGCAACGCCTACGGTCGGACGACCGTGGGCCGGCGCCCCTCCAGCACCTGGCCTCCCCCGTCCCGGCATCGCCTTTCGACGGCCCTCGCCCCTACGGTCTGACGACCGTAGGCAGGGATCCCCGCTTCCGGACCGGGCTCCGCCTGGAACCCCAGTACCGCTGCGGCGATGCCTACTGGTCGACGACCGTGGGCCGGCGCCCCTCCAGTACCGGGCTCCGCCCCGACCCCGTACCGCCCGCGGCGGCGGCCGCGCACCCCCTACCGAGACCGTGCGCAGGTATCCACTTCCCGGACCGGGTTCCGCCTGGAACCTCCGGTACCGCTGCGGCGATGCCTACGGTCCGACGACTGTGACGCTGGGCCCATCCAGTACCGGGCTCCGCCCCGACCCCGTACCGCCCGCGGCGGCGGCCGCGCACCCCTACGGTCCGAGACCGTGAGCAGGATCTGTTTCGCGGACCGGGGCTCCGCGCCCCGGTCCCGGTACCGTTTCGGCGACGCCTACGGTCCGACGTCCGTGGGCAGGGCTCTCCAACCTCGTACCGGGGCTCCGCCCCGAGTTCCCGTACCGCCTTCGGCCGTGTCCTCAATGGCCGGACGCGCTGGAGTTGCCCGCAGGCACAGCCACCTCGCCGGCGATTTGGGACGTGTCGCAGGGCAACCTCCCGCCTCGCCGGCGCTTGAGGCGCGGGGCGCGGGGCGGAGCCCCGGTTGCGCACGGAAAATCTCCAGCCCCCGGGCGCTTGAGGCGCGAGGGTCCGGGGGCGGAGCCAGCGGAAGTCCGGCAGGGCGGAGCCTCGGTCCCGCGGGCCGCCCCGAAAGCCAAAGGGCCCGGCCGCCCCCAGGTGACCGGGCCCCTTCCCCACAGCTCGGCGTCAGCCGAAGACCAGGTACACGACCCCGTAGCTCAGCGCAGCAACCGTCGCCGCCGCCGGCATCGTGATGAACCACCCGAGGACGATGTTCTTCGCGACGCCCCACCGCACCGCGTTCACCCGCTTCGTCGCCCCGGCACCCATGATCGCCGAGGTGATCACATGGGTCGTCGAGATCGGCGCGTGGAACAGGAACGCCGAGCCGAACATGATCGACGCACCCGTCGTCTCCGCCGCGAACCCCTGCGGCGGATCCAGCTCGATGATCTTGCGGCCCAGCGTCCGCATGATGCGCCAGCCGCCCGCGTACGTGCCCAGCGACAGCATCAGCGCACAGGCGATCTTCACCCAGGTCGGGATCGGGTCGCCCGCGTTCTCCACGTCCGCGATGACCAGGGCCATCACCACGATGCCCATCGTCTTCTGCGCGTCCTGCAGGCCGTGACCGAGCGCCATACCGGCCGCCGACACCGTCTGGGCGATACGGAAACCGCGCTTCGCCTTGTGCGGGTTGGACTTCCGGAACATCCACAGGATCGCGACCATCACCAGGTAACCGGCGATGAGCCCGACGAAGGGCGACACGAACATCGGGATGACGATCTTCTCGAGGACGCCGGTCCAGATGACGTCCGTCCCGCCCGCGAGCGCCGCGCCGACCATGCCGCCGAACAGCGCGTGCGAGGAGGAGGACGGCAGGCCGAAGTACCAGGTGACGAGGTTCCACACGATCGCCCCGACCAGCGCGGCGAAGAGGATGCCCATACCGCGCGAGCCCTCGGGCGTCGCGATGAGTCCTTCGCTGACGGTCTTGGCGACGCCCTGCCCGAGGAACGCACCCGCCAGGTTCATCACCGCGGCCATCGCCAGCGCAACGCGTGGCGTCAGCGCACGCGTGGAGACGGAGGTCGCTATGGCGTTCGCGGAGTCGTGAAAGCCGTTGGTGTACGTGAATCCGAGCGCGACACCAATGGTCACGATCAGGGCGAAGGTGTCCACGAAGTTCAGGACTCCTTGACCGCGATGGTCTCCACCGTGTTCGCGACGTGCTCGAACGCATCGGCGGCCTCTTCGAGCACATCCACGATCTGCTTGAGCTTGAGGACCTCGATGGCGTCGTACTTGCCGTTGAAGAGGTGGGCGAGCAGCTTGCGGTGGATCTGGTCCGCCTGGTTCTCCAGCCGGTTGACCTCGATCCAGTACTCGGTGAGGTTGTCCATGGTGCGCAGGTGCGGCATGGCCTCGGCAGTCAGCACGGCCGCACGGGCCAGGACCTCGATCTGCTGCTCGACACCCTTGGGGAGCTCTTCCACGTTGTAGAGGACGACGAGGTCGACGGCCTCCTCCATGAAGTCCATGATGTCGTCGAGCGACGATGCGAGCGAGTAGATGTCCTCGCGGTCGAACGGCGTGATGAACGAGGAGTTGAGCTGGTGGAAGATCGCGTGTGTCGCGTCGTCCCCGGCGTGCTCGGCTGCCCGCATCCGTTCCGCGATCTCGGCCCGGGCGCTGGACTCCGCGCCGAGCAGTTCCATCAGGAGCTTCGAGCCGGTCACGATGTTGTCCGCGGACGCGGCGAACATGTCGTAGAAGCTCGTCTCCCTGGGGGTCAGACGAAAACGCACGTGGGGTCCTCGGGGTGCATTGGATTCGGTCAGGCTGATGCTAGGCGCATCATCCGGCCACGGCTAACCGGCAAGGTCCCAGTGTCGCCCATGAACTGGCCGGATCAGCACAGACCCCCACAGGTTTCCCCACGATTCGTTACGATATACCCACGAGGGGTATACATTCCCTTTCTGGACAGCGGGAGGACGCGATGACGACCACCGAGGCGGCCGGCCCCCCGGTCACGGACCACGAGACCGACCACGACCACGGCGTGCACGGCTACCACAAGCAGAAGGACGAGCACCTCAAGCGGCTGCGCCGCATCGAGGGGCAGATCCGTGGGCTGCAGCGGATGGTCGACGAGGACGTCTACTGCATCGACATACTCACCCAGGTCTCGGCCTCGACGAAGGCGCTGCAGTCCTTCGCACTGCAGCTCCTGGAGGAGCACCTGCGGCACTGCGTCGCTGACGCGGCCGTCAAAGGCGGCGCCGGGGTCGACGCGAAGGTGGAGGAGGCGACGAAGGCGATCGCTCGCCTGCTGCGCACCTGACCAGGCCGTTTACGCCCGTTTCGCGCCGTCCCGCGCCGTGGACCGCCGCGCCGCGCGGGACGGTGCGAGTGGCTTGATCTATACGCCCGCGCGCCGGTGCCGGCGCCCCGCGCCGTACGACCTCATCCGGCGTTGCCGTACGACCTCATCCGGGCCGTCGACGACGGGTGGCGATCATCCCGCTCCGACGGCCCCCACCGGCCTCTCCGCCGCCACCATGAGCACCTCGTCGATACGGTCGGGGCTGAGCCGGTCCTCGTCCGCCGCGGATGCCGCGATCATCAGCTCGCCGCACAGCTCGATCTCGGCGAGGGCGACGGCCACGTGGTCCTCCTGGACCGTCGTCGTACTGAGCGGTGCCACGTGCAATCACCTCTTCCGGCCGATGTCGGTTCCCTAGCGTAGGGAGCGGACACACACCGCGCATGGCACGTCCGGACCATTTGGGCCCTGGCCTTCCCGGGCCCCTTCACGCTGCCCGGTCCACCACCGCTCAGGCCTTGATCTTGCCGGAGTAGATGTCCTCCCGGTCCGGGAGCCGTACCCGCACCGGGGTTCCGAAGTCGAACAGCACGGTCGTCGAGGTCACCGCCACCGCCCGGCCGTCGTTCACGAAGCTGAAACGATGCCGCACCTTGCGCAGCAGACCGGAGTCATCGAGATACGCGTCGAACGGGACGACGTCCCTGGTGAACCCTCTGGCCGCCGCCGCCAGCGACGCCCGCACGTGCGGTTCGGCGGTCTTCGCCGCCCTGCCGATGTCCGTCGTGCCCCGGAAGTGCCGCAGCTTCTGGCCGGAGAGCTCCGTCTCGCCCACGTACGTCACCTGCTCGGCAGCGCGCAGCAGTTCGGCAGCGGCCAGCGGGTCGGTCGCGCCGCCGGTGACGAGGTTCCCGTCCGCCAGCGTGGTGGTGTCGACCCGCACCCACTTGTCCGCGGGCACCCCCGCGCCCCGGTTCTTCATGTAGAGCGCACCCGGCGTCAGCAGCTCGGTGATCGGCTCGTGCCCGCGCTCCCCCGCGGGGTCCTGCGGCAGGACGACGGTCAGCCGGCCCATCCGCCGGACGAAGTCGTAACCGCCCTCGCCACGGATGGTGACCCGGGTGCCGCCCGTTGCCATCTCCATCGACGTACGCGCCCCGGCGCTCTTCGCCGCGGCCAGCGCGTCGGCCGCGCTGCGGACCTCGTCGATGGCGCCCTGTCCTCTGCTGTCCTCGGCGGCGCCCGCGCCGGAGCACCCGGTGGCGGCCATCACCCCCACCACGGTCGCCGCGACGGCGACCGCGCCGCCCCTGCGCCTGTGCTGCTGCACCACCATCGCCTGCCAACCCCCAGAGCCGGACCACTGCTTGGACGAGCCCCACCCCTCCCCTCGGTCCGAGGAGGCCCGGGGACACTCCCTTCGGATAACGACCGCCCGGTCACCTCGTCACGCCGGTCCCCGCGCCCTGCGACACGCTGCCGGGGCAGTACGGTTGGCAAGTGCCCCAGCAGGACCTGCCCGCCGGCAATCCGGCGCACCTCACCACGACCGTCGAACGTGGTTCCTTCGCTGTCGCCCGCTGCAGCTGCGGCTGGTCCGGCCCCGCGAGGCGGTCCAGGGACCGGGCGCGTACGGACGCCCGCGCACACGCCTCGACCGCCTGACACGAACCGGCCGCCCGTACGGGCCGATCTGTCGTTTCACGCCGGCCGGGGCTCGCGGAACCCGCCTGCGCCCCGTACCGTCTCCACTCCCAGGAGTCTCAATGACGAAGTCAAGCCGCCTGCGTGACCGGCGGGGCGGAGGTGAAGACCCGTCCGTCACGCAGAAGTGCCCACAGAACGCTCGCTC
>NZ_JBIRZM010000002.1:191135-741066 GCF_044390825.1 Streptomyces sp. NPDC018833 | reverse complement strand
CCGAGGCCCCGATCTTCGACCTCGTCGACTACGGCGTGGTCGGCGACCTCTTCGACGTCGTCCCGCAGCTGACCGAAGAGGTCAAGACCCGCAAGGGCTGACCCCACATCTTCCCGCCAGGGGCCGCACGGTGATCTTCACCGTGCGGCCCCTGCCGGTTGTGGCGGACCATTGACGCAGATCACGACCGCCCATTAACTTCTTTCAACAGAATGTTGATTCCGTGAAGCGGAAAACACGGATACACGATGTGCGGAGGGTGTGGGAATGGGTCAGCAGGAGAAGGTGGCGACGAGCCTCGCCGGTGCGGTCAGCGAGGGCATCAGTGCCTCCCTGGCGACGGTGGACGCGGAGCTCGCCCGCCGGTACCCGGGAGACCCCGGCACCCGCCAGCCCGTCCACACCGTCTACGTCCCCGGCAACGACTTCGCCGCCGACACCATCCGCTCCTGGGGCGACGCGGCCCTGGCCGCGCTCGACGAGCACGCCCCCGACCCCGCCACCCTGGCCCGTGTGCTCGGTCTCGCCGACGACCTCGCCGAGCCCGTCTACGCACGCGTACGGGCCAAGCTGGAGCGCGAGCCGATCGAGGACCTGCGCGTCGACTTCGAGGACGGGTACGCGGGCCGCGACGAGGACGCCGACGCCGCCCGCGCCGCCCAGCTGATCTCCGAGGCGTACACGAAGGGCACCGCGGCGCCGTACATGGGCATCCGCATGAAGTGCATGGAGGCCGCCGTGCGCGACCGGGGCATCCGCACCCTCGACGTCTTCCTCACCGGCCTGATGGAGGCCGGAGGCCTGCCCGGCGGACTCGTCCTCACCCTCCCCAAGGTCACGTACGCCGAGCAGGTGTCCGCGATGGTCCGGCTCGTCGAGGAGTTCGAGAAGGCCCGCGGTCTGGAGACCGGCCGCATCGGCTTCGAGATCCAGATCGAGACCAGCCAGTCCATCCTCGGCCCGGACGGCACCGCCACCGTCGCCCGTATGATCGACGCCGCCGAGGGCCGGGCCACCGGACTGCACTACGGCACCTTCGACTACAGCGCCTGCCTCGGCGTGAGCGCCGCCCACCAGGCCAGCGACCACCCCGCGGCCGACCACGCCAAGGCCGTCATGCAGGTCGCCGCCGCCGGCACCGGCGTACGCGTCTCCGACGGCTCCACCAACGTCCTGCCCGTCGGCCCCACCGAGAAGGTCCACGACGCCTGGCGCCTGCACTACGGCCTCACCCGCCGCGCCCTCGCCCGTGCGTACTACCAGGGCTGGGACATGCACCCCGGCCACCTCCCCACCCGCTACGCCGCCGTCTTCGCCTTCTACCGCGAGGGCTTCGAACAGGCCGCGGCGCGCCTCGCCGCCTACGCCACTCACACCGGCGGCGACGTCATGGACGAGCCGGCCACCGCCAAGGCCCTCAGCTCCTACCTGCTGCGCGGTATCGACTGCGGGGCACTCGACACCACGGAGGTCGCCCGGCTGACCGGCCTGACGCGCGCCGACCTCGACGGCTTCGCGGCGCCCCGGCGCGGGGAGCTGACGGCCGCAGCCGAATAGCGGTTGCCCCCCGGCTCACCGCCGGCCACGCCGCGGTCGAAGGGCCTCCCCGTTCCGCCGTACGTCCACGTGATCCACGCTCACCGCGACCGCGGGCGGCACCGCGGGAGGTTCCGACGGCGGCACGACCGGCGGCTCGCGGTCCGGGATCGGGCCGGGGGCCTCGCCCGAGCGGCGCCGCGGGGTCAGGCCGGCGGGGAGATCTCGCCGGAGCCGCGGGGGATCAGCACCGTGTCCAGCGTGACGTGCGTCGGCTCCTCGTTCACTCCGTCCAGCCTGCGGAACAGCCGCTCCGCAGCCGTGCGGCCCAACGTGGCCGAGTCCTGGGCTATGACCGTGATGCCGAGCAGATCGGCGAGTTCGATGTCGTCGAACCCGACCAGCGCGACCGGTTCCTCGCGTCCGGCGAGGAACCGCACCACGGTCACCGTCACCCGGTTGTTCCCCGCGAAGATCGCGGTGACCGGCTCGGGCGCCATGAGCATCGCCGCCACCGCGTCCCGGACCCGCTCCGGCGCCGTGGAGCCCAGCGAGACCCAGGATTCGTCGATCTCCAGACCGGCGTCCTCCATCGCCGCGCGATAGCCGCGCAGTCGCTCGACCGCGGTGTGGATGCGCGGCTGGTCGCCGATGAAGGCGATGCGCCGGTGGCCGTGGGCTATCAGATGCGCCACGCCCGTGTGCGCTCCGCCGAAGCTGTCGGACATCACCGTGTCCGCCTCGATCCGCCCGGCCGGACGGTCGACGAACACCGTGGCCACGCCCGCCTTGATCTCCGGCTCCAGATAGCGGTGGTCGTCACCGGCCGGGATCACGATCAGCCCGTCCACCCGGCGCGCGCACAGCGCGAGCACCAACTCCTGCTCGCGATCGGGGTCCTCGGCACTGGAACCGTTGATCAGCAGGGCGCCGTGTGCCCGGGCGACCTCCTCGACGGCACGGCTGAGCGGCCCGTAGAAGGGGTCGGCGAGGTCCTCCAGCACCAGCCCGATGGACGCGGTCCTGCCCTTCCTGAGCACCCGCGCACTGTCGTTGCGGCGGAACCCGAGGGACTCGATGGCCTCCTGCACCCGCCGCTCGGTGTCGGGCGTGACGCCCGGCTCGCCGTTGACCACCCGCGAGACGGTCTTGAGCCCCACCCCGGCGCGCGCCGCGACGTCCTTCATCGTCGGCCGATTTCCGTAGCGCGGCTCGGGGCCTCGGGGCCTCACCGGCGACTGCGGGGGACGGGTCGTATCGGCCACGGTGAGCTTTCTGTCCGAGGGCAGGCGGTCGCGTCCGATGGTATGGGATGGTGTGGCGTCGGGCATAGGGCCTGGACAACGTTGTCAGAGGAATGGAGACTGTGTCGAATCCGCAGGTCCGACAGTCTCCCCGGGGGATCCCACACCGATGCATACCAGCCTCGTCGCCGCTCTCGACATCGGCGGCACCAAGATCGCCGGCGCGCTGGTGGACGGGGGTGGCGCCCTTCTGCTGCGAACGCAGCGGCCCACACCGGCCCGCGAGAGCGGCGACGCGGTGATGCATGCGGTCGAGAGCGTCCTCGCCGACCTGACGGCTTCGCCGTTGTGGGGGGGCGTGCGGGCGGTCGGCATCGGCAGCGCGGGCCCCGTGGACCGCTCGACCGGCACGGTCAGCCCGGTCAACGTCCCCGGCTGGCGCGACTTCCCACTCGTCGAGCGGGTCTCCCGGGCCGTCGGCGGACTTCCCGTGGAACTCGTGGGCGACGGCGTCGCGATGACGGCCGCCGAGCACTGGCTCGGCGCGGCCAGAGGCCACGACAACGCGCTCTGCATGGTCGTCTCGACAGGGGTCGGCGGCGGTCTGGTGCTGAACGGCCGCCTCCACGCGGGCCCCACGGGCAACGCCGGGCACATCGGCCACATCAGCGTCGAGCTCGACGGCGACGCCTGCCCGTGCGGTGCGCGCGGCTGCGTCGAGCGGATCGCCAGCGGCCCCAATATCGCCCGCCGCGCCGTGGAGAACGGCTGGCGGCCCGGTGCAGACGGTGATGCCTCGGCCGCCGCCGTGGCCGAGGCCGCACGCGCGGGCGACCCGGTCGCGACCGCCTCGTTCGAACGCGCGGCCAAGGCCCTCGCCGCGGGGATCGGCGCGACCGCGACCCTGGTCGAGATCGACATCGCCGTGATCGGCGGTGGCGTGGCGGGAGCGGGTGACGTGCTCTTCGCGCCCCTGCGCCGTGCGCTGCGCGAGTACGCCACGCTGTCGTTCGTGCAGCGCCTGACGGTGGCGCCCGCGCGGATGGGCGCGGACGCGGGCCTGGTCGGCGCGGCCGCGGCGGCGACGCTCGGGCGGGGCGAGACGCCGGTGGCGGTGGGCCGCGCCTGACGGCCCGCCGTGCCCGGGTGGCGGCCCGATCCGTGAGCTCGGCTCGCCGGGGGCGGGCCGGGCCGTGCGGGAGCCGGTCCTCAGCCGACCGCCCGGGCCCAGGGGCGCCCCGGGCGAACTCACCAGGCGTGCTCGGTCTGCTGTTGCGGGACGACCACCAGAAACGCGTCCGACTCCAGGTCCATCACCACCTCCGCGGCCAGCCCCTCGTCCCGGCGGTGCCGGGCGTACTCCTCGGCGTGCCAGCTGCCCCGCGGGTCACCCGCAGGGAACTTCTCCAACACCGTGCGGCGCATCACGCACCCCCTCGTCTCTTCCGCTCCAACGACGGCTCCCGGCAGGTGTCACGGGCAACGGCCCGGCCACAGTTGCGTCCCTGATCGGCCAACCCGTTCCGGCCGGGGGTTTCCGTGGCAGGGTGATGCGGGCAAGCCACTGTGGGCAACGGAAGAGGGGGACCCGTGATCGTCTGGATCAACGGTGCGTTCGGAGCGGGCAAGTCGAGTGCCGCACGCGAACTGATCGATCTGATCCCCAACAGCACCCTGTTCGACCCCGAGCTCGTCGGCGCCGGTCTGCGACACCTGCTCCCGCAGAAGCGGCTCGACGACGTCGGGGATTTCCAGGACCTCCCCATCTGGCGGCGGCTCGTCGTGGACACCGCGTCCGCACTCCTCGCGGAGTTGGGCGGGGTGCTGGTGGTGCCGATGACCCTGCTGCGACAGGAGTACCGCGACGAGGTGTTCGGCGGGCTCGCCGCCCGGCGCATCCCCGTGCGCCATGTGCTGCTCTGCCCGGACGAAACGATCCTGCGCACCCGTATAGCGGGCCGCGAAGTGCCCGACACCCCCGACGGCGACCAGCGCGTCAGACAGTGGGCGTACGACCACATCGAGCCGTATCGCGCCGCACTCGGCTGGATCACCGCCGACGCGCACGTCATCGACACCAGCCGCATCGACCCACGGGAGACGGCCCGGCAGATCGCCTCCGCCGTACGGACCGGGGCAGCGGCTGCCTGCGACATCGTCCAGACACCCGAACCCACCTCCGAGACCGTCGCCGCGGGCGTCCTCCTCTTCGACGACGAGAACCGGGTGCTGCTCGTCGACCCCACCTACAAGCCGGGTTGGGAGTTCCCCGGCGGAATCGTCGAGAGCGGTGAGCCACCCGCGCGCGCGGGAATGCGGGAGGTCACCGAGGAACTCGGCATCGAGCTGCCCGACGTCCCACGGCTCCTCGTCGTCGACTGGGAGGCCCCGCGCCCGCCCCGCTTCGGCGGGCTGCGGCTGCTGTTCGACGGGGGCCGGCTGCCCGCCGGCGGTGCGGAACGCATACGCCTGCCCGGACCGGAGCTGCGCGACTGGCGGTTCGTGGGCGAGCAGGAGGCCGCGCATCTGCTGCCGCCCGCGCGCTACGAACGGCTGCGCTGGGCGCTGCGCGCCCGTGAACGCGGCACCGTGCTCAACCTAGAGGCCGGCATCCCCGTCGGCTGACGCCTCCGCCGCGTTCAGCAGCGCCGCGGTGGCGTTCTCGGTCAGCGGGTCGCCGTGGCCGAAGCAGACCGTCGACGGCGCGAGCGAGGCCAGCCGGCGCATCGACACCTGGGCCGTCGCCCGGTCCACGTTGAACACCCCGAGCATCACCTGCCCGACCCCCGCCACGCAGTCGCCCGTGAACAGCACCCCGTGGTGCGGCAGATGGATGCCGATCGAGCCGTCGGTGTGACCGGGCGAGTGGACCACGCGCGCACCGCCGCCGAAGTCCAGTACGTCGCCGTCCTCCAGCTCCCGGTCCACCCGGGTCGGCGGCGCGGGCGGCACCGTGAGCCCGTGCTCGTACAGCGGGACCTCCCAGTCCAGCAGTACGGGCTCGGGCACGGGCGCCTCGCCCCGCACGACCGGTGCGTCGAGTCGATGCGCCAGCACCTCGGCCGCGTATCGCTCGGCCAGCTCCCCGGCGGCGCCCATGTGGTCGCGGTGACAGTGCGTCAGAACGATCCGGCGGATGGCGGCCGGGTCGAGCCCGGCGCCCCGTATCGCCTCCTCGATCAGTGGCGCGGCGTCCCGATGGCCGGCGTCGACGAGCGTCAACTCGTCGCCGTCGCGCCACAGGTAGGCCTGGCCGACGGGGAAGCGGAACATGTGCAGCTGCGGCAGTACCTGAAGAAAGTCCATGCGGTGAACGTACGCACCGGCATACGCCCGCCGCCCGGGACTTCGCTGGCGGCGATCTTCGCCGAGCGCTGAACGGCCCTGTGCCAAGCCGCCCCTGGGTGTCGAGCCGTCCTACGCGGAACGGTTCCAGCGCGCTGAACGGCCCCTGGATGTCGAGCTGTTCTACGCTGAACGGTCCCTGCGCCGAGTCACCACCCGCCGAGTCACCACGCGAGGCTGAGCCGCTCTGCGCCGAGTCACCACGCGCCGAGTCAGCACGCGAGGCTGAGCCGCTCTGCGCCGAGTCACCACGCGAGGCTGAGCCGCTCTGCGCCGAGTCACCACGCGTCGAGCGGCGCCCCCGCGCTCCGTCAAGTGGTCAATCCTTCTTGGACACCGCGTAGTTCACCAGGAACAGCGCCTCCGCGACCGACAGCCGCTCCAACTCCTCCGGGGACACGCTCTCGTTCACCGCGTGGATCTGCGCCTCCGGCTCGCTGAGCCCGATCAGCAGGATCTCGGCCCTCGGGTACAGCGCGGCGAGCGTGTTGCACAGCGGGATGGAACCGCCCATCCCGGAGGCCTGCATCTCCTCGCCGGGGTATGCCACGCGCATCGCCTCGGCCATCGACGTGTACGCGGGGCTGGTGACGTCCGCCTGGAACGGCTGGCCCTGGCCCACCTGTTCCAGCGTCACACGCGCATTCCACGGGGTGTGCTTCTCGATGTGCGCGAACAGCAGCTTCGTCGCCTCGGCGGCGTCCTGACCCGGCGGCACCCGCAGGCTGATCTGCGCCCGCGCGCTCGCGGGGATCGACGGGGTGGCGCCCGCCACCGGGTGGCAGTCGATACCGATCACGGTGACGGCGGGACGCGCCCAGATCCGGTCAGCGACCGTGCCGTTGCCGGGCAGGGCCACACCGTCGAGGACCTTCGCGTCCTTGCGGAACTCCTCCTCGGGGTACTGCAGGCCCTCCCACTCGGCCTGCGCCGGAAGGCCGTCGATGACCGTCGAACCGTCCTCCGCGCGCAGCGAGTCCAGTACGCGTATCAGCGCGGCGAGCGCATCGGGCGCGGCCCCGCCGAACTGGCCCGAGTGCAGGTTCCCTTCGAGGGTGTCGACCCGGACGCGGATCATGGTCATGCCGCGCAGCGTCGCCGTCACCGTCGGCAGACCCACCCGGAAGTTGCCGGTGTCGCCGATCACGATCGCGTCGGCCGTCAGCAGGTCGGGGTGCTCCTCGACGTAGCGCTCCAGGCCGCCCGTGCCCTGTTCCTCCGAACCCTCGACGATCACCTTGACCGATACCGGGACGCCGCCGTTCGCCTTCAGGGCGCGCAGCGCGAGCAGGTGCATGATGAAGCCGCCCTTGCAGTCGGCCGCACCGCGCCCGTACCAGCGGCCGTTGCGCTCGGTCAGCTCGAAGGGCGGGCTCACCCAGGCGGCCTCGTCCAGCTTCGGCTGCACGTCGTAGTGCGCGTACAGCAGCACCGTCGGCGCGCCCTCGGGGCCGGGGAGCAGTCCGTACACCGACTGCGATCCGTCCGGGGTGTCGAGGAGCGCGACGTCCGCGAACCCCTCGTCGCGCAGTGCGTCCGCCACCCAGTTGGCCGCCGCCTCGCACTCGCTGCGGGGCGCCACCGCCTCGTCCGCCACCGACTGGAAGGCCACCAACTCCGTGAGCTCCGCCTTGGCGCGGGACATCAGCGAGGCGACGGTCTCGGCGATCGGATCGGCGGTCATGGGCACGCTCCTTGTGGGTGCGACGTTGTGCGATGTGTGTACGGCAAATGTGTGGTCGATCCTCCCACAGGGGGTGGGGCGGGTCTGCGCCGTAGGATGCCGTCGAGAGCATGGGCCATGGGTCGGATCGGGAGCAGAAGTACATCGTGAGCAGCGAGAACGATGCCACCGGAGCAGAGGCGGCAAATGAGCTCGGCGACGGTCCCGCGTGGGACGTCGTCGTGGTCGGCGCAGGACCCGCCGGGGCGGCGGCGGCGTACGCGGCGGCTGTCAGCGGCCGCAGAGTCCTGCTTTTGGAGAAGGCCGACCTGCCTCGCTACAAGACCTGCGGCGGCGGCATCATCGGCCCATCGCGCGACAGCCTGCCACCCGGCTTCGAGCTGCCCCTGCGCGACAAGGTGCACGCGGTCACGTTCTCGCTGAACGGGAAGCTGGCCCGCACCCGCCGCTCCAAGCGGATGCTCTTCGGGCTGATCAACCGCCCGGAGTTCGACGCCGGCCTGGTCGAGCAGGCGGAGAAGGCCGGCGCGGTGGTGCGCACCGGCGTCACCGTCTCCCGAGTGGAGCAGCACGGTCCCGCCGTCCCTGACCGGCGCACGGTCGCCGTCGTGCTGTCGGACGGCGAGACGCTGCTGGCACGCGCGGTCGTCGGCGCCGATGGCAGCGCCAGCCGGATAGGCGCGCATGTCGGTGTGAAGCTCGACCAGGTGGACCTCGGCCTGGAGGCAGAGATCCCGGTGCCGGACACGGTCGCCGAGGACTGGGCCGGCCGCGTGCTCATCGACTGGGGCCCGATGCCCGGCAGTTACGGCTGGGTGTTCCCCAAGGGCCGGACGCTGACGGTCGGTGTGATCTCGGCGCGCGGCGAGGGCGCCGCGACCAAGCGGTATCTGGAGGACTTCATCGCCCGGCTGGGACTGGCGGGCTTCGAGCCCGCCATTTCCTCGGGTCATCTGACGCGCTGTCGCAGCGACGACTCGCCGCTGTCGCGCGGCCGGGTCCTGGTGTGCGGGGACGCGGCGGGTCTACTGGAGCCGTGGACCCGGGAGGGGATCTCGTTCGCGCTGCGATCGGGACGGCTCGCGGGGGAGTGGGCGGCACGGATCGCCGAGGCGCACGACGCCGTGGACGCCCGCAGGCAGGCGTTGAACTACACCTTCGCCATCAAGGCGGGGCTGGGTGTGGAGATGGCGGTCGGCCGGCGGATGCTCGCCGTCTTCGCACGCCGGCCCGGCCTGCTGCACGCGGCGATCACCGGGTTCCGGCCCGCGTGGACGGCCTTCACGGACATCACACGCGGGGCGACGACGCTGGCCGGCCTGGTGCGCAGCCACTCCCTGGCGCGGCGCGCGCTGGACATGCTGGACAAGCGCGCCTGAGGCCTGGCCGGCCGCTGCCGCCGGGTGCGTTTTCGTCAGGTGGGGAATATCGGGCGCGCTCAGCGGGCGTCATCGGGTGGCGTCGTCGGGCCATTTCAGCCGGCGGGTGGCTCATCGAGCGTGCGCCGGCCGGCGCGGCCGTCATCGGACGGGCGTCATCGGGCGATGGTGATGCGGAAGACGGGATGCTTGTGGGCGGCGGCCAGCAGCTCCTCGTCCGTGGAGTCGGCGTCGATGTCGCCGAAGAAGCGTCCGACCTCCCAGCCCCAGCGCTTGAGATAGGAGCGCAGCAGGGCGGGCTTCTCCTCGTCGCGCAGCTCCACGGCGGTGAAGTGCTGCGTCCTGCGACCGACCCGGAGGCGTCCGCCGCCCGTGAAGCCCATCGCACGGAGGGCCTGGCCGTCCCGCCGCTCGGCGACGCACTGCGCACCGAGGCCGACCGCATCACCGCCGACATCGCCCCTGATCTGCCGCCGTCCGTCGCCACCGCGCTCGTTGCCGCCTGGGCGCAGCTCTTCGGGCTGATCTCGTTCGAGGTCTTCGGGCAGTTCGAGCGGGTCGTCGAGGACCGAGATGTCTTCTTCGCGCATGCCGTGGGCCGGCTCGCCGTGGAAGTCGGGCTGCGCCCATCGCACGCCGGGGCTGCGTCGCGCGCGCCGCGCGCCGGTCGGGCCGCTGGTGCGCCGGCCGACAGCAGCGCGGGGTCCTGACGCAACACCCGCTCGTGCAGGGCGTGCAGCGCCTGCCCGGATCCGCGCCCATCGCCTCCGGGATCCGGCGCCGCGCCGCCTCGTCGGCGATCGGAGTGCGTCCGCCGAGCGGCCGCTGCGGTACGGGGCCGACGCAAGCGGCGCACCAGCCACTCCCGGTGGGCGCGGCGCACCAGCCACTCCCGGTGGGCGCGGCGCACCAGCCACTCCCGGTGGGCGCGGCGCACCAGCCACTCCCGGTGGGCGCGGCGCACAAGCCACTCCCGGTCGCGGCACGCCGGTTCGTGCCCCCAGTCGCCGGAGCGCCCGGTGCGATCTCGCCTCGATCCGGGAGTCGGGAACCAGCATCCGTTCCTCCGCCCACGGTTTGCTTTCGCGGGAGGAACCGGAGTGGGCGAGGGGGTGCTCGTGGGGGTGGGTACCCTTCCTCCAGGGGGAGTGCGTCGGAGCGCGCCCGATGAGGAAACCTTCTACGGATTCGCCTGCACCCCCCCTGGTCGTGGAGTTGTCAGAGGAGTTCGGCGCTGCCGGCCGGCTCCTGGCGCGGCTGGTTGTTGAGGCGGTGTCGCTCGATCGAGGACCGGCGGTAGACCTCTTCGCGCACCCGCTGGATCTCGCCGACCGGTTGGTGGTCCTCGCGGGTGCGCCACGGGGTGATCGATGTGCCGTCCGCGGCCGTGAGGTTTTCTTCGCCGCCGATGTCCTGGCGCGGGATGTCGATCCGAGCCACGGTCACCCACGGGGAGAGCTGCTCCGGCCACTCCACCGACGTGTTGTCCACGGGCATCCGCGCGAGGTCGGCGTTGAGCTGGACCTGGAGTTCGAAAGCGTGGTCGCGCTCCTGGGCCTCCGCCACGAGCGTGTTGCGGAAGGCCTCGCCGTCCGCGCGCACATCGACGTCGAGGTGGGTGACGGGGGTGACCGGGACCGTACGGATCTTGGCGATGTGGTCGCCGTACCGGAAGGCGCCCATGCTGTTGTACGTGTACGACAGCAGGTTCCGGCGCTGCACCTGGGTGAACGAGAGCATCGCGAACAGTTCGTCCCACAGCCACTCGTCGGCGCTCGCCAGCGTTCCGCGCCGGGTGAGGAACTCACCCATCCAGGACTTGCGCCGGGCAGGGTCGACCAGGGCGTCCGGCAGTTCGGCGAAGAGCTCCTCGATGACCATGTAGTCGTAGGCGGTGTTGGCGAAGAACACCGTGTTGTTGATCAGGTTGAGGTCGAAGGTGGTGGCCTCGGACTCGTCGGCCAACAGTGAGGCGCCGGGGACACCGAACATCTTGATGCCCATGCCGCAGGCCGCGCCGAGCAGCGAGTCGGCGCGCAGATGCCCGAGCCCGTTGGAGTAGCGCACGACCGCGTCGTACGTCGCCGGGGCGGCGAAGATTCCCTGAGCGTACGGCGCCGCGACCTCACCGAGCGTGACTGTCGCCTTCATGAGGCCGTATGTCTTCCCGTGGGCAGTCCGCACCGCGCGCCCGACGCCCTGCCGTTCGACCGATTCGCGGGTGCGGCGGGCGACGTTGCTGACGACCTCGTCCAGCTCCTGCTGATAGCCGGGGCGCTCGACGGGGGCGTAGTCCTCGTACCTGACGAATTCCATCGTGGCTCTCTCCTTCGCGCTCGCTGTTCCACAAGAACAGTAGCGCACAATTCAATTGTGCACGATGTAACTGGCTGTGATGATTCCCACGCGGCCGCCGGTGCCCGCTCAGCCGGCCGGCGTGCCCAGCCGCTCGATCAGCGTGCGTAGCTGGTCGCGCAGTTGCACCGTCTCCCCGGCCGTCAGGCCGTAGATCCGGCCCATTGAGCCCGGTACCCCTTCGGCCCGCTCCTTGAGAGCCCGGCCCTGCTCCGTCGCCTCCACCATCACCAGGCGTTCGTCGTCCGGGCGCCGCTCCCGGCGCAGCAGACCCGCCGTCTCCAGGCGCTTGAGCAGCGGCGACAGGGTGCCGTAGTCGAGCCCCAGCATGCTGCCCAGCTCTTTCATCGGCACCGGGCCGCGCTCCCACACCGCGAGCATCACCAGATACTGCGGATAGGTGAGCTCCAGCTCGGCCAGCACCGGCCGGTACGCCGCCGTCACCGCCCGCGAGGCGGAGTACAGCGCGAAACACAGCTGGTCGTCGAGGGTCAGGGAGGTGCCCGGGGGCCGGTTGTCTGCCATGCCCACATTCTCGCTCCGGCCCTTCGCGACTCCCACCGGACCGTCCGCGCCGGATTGCGAGGCTCAGGCGGGCGGCGCCGAGATCATGAGGTTACTGAACGGCTCCGCCTCTTCCACGGCGTCGCCCAGGGCGTGATGAGTGTGGCGCCGCCGCGACGGCGACCCGCGTGGCCTTGGCGACGGCGCGCAGCGAGAGCCGGGCCTTCGTCGCGTAGCGGGTCTTCAGGTCCATGCAGCCAGATCCCCGCCGCCTCGTCGTCAGCCCGCTCACCGCCAAGACGCATGTGAGCCGCACGATGGTCAAGCTCGGCGCGCGCGACCGGGCCCAACTGGTGGTCCTCGCCTACGAGTCCGGCCTGGTGCGCCCCGGCTGGCTCGGCTGACCGGGCGTGTGACGCGAGGCTGCCGACTTGCCTGGCCGGGTGTGTGGTGCGAGCTCGCGGGACCCGGCGTTTGGTGGCGCGGCCGACCGGCAGGTGATGCGGCGGCCGGCGGGCTGGTGCCCGCCGGCCGCGTTCCCCCGGAACGGCGGGGACGTCAGTCGGCGACCTTCACCCGCTCCCGCTCAGGCTCCGCCGCCGGCAGGGACCGTGCGACGAGGACCGACTCCCCGCCGGCGGCGCGCCGCGCCCGCAGACCGGTGAGCGTGATCAGCAGCCCGACGGCCGCGATAACGGTGACGACCACCAGCCCCGGCCGGAAGCTGTCCAGGACCTCCTGCGGGGACCGGCCGGTCTCGCCGCCCGCGGTGATGACGGCGGTGACGACGGCGAGGAACAGGGCGCCGCCGACCTGGATCGAGGTGTTCAGCAGACCGGAGACCATGCCCTGCTCGTGGTCCTCGACACCGCTGGTGGCCTGGATGTTGAGCGAGGGGAAGGCCAATGCGCAGGCCGCGCCGATCAGCAGCATCGACGGCAGCATCACCGCGGCGTACGCCGGCGTCAGGTCGACCTGGAGGAACAGTGCGTACGCGACGACCAGCAGCGCGAAACCGGTGGCGATCACCCGGGGCGTGCCGAAGCGGTCGACGACCGAGCCGATCTTCGTCGCCGACAGCGCCACCAGCGTGCCTGCGGGCAGGAACGCGAGGGCGGTCTGCAGGGCCGACCAGCCGAGCAGCGACTGCATGTACTGCGTGACCAGGAACTGGAAGCCGACGTAGGAGCCGAAGAAGAACGCCGCGCCGAGGTTCGCCCGGATCTGGTTGCCCGAGCGCAGTACGCCGAGCCGGATCAACGGGTGTGAGCTGCGGCGCTCGATGGTGATGAAGGCGGCGAGCAGGACGGCGGTGGCGGTGAAGGAGAGCAGCGTCTGAGCCGAGGCCCAGCCCACCGCCGGGGCCTGGACGACGGTGAAGACGAGCAGCAGCATCGCGAGCGTGCCGGTGACGGCACCGGGCAGGTCGTAGCCCTTGCCCGCGTCCTCGCGGCTGCTGCGCGGGATCAGCTTGATGCCGACGAGGAACGCGATCAGGGCGATGGGCGCGGGCAGCAGCATGGTCAGCCGCCAGCTCACCTCGGTCAGCAGTCCGGAGAGCACGAGGCCCATGGAGAAGCCGGTGGCGGCGCAGGTGGTGTAGATGGACAGCGCGCGGTTGCGCTGGGGGCCTTCCTTGAAGGTCGTGGTGATGATCGACAGGCCGGCCGGTGCGGTGAAGGCGGCGCTGAGGCCCTTGATGAAGCGGCTGGCGATCAGCAGGGGGCCGGAGTCGACGAGGCCGCCGAGCAGGGAGGCGAGCGCGAAGACGGCCAGGGCGACGAGGAAGACACGGCGGCGGCCGAGGAGGTCGGCGGCGCGCCCGCCGAGGAGAAGGAGCCCGCCGTAACCGAGGATGTAGCCGCTGACGATCCATTGCAGGGTCGACGTGGACAGTTCGAGATCGGTGGCGATCGAGGGAAGGGCGACGCCGACCATCGAGACGTCGAGGGCGTCGAGGAACATCGCGGCGCAGAGCACGAGCAGGGTGCCCCACAGCCGCGGGCTCCAGCGGTCCTGCGACGCGGGGGCGTCGATCGGAGAGGTCATGCGGAGCACACTACATGCACATGCATTGACTGCAAGTGCATTTAATTCCCGTGCAACAAAGGGCGGCTTTTCTGCTAACGTGCGGTCATGGCTGCGACGAAATCCGAGCGCGCGCTCGTGGAGCAGTGGCGGGACGTCCTCGCGCTGCATGCCCGCACGATGTGTGAACTCGATCGTGAGCTGCACCGGTTCGGGCTCGGCGCCAGTGACTTCGAGGTGCTGGACATGCTCGCGGAGACGCGCGCGGACGACGGCGGACCCACGGGTGACTGCTCCTATCGCGTCCAGGAGCTCGCCGCCCGCGTTCATCTCAGCCAGAGCGCGCTCTCACGCCTGATCGCCCGCCTGGAGAAGGAAGGGCTCGTCACCCGGGGCATGTGCGCGGAAGACCGGCGCGGTGTGCGGGTCGCGCTCACCGACGAGGGCCGGGCACGCCACGCCGAGGTGAAGCCGCTGCAGCGTGCGGTTCTGTCACGGACGCTGCCGGGCCCGGCGGACTGAGGGCTCGCGACGCTCAGACGGCGCGTGGAGGCGGCGCCCATGGCGAGCCCGACGTACTCGGCGACGGTGTCAACGAGCTGCTGCCACGCCGGGAGGTACCACGCCGCCGGATCGGCAACCGTCGCGGTGGGGCCGGGCCTGCGGCCACGGGGCGCGGAGGACGGGCCTGCCCACGGCCTGCTGCCACTGGTGGGCGCAGGGGGCGCGTCTGCCACGGCGTGGGGCCGGCCCGTACCGTCGCGGCCGTGCCGCGTACGGCACAGGCCCGGCCGCGACTACGGTCAGGTGATGCCCGACGTCTCGCGCCACAGGCGCGTGAGGGCCTGATCGCCGGTCACGGAGACGGCGTCCATCGGCAGCCGGTTCCACAGGGTCAGGTAGAGCCGCTCCGCCGAACCGCTCAGCTCGCAGTCGCACGGGCCCTCGCCGCCACGCTCCGTGCGCGCCGGCTCCTGCGACAGCCGTACGGTCCACACGTCGCCCGTATCCGTCGCGACGACGCGCAGCAGCTGGGGATTCGCGGTGCGCACCCGGCTCTTGCGCCGTGCATGGAACGCCGACAGCAGCTCGTCGATCCCGTCCACCGCCGGCTCCGGGGCGACCGGTCCGGGCTTCCCGTACGCGGCGGACTCGGCGTCCGCCCGGTGCACCGCCGTCTCGTGGGCCTGCCGCCGCGCCCAGAACGCCAGCGGCGAGGGCGCCGGCAGGAACGACCAGCACTCCAGGTCGGCAGGGGCCTCGTGCAGCGCCGCCACCAGCAGGCCATGCCCCTCCCGGAACCATGCGAGAAGGTCGTCGCCGTCGAGATCCGGTTCGCCGGCGTCGGGGCGGTAGGAGGTGTACCCGTCGGTGACGAACGCCGTGGCCCAGCGGTGCACCGTGCCCGTGTGCCGCAGCAGATCCCGCACCTGCCAGCCGGGGCACGTCGGCACGGGAGCGGCAGGGCCCGCCGCTTCGGCAGCCGATGCGAGCAACTGCCCTTCCCGCACGAGGAATCCGACCAGCGAGGGGGATCTTCATGGTGCAGAGTGTGCCCCAGTGCGTCGACGCGGGCTCCAGGGCGCCCGTCGACCACGGCGCCCGCGCCAGGGCCTCCGGCCCGCGCAGCCCACGCCTCCGGCATCCGGCCCGTAGGGCCAGGCCCGGGCGTCCGTACGCCTGTGTCAGGCCCCGTGCGGGTGCGCTGTGTGCGGCCCGCCGCCCAGCAGGCGTACGAACAGGCCCAGCGCGCACGCCTGTACAAGGACCGCCAGGACCAGTGCCGGGTAGAGGAACCCGGCCGACTCCGCCACGCCCTCCCCGAACAGCGTGCCCAGCGCCATGAGCGCGAAAATAGTGGGCGCGGTCAGCAGGAACAGCCATATCCCGGCCATCGACGCGTCCTCGTGGTGCACGAACAACGTGTCGACGGCCACGAAGAGGGCCGCCGCGACCACCAGTGCCAGATAGATCCTGGAGGCGGGGTTGCCGAAGGTCAGTCGTGCGAGCGAGGTCAGTCGAGCGTGCATGGCCGTCTCCCCTGGTCGTCGTCGCTCCATGCTCTGACCGTTCGGGTGCCCGCACCTGAGTACGGCTACTCAGCCGCGCTGGGGGAAACGGCGCGTTCCCCGCGTCGCGCACGTACTCGCCCTACGGCGGACGCGACCCGGCCGCTCCCCGAACCCGGCCCGTGCCGGGCCACTTCCGTGCCCGGCGCAGACGCGTGGCGTGCGCAGAAGGCGATCAGTGCGGCGCCGGCGGCCAGCGCTGCCACCGTCGTGAGGGCGACGGGCAGCGAGAACCAGTCCGCGAGGAAACCGATCGCGGGCGGGCCGAGCAGCATGCCGCCGTAACCGAGGGTCGAAGCGGCCGCGACCCCGCCCGGCCCGGCCAGAGCGCCCGCCCTGCCGACGGCCACAGGGAAGATGTTCGCCAGCCCCAGACCGGCGACCGTGAAGCCCAGCAGGGCGAGCCACACCGTCGGTGCGAGCGCGCCGAGCAGCATCCCGGCCGCGGCCGTGGCGCCGCCGGCGACGAGCGTACGGGTCAGTCCGAGCCGTTCCAGCAGGAGCGTGCCGGTGAGCCGGCCCGCGGTCATGGCGAGCGCGAACAGGGAGTAGCCGGCAGCGGCCACGCCCGGATGCGCGTGCAGATCGTGCTCCAGGTGCAGCGCGCTCCAGTCGGCCATGGCGCCTTCGCCGTACGCGGTGCACAGCGCGATCACGCCGAACAGGAGCACCAGGTTGCGGGTGCGCCCGGTCAGGCGCGCGGGCACGGACGTGCCGGACACAACACCCTCCTCGCCCTCCGGCGCCGGGGGCCGGTGGGCCATCAGGGCCGGCCCGGCGAGGGCGGTGACCAGGAGCCCGAGCACGGTGAGGGCGAGCAGATGGGAGGTGGGGGACAGGCCGCCGGCGACGAGACCGCCGAGGCCCGCGCCGAGCATGCCGCCGAGGCTGAAGGCCGCGTGGAAGCTGGGCATGACGGGCCGCCGGAGGGCGGCGATCAGATCGACGGCGGCGCTGTTCATGGCGACGTTGATCCCGCCGTACGCGGCGCCGAAGACGAGGAGGACCAGGCCGAGGGCGAGCGCGGAGTGCGTCAGCGGCGGCAGGGCCATGCTCAGCGAGAGCAGTACCGCGCTGCCGACGGTCACCGCGTGGCTGCCCAAGCGGCGGCACAGGCGGCCGGTGAGCGTCATGGTGATCACGGCCCCGGCGGAGACCCCGAGGAGCGCGAGACCGAGGTCGCTCGCGGAGGAACCGGTCTGTTCCTTGATCGCGGGGATGCGGACGACCCAGCCGGCGAAGAGGAAGCCGTCGAGGGCGAAGAAGACGGTGAGGGCGGTGCGGAGGCGGGACAGGGAAACGGAGGCGGGGTTTCCGCCGGGTCCCCCCGGTACGGCCGTCCTGAGTTTGTTTAGTAGCGGCACAAAGTCAGGATAGGGGCGCGCGCCCGTTGTGCACAAGGCGGCGGCTCCAGGTCCGGATCATGGGAGACTCAGCTGCATGAACGGCAAGGCGACGACCACCCGGACGAGACTGGAAAGAGGCCGCAGCGCCCTCGGCCCGGCACTGGAACTGGTGCACACCGGGCGTGCGCCCACGCGTGCCGTCCTCACCGCCGAGCTCGGCGTCACCCGCGCCACCGCCGGAGCCGTCGCCGCCGAGCTGGAGGCGCTCGGCCTCATCCGCGTCGACTCCCGGCCCGGCGCCGCCGCCGGTTCCCAGGGCCGTCCCTCGCACCGCCTCGCCGTCGACGACACCGGTCCCGTCGTCCTCGCCGCCCAGGTCCACGCCGATGGCTTCCGGGCAGCGCTCGTCGGGCTGGGGGGGCGTATCGTCGCCACCGCGCCCGGCTGCGTCACCGTCCAGGCGGACCCGGCACAGGTGCTCGGGGAGGTCGTCGAGGCGGGCGCGACGCTGCTGCGCGAGAGTGGGCGGCGCTGTGCCGGAGCCGGGCTCGCCGTGCCCTCCGCGGTCGCCGAACCGGAGGGGACCGCCCTCAATCCCCTGCACCTGGCCTGGCCGGCCGGCGCTCCCGTACGCGACATCTTCGCCGAACGCGTCGTCGCCGCGGGCATCCGAGGGCCCGCCTTCACCGGCAACGATGTCAATCTCGCGGCCCTCGCCGAGCACCGCCACGGCGCCGGCCGCGGCGCCCAGCACCTGCTGTGCGTGGCCACCGGCCACCGCGGCGTCGGCGGCGCGCTCGTGCTCGACGGCCGCCTGCACACGGGCAGTTCGGGCCTCGCGCTGGAGGTCGGCCACCTCACCGTCAACCCCGAGGGGAGGCCCTGCCACTGCGGCAGTCGCGGCTGCCTGGACGTCGAGGCGGACCCGCTCGCCTTCCTGACGGCCACGGGACGCGAACCCGGCCCCGAGGTGTCCCTGCTCCAGCAGTCCAGGGACCTGCTGCGCGGGGAGTACGACGACCCGGCGGTGCGCGGGGCGGCGGCGGAGCTCATCGACCGCCTCGGCCTCGGTCTCGCCGGGCTGGTCAACATCCTCAATCCGGACCGGATCATCCTCGGCGGCCTGCACCGCGAACTCCTGGAGGCCGACCCGGAACGCCTGCGCGCGGTCGTGGCCGACCGCAGCCTGTGGGGCCGCAGCGGGGGAGTCCCGATCCTGTCGTGCACCCTGGACCACAACAGCCTGGTCGGAGCCGCGGAACTGGCCTGGCAGCCGGTCCTCGACGACCCGCTGGCGGCGCTCGCCTGATGCCCCGTCAGCAGACCGCCCGGGCGGGAGGAGCACGCCGTCCCCCTGCCCGCCCGTGACGGAGTCGCTGCGTGGCCATCGGTCACCGGCGCCCGGGCGTCGCGTGGGTCTGCGTGGCCGCCGACTCCGGCGCGTACGGGCGGCGCCGGGGCTTCTTCCTTACCGCGTGGGGCGGCTCGGCCGGCTTGCCACGCGGCCGGGGCGGGTGCCCGGGCCTACCCCGCCGCGCGGGACGGTTGCCCGCGTGGCCGGATACCGGCGCCCCCCATCGCCGCACCCCAGGCCCCGGCCACCCGTCCGGAGGACCGGTCGGCGGGTCGTGGGACGCTTACGGGTAGTTCATGACCTATGACCGACACGCCCTCCGGCCCGCGCCGCGCCCACCGGTTCGAGCATCTGCACCGCAGGGTGATCCAGTCACCCGTCGGGCTTGGCTGGAACCGTGGCCGGGAGATGGAGCTCATGCACCGCGCCATGGGCTTCGCCGCGCTCGGCTTCGTCACCCTTGTCCCGCTGCTCATCGTCGTCGCGGCCGCCGACCCGGTCAGTGCCGAAGGCTTCGCCCGCTGGCTCGGTGAGGGGCTCGGCGTCTCGCGGGAGTCCCAGAACCAGGTCGAGGAACTGTTCGGCAGGCCCGGACAGGCGCTGCAACGCACGACGGCGTTCGGTCTCGCCGCGCTCGTCGTCTTCGGACTGACCTTCGGATCCGCCGTGCAGACAGGCTACGAGAAGGTGTGGGATCTGCCCACCGCCCGCTGGCACACCATGTGGCGCCATGTGGTGTGGCTGGCGCTGCTCATCCTCTTCCTCATGGTGTTCGTCAATGTCCCGGACACCGCGGACCCGGCGGTGGCCGACGTGTTGGCCACCATTGCCGATCTGCTCGGGACGGTCCTGTTCTTCTGGGTGTCCCAGCGACTGCTCCTCGGCGGTCGTGTCCGCTGGCGGGCCCTGCTGCCCGGTGCGCTGGTCACCGCCGTGTCGATGCTCGGGCTACGGGTCTTCTCCCAGCTGGTCTTCTCACCGCTGATCGCGTCGAACACGGTGACGTACGGTCCCTTCGGCACCGTTCTCGTTCTCCAGTCCTGGCTCGTCGGCGTCGGCGTGGTGGTCTACGGCGGGGCCATCGTCGGGCGCCTCATCCACGAGGACCTCACCCGGCGCCGACTGGGTCACGCCCTGGAGCACAACGACCTCTAGCCGCGCCCCGCCCGGCTCAGCGCCCCGCAGCTCCGACCGGCGCCGTGGCGAGGCCCCGGCCGGGTCGAGGATCGGGATCCGGTCCGTCAGCTCCTTGCCCAGGACGGCCTGCGACCGCGGTCGCGGCCGTCGCAGCAGATGCACCCGTCCCGGGCGTCCCGGGCGTCACCGTGTCCCCGCCCAGCAGCAGCCGGTCCCGTGACCGGCGGCCGGCGCGGCCGGCGGCTCGGGCAGCCGCCAGTCGGTCGCGTGACACGGACGAGCCTCACCAGTGCCGCCCCCGGCTCAGGCCGGCGCGTTCGGGTGCCGAGACGTGCAGCACCCGGTAGTGGTCGCCGACCGCCGTGGGGAAGTCGTGGTCCCACAGCGTCACGTACAGCAGTTCCCAGCGACGGGGGTCGACCCCGAGCGCCGCGCAGACGACCCCGTCCCGCCGCGCCAGCCGCTCCGTCTCCGCTGCGGCCTCCTCGATGAGCGGACCGGGCCGGGCGCCCGCGGGCAGCCGCTGGCTGCGCCGGACCGCGGTGCGCGCCGCAGCCGCCGCCGCGGGCCCCTCGTGGTACGCGGCTCCGGTCCAGTGCTGCACGTCGGGGCGGCCGAAGTCGTCGACGATGCCCTGGAAACCGGGGCCCCACAGAAAACTGTTCATGCCCTCGGGCGCTGCCCACAGATACAGCGGCGCGTACTGGTTCACCGGCGAACCGCCGGCACGTTCCCGCATGAGAAACGCCTTGAGGCCGAGGCCTGGGAAGTCGTCGAGCAGATGGCCGCGGGTCGCCACGCGGTCGCGGATGATGCCCATGTCGTAGTCGGCGGGCAGGGTGATCTCGTACTGCATCGCATGCACGGTCGGTCAGCTCCCTTGTGCCGAAGGGGATACGAGCAGGGCGAGCAGGCCGCGGACGCCCGCGTCGAACGCGGTGCTCGAGCCGGAGGCCCGCGCCAGTACGTAGCCTCCCTGCACGGTCGCGACGATCGTCGCCGCTACCTCGGACGGTACGAGCACGGCGCTCAACTCGCCCCGCTCAAGGCCCTCTTCGACGATCCCGGCGAGCCTGCCCCGCAGCCATGCCAGCGTCTCGTCCACGGGGGCCCGCAGCTCGTCGCTCGCGACGACGTCCGGATCCATCGTCAGCCGGCCGAGCGGGCACCCGCGCAGGACGTCGCGCTCGCGCAGGAGATACGCGGCGATCCGCTCGTGCGCCGTGCCGGGACCGCTCAACGCGGCCTCGGCCGTGGCGCGCAGCTCGTCGGCCGTGCGCCGGATCGCGGCCAGCGCCAGGTCCGGCTTCCCCGAGAAGTGGTGGTACATGCTGCCCTGGCCGGCGCCGGCCTGCTGCTGGATCGCCTTCGGGCTGGTCCCCACGTAACCCCGTTCCCACAGCAGCGCACGGGTGGCTTCGACCAATCGTTCCGAGGTGCTCATTCGACCACTGTACATACCAGTAGGTACAGAGGTCGATCAGAGGTCCCGGCGGCCGGAAGCGGCCGCCCCCGGCCCTGGTACTCCCGCGGAGGTACGTGCACAGCCGCTGGCCGTACGACGACGTGGACGTTCTGCGGCGGGAGCCTCGAAGACATCACGGAACCACCGCGAACCGAGCGCCCCCGAGGAGCTGAACCGACATGAACACCCTGGCGTCCGGCCGTCCCTGCTCCGCCTGGTCAGTCCGTAACGGCCGACCGGACAGTGGCAGTTGCGGCCTCGGCCGCCGCCTCGGGCACCTCGGTGAACGGGCCGGTGGTCGTCGCCCCGTACACCGCCGGATAGTCGGGCAGAGCCAGCGCGGGGAACTTCGCGGGCAGGGTGAACCACACGACCTTGCCCGCGTCGCCTCGCGGCCGTACACCCCAGCTCTCGCTGAAGGCGGCCACCAGTGCGAGCCCGCGGCCGTGGGTCTCGGAGGAGTCCGCGTCATGGACGGTCGGCAGACGCGGATCGTGGTCGTGGACGGAGACCGTGAGCCTGTCGAGCAGCAGCTCGACGTTCACGGTGCACGTCTTGTCCGGCTGAGCGTGCCGGTGCACATTGGTCAGCAACTCGGTGACGCCGAGTGCGGCCTGGTCGATCAGAGGATCGAGATGCCAGTAGCGCAGTTGCGCCGAGATGATTCTGCGGACCTGACCGATCCGCGACGGCAGGGCCTGGAGCTCCACCGTGCAGTGCCTGCTGGGCTGGCTGATCACGGCTGCGACTCCCCGAAATAGTCCGGAAGAAGACGACACAAGAGATCCAGCAGTCGGCCGCCTGCTGAACGTACCGGCGGGGCTGGATCTCAGCGTGACCGCCGGTGAACCCTGAGTGATGTGGAACCAGCGTGAACCATGGCCGCGGGGGCCGCAACTCGCGGCACTCCCGTGCTCGTTCTCAACTCCTGTGACCGCCCGCTCCACGCACGGCGTCGAGGAAGCGTCCCGCAAGGGCCTTGCCGTCCGGCCGTCGACTGCGCTGACCCATGGTCAGGCGGTAGCGCTTGCCGTTGAGCGTCGCCACCGTACTGTCGTCACCGGCGAACCAGGGCCGGCCGGCGGTGACGGCGCGCACAGGCGCGCTCTCGATCACGCGGCCGTAGCTGGTCATCAGCGCCAGCCGGCCATCCTTGATCATCACTTGCCCGGCCCGCGTCAGTGAACGCGGCCAGCGCTCGATCCGCACGCCCGTGGCACTGAAATCCGGCTCCGCGGTTGCCATCGTCTCCGCCCCCTTCGCAGCGACTCCTGGAGGAAGTCTGCACACTTGGGCCGCCGCGCACCAGTGCGCCTCGTCACGGCGCTGCGCAAGGGACTCCTATGGACCCCCAAAGCGATGGTTTGCCCAGGTGAGGGCCTTACTGTTGCAGGTGGTGCAGACAGTGGACCAGCGGTGGGCGAGACAAGGGCGGCACTCATGAGCACGCGTGAGAATCCAGTGACGGTCCCGCGGGCGGGCGAAGCATCCGCCGGACGGGTGAGACCGGACACGGCGGGCTCGGCCGGCGCGGTCGCCACCATCGACGTGGACCGCACGGACAACGCCTACCGGGCCTGGCTGAAAGAGGCGGTGCGCAAGGTCCAGGCCGACGCCAACCGCTCCGCGGACACCCACCTGCTGCGCTTCCCGCTGCCCGAGGAATGGGGCATCGACCTCTACCTCAAGGACGAGTCCACACACCCCACCGGCAGCCTCAAGCACCGCCTGGCCCGGTCGCTCTTCCTCTACGGCCTGTGCAACGGCTGGATCCGGCCGGGCAAGCCCGTCATCGAGGCGTCCAGCGGTTCGACCGCCGTCTCGGAGGCGTACTTCGCGAAGCTGATCGGCGTCCCCTTCGTCGCCGTGATGCCGCGCACCACCAGCCCCGAGAAGATCCGGCTGATCGAGTTCCACGGCGGGCAGTGCCACTTCGTCGACGACTCGCGCCGGATGTACGAGGAGTCCGCCGCACTCGCGGAACGCACCGGCGGCCACTACATGGACCAGTTCACCTACGCGGAACGGGCCACGGACTGGCGGGGCAACAACAACATCGCCGAGTCGATCTACCAGCAGCTGCGGCTCGAACGCTACCCGGAGCCCGCCTGGATCGTCGCGACCGCCGGCACCGGAGGCACCTCCGCGACCATCGCCCGCTATGTGCACTACATGCAGTACGACACCCGGATCTGCGTCCCCGACCCGGAGAACTCCTGCTTCTTCGACGGCTGGACCCACGGCGATCCGGACGCGAGCAGCGACTGCGGCTCGCGCATCGAGGGCATCGGGCGGCCCCGCATGGAGCCGAGCTTCGTCCCCGGCGCCATCGACCGCATGATGAAGGTGCCCGACGCGGCGAGCGTCGCCGCCGTGCGCGCCCTGGAGACGGCCATCGGGCGCAAGGCGGGCGGCTCCACCGGTACCGGCCTATGGAGCGCGCTCAAGATCGTCGCCGAGATGGTGGACAGGGGCGAGCGGGGGAGCGTGGTCACCCTGATCTGCGACCCGGGCGAGCGCTACCTCGACAAGTACTACTCCGACGACTGGCTGGCCGGGCAGGGGCTGGACATCCGCCCGTACGCGGCCGCCGTCGAGACGTTCCTGAGCACGGGCGCCTGGCCCTGCTGAGCACCGCGCAGCCGCCGGGGCAACGCGTCGTAGCGGGTGGCGAGGCCTACCGCACCGAGCTCGTCCAGCACCAGACGGTGGGGGCTTGGCCACACCGCGCGCCGGCCCACGCGGTGAACCGCCAGGTGGACGGTCTGCCATGAGGCACCGAAGACCGGTGGCAACTGCCCTCCTGTGCATCCCGAGGCGGACACGAAAATGATCCCGCGAGGACCGCGCGATCGTCCGGCGTCTTGGTCATCGTCCAGAGCGAGTTCGATGAGACCCATGCGGTCTCCCGTACCGAAGTCCGCAGGTTCCAGAAACCTTTCCGGGTAGCAGAACCTGTCCGCATCAGCGCCTGGGCGTTGAGCCGGAAGTGGGCAGAACCGAAGCGCGGCGCCGCGCCGACAGGCTTGCGGCGGAAGTCCAGCGCCCATAGACGGGCCGCTGGTGAGCCGACGCGTTGTCGTAAGCGCCGTTGAAGATCCGGCGCTCCCACCTCCACCGGTCACCACCGGGGTAAGCGGTCAGGCCCCCGTTGCTCGTCCCGGTGACAAACTGCGACGTGCATGTCGCTGCCGCTCTCGATCAGCTCGGGCCTCGGCTGGGCACGCTCGTCATCCTCGACGCCAGGCGGCTACGCGTCCCTGGAGGGATGGGCCACCAACCCCGGCACCGTCGAGCAGGTGGCCTTGGAAGGCACGGGCTGCTACGGCGCCGGCCTGTCCGGGTGGAGGAGACAGCGCGGCCACCGTGTCGTTGAGGTCAACCACCCCGACCGTCGGACTCGCCGCCGCGGCGGCAAGTCCGAAGTCGTTGATGCCCGGCGCTTCCTAACCGGCCGGTAGCTGGGGCGAATCAGTCATGACGCCAGGGCGTCGTGTGCCGACCGGGAGAACGACCCCGAAGGCCCGGGCGTCCAGGGCCTCCTAGAAGGCGACGGGATGGTCCAACCGCGCCTTCCCCTTCGCGGGGCCGGTGAGCTCAGCCCCCGGGGTATCCGGGGCGGATACGGGCGCGACGACGGCAACGGTCGGTGTTGCGACCACTACTTCGGGTGCGGGCACGGCGACGGGGGTGGCGATTGCGGCGACGAGGGCGAGGACGGCGGTGGCGCGCAGGGTCCACTTCAGCACGGTGAGGCTCCGATCTCGGTGTGTGATGGCATGCGCCTTGATCGTCGCCACCTGTCCGGTGTCCGGGCATCGTCCGAAGGTCGCGACAGTGTCCGCCCCACGGGGGAGGCGGTCCCGTGTGCCTCCCGTCCTCGTGAACATCGGCAGGCGGGGACGAGGAGCACCGCGCATGGCGGCGGCGGTCAGCGCGAGGACGGCACAGCGCGCGCGGGACGGGCCTCCCCGAGCGCAGCGGTGTGCAGGCGCAGTAACTGGGCCCGGACCTCGTCGGTCACCTCACCCACCTGGACAACCGCCTCCACCGTGGAGCGGTCCAGCCGTTCCCGGTTCCCCTTGGCACACCCAGCCACCAGGCCGTCACGCTCAAGACGACACGCCCCCAGATCACCTGGGCACAGCACAAGAAGCGGCTTTGCGCGGACCTACGAGGTTGACATGCGGTTCGGCGGTTCGGCTGGGTTGGCCGGAGATTGACGGGACTCGGGCTGGGGCCTGACGAGAAGCAGCGCCACGTCGTCGTCGACCATGGGTGGCAGCAATCGGCGGAGGAGGAGGTCGCAGATCTCCTCCAGCGGGCCGTGGGGGTGCCGTAGGGCCTGGGAGAGCTGTTGCATGCCCTCGTCGAGGTCTTTGTCGCGGGTCTCGATGAGTCCGTCGGTGTACATCACCAGCAGGCTGCGCGGGGGCAGCGAAACACGTTCGTCGGTGAAGCCCTGTCCGCCCGCCCCTAGCGACGTACCCGAGGGGCCTTCCAGGAACGCGACCGTCCCCTCGGCGTCGGCCACGGCCGGCGGTGGATGGCCGGCCCTGGCGATCAGACAACTACTGGTAGCCGGGTCGTGGACGGCGTAGACGCAGGTCGCCATCGCGTTCTCGCCCAGGTCGGCCACGGTGGCGTCCAGGGCGTAGAGCAGCTGGGCCGGTGCGAGATCGCTGCGAGCCAGCGTTCGCACAGCGGTGCGCAGCTGCCCCATGACGGCCGCGGCATGGATCCCGTGCCCCATCACGTCTCCTATGACCAGCCCTGTCCTGCCGCGCGGCAGCGCGATGACATCGAACCAGTCACCGCCGACCTCCTGATCGCTGGCGGGCAGGTAGCGCCCAGTGAGCTCCAGCCCGGTCACTGTCGGCAGCGAGGCGTTCATCAGGCTTCGCTGCAGGGTCAGCGCCGCATGTCGCTGGCTGGTGTACATGCGTGCGTTGTCGATGTTCAGTGCCGCACGGGCGACCAGCTGGTCGATGAGCACGCTGTCCTGGTCGTCGAACGGCTGCCGATCACGGGTACGCGTCACCAGCACCGCCCCCAGCGGACTGCCGCGGGCGAGAAGGGGGACCATGCGCGCCGAGCCCACACGGGTGCGAAGGTAGTCACGCAGCTGATCGCTGCCCGGATCGGTGACCAGGTGGTCGATGTCGGTCAGGTACAGGTTCAGGGGACGTCCCTCGTCGATGACCCGCTCGTACACCGAGCCGGGCGGGACCTGGTAGGTCTTGCCCACCGCCAGTTCCTCTGCCGGGGCGGCCGGATCGGTGAAGAGAACCGCCATACGACGCGCCACGCCGTGAGCGGACGCGGCGGCCTGATCGGGGCTGAGCACCTTGTCCAGCAGGTGCACGTCGGCCGAGTCGGCAAGCTGGGGCACCAGTACCTGCACCACTTCCTCGGTCGTCTTCCACAGGTCCAGGGTCGTTCCGATGCGCGTGCCGGCCTCGGCCAGCAGGGCGAAGCGCCGGCGCGCCCGCTCGGCCTGGACGTGGTCCCGCTGCCCTTCGGTGATGTCGATCAGGGAAGCGACCAGTCCCAGCGGTTGACCGCGGCCACCGAGTAGCGGGGCGTAGGAGCAGGACCAGGTCCGGTCGTGATCGGGGTCGGCCGGGGTGCGACCGGCGCGGCGGAAGTCCACCACCGCCTCCCCTCGATCCAGTACCTGCCGCATCACCGTTTCCAGCTCCGCGGCATTGACCCCTGGCGCCACTTCGCCCACCCGCTTGCCGATGTGTTCGGCCGCGGGGACGCCGTTCATCCGCGCCAGGGCGTCGTTGACCCGTAGGTAACGCAAGTCGGGGCCGAGAGTGGCAAGACCGATCGGGGACTGGGTGAACAACCCCTCGAGTGCCGCCAGCGAATCCCGCATGTGCACCACCGCGGAGGTCTCGGCGGCGATGGCCACGAGACCGGTCCGACCCTGCGTGTCCGCGGCCGGGCAGATCCACATCTCCATCTCCACGATGTGCCCGTCACGGTGCCGCACCGGCAGGCACCCGAGCACGACTTCGCCCACCTGGACTCTCCGCGTCAGCTCGTAGGCCAGCTCCCTGTTCGCCTCGGGCACCAGGATCGGCGTCCCGTACCGGCCAAGCAGCTCCTCCGGCGCGTAGCCGAGCAGGTCCTTGGCGGCGAGAGACCACTGCACGATGCGCCCTTCCGCATCGGCCCTCCACAACGCGATCGGCAGCAGATCACGGAACACACCCGCATGCCCGACCACCGGCTGAGGCGGCCGGTCCGGCACATCACCCGTCGACGCACGCGTGTCCACCACAGTGACCCATCCCTGCCCGTGGGGGCGCTCCGCTCGCCGTCCGTCCGGCGCCAGGCCGCCGCCCACGACCATCGGTTCAGCCCCTCGGACACAAGGTCCTCAGGCGCAGGATCCTCAGGCGCAAACTGCTATCAACCAGGCTATCCGAGGCGCTGACGTGGACAAACGCAGTCGCGGTCCGCGCTTCGCGACAGCGGGCCGACGGATCGCTCCCCGCCGCGACCGTATCCGGCCGCATTCTGCTCCCTCTGGGGTCCCGATCGTACGAAGGACCGGATCCGCGTGCTGGAGGGCAGCTCGAGACGCGCCGCCCGAGGCGGTCACCCACGGGTCAGGGTGTACCGGAGCCGGCCAGCCGGCGATCCAGGTTGCGCACCGCGTCCCTGAACGCGCGCCCCAGCCCCGCTCTGCCCAGCCGCAGGGCGAGACGCAGCGGAGCGGGGCCGTCGGCGGCGAACGTCCACCGGATACGCGATCCCGTCGGCGTCGCGGTGATCCGCCACTCCTCCAACAGGGCCCGCAGACCAGGGGCGTTGGTCTGCTCGATGCGGTACGCGTAGCGGCTGTCCGGTTCCTTCGCCAGGATGCGCTCGGTGAACACCGTGCCGCCCTTGAGCCTGATCTCGCGGCCCGCTCCACCGTCCGTCGACCGGGCCGCCGTCACCGCCGTGAACCATTCGGGCAGTCCCTCGACGTCCTCGGCGAGCGCGGCGTACACGGCGGACGGCACGGCCGACACCGGGGCCGAGAACACTAGTCGTATGGGTGCGTTGTCGACGAACTCCAGCTCGACCGGGCGAAGTTGGCGGGCCATGGTCCGGACCTCCAGTGGCGGCGAAGGGGTGTGGGGACCGCACACCCTAGCGGTGGCGCCGGAGTATGTCCGCCCTTATGGCCTGCGTGCGAGCAGCCCCTGAAGCGCACGGCCGAAGACCGCTCGGCCCACGCGGGCGACCAGCCGGTCCAGCACCCGGGGCAGTGCGGCGAACCGCAGCTCCTCCACCCACACCACAGCCGAGCCCTCGCCGACGGGGCGCACCTCGATCTCGGCCCAGCCCGTGATCACGCGACCGCGCTTGACCAGCCTGCACCGGCCCGGGCGCGCCCCCGAGGGCGGCTGCCAGCGCACGACCTCCATCGGGTCGTCGAAACCGAGCCGGCCGAGACCGGTGCGCGCCACGAACACCGTCCCCACGCCCGTCGGCGCGGCGCCGTGCACCGAGACCGACGTCAGCGGCACCTGGGCCGCGTGCTCCGGCCAGTCGGTCACCCGCAGCCAACACTCTGCGGCGGGCAGCGCCGTGGTCCGGCCGATGCGGAACACTCCCATCCTGGCTCAGCCGCCCTGCCCGTGGGCCGCCTCGTCCTCACCGGCCACGATCAGACCGGGAAGATGCTCGGCCATCTCCTCGCGGGCCTGCGCCGGCAGCCCTGCGTCCGTCACCAGCGTGTCGACGTCCGACAGCTGCGCGAACGAACTCAGGCCCACCGTTCCCCACTTGGTGTGGTCCGCCACCACCACCACACGCCGCGCGGCGGCCACGAACCGGCGGTTCGTCTCCGCCTCCGCCAGATTCGGCGTCGACAGACCCGCCTCCACCGAGATGCCGTGCACCCCGATGAACAGGATGTCGAAGTGGAGCGAGCGGATCGCCTGATCGGCGACCGGCCCGACCAAGGCGTCCGACGGCGTGCGCACGCCGCCCGTGAGGACCACCGTCGCGGCTCCCGGCCGCCGGTCTCCGGCAGGACCGGTGTGCTGCGCCGAGTGGAAGACGTCCGCGACGCGCACCGAGTTGGTCACCACCGTCAGATCGGGCACGTCCAGCAGATGGTGCGCCAGCGCGTACGTCGTGGTGCCGCCCGACAGCGCGATCGCACTGCCCGGGACGGCCAGCCCGGCCGCCGCACGGGCGATGTCCTCCTTGGCGCTTAGTTCCAGCGCCGACTTGGCCTCGAAGCCCGGCTCGTGCGTGCTCGCCTCGACGACCGGCACCGCACCGCCGTGCACCTTCTCCACAACGCCCTGGCGGGCCAGGGCGTCCAGGTCCCGGCGCACCGTCATGTCGGAGACGTTCAGCCTGCGGGTGAGGTCGTTGACCCGCACGCCGCCGCGTCTGCGGACCTCGTCGAGGATCAGGGCACGCCGCTGCTCCGCGAGCAGGTTCTGGTTGTCGCTCACCGCCGGGGCCGGTCCTTCCGTGTCGTCGCCCGTCCGGGCGTACAGCGCCTGTCGGGCCGAGGTTTCTCATCCTCGCACGCGCCTGGCGGGCCGGCCTCGGGGAGATTCCGTGAGTGACCTGCGGCGAACCACCACGATCCGGGATTCTGGTCACGAACCGCAGCAACACCGCACACGCACTGCCTTCCCACCGCCCCTGCGACAAGAGAGCGAGTCACCTCAGTGTCCCCTGCCCCCCCGGCACCGTACGGCGAAGGGCCCGCGCTGGAGCTGCTGGTCCACGGCGTCGGCGGAGCCACTCCGCAGGACATGCTCAAGGATCCCCGCACGGTCCGGATCACCGGCGACGACAAGGCCGCCGTGTACCGGCGCGCCGACGACGCCGAGGCCGAACAGCACCCCGAGGAGTACACCGACCGGCCCGTCCCCGAGGCGTACTGCTGGTCCAACCTCACGTCCGGCAACGGAGCGCGGGCCCTGTGGCTGCTGCTGCTCCCCTTCATGGTCGCCAACCTCGCCCACTGGATGCGGCCCAGGGCGAAGGGGAGCCGCCGCACGACCCGGCTGTACGGGGCGCTGGTGCGGCTGATCGCGCTCAGCCTCACGGTCTTGCTGACGGCCGCCGCCTGCGAGGTCGCACTCGACCTGCTGGCCTGGCAGTGCGCGGGCTCGGCCGCGTGCAGCGGGGAGCGCGCCTGGCTCGGTTTCCTCTCCGCGGAGCAGGGCGGCTGGTGGTCCCAGCCCGGGCGGCGGCTCGCGCTCGGTGCCGTGGTGCCGGCCGCGCTGGTGGTACTGCTGTGGTACCTGTCCAACCGGACCTGGAGCGCGTACGAGTCCCAGCGTCCGCCCACCGGCGACGACGGGTGCGTCGCCGAGCAGGACGGCGCTGGTGATGCCGACGACTCCGACGACTCCGGCGGGTCCGGTGAGGCCGAAGGGTCCGGTGACGGGGAGGAGGACTACGCGGGGGACGCGGACGACGCGGACGACCCGCAGTACCGGGAGGCGCGCAGGCCGCTGCTGCGGCCCGCGCTCGGCAGACCCGGCTTCTGGTACGGCCGCAGACTCGTCGCCCGGCTGCGCGCCGCGCACACCGCAGCCGGATTCCTCACCGTCGCGGCCGCGGTGGCCGGTGCCGCCGCCCGCCACGACCGCTCGGCGGACGACACCCTGCTGAAGGTCTGCGGCGTACTGCTCGAAACCGCGCTGGGCCTCGCCGGCGCCGCGGTGCTGTGGGTGGTGCTGCGCAGAGGGCGGAGCGAGCGGCGGCTCGACACCCGGCTCGACTGGGCCGCCGTACGATATCTCCCCGCCGCCGCCCTGGCATTGCTCGCCCTGGCACTCCTCTACGCCGCCTGGTCCCGCCCCGCCTGGGACTCGGCGGCGACACTTCCCGGCGACGTCACCTTCCGCGTGATCGCCCTGGTCCAGGGCTTGCTCGTCGTCGCCCTCGCCGTTGCCGCCCTGCGGCTGCACCGCCGGGCACACCACCCGAGCGCCGTGCTCCGCGGCTTCGGGGGGCCGGCCGTCGCCATGCTCGCCTGCGCGCTCGGCGGTGTGATGACCGGCGGCGTGGCCCAGCGTGTGGCGGACTGGCTCGACGGGCCCGGCAGTCCCGGCATGGACGAGCACGGCGCCATCCCCGGACCGCCCGTCCTGCTCAGCTGGCAGGCCGCCGTCATACCCGTACTGCTGATCGTCCTGCTGCTGCCGACGCTCGCCCTCGCCGTACGGACCTGGCTGCGTGGACGCCGCCTTGCCGCCGTCGTCGAGGCGGAGTACGGGGAGGACCGGCCGGACCCGGTCCGCACCCGCCGGATCGCCGGCACCCGCGCGAGGGCGCAACTGACCGACAGCGCACCCACGCTGGTCGGTCTGCTGGCCGGTGCCACGCTGCTGCTCGGCATCGGTGCCGTCGTCGGCGCATGGGTGAGTGGTGAGGTGCCCGGCCGCGCGTTCGGCGACAGCGGCGGCCTGACCGAGCCCACGGCCGAGGCAGCCCAGGCGCTCGGCTCCTGGCTCATCGGCTTCGGGTTCATCCTGTTCGTCACCATGGGACGCCGCGCCTACCGCGACGCCTCCGCCCGCCGCAGCATCGGCATCCTGTGGGACGTCGGCACCTTCTGGCCGCGCGCCGCCCACCCGTTCGCGCCGCCCTGCTACGCCGAGCGGGCCGTCCCCGACCTCACCTGGCGCATGTGCACCTGGACGGAGCGCAGCGGCGGACGGCTCGTCATCTCCGGCCACTCCCAGGGCAGCGTCCTCGCCGCGGCGGCTGTGTGGCAGCTGCCGGCGGCCACCCGCCGCCGCGTGGCCCTGCTGACGTACGGGTCACCGCTGGAAAGGCTCTACGGACGCTGGTTCCCCGCCTACTTCGGATCCGCGGCGCTACGCGAGCTCAACAGCCAGATCGACTGCTGGCGCAACCTGTGGCGGACCACCGATCCCATAGGCGGTCCCGTGCTGGTGCCCGCCTCCAACGGGCACCCCGACGTCGACCGGGACGCGCTCAAGGACCCGCTGGTCCATGGCCGTTCCGGTCGCTACCCCCTGCCCGAGCCGATCCTTGGACACTCCGACTACCAGGCCGACCCGTCGTTCGCCAAGGAACGCGCGCATCTGCTCGACCGGCTCACCCCGGCCGTGCCCGCGCAGGTCAGGACCGCACCTCAGGGCAGCTCCGGCAGGTCATCGGCGTAGAGCAGGGTCAGATCGTCGGTGCTCACCTCGACGAACTCGGCCACCCGTACCGCGTGCCGCTCCACCATCGACTCGAACGTCTGGCGCGCGGTACGGCCGTTGCCGAACGCCGGTCCCTTCGGCAGCGCCGTGAAGTATTTCAGCAGGGCCTCCGCAGCGCCCTCACCCAGCCGGTACTCGTGCTCCTCGGCCTGTTGCTCCACGATCCGCAGCAACTCCTCCGGCGCATAGTCGGGGAAGGTGATAGTGCGTGAGAAACGGGAGGCCACACCGGGGTTGACGTTGAGAAACCGCTCCATCTCGGCGGTGTACCCGGCCACGATCACCACGACCGCGTCCCGGTGGTCCTCCATCAGCTTCACCAGGGTGTCGATCGCCTCCTTGCCGAAGTCGCGGCCGGAGTCCTCGGGCGACAGGGCGTACGCCTCGTCGATGAAGAGCACGCCGCCCCGCGCACGCTCGAACGCCTCCTGGGTGCGGATCGCCGTCGAGCCGATGTGCTCGCCGACCAGGTCCACGCGGGAGACCTCGACGAGATGGCCGCTCTCCAGCACGCCGAGGGAGGCCAGGATCTCGCCGTACAGCCGGGCGACCGTCGTCTTGCCGGTGCCGGGGGAGCCGGTGAAGACCAGATGCCGGCGCACCGACGCGGCCTTGAGCCCCGCCTCCTGGCGGCGCCTGCCCACCTCGATCATGTTGGTCAGCGTGCGCACCTCGCGCTTGACGCTGTCCAGACCCACCAGCGCGTCCAGTTCACCGAGGACGACTCCGGAGCTGCGTCGCGCCGGCTCGGCGGGAGGCGCGGCCGGGCCGGGCTTCCCGGCCGCGGGTGTCTGGGCGGGAACGGCCGACAGCAGCCCGGGGGACTGGGGGGCGGTCAGCACGGCCGTCGCCCGCTCGGCGCCGGGCCGTACCGTCCCGCTCTCGTCACTCGTGCACTCCTCCACGACCGGGCCGTCGTCCTCGGCGAACTCGTAACCGCCGCGTGCACAGCGCTCGGTACGGCAGCGGCTGAGCATCGTGCGGCAGCCGTCCATGACATGGAAGCCGTAGCCGCCGCTGCCCGTCACCCGGCAGCCGCGGAATGTGCCCCTGCCCTCGGCCGACACATAGAAACCCGCCTCGGCGGGCGAAGTGACCGTGCAGCGCTCGATCAGCGGATCCGCTCCCTTAGTCACGATCACACCGGTCTGCACGGTGTCGATCGTGCAGCCGTTGAGGGTCCCGCCGCTGCCGTGGTCACGGAACCAGGCACCGGTGGACACCTCGCGGATCCGGCAGTCGTCGAGCTGGGCGGTCGCGCCGTCGCTCACGGACACCGCCGTGTTGCGCACCTGGGACAGGTCGCTGTCGACCACGTCGGCGCGCGAGCCGCGGTCGAGGACGAACAGGGCGTCAGGGACATCGTGTACACGGCACGAGTCGAGTACCACGGTCGCGCCGTCGCTGACCCAGACCGCGGGATAGTCTCCCGTACTGTCGTGGATCTCGCACTGGTTGGCGTCCACCCGCGTGCCCGGATCCCAGACGGACAGGCCGTTGCGCCCGAAGCGGCGGACGGCGGACCGGGTGAGGGTGAGCACCGACCGGGACCGCAGATCGATCGCGTTCTCCGGGATGTCGTGGATGTCGCAGTCGGAGAGCGTGAGTACCGCATCCGTGTCGAGCGTGACGCCGTCCGAGGTGGTCCGGTGCACGGAGGAGTCGGTCAGATGCGCCGCTGCCCGCGAGGCGATCTGCACACCGGTGCCCTTGATCTCGTAGATCTCGCAGCCGAAGGCCTCCAGGCCGCTGCCCTCACCGGTCACGGTCACACCCGCGCCCGAGGCATGGTGCACCCGGCAGCGCTCCAGACGGGGGTGCGCCCCGCCGCGCACCGACACCCCCGACTGGCCCGCGGCGACCACCTCGCACTCCTCGAACACACCGCCCGCGCCGTCCAGTACGGCGATACCCACGCCGGCCGGGTTGTCGACGGTGCAGCGGCGCACCGTGGGCCGAGCGGCGCCGCGCACCTCCAGACCCGCTGCGGAACGCGTCACGATCCGCAGGTCCACCAGCTCCGGTGTGCCGTCCTCGACGAGCAGCGCCGGGGCCGCCGAGTCCTGGCCCTCCACATGCAGGTCCTGGACGGTGGCGGACGCGCGCACGGTCAGCGGGACACCGTCGAGGGGGGCGATGCGCACCGAGCCCACCGAGCCCTCGGGCCCGCGCAGCGTCACCGCCCGCTGCACCACGAGGTTCTCGTGGTACGTCCCGGGGGCCACGGTGAGGATGTCGCCGTCGCCGGCGGCCTCCAGGGCAGCGGCGAGGGACGCGTACTCGCCTGTGCGGCGCCGCCACCGCGATGTGCCGGTGTGCGTCACCTGGACCGTGCCCTGTGCCATGGTGCTGACTTGCCCCCCACCTCGTGTTTTCGTGCATCAGCGCGCCGCTTGCGGGGACGACTCCCGCACCCCGAGTGAGGGGTCGCACCACCGTAGCGCGAGCGGCGGGCGGCAGTTGACTGGATGCGGCGGGTCAGCTGCCTGCGCCCGCCCGCCCCCAGTCCGGACCCACCGCGGCCCAGGCCCGGTCGAGATCGGCGAATCTGCGCCGCACGAGCCGCCACAGCAAAAGCCGTCGGGCGCATTCGACGAGCACACCGAAGGCCCCCGCGGCCCCGATCCCGGCGAGCGTCGCGTGCACCCTCGCCGTGGCGGGGTCCATGGGGCGCGGCACCATTCGGCCGGAGCCGTCGGTCCAGACCGGGAAGGTGCCTCCCGTGCGGGCATGCGGTACACCGATCGTCAGGGTCCCCGTGCGCCGAGTGCCGTCGGGGGCCGACCACTGCGCGACGACCGTCCGGCGCTGCTCGCTCGTCGCGGAGGACTCCGGGTCGAAGGCCGCGGGACTTGCACCGGTGGCGGGGCCCAGGACCGTGGCGGTCGCCGCATGACGCTGCTGGCGCTGTATCCGTACGGAATGGCGCAGATACTCGTCCGTGAGCGTGCCGGTGATCCAGCCGACGACCGGGCCCGCCGTAAGGAGCGCGAGCGCCGCGACGAGGGCCAGCCACGCCTCGGCCAGGTCTGTCACACGGCGCAGGGGGTTGTGCCGCCAGCGCCAGATTCCCGCGGCTGCTCGCACTGCTCGCCACCCCCTTCTGTGTCCGCGACAGTCCGGTACGGCACGGAACGAGCACGGGTCGCGCGAAGAGAGAGAAACGTCATCCCCCTCCGTCACCCCTTCAGACGGCCCCCGTGTCCGTCACGAGGATGTCCTCGCGACCGGTCCAACGCGGGGCGCCGTGCGAAGGGTTCCCGATGGGCGGCGAATTCCTCAGAAAGAGGCTCAAGGAGCCTGACGTACGTCACAGCCAGTGCTCGTGCGGAGACCAGGGAAAAGACGGCGGTCCCCTCACAATGAGCATGAAGGGGAGGCGGCGGCCACTGCGCGCGCCACCCCAGAGAGTCCAGACAGCACACGGCGATCCTGATGAGGAGGTACGACGGCGTGACCGTGATCGTTGACGTACCCGACTACATGCGCGAGCGCTGCGCCAGGCTTGGAGGCGGCGTTCTGTACGCGGTCAAGGTCCTTGCCCGGCAGTTGGCCGACGAGCCCCGCCTGGGCGAGCGTACCGGCAGGCTCGGCCTGTACGCCGCGACGATCGACGGCGGCACCTTTGACGAGTGCCCGCCCCTAATGGTGAGTTACGCTTACGGCCCGCCCCTGCTGGACGCAGATCGGATCGAGATCCGAGACGTCACCGCGACCGGACCGCTCCCTGACGACGGCGACGACCAGGCTCCCGCACCCGCACCGGATCCCCGCATGGAGCAGATCGCCGCACGACAGGTGACCGAGGCATGGCGGCGCATCACTGACTGGCTTGAGCAGAACGCGCCGGCTTCTCACGCTGCGCTCCTGCCCGCGGCACCCGAGCGCGACATCACTGCCCTGGAGCAGGAGCTTGGGGTACGCGTACCGATGGAGCTACGGGCGCTGTGGCTGCTGTGCGCTGGTAGCAAGGACATCCCGGCCTCCTGTTTCCTGCCTGATAACGGCTGGGCGTTGATGCCACTCGGCACGGTGGCCGAGTCCTACCACTGGCATATGGAAAACCAGCGAGAGACGGGACGCGGGCGGAGTGGTGGAGACGCGCCGGTATGGAAGCCGTCGTGGATTCCATTCTGCTCATGGTCGGTGACCGACACCAGTGTTGGCCTGTTCATCGACGCCGAGACGGGCGAGGTCGGGCACTGGGACGACACGGCCGTGCGCACCGTCGAGGACAAGTCGATGACGACGCTGTTGGAGGAGATCGCTGACAACCTGGAGAATCCGCAGTTGGCCACCGGCTACCGTCCTGGCCTGATCGGAGAAAGGCTGGTGTGGGGTCCGCCGGGAGCGGCGGACGAGGCCGCTCTGTGGCGGCCGTTCACCAGTTGAGCCCGCATCTGCTCCAGGTGCCTGACGTCCCCTCGACCGTGCCGTCCGCCAGCCTCGCTGAGGCCCGCGCGAGGACGAACCCGGCGGCGATCACCGGCATCGCGAAAGTCCTCGGCGTCTCCCCGGGCACCCTCTACAACCACATCCCGGACCTGTAGGAACTGCGGGCCACCGCCGTCCCCCGTCAACTCGAAGCGCGGTAGCTCACCGCTTCGTTGTGGCCTTTGGCCTCACCTTGGCTGGACCCCGGCAGGTCCGGCGGCGTCGACGGACGGCCTTGACAGGCGAGCCGAGCGGAATGCCTCGCGGCGGGCGTCGACGGACCGCCTCGACAGGCGCCGAGGCGCAACGGCGGCGCGGCGCCGCGCCCGGCCGTGTGGCCGGCGCGCGCCCCACGCCCGCTGTGGCACACGCGGTTGCGCAGGGACCCCGGCCGAGAGTCGGCCGGGGTCCCACGCGTGCGCTCCGCAATCCCCCGCGGCTGCACCAGCTCCCGCCGGGGACGCTCCGCGCCACCTCGGCCGCGCGGCGGCCGTTCTGACGGGAAGCCGTCTCCGGTAGGTAGGCATCACGGTGCCGTCAGTACCCCCGTCCCTGATACGGGCGGTTGTACGGGTCCTCGTAGGGCGCGGGCGCAGGCCGCGCCGCGGCCGGCCGCATGGCCTCGTAGCCTGTGGCGACCGGACGCTGCTGCTGTCCCTGGTACTGGCTGCCGGGGTACCCGCGGGGCGCGGGCGCCTGCTGCGGGATGTACGGCGCGGGCGCATGTTGCAGCGGAACCGGCTGCGGCATCTGCTGCGGGTATCCATAGGCAGGGGAAGGGGACTGCGCCGCCGGGAGGGCGGGCAGGGCCGCGGGGAGCGCCGGCAGATAGCTGCTGCCGGTGTCGTAGGCGGCGGGCACTCGGATCGGGGCGATCTGAGGCGTGCCCCGCTCCGCGACCAGGGAGTCGTAGATCGGGGTGTCGGGGAACGACGGCGCGGAGTAGTAACCGCCGCCGTAGGTGGCGCGGGGGGAGGTCATGGCACATAAGTTAAGCCCACGATGTGCTGGTTGGGGAGTCCGATAAGAGGGTTGTTTCAGGAGCTGTGAGTGGCGACGGATCCCCAATTCGAGCGAATCAGGGGAAATCGGTCGCCCTGGCGTCTCGTGTGGGTGTAAAGGGCAAGCGTAGAGAGGGTTACCGACGGGTCGGGGACCCTCAGGCGGATGTATGCGGAATAGGTTGACGATGAATGAACTTCCGGGCGCGGGAACCAGCGATGGGGGCGGTCATGTCGATGCTTAAGGGAGCCAACACCGCGGTGCAGGCGCAGCGCGTCCGAGTCGAGCTGGGCTGGCGGCCGGGGCCGGGCGTCCCGGACATCGACGCCTCCGCCCTTCTCCTGGCGGCCGGAAAGGTCCGCTCGGACGCGGACTTCGTCTTCTACAACCAGCCTGCGCATGCCTCGGGAGCCGTGCGGCACGAGGGGAAGCGGACCGCGGAGGGGTTGGCGGCCGACGTCGTCGCCGTCGATCTCGACCGGGTCGAAAGCGGAATCGACCGTGTCGTGCTGGCCGCATCGGCCGACGGCGGCACCTTCGGCCAGGTGCCCGGGCTGCACATCCGCGTCCTGGACGCCGCGTCCGGGACGGAGCTGGCCCGCTACGACAGCCAGGACGCCGGCGTCGAGACGGCCTTCGTGCTGGGCGAGCTCTACCGGCGCCAGGGCGCGTGGAAGTTCCGTGCGGTCGGCCAGGGCTACGGCTCCGGACTCGAGGGCCTCGCCATGGACTTCGGCATCACCGTGGACGAGCCCCAGCGGCCGGCCCCGGCCGCCGCCACCGCACCTTCCGCAGCGGCGCCTGCTCCTGTCGTGCCCCCCGCACCCGCCGTGGCTCCGCCGCCGCCTGCCGTCCCGCCGGCGGCGCCCGCCGTACCGCCCACCCCGGTGCGCCTGTCCAAGATCACGCTGACGAAGGAGGCGCCGTCCGTCTCGCTGACGAAGCAGGGCGGCACCTCCGGCGCGATGCGGGTGAACCTCAGCTGGCAGGTGCGCAAGCAGTTCCAGGGCTGGGGCGCCAAGCTCGGCCGGGCCGTCGCCATGCACGGCGACCTCGACCTCGACCTGTGCGCGCTGTACGAACTCACCGACGGACGCAAGGGCGTTGTCCAGGCCCTGGGCAACGCCTTCGGCGCCCTGCACCAGCCGCCGTACATCCATCTCGACGGCGACGACCGCACCGGCGGCACACCGGGCGAGAACCTCACCATCAACCTCGACCACAAGAACGCGCTGCGCCGCGTCGTCATCTTCGTGACGATCTACGAGGGCGCCCGCAGCTTCGCCGACCTCGACGCGACGGTGACCCTTCAGCCCCAGCACGGCGCCGCCATCGACTTCTCCCTCGGTGAGTGCACCGTCCCCTCCACGGTCTGCGCCCTCGCCCTCATCACCAACACCGGGTCGGACCTCGTCGTCCAGCGCGAGGCCCGCTTCCTCGTGCCCGACCGGGGCGTCAGCCCGCAGCGCACCGTCGACCACGCCTACGGCTGGGGCATGAACTGGACACCGGGCAGGAAGTGACGCCCCCGCCATGGCGTCAGCGCTCGGGCGCGGCCTCGGGCCGGGCGTACGTACGCCCCTTCCAGGCCGCGCCCCGCCCCCGGTGGTGCTGGACCGCCGAGTCGACGGTCATCAGCAGATAGAGCAGCGCGGTGAACGGCAGCGTCGGCGCGAGCAGCAGCGGCTGGCGGTAGTAACGCAGCATCGGCACGTACGTCCCCGCCATCACCGCCCAGGCGAGGCCCGCCGCCCACGCGGCCGCCGCATCGCCCGCCGCCCACGCGGCCGGCAGCACGACGGGCGGCGTCAGATAGACCAGGGCGAGCCCCACGACCGTTCCGGCGAGCACCAGCGGGTTGTGCCGCAGCTGTGCGTACGCGCTGCGGGAGACCATCCGCCACAGATCGGCGAGCCGCGGATACGGACGCACACTGTCCACGCGTTCCGCGAGCCCCAGCCAGATCCGGCCGCCCGAGCGCCGCACGGCCCGCGCCAGCGAGACGTCATCGATCAACGCCTGCCGGATCGACGCGGGAACGCCCGCCCGCAGCGCGGTGTCGGTGCGCAGCAGGACGCAGCCGCCGGCCGCGGCGGCCGTCCGCGCGCCGTCCTTGTTGATCCGGCGGAAGGGATAGAGCTGGGCGAAGAAGTAGACGAACGCGGGGACCACCAGTCGCTCCCAGCCGCTCGCGACGCGCAGACGCGCCATCTGGGAGACCAGGTCGTACGCGCCCGTGCGGTCGGCTCGGGCGTCGGCGTCGGCGTCGGCGTCGGCGTCGGCGTCGGCGTCGGCCGATTCTGCGCCGTGCGCCGCGGCCACCAGTTCGCGCAGGCTGTCCGGCTCGTGGGCGATGTCCGCGTCCGTCAGCAGGAGGAACTCGGGGTTGTTCGCCCGGGCCACGGCGATTCCGTGCCGCAGAGCCCACAGCTTTCCCGTCCAGCCGGGCTCCGGTTCGCCCGGCGTCACGACACACAGCGGCAGCCCGCCGTGGCGCGTGGCGAGCGAGCGGGCCACCTCCCCGGTGCCGTCGCTGCTGTTGTCGTCCACGAGCACGATCCCGGCACGGCCCGGATACCGCTGGGCCAGCAGGGACGGCAGGCTCGCCGGCAGGACCTCGGCCTCGTCCCGCGCGGGCACCACCACGGCGACGGCCGGCCATACATCAGGATCCGTCCGCCGGGGCAGACGCTGATCGGTGCGCCAGAAGAAACCCTGGCCGAGCAGCAGCCAGCACCATGCGGCGAGTGATCCGAAGGCGGTCCAGGCGAGGGCGCTCATCCGCCGCAGTCTGCCCCACACAGGCCGGCCCGGCGCGGCGGTCGACTATGGTGACCGGGTGAAGATCGCGCTCCTTGACTCCGGAATCGGCCTCCTCCCGGCGGCCGCCGCCGTACGCCGACTGCGGCCCGACGCGGATCTGCTCCTCTCCAGCGACCCCGACGGCATGCCCTGGGGACCGCGTACGCCCGACGACGTCACCGAGCGCGCGCTCGCCGTGGCCCGCGCGGCGGCCGCCCATCGGCCCGACGCGCTGATCGTCGCCTGCAACACCGCCTCGGTGCACGCGCTGCCCACGCTCCGGGCCGAGCTGGAGCCGGATCTTCCCGTCGTCGGAACCGTGCCCGCGATCAAGCCCGCCGCGGCCGGCGGCGGTCCGATCGCCATCTGGGCCACCCCGGCGACCACGGGCAGCCCGTACCAGCGCGGGCTGATCAACGACTTCGCCCACTCCGTCGCCGTCACCGAGGTCCCCTGCCCCGGTCTCGCCGACGCGGTCGAGAGCGCCGACGAGGTCGCGATCGACAGTGCGATCACCGCGGCGGCGGCGCTCACACCGGCCGACGTCAGGGCCGTCGTCCTCGGCTGCACCCACTACGAACTCGTCGGCGAGCGCATCCGCGCCGCCATCGGCGCCCGTTCGGCCGTCGGCACCCTTGTCCTCCACGGCTCCGCCGACGCGGTCGCCGCCCAGGCCCTGCGCCGCAGCGGTGTCGTCCCCGCCCCGGACGCGGCGCCGACCGGCCGCCTCACCGTCCTGCTGAGCGGCCGGGAGTCGGAGCTGCCCGCCGCGGCCTTTGCCTACGCCGAAGGGCGCCTGCTCCGGGCGGTCACCACCCCGGCGGTCTGAGCCTCGGGCTTTCCGGGACGGGCGCCGGCTGCTGGGACGGCCCGGGACTCCCGGGGCACGGCACAGGGCCCCGAGCAGGTGACTACGCTCGGTCACATGCGGGCCGTGCTGTGTACGCGGATCGTGGGTACCCTCCAGAACATGAGGCACCGTTCCCGCGCCCCGGGGCCCGGCACAGAGCCCCTGCCCGAAGTCTGGACCGGCCGAGCGACCAACCGTATGCAGTGGGTGCTCGCGGCGGCGGGTGCCGCATGTCTCGCTCTCGGAATCAAGCTCGCCGTGGACGCCAACTGGGAGACGGGCATCACGGCCCTGTTGATGGCGGTGATCGGCTGCGTCGCGGCCGGCCTGATGGTGCTCTACGGGACGCTCGCCTTCGTCCACCTCGACGTCACGATCGACCGGGAGGATCTCCTGGTGCGCTGCGGACATATGGGCCTGCCGCGCAAGCGCATCCCGCTCAGCGAGGTCGTACAGGCGGACTACGACCCGAAGGTCACCCCGCACCAGTGGGGTGGCTGGGGCTGCCGCTGGCGTCCGGAGAAGGGCACGGCGTGGGTCGTGCGGCGCGGCGAGGGACTGGTGGTCACGCTCAAGAACGGTGAGACGTTCACGGTGACCGTCGACAACGCGGACATGGCCGTACGCGTCATCCGGGACCGTCTCAGCCGATCATCCACCGACCCCGTCCCGCACGTCTGAGCCGACGGCCGGCGACACCGGATCCCCTGAGCAGTGAAAGCCGTTCATGGGTCGCCGTGCGCCGAGGGACGGTCACCGCACCGCCGGGCCCACAGGTCAGCGCCGTAGACTCCAGCAGGTGAGCGCCACCATCACCCCAGTCGACACCCAGCAGCCCGCGCGCGTGGGCGGCCGCCCGCTGATCCGGCGATGCATACGCCCCGGCGCCGCGGCGCTGTCGGGCGTGCTGCTCTTCCTGAGCTTCCCGCCCAGGCCCCTGTGGTGGCTGGCGGTTCCCGCGTTCGCCCTGCTCGGCTGGGCCCTGCGGGGGCGGCGGGCGCGGGCCGCGCTGGGCCTCGGCTACCTGACCGGACTCGGGTTCCTTCTTCCCCTGCTCGTCTGGACCGGCGAGGAGGTCGGCGCGGTCCCATGGCTGGCGCTCGCGGCCGTGGAGGCGCTGTTCGTCGCCGTCACCTGCGTGGGCATCGCATGCGTCGCGCGGCTGCCCGCCTGGCCGGTGTGGGGCGCGGCGGTGTGGATCGCAGGAGAGGCGGCCCGCGCCAGGGTGCCGTTCGGCGGCTTCCCCTGGGGGAAGATCGCCTTCGGGCAGGCGGACAGCGTCTTTCTGCCGCTGGCCGCCGTCGGAGGCACCCCCGTACTGGGGTTCGCGATCGTCCTGTGCGGACTCGGGCTGTACGAGACGCTGCGGCAGGCGGCAGTCGGCCGCCGCACGGGCACCGTGCCCCGCGGCCCCGCGGCCGCCGCGCTGCTCGCGCTGGTGCTGCCCCTCGTGGGAGCCCTGTGCGCCCGGCCGCTCGTCGACGACTCCGCCGAGGACGGCACCGCCACCGTCGCCGCCGTCCAGGGCAACGTGCCCCGCCTCGGCCTCGACTTCAACGCCCAGCGCCGGGCGGTGCTCGACAACCACGCCCGCCGCACCGAGGAGCTCGCCGCGGACGTGGCGTCGGGCAAGGTGCCCAGGCCCGACTTCGTCCTGTGGCCGGAGAACTCCTCCGACCTGGACCCCTACCGCAACGCCGACGCACGTCTCGTCATCGACGACGCCGTCAAGGCGATCGGCGTCCCGACCGTCGTCGGTGCCGTGGTCACCCCCGAGACGGGCAAGCTCCGCAACACGCTGATCGAGTGGGACCCCCGCCGGGGGCCCGTCGACACCTACGACAAGCGCCATGTCCAGCCGTTCGGCGAGTACATCCCGCTTCGTTCGTTCGTGCGCCTCCTCAACTCCGACGTCGACCGTGTGCAGCGGGACTTCGGGCCCGGCCACGAAGTCGGCGTCTTCGACCTGGCGGGGACGCGGGTCGGGCTCGTCACCTGCTTCGAGGCGGCGTTCGACGACGCGGCCCGCGACACGGTCACACACGGCGCGCAGCTCATCTCCGTCCCCAGCAACAACGCCACCTTCGGCCGCAGCGAGATGACCTATCAGCAGCTGGCCATGTCACGCGTGCGGGCCGTGGAGCACAGCCGGTCCGTCGTGGTCCCCGTCACGAGCGGCGTAAGCGCCGTGATCACGCCGGACGGGGAGATCGTTCAGAGGACGGGGATGTTCACGCCCGACGCGCTCGTCGCGGAGGTGCCGTTGCGCTCCTCGCTCACGCCCGCCACCCGGCTGGGCGTCTGGCCGGAGGTGGCCCTGCTGCTGCTCGCGGCCGGTGCGCTGGGCAAGGCCGCCGCTGATGCCGTACGCGACCGGCGCCGACGGGCCGAAGCGGCGGAGCGGGCAGCCCAGACAACAAGGTAGGGACGCCTGACCTCCTGCCGTCCGTACGGACAAGCCGGTGGTCTCGTGGCAGCTCCGCCGCGGCGGCCGGCCTCCGCGACGGCAACCGTGAGGCCCGGAGGCCCCGGCCACCACGGAACGGCGGGCGACCTCCCGGTAGAGGGCCTGCCTCCCCGGCCAACGATGAGGGCGACCTTCCGGCGGAGGGCCGGCCTCCCCGACCACGGAAGGGCGGACGAGGGCGGTTAGGGTCGCGGGCATGGGCACCCCTGACTTCATCCGTGAGATCCGGGCCACCGCGGGCCACCAACTGCTGTTCCTGCCGGGGGTCAGCGCCGTCGTCTTCGACGATCAGGGCCGCGTCCTGCTCGGCAGACGCGCCGACACCGGGAAATGGTCGGTCATCGGCGGCATCCCGGAGCCGGGGGAGGAGCCCGCCCGGACCGCCGAACGCGAGGTGTTCGAGGAGACGGCCGTACGCTGCGTCGCCGAGCGGGTCGTCCTCGTACAGGCGCTGCCCGATCCGGTCACCTATCCCAATGGCGACCGCTGCCAGTACATGGACATCACCTTGCGCTGCCGGGCGTTGGGCGGCGATGCCCGGGTCAACGACGAGGAATCGCTCGAGGTGGGCTGGTTTTCGCTGGATTCCCTGCCGGAGCTCAAGGAGTTCGCCCTGTTCCGGATCAAGCAGGCCCTGACCGAGGGACCAGCATGGTTCCAACCCACCATCGCGCAGTGAAGTGTGGGCGGTGACCACATCGGTTGGGAGATGATCGCTGCCTAGGGTGCACAGCATGACCGCGCCCACCACACCTGATCCCGCAGGTCCGTCCGTCTCCCTCGACCTCGGCGGACGCACTGCCCTGATCACCGGTGCCGCGGGCGGCATCGGCCGCGCCTGCGCGTTGCGGCTCGCTGCCGCGGGCGCGAAGGTCCGTGCCGTCGACCGCGACGCCGAGGGGCTGGTCGCCCTGGTGGACCAGGCGGAGGGACTCGCCGGAGCCGTCGAGGCGCAGCTGCTCGACCTCACCGACCTCGACGCCGCCGAGGCCGTCGCCGCGGGATCGGACATCCTGGTCAACAACGCCGGAATGCAACTGGTGCGCCCCATCGAGGACTTCCCGCCCGATGTCTTCCACACCGTACTGACCGTCATGCTGGAGGCACCGTTCCGCCTGATCAGGGGCGCGCTGCCGCACATGTACGCCCAGGGCTGGGGCCGGATCGTCAACATCTCCTCCGTGCACGGTCTGCGGGCCTCCGCCTACAAGTCCGCGTATGTGGCCGCCAAACACGGCCTGGAGGGTCTCTCCAAGACCGCGGCCCTCGAAGGCGCGTCGCACGGCGTGACGTCGGTGTGCGTCAACCCAGGTTATGTGCGGACACCACTGGTGGAGAAGCAGATCACCGACCAGGCCGCCGCACACTCCCTTCCCGAGGAACGCGTCCTGACCGACGTCCTCCTCAAGGACTCCGCGATCAAGCGCCTCGTCGAACCGGACGAGGTCGCCGAGGCCGTCCTCTACCTGTGCTCGCCGCAGGCGTCCTTCATCACCGGAACCTCGCTGGCCCTCGACGGCGGCTGGACCGCTCATTGACGGGGCACGCCGCCGGCAGGGACGGCAGCCGGGTTGTCCACAGGGCTGGTGCGACCCTGCCCGGGCCGGGTAATCCTGTCTCCATGTCCCTGGAACAAGCCGCCTACCTGGAGCTCCTTGCCCTTGGCGCCGCAGTCGAGGCCTACGACAGGCCCGTCCTGCTCGCCCGGGCGCACGGCGCCGATGCCGCGTCGCTCGCCGGGATCGAGCACGCCAAGCAGCTCGCGCTGCGCGTGCGTGCCGAGCTGGAAGGGCGCAGGCGGCGGGAGGCCGAGCTCTCCGCGCTCTTCGAGACGGCGCACGATCTGGCGGGCCTGCGCGATCTCGACGCCGTGCTGCGCGCGATCGTGCAGCGCGCACGCTCCCTGCTGGGCACCGAGGTCGCCTATCTGAGCCTCAACGACCCGGTCGCCGGTGACACCTACATGCGGGTCACCGAGGGTTCCGTCTCGGCGCGTTTCCAGCAGGTCCGGCTCGGCATGGGGGAGGGCCTTGGGGGCCTCGTGGCCCAGACCGCCCGCCCCTATGTGACCGACAGCTACTTCGACGACGCCCGCTTCGCGCACACCGGACCGATCGACGCCGCGGTCAGGGACGAGGGGCTGGTCGCCATCCTCGGCGTACCGCTGACCCTCGGCAGCCAGGTCATCGGCGTGCTGTTCGCCGCCGACCGCCGCGCCCGCGTCTTCGAAAGGGAACAGGTCGCGCTGCTCGCCTCGTTCGCCGCACACGCGGCCGTGGCGATCGACACGGCGAACCTGCTCGCCGAGACGCGCTCGGCCCTGGCCGAGCTGGAGCGGGCCCACGCGATCATCCAGGAGCACAGCGGCGTCATCGAGCGCGCATCCGAGGTGCACGACCGGCTCACCGAACTGGTGCTGCGCGGCGGCGGCGTCGACGACGTGGCCGCCGCTCTCTCCCAGGTCCTCGACGGTACGGTCGAGTTCACCGAGGACGGCCCGCATCCGGCGGGCACCGACGGCCGCGCCGGCCGCCACGGCGACGACTGGATCGCCGGAGTCTCCGCTGGCGGCGAGGTGTTCGGTGCCCTCGTGCTGCGCGGCCACCCCGATCTCGCCCCCGTCGACCGGCGCACCCTGGAGCGGGCCGCCATGGTGACCTCACTGCTGCTGCTGGCCCGCCGCTCCGCCCATGACGCCGAACAGCGGGTGCGGGGCGAGCTGCTGGACGACCTGCTCGACGCGCCGGACCGCGACCCCAGGCTGCTGCGGGAGCGCGCGGCCAGGCTCCGCGCCGACCTGGATGTGCCCCATGTGGTGCTGGCCGCGCGTATCGACGGCACTGGCCCCGGAGCGGGCCCAGAGTCGGCCGCGCGGGAGAGCGCGGACCGGCAGCGGCTGTGGTCGGCCGCCTCGCATCTGGCCGCGACCCGGTCCGGACTCGCCGCCGCACGGGACGGCGGCGCCGTGCTGCTCCTCCCGCTCGGCCCCGACGACACCCCGGCCTCACTCGCCCGCCAGACCGCCCGCCAACTGGGCGGCACCCTGCGCGAGTCGGTGACGGTCGGCGCCTCGTCCCCCGTCGCCTCCCCGGCCGGCGACCCCGCACCGGTGTCCGGCGCCTACGAGCATGCCCGGCGCTGCCTGGACGCGCTGCGCCTCCTCGGCCGCTCGGGTCAGGGGGCGGCCGCCGAGGACCTGGGCTTCCTCGGGCTGCTGCTCGCCGACCCGGGCGACATCGACGGCTTTGTGCGCCGCACGATCGGCGAGGTCGTCGCATACGACGGGCGCCGCGGCACGGACCTCGTCGGCACGCTGGACGCATACTTCGCCAGCGGCATGAGCCCGGCCCGTACGAAGGACGATCTCCACGTCCATGTGAACACCGTCGCCCAGCGTCTTGAGCGCATCGGCCGGCTCCTGGGCCCCGACTGGCAGACGCCGGCCCGCGCCCTGGAGATCCAGTTGGCGCTGCGGCTGTACGGCATGTCGTCGGCGGTGGCACGCCGGGAAGGAAGCCGGGCTGCCCCTCGGCGTAGCCGGTGCGTCTGACGAGCACGGGAACCGCGCGGGACCGATGGGGGCCCGCGCGGTGTCGTGTGCGGTGAGCGAACAGGGAGCCGCTCAGGCAGTACGGGCAGCATCCGCCGTGGGGGCGGGTGCGGTGTCCGCGGCGGAGTCGGCCTCGACATCGTTGAGGTCCCGCCGGCTGGTCTCCTTGGCGCATCCGATGGCCAGCACGGTGAGCAGGGCCGCGGCGATGACATACAGGGCGATCGGCGTCGACGAGCCGTGGTCCGCGAGCAGAGCGGTCGCGATGAGCGGCGCGGGCGCTCCGGCGGCGACGGAGGAGAACTGCGCGCCGATGGAGGCTCCGGAGTAGCGCATGCGCGTCGCGAACATCTCCGAGAAGAACGCCGCCTGCGGCGCGTACATCGCCCCGTGGAGCACGAGACCGACGGTCACGGCCAGCAGCAGCGAACCGAAGCTCCCCCGGTCGATCAGCGCGAAGAAGGGGAACATCCAGGCGCCGACACCGACGGCGCCGATGAGGTAGACGGGCCTGCGGCCCCACCGGTCCGACAGCGCGCCCCAGAGCGGGATCACCGCGAAGTGGACGGCGGACCCGATGAGTACGGCGTTGAGGGCGGTCTGCTTGCTCATCTCCACCGCGGTCGTCGCGTACACGAGGATGAACGCGGTGATCACGTAGTAGCTGATGTTCTCCGCCATGCGCGCGCCCATGGCGACCAGCACGTCGCGCCAGTGGTGGCGCAGCACGGAGACGAGCGGCATCTTCTCCGCCTGACCGGCGGTGGCCCTGCGCTGCTCGGCCTGGGCCAGCGCGGCCTTGAAGACGGGCGATTCATCGACAGAAAGACGAATCCACAGTCCGACGATCACCAGAACGCCGGAGAGCAGGAAGGGAATCCGCCATCCCCACGAGGTGAAAGCGGCGTCCGAGAGCAGCGCGGTGAGGGCGGAGAGGACTCCGGTGGCGAGCAACTGCCCGGCCGGCGCACCGGTCTGCGGCCACGACGCCCAGAAGCCGCGCCGCTTGGCGTCGCCGTGCTCGGACACGAGCAGTACGGCTCCGCCCCACTCGCCGCCGAGTGCGAATCCCTGCACGAGGCGGAGGACGGTGAGCAGCACCGGTGCCGCGGTCCCGATGGTCGCGTGCGTGGGCAACAGCCCGATGGCGAACGTCGCCCCGCCCATCATCAGCAGACTGAGCACCAGCAGCTTCTTGCGCCCGAGCCGGTCGCCGTAGTGCCCGAAGACGAGCGCCCCGAGGGGCCGGGCGGCGAAGCCGACGGCGTAGGTGAGGAACGACAGCAGGGTGCCGACCAGTGGGTCGGAGCCGGGAAAGAACAGCTTGTTGAACACCAGCGCGGCGGCCGAGCCGTAGAGGAAGAAGTCGTACCACTCGATGGTGGTGCCGATGAGGCTCGCGGCGACGATCCGCTTGAGGCTGGAGGGGGCTGGTGGAGCGGTCGCGGGGGAGGACATCGGCACCACTTCCTGGCGGTTGACGGGGACGTGTTCGTGTCGCCATACCGTAGGAACGCGCAGGTCAGGGGTGTATGTGGTGGGACACCATAGTTGTGGGGTCGGGTGTGCGCGGGGCCACCATGGAGGGCGCCTTCGGGCGGCGGCTGGAGCTCTGCGGGGGCCTCCCCGAGGCCCCGAGGGGGGCTGTCTGAGTTGCACTATTCGGGCATGATTTGGTGGCGCCCTGCTGACTCCCGTGCTGGTTCGGTGCTGACTAAGAGCACACGTCATCACCCGTGCCCACCTCTCCCGTGCCGACTTGGTGCTGACTACGCTGCGTAAGACTCCGGCATGTGGTGCAGATCGGGCGTTCAGGCTGCATGGTCCCGGTTGCGGCCCACCGCCCTCCGATGAAGGAGGCTCGTGATGAACGACAAGCGCAACTACGGCATGTACGCCCTCGCCGCCGCGATCGTCGTCGTCGGCGCCCTGATCGTCGGCGCGTCCCTGGAAAGCCTGGTCTGGCTCGCCCTCGTCGCCGCCTGCCCGCTGATGATGTTCTTCATGATGCGCGGTATGCACGGCCAGGGCATGCACGGCGGACAGGATCAACACCGGGACGAAGACCCTTCCCCAAGCTCTTCGAGCAGGGGAGACCCCATACACAAGCACGACCAGCACACTGGGTCCGGGCGGGTCTGACCGCCCCGCCCGGCAGGGGGTGAGTGCCATGGCTGCTGTGATCGCCTCGCTGGCCGGGGCGCTGGTCCTGGCGGGCATTGTTGACGACACGGCCCGCCTTGATCACCCCCGACGAGCCTCGTCGTCCGCCGCTGGCCCGCCTGCGCGGACGGCGCACCGCGCTGGACGCCTATGCCGCCCGCACCCCGCGTTCTCGCCATGCCACCGCCCTGTCCACAGCACCACGCCCTGCCGGGCGCCCACGCCGCATCCGGGCAGCAGCGGCGGCCCTCGCGCGCGGCCGGCTCCCACCACTCGCCGGGAGGAGCCGATGACCGGGATTCCCGTGGCCCTGCCGGCCGTGATCGTCGGCGGCGCCCTCGCCGGAATCGTGTTCCTGTTCGCCCTGTTCGCCCAGGCGGAGCGTCACCGCCGACCAATCCGACCCGGCTGGAGTGACCGAGATGGACGCCGCCGACCTGCTGATCTGGCTTCTTCTCGCGCTCCAGGTCTTGACCATCGCCGCCGGTGGGGTGCTCCTGGCCCGGCGCGGCAAGCGAGGCGTCCCGGAGCTGGACCGCAGTGTCCGCCGCACCGCCCCCGCCTTCCTGATCGCCGGGGTACTGCCCCTTCCCGCTCTGCTCGCCGCTGACGCATCAGCCGGTGCCTGGGGGCTGTGGGGTTTCGGCTGTATCGCCGCAGCCCTCGTTCACGCCGTCGCCGACACTCGCCGCGACACCCGCGCCTCTCAGGGCGCCGCTGCGGCCGGGAGGATGCCGTGACCGGCCCGGGGCACGCACCGGCCTGGGGCGGGTGGAGCTGCCGCTCCGGGAGTGTGCCCGGACAATGGAAGAACCGTGGTCGGGGCTGTGACCTGTGGCGGCAGACGCCGTCACGCACATGCTCGCAAACGGCCCGGCCGGTCTCTCCCGCACCGCCCAGAATCCGAGAGGCGAGAGGAAGGCGGTCGTCATGACCAGCATCACTCACCGTATCGCCGCCCTGTTCCGGATCAAGGCCAACAAGGCGCTGGACCGGGCCGAGGACCCGCGCGAAGTGCTGGACTACTCCTACGAGCAGCAGTTGGAGATGCTGCGGAAGGTACGACGTGGCGTGGCCGATGTGGCGACCAGCCGCAAGCGCGTCGAATTGCAGGTGAACCAGTTGCGGCAGTCCACGGGCAAGCTGCAGGACCAGGCTCAGCAGGCGCTCGGTGCCGGTCGTGAGGACCTGGCCCGTGAGGCGCTCACCCGCCGGACGGCCGTGGGCTCGCAGATGACCGATCTGCAGGATCAGCAGGCGTCGTTGCAGGCGCAGGAGGAGAAGCTGACCCTGGCCGCACAGCGCCTGGAGGCGAAGGTCGACTCGTTCCGCACCCAGAAGGAGACGATCAAGGCCACCTACACCGCGGCGGAGGCCCAGACCCGGATCACCGAGGCGGTCACCGGCATCGGTGAGGAGCTGGGTGATGTGGGGCTGGCGATGCAGCGCGCCCAGGACAAGACCGAGCAGATGCAGGCCCGCGCCGGTGCACTCGATGAGCTGATCGCCTCCGGGGCGTTGGAGGACGTCACGCTGCCGGCCGGGCGGGACGACATCCAGGCCGAACTTGAGCGCATGAGTGCGGGTCAGGATGTGGAGATCGAGCTGGCCCGGATGAAGGCACAGCTGCCATCCGCTGCCACCCCGGCAGCGGTGGAGGGCCCTGATGCCCCGAAGAGCACGTCGGACCGGGAGGCGACGTCATGATCATGAGGATTCTCGGTGAGGGCCAGTACGAGATCGCCGAGCAGCACATGGACCAGCTCAACGAGCTGGACTCGGCCCTGCAGTCCGCTGCCGACGCGGGCGACGAGGCGGCGTTCACTTCTGCCCTGTCGGCCCTGCTGGACGCGGTGCGCAGCCTGGGCACGCCGCTGCCCGACGAGAAGATCACGCCGTCCGACCTGGTGCTGCCCGATGAGGGCACCAGCCTCACGCAGGTGCGACAACTACTGTCCGACGAGGGTCTGATCCCGGGGTGAGGAGAGATGCGCAGCCGCTTTGAGCCCGATCGGCAGCTGACCGCCCGCATGGTGGTCACCATGTTCCTGCTCGGGCTGGTGTACGTGGCATTCATTGCTGCGCTGATCGTGCTGCTCAAGTCCGTGGTCCTGGTGGTCGTCATCGCTGCCGGGCTGCTGGGTGCGCAGTACTGGTTCTCCGACCGGATCGCCCTTTACGCGATGCACGGCCGCCTGGTCACGGCTGATGAACAACCTCAACTGCATGGCGTGATCGACCGGCTGTGCGCCGCCGCGGACATGCCCAAACCCCGGGTTGCCATCTCCGACATGGACCTGCCAAACGCATTCGCCACCGGCCGCAACGCCGACCACGCCGTCGTCTGCGTCACCACCGGACTGCGGCGGCGCCTGACGACCGAGGAGCTCGAAGGCGTTCTCGCCCACGAGCTCTCCCATGTCGCGCACCGTGACGTGGCGGTGATCACCATCGCCTCGTTCCTGGGCGTGATCGCCGGCCTTATCGTCCGCTTCGCCTTCTACTCCCAGCTGTTCGGAGGGGGCCGGCGCGACCAGAACACCGCCGTCGTACTTGTAGCAGTCATGGCGGTTTCCGCTCTCGTCTACGCGCTCAGTTTCCTGCTCATCCGGGCGCTGTCGCGCTACCGCGAACTGGCCGCCGACCGCGCCGGAGTCATGCTGACGGGCAAGCCGTCCGCCCTGGCCTCGGCCCTGACCAAGGTCAGTGGGGACATCGCCCGCATCCCGACGGAGGACCTGCGCACCGCGCAAGCGTTCAACGCGTTCTTCTTCACCCCCGCCCTCGGACCCGGCACGGCGGTGGCCAACCTGTTCTCCACCCACCCCAGCCTGGAACGCCGCCTCGAGGCCCTCGCGGAGATCTCCGCCGAGCTGGGCGAACCGGGCAGCCGGACGCTATGAGAAGGAGTTGAGGCCCCCGTGGGTTTCCTGGATTCCCTGCTCGGCCGGTCCAAGCCGGTCAAGCCCGACCTGGACCAGCTCTTCGGCCTGCCATCGGCGGCGATCACGCTCCAGGCGGCCATCGGCTTCACCCCGACCGGAGCCGGCTCGGTGTGCTTCGCCTCCATCGAGGGCGGGGCATTCGCCCAAGTCCAGCAGGAGGTAAGGGCCCTGCTGGACGCGGACTCCGAACGGGCGGGTGCGCCCGTGGAGTTCAGCCGTGACGACTTCGGGTACTCATGGCTGCTCTCCCGCCGCGATCCCGACAGCCTGCCCGCGCTGGTGGGGGATCTGCACGCGGTGAACACCGCTCTGCAGGACGGCGGCTTCGGACCACAACTACTCTGTTCCCTGGTGTCCTTCTGCGACGCCGAGCTGCGCCCCATGGCACTGGTCTACCTCTACAAGCGCGGCACCTTCTACCCCTTCGCTCCGCTGCCCGGCCATAAACGCGACAACCCGCTGGAACTCCAGGTCAGGGCAGTGGTCAAGGACGACCTGCGCATCGAGCAGGATCTGAGCCGTTGGTTCCCGCTGTGGGGAGCCCCCGGCCTGTGAGGGCCGACGACGTCATCCGATGCGGGGAGGTGGCACGTGACAGCAGTTGGCGCCCGTCGTGACGACGGGCCACCTGGCGACCGGTCGGTGCTGGCGGCGGCCGGGATAGAGAAGACCTACCGGCGTGGTGTGTGGCCCGCCCAGCGGCGGGTGCGGGTGCTGCGAGGCGTTGACCTGGCGCTCGCCCCTGGCGAGGTGGTCGGCCTGGTCGGGGAGAACGGGTCCGGCAAGAGCACCCTGATGAAGGTCCTGGTCGGGGCCCTGTCCGCCGACGCCGGCTCGGTGACCCGCAGTGGGCGGCTGGGCTACTGCCCGCAGGAGCCAGTTGTCTACGAACGCCTCACCTGCGACGAACACTTCGAGCTGTTCGGCCGCGCCTACGGCTTGACCGACCAGGCGGAGCGCCGCGCTCGCGGGAAGCTATATGAGGCGCTGGGGTTCGAGCGGTATGCGGCCATGCGCACCGACCGCCTGTCCGGCGGCACCCTCTCCAAGCTGAACTTGGGCCTGGCGCTGCTGGCCGACCCGGAGGTGCTGCTGCTGGACGAGCCGTACGCCGGGTTCGACTTCGACACCTACCTGAGGTTCTGGGACCAGGTCGCCGAGCGGCGCAAGCAGGGCCGAGCGGTGCTGATCATCAGTCACTTCGTCATGGACGAGGAGCGGTTCGACCGGATCGTCGAGCTGCGCGACGGGCGGGCGGTGCCGCGATGACGACCGTGTCCACGACATGGCTGCTGGTGCGCCGCTTCCTGACCGAGGCGGCCCGTACCCCGGTCAATCTGCTCACTCTCGTCCTCGTACCCGTGGTGTTCGTGGTCGTGGCCGCCGCCCCACTGGCGGACGCGGCCAAGCTGCTCGGCGGTCCCGGCGGGCCCGCGGTGCAGACTGCGACGGCCGGATGGGCGGCCGGATTCATCGCTGCGATCGGCATGTACTTCCAGACCCGCGAGGCGCGCGCCGCAGACCGCCGCCTGGTGCAGGCCGGGCTCGCCCCCGCCCGCCTGGTGACCGCCCGTATGGTCACCGGACTCGCCCTCGCCCTGCTCGCCGCAGCGGCGGCACTGACGGCGCTGGCCGCCCGCACCGGCATGGGCGGCGAGCCGGGCCGCGTCGTGGCAGGCACCCTGATGTACGCGGTGATCTACCTGGCCATCGGTGCCCTGATCGGCGCGCTCGTCGAGAGCCCGGTCAACGGCACAGTGCTGGTGCTGTTCGTGTGGATCCTGGACGTCTTCTTCGGCCCCGTCCTCGGCGCCACAGACCGCCCGGCCACCCGGATTCTGCCCACCCACTTCGTCACCCTGTGGATGGTCGACCTGCCCTCCGGGCACGGCGGCCGGATCGGCGACCTGGGCTGGGCCCTCCTGTGGGCCACCGCGGCGCTCGCCACGGCGTGGGCGGTCATCGCCGCGACCAGCCGAACCGCCCGATCCCGCAGGCAGGGCGGTCAGATGACCACCGGGATACGCATGGGCCTGCGGGAAGCGGCCCGAAACCGGGTGCTGTGGGTCCTGCTGATCGCCGTACCCGTGATCTTCGTCCTGCTCGCGGTGGCCACCACTCCCGACGAGTCAACGACGATCAGCGTGCGCGAGAACGACCAGACGCTGATGGGGGAATTCTGGCTGCCCGACGTCCACGGCGGCACCATGGCCCCCATCGCGATCGCCTCCCTCGCCACGCTGGCGGGGCTGTTCACCGTGCTCGACGCGCGCGCCGGGGACCGGCGCCTGGCCCTGGCCGGCTTCCGGCCGCTGTCACTGCTGACCGCCAGGCTGACCGTGATCGCCCTGGGCGCGCTTGTCGCCACGGCCGCGTCGCTGGTGGTGACGGCGACCGTGTTCGATGCCCGCCAGTGGAGCTGGTACCTCGCGGCGAACATCCTGATCGCCCTCACCTACGCCCTCATCGGGGTACTGCTCGGTCCCCTCTTCGGCCGGGTCGGCGGCGTCCTGATCGCCTTCCTGCTGCCCTTCATCGACGTGGGCATCGAGCAGAGCCCCATGCTCCATCCCACCCCGCCGGCCTGGGCCCACGCCCTGCCCGGCTACGGCGCGAGCCGCGTCCTGACCGACGCGGCTCTGACCCCTGGCTTCGACGAGACGCAGAGCCTGTTGATCGCCCTGCTCTGGCTCGCGGGTCTCGCCCTCGCTGTGACGCTGCTGTTCCGCTCCACCATGCGCCCGGCCGGTGCAGCCCGCGTCGCCGCGGGACGCCAGGCCGCTTGACGACGAAGCACGGTGTCCGATTGCTCTTCTACGGCTCGATGTCGAGCACGTCTTCCACCGGGCGGCGTGGTGTCACCAAGCCCTGCTTGCCGTAACCCAGACGCAGCAACCATCTGCACAAATCCCATCGCCGACTGAGGATCGCGTACAGGCCAGCGCAGTTCCGGCCATTCCAGGGCGTGGGACGTGAGCGAGGTCGCCAGCCCGTCCAGGGTTGCTTCGAGCAGGACGCGCTCCATCGCCTGTCCCGCCGTCAGCCAATCCTCCGGCCGGTCGCCGGTCCAGCAAGGCAAGATGCGGCTTGCTCTCGAATGTGGCGACCTCGCGGGCCGGGCACGGCGTGCCCGGCCCGCGAGGTCGCGCACCGGGGCCTTTCCGTCCCGCTTGCGCGGGCCGAAGGCGTTGTCGGGGATTCCGTCGGCCGATGTGGCGGCGCTGTCGGGCCCGATACGGGTCCAGCGGACGAGGTCCTCGAGCTGGCCCGGGTCCAGCGAGGTCGCGTCCCTCGGCGTCGTGCACCAAGTCCAGCACGGATTCCACGTGCCATTCGGAGGGAAAGAGCAGCCGCGCTCCTTCCCACAGGCAGCGCCGCGCAGGGCGTCCTGTACGGCCTGGGGTATGTCCTCGTCCGAGAACGGATAGCGGCTGGTGTGCCGACGGCGGATGGCGGGGTGCGGTGGGGCGAGCTCGGTCTCCGGGCACGTACGGGATCGGTCAGCTCCACCGTCGCGACGGCTGCAGCCGAGTGGTGGGCTCCCAACCCGCGTGCGCGGCGGCGACTGCACGTTGAACAGGGCCGCGCCGCATCCGATGTGGAGGGCCCGGGTGGTGGGGGCGGCATGGGGAATGGTCCCCTCGGGGTCCGAGCGGACGTGGAAAGTGCGGGTGCCGCGGAGGTAGGGGAACTTCCACGGCTGCGCGTTGTGCATGGACGGTGCGGCCGCGGCGTCGCTGACGAGGGTCGTCACGGTCTTGCCGTCGAGAGGATATGCGGGCACCGGCGACCTCCCTCCGGGAGCCGATCGGCGTGGCGCAACAGCGGCCCGCCTCCCTTCACGGTGGTCGCGGCGCGCCCGCACCGCAGAGGTCAACTGCCGTGATAACGTCACAAATGATCCTTTTCTTGCTTAAACAGCTCCATTTCGACTATGCCGTGGAGAGACGTACCAGCGGCACCGCCGGTTGCAAAAGCTGAACAGGAGACTGGCCGTGAACTTCACTGAGCGTGAGTGGTGGACCCTGGTCCACGGCATGATCCTCGGCGCTGCCTTCCTGCTCGCCTTCGCCGGTGGGCTTGCCGAGCTGTACAGCCTCAAGCCCGCGCTGATGACCCGCGAGGGCGTGGTGGAGCGAATGCGGCGGGTCCGGATCGGGGTCACGGCGATGGCAGTGGCGGCCTGGGCCACCGTGATCACCGGCACCTGGGTCGTCTACCCGTGGTACCGGGAGAAGGTTCCGGAAAGCGCCCGGTCGCAACTGCTCGCCGATCCCGATACGGCGGACTGGCATGAATTCGGCATGGAGTGGAAGGAGCACATCGCCTGGCTCAGTCCGATGCTGGCCACCGCCGTCGTCTTCATCGTCTGGTACTACGGGCCCGGCCTGATCCGGCACAACCGGGTCCGCCACACCACCATCACCTTGTTCATTCTCGCCTTCGCCTTCGCGGCGGTGGCGGGGGCGTTGGGCGCCTTCATCACCAAGGTGGAACCCGTCAAATGACCAGGCCCTGAAAGGAGGCCGCGGACATGGAAGCCAAGAACGCGGCGACACCGTCCGGAGGCGGAGCGGAAGATGACTTCCCCCGCAGCGAAAAGGCAGAGGGCCCGATTTCGGCGGCGATCATCGCCGCAGGTGTCGGAGCCGCTGTGCTCGGCCTGCTCACCACGCTGGCCGAGGCCAGCACGGGCGTATCGGACGGATTGAACTGGAACAACGCGGTCGGTCCCTTGTCGGGCAAGACCACCCTGGCCGTCGTGGTGTGGCTCCTGGCCTGGGGCGTCCTGCACACCGTCCTGCGCGACAAGCCGTACGAGACCGTACGTGCCCTCGTCCTCGGCCTGGTGCTCATCGCCCTGGGGATCCTGGGGACTTTCCCTCCGTTCTTCCAGCTCTTCGTATAGACCTTGCGCGCAGAGCCCTCAGCGGTCTCGGCGTCGAACAGAGTCCGATGCGCATTCCCCGGCGTTCAGTGCCCTTCCGTGGCGGACACGGGCAGGCATTCGCTGAACCTCTTGCCGCCGTCGAGGGATTCGTACACGCCGTCCTGTGCCGCGGTGAGGACGTCGAGCCCTCGCCGCCAGGCCGTCGCAGACGCTCGCATGCGATGCCTACGAACTCACCCCGTGCCTCGCCCTGGTGACACTCTCACGCGCCACTGCCACTGAGTCGGTCAATCACTTCGGTCACGTCGTCGATGTCCTTGATCTGCGCAAGGAGCCGCGGGACATCGGCCTCCGCGATCCGGCCGCTGAGGTCGACCACGCCGTTGCGTACCGTGACCTCCACGGTGCTCAGGGCCGCCGGGAAGTGCTTGGCGAGGATCCTGGACTCGATCTCCTCACGGATTTTCGCGTCGTCACGTATCAAGGCACTGAGCAGGGCGTTCCTATGCACCACACCGACGAGACGCCCGTCGTGGTCCGTCACCGGCAGGCGCTTGAGACGGGACAGGGACACCAGCCAGGCCGCTTCGGCGACCGTTTGGCCGGGGTACGCAGTGACGGCCGGGGTGGTCATCAGCTCCTCCGCGGTCTCGGCACGTGCTTTGTCGTGCAGCCGCCGTTCCCTCAACCGTCCGATCGCGCCCGGACGGTGTCCCGACGCCTCCACGGCAGCCTTGGCCAGCAGATCGGACTCCGACACCACACCGAGCACATGGTCCTCGGCGTCGACCACCGGCAGGCACCCGACGTGTTCACGGGTCAGACTTCGGACGATGTCCAGGAACGGCACATCTCCGCGCACCGATGCGGCCGGGACGTCCATGACCTCACGGACCAGCAAAGGCTCGGGTTCAGCGCCGGCCGCAGCGGCCTCGATCGCTCGCTCGGCGGGGACTGCCCCGGAGGCCCTAGGGTGCCGTGTGGCAGCCTGTTTCGCGGACACCGATGCCACCGCGCCGAGGTATCGCAGCAGCAGTTCCTCGCGCCGGGGCGCGTCGGGCCTGGGCATCCTGCCCGGAGCCGCGCGACGGGCTTCGGCTCCAGCCGAGAACTTCTCGCGCTCAGTCATGGTCGGCTCCTCAACTCACTCCGGCCGAGGCGGCCCTGCCCTCTCAGTCTCCTGCTGCCGGGTCTCAACTGTCCTCGTGGGCCGATGGGGGCACGCTGACCACGGGGCAGGCGGCCCTGTGCAGCAGGCCCTGCGGAACGGAGCCGAGTCGCATGCCGCTGAAGCCCTCCCGGCCACGGCGGCCGACGACCACGGCGAGCGCGTGCTCGGCAGCCTGTGCCAGTGCCTCGACCGGATGCCCCCGCAGCACCGTATGGCTCAGCGGCACGTCTCGGTGGGCGCCGGACCGGCCCGCGGTCGCTTCATGCAGCTGCCTGTGGCACGACTCGAGCGCTGTCTGCTCGTCCAGGAATCCCACCAGCGGGCGCTGCCACACCGACACCGCGCGTACCGAGGCACCGCGCAAGGCAGCGGCTTCCAGGGCATGGTCCAGGGCGGCGTCGGCCGACGAACTGCCGTCCACCCCGACCACGAGGTACGGCGGATCCTCCACGGTGCGCTCGGCTTCCGGCACCACGGCCACAGGGCAGGCTGCGTTCGCACTCACCGGGACGGTCGTGGAGGCGGCGCTGAGCACTTCAGCCAGCCGTCCCAGCTGGCGTGAGCCGAGCACCACAAGTCCCGCGTGCGCGGACTGCCGTACCAAGGCCTGCGCCGGAGTGGCGTCCGTGATGAACGTCGTCACCTCAAGGCCCGGCTGCTGTTCACGGGCCCGGGCCATGGCCTTGTCGAGCGCCTCGTCCCCCAGTTGACGCAAGGCTTTGTGATGGGCGGTGTCCTCCACTCCACGCACACGATGGGTCACGGGCATCACCGCGTGGACCAATCGCAGGGGGACCCCACGGCGGGCGGCCTCGTCGGTCGCCCACTCCAGAGCGGCGTCCGCCGGGTTCACGGCGTCGACGCCGAGGACGATCGGGAGTACGTCACTGGCAGATGTCATGGTTCTTCACCGGTCTGCATCCCACGTGGCGGAAGCCGTCGGCTGCCTCCACCGCTCACTTTGCACCCTACCCAGGGGAGGCCGCCGTGGCAGGACTCGAGTGGCCCCGTGCATGGAGCCGTTCGTCCGTGGACCGGCACCTCAGCGGAGGCATCACGTGGCCGCCGCGGCCGTGGTGGCCACGCGCCTACACGGCCATCCGTCTGGTGGACGCCTCCCGGGTCCGCCGCCTCGCCGCCCGGCGGCGCGAGCTGCTCCTCACGTTCCGCTGCACCACGGGCACGCTGGCACCTGGCCTGCTGTACGGGTGCTGGTCGTCGATGCCTGTCCGTCGCGGAGAGGGGCCTGTTTCGGAGCCGTGAAGCCGAGCAATCAGGTTCGATAGGTTGAACATGGGCAATACCTGATGAATGGTGAAAATCAGGGAATTCCGCGAGGCGGAAGAAGCCGGTGATCGATGGCGGGCCGCCGCCTGAAGGCATTCCCGGCCATGGGGCCCGGTCGCTGTGGCCGCTGAGCCAGGAGGCCGAAAGCGGTGTCACGCGCACGGCACGGCCAAGAGGAGGTCCGCCCGATGCCCCACCATGTGACCGTCGGCCTGGACGGGTCTCCCGAGAGCGCCGCCGCCGCCGAATGGGCGGCTCGAGAGGCGCTGCTGCGCGGAGTGCCGCTGCGTCTCGTGCACGCGGACGAGTGGCCCACCTCGGCGGCCATTCCGGTCGCCGGCCCCGATGCGCAGCGCCGGTGGGCCGACGAGCTCCTGGCCGCCACCGCGCAACAACTGCAGCGGGGGTATCCCTCCCTGGAGATCAGCGCACGGCGGTTGTCCGGGCGGCCTGCCGCCGCTCTGTCGATCGAGGCGGCCGAGGCCGATCTGCTGGTGCTCGGTTCCCGTGGCCTGAGTGGCGTCATGGGCTTCCTCCTCGGCTCCGTCGGCATGGAGACGATCGTCGCCACCGAGCGGCCGGTCGTGCTCGTACGGGGGACGGGACAGCCGAGCGCGCGGACCGACGCCGCTCCGGGAGGTCCCTCTGGCGGCGTAGTGGTCGGCGTGGACATCCACCAGTCCTGCGACCTGCTCCTGGACTTCGCGTTCGACGAGGCCGCACGGCGTGGCGGCCGCCTGCGGGCGGTGTACGGCTGGTCGATTCCGCCGGTCGTCCGGGACGCCTCCGCACTCGAGGCAGCCGAGCGGGCGATGAGCCAGGACGTCGCACGGCGCCTCACGGACATCCTGATGCCCTGGCGGCAGAAGTTCCCCTCGGTGGAAGTGGTCGAGCGATCGCCCATCGGCGGGCCGTCGCATCAGCTGGTTCGCGAGGCGGCCGGCGCGGAACTGGTGGTGGTCGGCCGGAGCATCCGCAGGTCGCCCCTGGGCGCACACATCGGGTCCGTCACTCATGCCGTGATCCACCATTGCTCCTCGCCCGTCGCCGTCGTCGCCCATGACTGACCGTCCCCGAGAGGGGGGTGTGGTGCTCCTGTCGGCGTCCGGCCTCGCCGGCGCGGTCAGGTTCCCCGGCCGTCGCGTGTCGGATGCGCTCATCGTCGCTCGTGTGGGGATGGTTGCTACATGATCACCGCCGTCGCGGTGGTGGCCGCCCTGCTGTCCGCCGTCTGCTTCGGTGTCGGCTCGGTGGTTCAGCAGCGGGCAGCGCGCGAGGCGCCCGCGCGTGAATCGCTGCGGCTTCGGCTGCTGCTCGACCTGGCCCGCCGTCCGAAGTGGCTGGCGGGTATGGGTCTGGTCATCTCCTCCTACGTGCTGCTGGGCCTCGCACTGGCATTCGGCCCACTCGTCCTGGTCCAGCCCCTGGCGGCCACCGATCTCGTCTTCGCTCTGCCGCTGCTCGCCTGGCGCCGCGGAATGCCCCTGACTCGCTCGGAGGCGACCGGCATCGTCTGTGCGGCGGGGGGTGTGGCCATGTTCCTGATGGTGCTGCCGCCCGGCCACGCAGGGACAGCGGTCCCGGCGCCGAGTGACTGGCTGCCGGTGCTCGCGGTCATCGGTGGCGCGGTGGCCCTTCTGGTGCCGGCGGGGGTGAGAAGCCGGGCGCCCACGCGGACGGCCATGTACGCGATCTGTGCCGCACTGTTGTTCGCGCTGCTCGACAGCCTGACCAAGAGCGCGGCCGGGCGGTTCCGGGCCGACGGCCTGGGCGCGCTGTTCCACTGGGAGCCGTATTCGCTGATCGTCGTCGGTATGACGGGCCTGATCCTGTCCCAGAGCTCCTACCAGGCGGGCTCCCTGGCCATCAGTCTGCCGATCATCGACACCCTGGAACCGGTCGGCGCCGTGGTGATCGGCGTGGCCATCTTCAGCGAGCAGCTCGCCACGTCCACCTGGGCGCTGACCGTACAGGCGCTGGGAGCGGCCACCGCCGTGACCGGCATCCTGCTCCTGGACCGGTCACCCCTGGCGCGGACTTGACGGGGCCGAGAGCGGCAGGAGCCTCGTCCGTTGGCCCCACCAGAGCCCGGCGAAGCCCCGTGCTGCGGCTGCCGACCACCGAGGGGTCCGCTGCCGCCCGCACAGGCCTACGTCGGGATGCGGCATGGTCCGGCGGCCTCCACGATGAGGTCATGGCTCCCGTGGGTCCTGCGGACCGTTTCGACGCGTTTCGGGCCCTGGCCGACCGGCGTGGGCGGCCGGGATACCAGCTGATCGAGGCCCTGGCCGAGGCCAGGGCGGAGACTGCGGACAGCCCCGAGATCTGGGCTCCGGCTGTCGCCTCCGATATCGGCCTGCCCGCTGCCGCCGCGCTCGGACCGGCTGGCTACTACGCGGACCTCACCACCCCGCACGGCAGCCGTCACCTCCGGGTCTGTGCGGCGACGGCGTGCTTCTCCGCCCAGGGTGGACGGCATCTCGCCGACGCGGAGCGCGAGCTGGGCGTTAGCGCGGGCACAGTCTCACCGGACGGCGAGACGTCGCTGCAGGCCGTCCGCTGTCTGGGCTACTGCTACACGGGCCCCGCCGCGCTCGACGGGGACAGACCCTGCACGGGCCCGACGCTGGCCGATCAGCTCGCCGGGCGCGAGCCCCCTCGGGCGCCTGAAATCCCGGCGGCCGACGACACGGGCGACCCGGTGCTGCTGGGGGGCGTGGTGGCTGGTGAGCCCGCGTGGCAGGTGTGGCCGCGGATGGTGACGGCAGGCACTCCTGACGAGGTCCAGCGGGAGGTGGCGGCATCTGGGCTGCGGGGGCGGGGCGGGGCGGGCTTCCGGGTGGCTGCGAAGTGGGAGGCGGTCGGCCAGGCACCAGGCACTGTGGTGGTGGTCAACGGAGACGAGGGAGATCCCGGCTCCTACGCCGACCGGCTGCTGATGGAGGCGGACCCGGAGCGGGTGCTGGAGGGCTTGGCCCTGGCCTGCTTCGCGTGCGGGGCCCGGCGGGGCGTGGTGCTGGTGCGCTCGGAGTATCCGCGTGCGCTGGCGCGGATGCGGGAAGCGGTCGGGCAGGCGTACGCCGACGGGCACTTCGGGCCGTCCGCGCACGGCACGGCCACGGCCCTGGAAGTCACGGTGGTGGAGGGCGCCGGGTCGTATGTCGCGGGTGAGGAGACAGCCCTGATCGCGAGCCTGGAGGGAGACCGGGGCTGTGCAAGGCCGCGCCCGCCGTACCCGACCCAGCGCGGGCTGTGGGGTGCGCCGACGGTGGTGAACAACGTCGAGACCCTGGCGGCCGTGCCCTGGATCGTCTTCCGGGGCGGTGAGGCGTACGCCCGGCGGGGAACCGCCGACGAGACCGGGACGAAGCTGGTCTGCCTGTCGGAGCGGTTCGCGCGGCCCGGCGCGTACGAGGTCGAGCTCGGCACCCCGGTGGAGCGGATCGTCACCGAGCTGGGCGGCGGTCTGAAGGGCGGGGCCGAGTTGGCCGTGCTTCAGGTCGGCGGGCCGCTGGGCGGCTTCCTCGCCCCCGACGCGCTGGACGTACCGCTGACCGCTGCCGCCCTCGATGCCCAAGGCGCGGCCCTCGGCCACGCCGGTCTCGTCGCCTTCGACCGGCGCGTGGCACCGCAGGACGTGCTGCGGCACGTGTGGCAGTTCGCCGCCGCGGAAAGCTGCGGCGCGTGCTCGCCCTGCCGCGTGGGTTCGCGGCGCGGCCTGGAACTGGCGTCCACCGATGCCCCACCGGGTGAGGAGTGGGAACGGCTGGCACGTGTCCTGGCCAAGGCGAGCCTGTGCGCCTTCGGACGGCGGATCCCACCCGCCGTACGCAGCCTCGCCCACGCCTACGGGGACCGACTGGCGGGATGGGCAGCATGACCCGGATCGAGATCGAAGTCGACGGCTCGGGTGTCGCCGTGCCCGCGGGGGCTTCGCTGCTCACGGCGGTGCGGGCGGCTGGCGTCGAGCTGCCCGCACTCTGCTCCGACGACCGGCTCAGCCCAGCCGGTTCCTGCCGCACGTGTCTCGTACGCGCCAACGGGCAGATCGCGGCCGCCTGCGTCACCCCGGCCGCATCGGGAACCCGGGTCGAAACCGCCACCGGTGATCTGCGGGCCCTGCGCCGGGACGCGGTGGAGGTCATCGTCTCCGCCCTGCCGTCCCGTGCCCTCGCCGACGACAACCCCAGCGAGCTCGCACATGTCTGCCGGTCGATGGGCATCGGCCCCGAGGCGGCTCGCGGCGCCGGAGGCCGGGGCGGTGACGACTCCCACCCGTACGTCCACCTCGACCGGGACCTGTGCATCGCCTGCGGCCGGTGTGTCCGCATGTGCGCCGAGGTACAGGGCACCTTCGCCCTCACCCTGGTCGGCCGGGGCGCCGACACCGTTGTGGCCCCGGGGACCGGCGGGCCCTGGGCCGAGTCCGACTGTGTGGCGTGCGGAGGCTGCGTCGACACCTGCCCCACGGGTGCGATCACCGAGCCCGGCCCGGGACGGGGGCTCACCTCCGCCCGCCGCCCGGCGGCCGTAACACGCACCACCTGCGGCTACTGCGGCGTGGGGTGTGCACTGGACGTCGTCTCCCGCGACGGCGAAGTCACGGCGGTACTGCCCGCCCGGGACGGCCCGGTCAACCAGGGGCATACATGCGTCAAGGGGCGCTTCGCCCACGGATACCTCACCTCCCCCGAACGGCTCACCCAGCCGCTGATACGACGCGAGGGCCGCCTGGAGCCGGTCGGCTGGGACGAGGCACTCGGCCATGTCGCCCGTGGGCTGCGCGAAGCCGTCGACGCCGACGGCGCGGACGCCGTGGCGGCGATCTCCTCGGCCCGCGCCACCAACGAGGAGAACTACCTCGTCCAGAAGTTCATGCGGGTCGTCATCGGCACGAACAACGTGGACAACTGCTCGCGCCTGTGCCACTCGCCGTCCGCCGCGGGTCTGACCGCTTCCTTCGGCCTGTCCGGCGGCACCGACAGCTTCGACGACGTGGAGCGGTCCGACTGCCTGCTGGTGGTCGGCGCCAACCCCGTCGAGGCCCACCCGGTGGTCGGAGCGCGACTGCTTCGGCGCGTGCTGCACGGGGCCAAGCTGGTCGTCGCCGACCCCCGAGCCGTCGGCCTCGCCCTCCATGCCGATGTGCATCTGCGGCCCCGCCCCGGCACCAACGTCGCCCTCTTCCACGGGCTCGCGCACGTGCTGCTCGCCGAAGGACTGACCGACGAGGAGTTCCTGCGCGAGCGGGCCACCGGCCTGCCGGAGCTCACCGAGCTGCTGGACGACTACCCGCCCGCCCGGGTCGCGGACATCACCGGCGTCCCCTCCGCCGACCTGGTCGCCGCCGCCCGCCTGTACGGGCGGGCCGAACACCCGGCGATCGTCTACGGTCTGGGCGTCACCGAGCACCTGCACGGCACAGACGGGGTGCGGTCGCTGGCCAACCTGGCGATCCTGCGCGGCGCCGTGGGCACCGACCGTGGCTACGGGGTCAACCCGCTGCGCGGCCAGAACAACGTCCAGGGCGCCTCCGACATGGGCGCACTGCCCGACCTCCTGCCCGGCTACGGGAAAGTGACCGACCCGGCCGTACGAGCCCGGGCCGAGGCAGTGTGGGGCGTACCTGTTCCGGACCGCCCCGGCCTGCGGATCCCGGACATGTTCGCCGCGGCGCGCGCCGGGGATCTGCGGGCGCTGTGGGTCATCGGCGAGGACGTCTGCGCCACCGACCCCGACACCAACAAGGTGGTCCAGGCCCTCGACACGTGCCCGCTCGTCGTCTGCAATGAGCTGTTCCTGTCCGAGACCGCCCGCCACGCCGACATCGTGCTGCCGGTCACTTCCTGGCTGGAGAAGGACGGCACCTTCGTCAACTTCGACCGACGCTTCCAGCGGGTCCGGCCCGCTGTGCCCCCGCCAGGAGCGACCCGGAGCGACTTCGACGCCGTCCGCGCCCTCGCCGCGGTGATGGGAATCGACCTGGGCTGCCCGACACCTGCCGACGCCCTGGCCGAGTGCGGACGGGTCGCGCCCGTCTTCGCCGGCCTCTCCCACGACCGCCTGGACCGGGAGGGCGCGATCCCGTGGCCCTGCCGGGACCACGGCCGCCCGGGAGAAGCCAAGCTGTACGCAGAGAGGTTCGCCACGCCGGACGGTCGGGCCCACCTTGCCGCAGCCCCCTATCTCCCGCCAGGTGAACAGCCCGACGACGACTATCCGCTGGTCCTGGTCACCGGGCGGCGCTGGGCCCACTACAACTCCGGCAGCATGACCCGACGCGGCGGCGACCTCGCCCTCGATCCGGTCGACTTTCTCGACCTCCATCCCGACGACGCGGTCCGGTACGACGTGCGGGACGGCACGCCGGTCATCGTGGAAAGCCGGCACGGCCAGGCCCGGCTCACCGCCCGCATCAGCGAACAGACAGCGCCCGGGCAGGTCTTCTGCTCCTTCCACTTCCCGGCGAGCGGAGTGAACCGCCTCACCTCCGACCACGCGGACACCGTCACCTCCTGCCCCGAGTACAAGGTCACCGCGGTACGCTTTGCCGCGCCATGACCGTGTCCCGCGAAGGTGGCCGACGATGGGTACCGGAATCCCCGTGCTGACGTCCGGTGACGGGGGACGCAGGCCGGCCACCCCGGGCGGGACCCACGGGCCTGCGGTGCAGACCCTGCCGACCGGGGACGTCTTCACCGCCCTGAACACCTCTCTGAGAGGACTGACGTCAGCGGAAGTGGCGGCGCGACGGAACCGGTTCGGGCCCAACGAGCTGCCGCCAGCAGGGCGGACGGGACTGTGGCGCGACCTCGCAGGACAGTTCACCGATCTCTTCGCCGTCGTACTGCTCGTCGCGTCGGCGATCACGTTCCTGGCCTACAGCCTTCAGGATCCCCATGAGGCGGGCACGTTGCAGCTGGCCGTGGCGATTCTGGGCGTCGTGGTGCTGAACGCCGCCATCGGCTTCGCACAGGAGTACTCGGCCGAGCGGACGGCACAATCGCTGCAGGCGATGGTGCCGCACACCTGCCGGGTGCTCCGCGACGGGGAGCGGCAGGAGCTGCCCGCGCGTGACCTGGTGCCGGGAGACGTCGTCGTCCTGGAAGCCGGGGACGCGGTGTCGGCGGACTGCCGCCTCACCGAGGCGCACGAGGTCTCGGTGAACAACGCGGCCCTGACCGGGGAGAGCGACGCCGTCGGGCGGACCGGTGAACCGGTGGCGGCCGGGCCGGTGCTTCAGGCCCGTAACTGCGTCTTCATGGGCACCGATGTCGTCGCGGGCTCCGGAAAGGCCGTGGTGTTCGCCACCGGTGCGGCAACGGAGTTCGGACGCATCTTCCGGCTCGCCGCAGCGGCACCGCGGCAGAAGACCCCGCTGCAGCGCCAGGTCGCCTTGATGGCCCGCCGGGTGGCGGGCACGGCGCTGGCGATCGGAGCTGCCCTGTTCGCCGTGCGCCTGCCCACCGGGCAGCCGTTCGTCGAGACCTTCGTGTTCGCCCTCGGGGTCATGGTCGCACTCGTGCCCGAAGGACTGCCCGCGACGCTGTCGGTGTCGCTGGCGATCGGCGTACGACGCATGGCCCGACGGCATGCGCTGGTCAAGCAACTGCTGGCGGTCGAGGCGCTCGGCTCCACCACCGTCGTGTGCACGGACAAGACCGGGACACTCACCCGGGCGGAGATGACCGTCGTCCAGGTGTGGGCCGGCGGCGTGTCACATGCAGTGTCCGGCGTGGGGTACGCGCCGGTCGGCGAAGTGGCCGATCCTGGGCCGGGGCGCGAACTGCTCCACGCGGCGGGACTGTGCTGCAACGCCCGGCTGGTCCCTCCCCCTGGGGGCACCTCCCGGGCTGTCAGGCCCAGAGAGATCGACGCTGGGGGGCGCCTCCAGTCGGACCGCGAGGGCTGGCGGGTGCTCGGCGACACCACCGAGGGGGCGCTGCTCGTCGCCGCGGCGAAGGCCGGGCTGGACCTGGCCGCCGAGGAAGCGGCCGCGCCACGGGTGGCGGAATACCCCTTCGACTCGGCCCGCAAGCTGATGAGCACCGTGCACAAGACCTCCGACGGGTACAGCGCCTACGTCAAAGGCGCACCGCAGGAGCTCCTCGCCCGCTGCACCACCATCGACTGGAGGGGTGAGCGGCAGCCGCTGACCGACGAACTTCGCGCCGCGGTGACCACCGCCAACGACAAGCTGGCCTCCCAAGGGCTACGCGTACTGGCGGCGGCATCGCGCCCCCTGGCCGACTCCCGAGCAGTCCGGGACGAGGTCGAATCGGGGCTTACGTTCCTGGGCCTGGCCGGCATGCTCGACCCGCCGCGGCCGGAAGTCAGTGACGCCGTCGACGCCTGCCGGCGGGCCGGGATCCGCATCGTCATGGTCACCGGCGACCATCCGCTGACCGCGGAGGCCGTCGCCCGCCGCGTCGGGATCGTGCGGCAGCCCGCGCCCGTCGTCCTGACCGGCACCCGGCTGGACACGCTCGACGACGACGACCTTGACGCGCTGCTCGCCGCCTCGGGCGAGCTGCTGCTGTGCCGGGTCAGCCCCGAACACAAGATGCGGGTGGTCACCACTCTGCAGCGGAGCGGTGAGGTCGTCGCGGTCACCGGCGACGGCGCCAACGACGCCCCGGCCCTCAAGCACGCGGACATCGGCGTCGCGATGGGCGCCTCCGGCACGGACGTCGCCAGGGAAGCCGCAGTGATGGTGCTGCTGGACGACTCCTTTGCCTCCATCGCTGTGGCGGTGCGGCTCGGCCGGTCGGTCTACCAGAACATCCGCAGGTTCCTCGTCTACGTCTTCAGCAGCAACATCGGAGAGCTCGTGCCGATCGTGGCCGCGACGTTCGCGGGGTTCCCACTGGTGCCGATCACCGCCGTACAGATCCTCGCGATCGACCTCGGCTCCGACGTCCTGCCCGCCTTGGCGCTCGGCGCCGAGCCGCCCGAGCCCGACGTCATGGACCGGCCGCCGCGATCCCGGCGCGAACGGCTTTTCTCCACCGCCGTGATGCGACGCATCCTGTTCCTGGGCGGCATCCAGGCCCTCGGCGTGACCGCCGTGTTCTTCTGGCACATCCACGCCTCCGGAATCCCCTACTCCGACTTCACCGAGGACGACCCCGTCTACCGCGAGGCGATCACCATGGTCCAGGCAGGGATCGTGCTCAGCCAGTTCTTCAACGCGCTGGCGGTGCGCACCGACCGGCAGAGCGTGTTCCGCATCGGGCTGCTGTCCAACCCGTGGCTGATCGCCGCCGGATGCTTCGGCATCACCCTGATGGCGGCCATCAGCTATCTGCCCCCGCTGCAGGCTCTCTTCAACACCGCGCCGCTGGACGCCGCCGACTGGGCCGTCCTCGCCGGTTTCGGGGCACTGCTGCTGTCCGCGGAGGAGACCCGAAAGTGGTGGCTGCGCCGGCGTCGGCCGACGAGCGCAAAGGGAGAAGGCGGATGAGAGTGATCATCGCGGGCTGCGGGCGGGTGGGATCCACGCTCGCCGTCCAGCTCGTCACCGAAGGCCACGACGTACGGCTCATCGACCGCAGTCCCAAGACGCGCAGGCATCTGCCCGACAACTTTCCCGGCCGGTTCCACGAGGGCAACGCGTACAGCCGCGCCGTACTGGCAGCGGCGGGAATCGAGCAAGCGGACGCGTTTGTCGCCATCACCTCGGGCGACAACAGCAACATCGTCAGCGCGCGGACGGCCAAGGAGACCTACCGTGTCCCCATCGTCCTCGCCCGCATCTACGACCCCCGCCGCGCCGACATCTATCGCGATCTCGGCATCCCCACCATCGCCAGCGTCCGCTGGACGGTGCACCAGATCCACCAGATGCTGCTGCACCGGCACCTCACCCCCGAACTCACCTTCGGCAACGGCGAGACCCTGCTGGTCCGGTCCGAGCTGCCCGCCTACCTCAACGGGCGGCGGCTGACCGAGTTCGACGTCGACGGCGAAATCCGGGTCGTGGAGGTCACCCGCGCAGGCCGCTCCCTCGTGCCCGCGCACAGCACCCCGGCAGAGCCCGGCGATCTGGTCACCTTCGCCGTCGCCGCCACCGCCCTCGGCCGTCTGCGCGGCTTTCTGGACAAGGAGCTCGGGTCATGAAGGCCCTCATCGCCGGCGCCGGCCGCCTGGGCACCCAGATCGCCCAGGTTCTCGCCGCCGCCCGCAACGACGTCACCCTCGTCGACATCGACGAAGACCGCATCGTTGAGCTCGAAGGCCACCTTCCCGTACGCCTCGTCGCCGGGGACGCCTGCGAGCCCGCCTTCCTGGAACACGCGGGCGCACTCACCGCCGACCTCGTCATCGCCGCCACCGGCAACGATGAGGACAACCTCGTCATCAGCCTGCTGGCCAAGCGGCAGTTCGCCGTTCCCCGCGTCGCGGCACGCGTCAACGACGCGGAGAACGCGTGGCTCTTCGACCAGAACTGGGGCGTCGACACCGCAGTCCCCGCGGCCACGCCCCTCATCTCCCTCATCGAGGAAGCCACCGGCGCGACCGACACCGTGGCCCTCTTGCGTCTGAGCAAAGCGGGCGTGGACGTGATCGAAACCGCCATCACACCGCAGTCCCGCGCCGCAGGCCACACGCTCGCCGAGATCACCCTCCCCACAGGCAGCGTCATCGCCACCGTCATCCGGGAAGGCCAACCCACCGTTCCTGCCCCCGAGATGCGGCTCCAGCCCGGCGACGAACTCCTCGTCGTCTCCCACGCCGCCACAGAACACGAAATCCACGCCGCCTTCCAGTGACGGCCGTGGTCGGCACGGGCCCGGCCGAACTCACTTCGCCGCGCAGACAACCTCGACGAAGTGCCCCACCTGATCCTCCGGCAGACGACGTGCGAGGTCCGCCTCGCTGATCATGCCCACCAGACGACGGTTCTCGATGACCGGCAGCCGCCGGATCTTGTGCTCCTCCATGGCCCGCAGGACCTGGTCCGTGTCGGCCTCGGCGTCAATCGTGATCGGCTTGCCCTGCTCGAGCTGGCCCGCGGTCATGGTCTTCGGGTCCTTGCCCTTGGCCAGACACTTCACCACGATGTCACGGTCGGTGACGATCCCGTGGAGCCGGTCGTCCGGGCCGCAGATCGGGAGGGCTCCGACGTCCAGCTCCTTCATCCTGCGGGCCGCGGCCTCCAGCGTTTCATGCTCCTGGATGCAGGTGGCACCGGAGTGCATGATCTCTCGTGCAGTGGTCATGGCCATCTCCTTCGAGTTTCGAGATCCGCGCGGGGAAGCCCAGAGAATCAGCCCATCCCAACCGGAACTCCGTAAGGCCAGTGTGGGTTCATCGCATCCGGCACGCATGCCGGCAAAGCCGCCGTGAGCGGCGAGGGATCAAGAAGCCACTGAGTGGATACAACGTGCCCGAGCGGGCTGGCCTGCCGTCGCGACATTCGAGCCCGGCCAGGGCGCGCGGATCGCCGAGAGGTGGCCGCGGGACCCGTCCGGGACTGCACGCAGCTGACTCCGAGACGTTCCCCGGCTACTACACGCACTCTGCGTGGCGACAACGCCGCCGGCGTGCTCTCGGTCAGCGCCGCACCCCTGCGGTCTGGCACCACACCTGGCAGGGACGCTTCATCCGGATGCAAGAGCATCCGGTGCCCCGGTTACGCGCTCCCTGTCCAGCGGCAGGACGGCATCTCAACCCGCCGCGTCCCGAGCGACCTGCGTTCCGCCTAACACTGCTGCTGGCGTGGGGCAGGCCAGTCCGTCGGGCTGCAGGACCGGCACGAACTCGCCGCCAAGGGGGGTGGAGGCTCACGATCCGTTACCGCAGGGTCAGCGACTGGGCACTTGAAGGACGACACACATACGACTGCAACATCACCCGCGCTCGGCATCAGTCAGCACCACAGGCGGAATCTTCTGTCCAGATCGGCGAACACTCGACCACACGCGCTTCCGATCACACTCCGATGTCGAGCACCTCCCACACGGGGCGTCGGGGTGTTGCATGGCCCGGGGGGCCGTAGCCGAGCCGTAGCACCATCTGCACTGCTCCAACTCCGTGTACCGGATCGCGCAGTGCCCACCGCAGTTCGGACCGCTCCACCGGCTGCGTGGCGAAGGAACTGGACAGACCCTCGAGTGTGGCCAGCAGTAGGACGCGCTCCAGGGCCTGACCGGCACGCACCCACTCTGTCGGCCGGTCCTCGGCCGTGCTCAGCAGGGCCAGATTGGGCGAGGTCTCGAAGTCCGCGGTGTCTCTATCGGCCACGGTGCCGTGGCCCGCGAAGTCACGCAGCGCAGCACGGCCGCTTCGTTTCCGCGGGCCGAAGGCGTACTGCGGAATTCCCTCTCCCGTCGCCTCGGCCTGCGCGTCGGTACGGGTCCAGCGCGCCAGGTCCTCCTGCACACCCGAATCCCAGAGGTCAAGACTCTCTCCTTCCTCGACGAGTTCCAGCACGGTGTCCAGATGCGCTGAACTGAGGAACTGCAGACGGGCCCCTTCCGATGCAGCGGCCTCCTGAAGAGCGCTCTGCACGGCTGGGGGAATGTCCGTCTCCTCGAAGGGGAACCGGCTGGTGTGCCTGCTGTTGATCGCGGGATACAGCCTGGCAAGGCCTTCATCGGCCTGGAGCGGAAAGAGCAGTTGCACCGTGGCCAGCAGATCGGCATCCGCGGGCGCGGGCAGCAACATCGCCTTGGCGTCCCAGCCGGCACGGGCTGCGGAAGCACGCAGATTCAGCAGCGCGGCACCACAGCTGATGTGGAGCGCACGCCCCTGGGGATCCACATGCGGCACAGCCCGCCCCCGATCCGCCAGGACGTGGAACGTGCGGCTCTCCTTGAAGTAGCGGAACCGCCAGGGCTGCGCATTGTGCAACGAAGGGGCCGCAACGGCGTCGCCGATAAGGGATGCCACGGTCTTGTCATCAAGAGGTTGGCCCGGCATCGCCCCTCCCTCCAGAAAGCCCGACCTGCTGGGCAACGCTCAGGCTGCCCATACCTCAAGACTGCCACCGCAACCTGGCCGCTGCTCACCCCGAAGCCTCACTGATCATTCGCGTCTCCCGTGCGCGGGCTGGGTTCAATGCTCTTTGCCTCCTGCGGGCCCACGAGCGATGGGCGTTCCGGTCTCAGCCGGGCCTGGAGGCGCATGACGACATGGCCGAGGCCGGACACCGCGGCGGCGATCGCCAGGTCGCTGGGCGGGAGTGGCTCCGTTCCCAGCAGCTCCCGCAAGGGCGGCAGATAGATGCCGGCGGCCTGGAGGCTCAGGGCTGCGCCCACAGCCACCAGCAAGAACGGGTTGGCCAGGCTGCCCGGTCGGGCCCGGGAGCCGAGCGCCACGCCGAGCTGCGTGGCGCCGAGGATCAGAAACACCATGGACTGCCAGGGCCGTCCGGTCTCCCGGGCCCAGACGCCGACCACGAGGGTCACCGTGGCGACGAAGGCTCCCATGAAAAGGATCCGAGGCCAGAGACCGGCACCCAGAACGCTTTCCGAGGGAGGGCGGGGAGGACGGCGCATCGTGTGCGGGTCGACGGGCTCCGCACCGAGAGCGACACCGGGCAGGCCGTGCGTGAGCAGGTTGATCCACAGGATCTGTGCAGGCAGCAGTGGCAGCGGCATGCCCAGGAAAGGTCCCAGGAGCATGACGAGGATCTCCGCGGTGCCCCCGGCGAGGCCGTAGAGCAGGAACCGGCGTACGTTCGCGTAAACGCGGCGTCCCTCCTCGACGGCGGACACGATGGTGGCCGGATTGTCGTCGGCGAGGACGAGATCTGCGGCTTGGCGTGCGACCTCGGTGCCGCGCCTGCCCATGGCGACGCCGATGTCGGCCCGGCGCAAGGCCGGGCCGTCATTGACGCCGTCCCCCGTCATCGCCACCACGTGCCCTGCCCCGCGCCAGGCCTGCACGATGTCCAGCTTCTGCTCGGGAGTGGTCCTGGCGTAGACCCGTACGCCCGTCAGGTCGCCCGCTGTACCTTCCCGGATCCGGTCGCCGGTGGTGACCTCCGCGTCGCTGGAGGCGATTCCGAGGCGCTCGGCCACGGCCCTTGCGGTCAGCGGGTGGTCGCCGGTGATGAGTACGGGGGCGATGCCCGCTCGTTTGCAGGCGGTCATGGTCGTCTCCGAGGCGCTCCTGGGCGGGTCCAGGATGCCGACGAGGCCGAGAAGCGTCAGGCCCGATTCCCAAGTCCGGGGCTGTTCTGCGCGTTGCTCGTGATCGGCAGAGGCGATGGCGAGTACGCGGTACCCGCTGCGTGCCAGCACCTCCGCCTGCGCCGCCGCCCGGGCGAGCACCTCGGGGCCGTCGGCCAGGACCTGCGGCAGGAGCACCGCTTCCGGCGCTCCTTTGCACGCGACCCGCAGTCCGCCCTGCGGCCGACGGTGCACGGTCGTCATGCGCTTGCGGCCGCTGTCGAACGGAATCTCCTCCACGCGCGGCAGCTCGCGGTCCAACGCGGCCCGGTCCAGCCCGAGTCGGCTCCCGGCCACGAGCAGGGCGGCCTCCGTGGGATCGCCCAGCGCACGCCACTCCGAAGCGCCTTCCGGCGGAGGCTCAAGCGCCGCGTCGTTGCACAGCATCGCGACGCACAGCAACGCCGCCAGATCGGGCGCGGCGGCCGCGGTGACCGTTTCGCCGTCACGAACGACCCGGCCCTCGGGCTCATACCCCATACCCACGACTGCGGCCTGTCCCCGTGGCGTCCACAGCTGTTCCGCCGCCATCCGGCCCTCGGTCAGCGTGCCGGTCTTGTCGGTGGCAATCACGGTCACCGAGCCCAGAGTCTCGACCGCGGGCAGTCTGCGGACGATGGCATGCCGGTCCGCCATCCGCCGTGCACCCAGCGCGAGAGCGAGCGTCACGACGGCGGGGAGGGATTCCGGCACGGCTGCGACGGCGAGGCTGATCGCCGCTACGATCATCAGCTCCACGGGCTGTCCTCGTACCAGCCCGACAGCGAGGATCAGGGCACACAGTGCCACGATGACGGCTGCGAGAACCCTGCCGAACCTCGCCAGCCGACGCTGTAGTGGAGTCAGTCCGGGCACGGCGCCCATGAGAGAAGCGATCCGGCCGAGGGCGCTACCGGCTCCGGTGGCGGTGACCGCGACGCGGCCGCGGCCACGGACGATGACGGTGCCTGCCGATACCGTGCCGCGCGAGGGGTCTGTGTCAGGAGCCTTCTCCACCGGAACGGACTCGCCCGTCAGCGAGGACTCATCCGCCAGCAGCAACGCGGCGGCCTGTACGTCTCCGTCCGCCGGAACGATGTCGCCCTCGGCCACCAGGACCAGATCACCGGGCACCACCTCGGCAGCCGGGATGGAACGTTCCTCGCCGTCCCGCACCACCCTGGCGGCGGGGGCACTCATGGCGGAAAGGGCCGTGACCGCGGCTTCTGCCCGTACCTCCTGCACAACGCCGACCACGGTGTTCACGGTGATCACAAGCAGAATCACGGCGGCATCGGTGAGATCACCGGTGGCGATCGTCAGAGCCGCGGCCACGAGCAGTACCAGGATCAGCGGGTCGCGCAGCTGCTGCAGCACCCGCCGCCACACGGGGGTCCGCGGCTCCTCCGGGACCGCGTTGGGCCCGTGGCGAGTCAGTCGGCGGGCGGCCTCGTCCAGCGACAGACCCGCCGCAGTCGTGGTCCGGAGTTCGTCCACGTCGTCATCAGGCCGCTGGCCGCCCCCTGGCTGACTCACGCGCCTGGTGGAGTTCTATCCGCACGTCCACCAAGAACGCGAAGGTCGCTGTGGCGCCCTGTCAGGGCTCCGTGATGGGTCTGAGTGGCGGTAGGACTCGTCTGATCGCTGCGTGCCATCAACCGCTCCCGTCGTGCAGAGAGCCACCGTGCCGGAGGGCGGGTCTCCACTTCCCAGAGTGTCACCTCGAAGGCCGACTATCGATGACCGACGGACCGAAGCGCATACCGGAGCGGAAGCAAGCAGCCACGGAGAAAGGGCCATGCGAAGGTCCCGGGAGTAAACATGCTGGTCAGGGGGTGCCATTGCCGATGTAACGGGTACGGGTTCGAACCTGCGTACGCATGCGCCAGCCCACTTGCAAGCCTCTTGTCTGCCCGGCAGGGGCCGGCCAAGCCCTCGCTGCTCCCACCGAGCGAATCGATGATTGAGGTAGATGGCGAAAGAGGTGATCGGCGATGCCACCACACTGCGATTCTCTCGACGGACCCGTTGTCACAGCCGCGCGTTCGGCCCTGAAAGACGGGGACATCGATCACGTCCTCCCCTACGTGCCCGAGGCAGGGGAGCCAGAAGTCCGGGAGGCGTTCAGTCTCGCGTGCAGGGCGCGAATCCTCGGCCCCCAGGCACAAGAGGTGGCCGATCGCTGGTTCTTTGAGACGGTTGTCCGTGTGCACCGTGCCGGAGAGGGCGCTCCCTTCACGGGGCTGAAGCCGGCTGGACTCGATGTGGGGCCGATGATCCCGGCTGCCGAGCGCGCTCTCGACACTGGATCGGCGGACGACCTTACTGCGTTGCTCTGCGAGATCGTCCGCGATCAGGTGGAGAGTCGTCACGGACGCGTCATGACGCTGAAGGAGCACGCACACGAAGGAGTGGCTGCCGCCCGCCAGTACGTGGAGGCCAGGCTTGGCCTGCAAGTGTGGGCCCACACGCTGTACAGGCAGGCGATCGGTGCCCCGCACGCGCAAACCGGCGCTCAAGGCCAAGGCTGAGTTGTGCCCGGCTGTGCCGGCCCGGCATCGAGCACCCGTACGAGCCGCCTCCGGATCTGGGGCGTCTGAGGGTGATTCCGTTCGGATCGACAGATCCAGGCCGAGGCCGTCGGCGCCATGGCGTGAGAGGTCACGCCGGACACTGGCTCCCGTAGCCGCCTCGCCGCGAGCACAGCGACCGCGGGGCCGTCCCCGGACCATGCGAGATCCCCCCAAAAAACAACGACCGACGACGGGAGGTGAACAGCGTGAGCCTGGCTCGGTAGCGTGAGCGAGGCCGGCGTACTCGCTTCCGCCGAGGGGTGGCGGCAAGAGGACGGAGCGCCAGGCCCCTGCCTGGATTGCACGGCACCACAGGCTCTGCGCCAGACTTCGGCCTCGTCGGGCTCGGCTTGGGACGTCGGTTCTTGCGGGTGGCGCGTGCATCCGGTCGGCGGGGAGAGCAGCTACCCGGCCAACTGCCATGATCGTTCCACGCAGGACGACAGGGACGGACGGCGGAACGGACGGACGGCGAGGCAGGCGGCCCGGCGCCGTCACGGCCGCTCGTTCTGAATGCCGATCTCCGCCCAGATCGACTTCCCTCCGGCCAGGTGGCGGGTACCCCAGCGCTCGGCGAACTGGGCGACGAGCAGCAGGCCGCGCCCGCCTTCGTCGAAGATGCGGGCTCGCCGCATGTGCGGGGCGGTGCTGCTTCCGTCGGAGACTTCGCAGATGAGAACGGTGTCGCGGATCAGGCGCAGCTGAATGGGAGGGCCGCCGTAACGGATCGCGTTGGTGACCAGTTCGCTCACCACCAGCTCGGCGGTGAAGGCGATTTCGTGCAGTCCCCAGTCCGCGAGCCGACGGGAGACTTCGGCACGGGCGCCGGCCACGGCGGCCGGGTCGGGAGGCAGAGCCCACGTGGCGACTTGGCCTGTGTCGAGGGCTCGGGTGCGCGCGATGAGCAGTGCGACGTCGTCCGACGGCTGTGCGGGGAGCAGGGTCTGGATCAGGTCGTCGCAGGTGGCCTCCGGCGAGCGAGCGGGCCGCTCCAGGCGGTGGCGCAGTAGCGCCAAGCCCCTGTCGAGGTCGTGTTCGGGGACCTCGACGAGGCCGTCCGTGTACAGCACGAGGAGGCTGCCTGGGGGTACCTCCCATTCGACCGCTTCGAAAGGCAGCCCGCCCACTCCCAGCGGAGGGCCGACAGGTAGATCGATGAACTCCGCCGTGCAGTCGGGCCTGACCACGGCGGGCGGGGGGTGGCCTGCACCGGCGGCGGTGCAGCGGCGCGAGACCGGGTCGTAGACCAGATACAGACATGTGGCGATGAGATCGGTGACGATCTCGAGCTCGGGATCTGTTGCGGTGTCCTCCTCCGTCCTGAGGTGGGTGACCAGGTCGTCGAGGTGGACGAGGAGTTCCTCGGGGGGCAGGTCGACGTCCGCCAGAGTGCGTACCGCGGTCCGCAGCCGTCCCATGGTGGCGGAGGCGCGCAGACCGTGGCCCACTACGTCTCCGACGACCAGGGCGACCCTTGCGCCCGACAGCGGGATCACATCGAACCAGTCGCCTCCCAGCCCTGCCCGGGAACGGGCCGGAATATAGCGGTAGGCCACCTCTACCGCCTCCTGGGCGGCGAGCCGCTGGGGGAGCAGGCTCCGTTGCAGGGCCAGGGCGGTGGTCCGCTCGCGAGTGAAGCGGCGGGCGTTGTCCACGGCCACGGCAGCGCGTGCGGCAATCTCTTCGGCGAGGAGTAGATCGTCCTCGTCGAAGGGCTCCCGGCGCCGGTGGCGGACGAGTACGGCCACCCCGAGGGTGATGCCGCGGGCGCACAGCGGGATGACCATGATCGAATGCATTCCGAAGGCGCGGACCTTCGCTGCGCGCTCGGGATCGGACACCTGCCAGCTCTCGATGGCTTCGTCCAGGGTACGGTGCAGCGAGGGCCGTCCCGTGGCCAGGCAGCGGGCGGGGGGCGAGGATTGCGGGTAGTTGTCCACCTCTCCCGGCTGGATCACCGACTCGGGGATGTCGGGGAGGACGGACTGCTGCGCGGCGCGGCGCAGGGCGACGGAACCCTCGGCGGAAGGCATGGGCTCGACGCCGCGGAACAGCGAGTCCAGCAGGTCGATGCTGATGAAGTCGGCCAGCCGGCCCACCGCCACGTCGGCCATCTCCTGGGCCGTGCGCGTCACGTCAAGGGTGCTGCCCACGTGTGTGCTGACGTCGTTCAGCAGGAGGAGCCGCTCTCGGGCCCAGTGCTGTTCGGTGACGTCGAGCGCGATGAGCTGCACGTGTCGCACCTGTCCTGCTGGGTTCCTCAGGGGGGACACGGATACGGCCCAGAACCTTTCGTCGGCTCCCCGCCGCGGCCGGCCGTGCACCTGAAACCGCTCCGGTTCTCCCGTCTCGAAGACCCGGCGCATGCCCTGTTCGACCGTGCTGCAGATGTGAGGAGGCAGGATGTCGGTGATACGCCGACCGCGTATCTGCTCCTCGGTGAGGCCCAGTTCGCGGGCCGCGCCGGCACTGCCACGCAGGGCCCGCAACTCGGCGTCGTAGATCATCACTGGCAGGTGGCACTGCGCGAAGGCTTCCTCCGTCGTCGCCTCGTCCAGATGTGGAGGTGGCTTCTGATGCAGACATGACTGCTGTGGCGATGTGGCCATGATGAGCCACTGTGCGTTGCCTTCGCGGTCGAGTGACGCATACGCCCGCAGCTCGGCTTCCATGTGGTGGCCGTCCTGGTGCCGTAGCAGGGTCGTCCCGCTCCGCGCGTCGAGAACGGTGGAAAAGTCGCCCACGGCGTCGGAGTCCCAGAGCAGACGCGCTGCGGGACGACCTACAGCTTCCTCGTGCGGGTACCCGAGCAACCGCTGGGCGCTGGCACTCCACCCCGTCACGGTCCCCCGCGCGTCGACGACTGCCGTGGCCAAGGTGGCCGAATCCGGAAGCTGACCGAAGCCGTTTCCGAGAGGGGTGGCATTCTCCATGTCGATTCATCACCCATCCTGCCCCGGATTCCCGGGTGCTTGGGAGACGCAGGGGAGACCGCAGGGTGGCGACACGTCGGATCCCGACGCATCGGCTCCTTTCCACACTCTCACTCGCATCTCTCCCTTGCACGCAAACGCAAGGTCGCAGAACCTCCAGGTTCCCGAGCAGCTACCGGCGGCAACGAAGGCCGGGGCAGGTTCAGCCTGTCATGAGCGACGTCTGCTGGCACACCGGACAGATCAATCTTCCGGCAGTAGGAGCGTGCAGGTCTCTCCCGGTGCGACAGTGACGGCCCGGTCGGCCAACACCACGCGGATCGGTGACTCCTCGGAGTCGGGAACACCGATCCGCAGCTGTCCGCTCTGCAGCCGTACCCTGACTCCCCAATGACCGCGATAGCGCAGCGAGAATCCGTACTCGGACAGCGCCGGCAGCGGAACCGGGTCCAGCCACAGGGCGTCCTCGCGGGTCTCCAGGCCGGTCAGGCCACGCTGGACGAGGTCGAGCGTCCCGGCCATGGCGCCGAGATGAATGCCTTCCCCCGTGGTCCCGCCCTGGAGATCGGCGATGTCCCCTTCGAGCGCCTCCTGGACGTACTTCCATGCGTCCGGCCCCTTGAGCCGGGCCAGCACCCAGCCGTGGACGAGGCCGCTGAGGGTGGATCCGTGGCTCGTGCGGCGCAGGTAGTAGTCCACTGTCCGGCGCCAGAGATCGTCGGTGAGGTTGTAGCCGAGCTGCCGGAAGAGGGCGGACAGCTCGGCTGGTGAGAAGAGATAGCCGAGCATCAGCACGTCGGCCTGCTTGGAGGCCTGGTAGCGGTTGACGGAGTCGCCCTCAGCCTCCAGAATCCGGTCCAGTCGGCGGATATTGTCGTACCGCTGGCGGTAGGCGACCCAGTCCAGCTCGGCGAGGTCGCCATAGCGGTCGAACTGACTGATGACGCCTTGGTGGTGGGGCACCCGCAACCGCCGGGACACATCCTCCCACTTGGGCAGTTCGTCGCCGTCCAGGTTCACACGCTCGAACAGCTCCTGTCGACGCCATGCGGGAAGGCGCCGGAGAAGGTCCAGGGCGCGGCTGAGGACCCAGGCAGCGGTGACGTTGGTGTACGTGTTGTCGTCCAAGCCGGGATGAGCGGCGTTCGGATAGCTGTCGTGGTACTCGTCGGGGCCGACCACGCCCCGGATGCGGTAGCGGCCCAACCCAGCGTCGAAGATCGCGGTGTCCGCCCAGAAACGAGCTACCTGCACCAGCATCTCGGCGCCCTTGGTCTGGAGGAACTCGGTGTCGCCGGTGGCCTCGCAGTACTGCCACACGTTGTAGGCGATCGCCGAACCGACGTGGTGCTGAAGCCGGGAATGGTCGGGCAGCCAGCGACCCGAACGCGGGTTGAGATGCAGGTGCTGGGTCTCCTCGCGGCCGTCACTGCCGCTCTGCCACGGGTACATCGCCCCCGCCCGGCCCGCCGCGGCGGCCGCGCGGCAGGCCTGCGGCAGGCGCCGGTGGCGGTAGTTCAGCAGCGCCCGCGAGACCTCTGGAAAGTGCAGGTTCAGATACGGCAGCACGAACAGCTCGTCCCAGAAGACGTGGCCCCGGTACGCCTCACCGTGCAGACCGCGGGCCGGTACCCCCACGTCCAGGTCCGCGGTGTGCGGTGACAACGTCTGCAGGACATGGAACAGGTGCAGGCGCAGGACGTGGCCGGCCCGGCCCGGCACCTTGATGTCGGCGCGCCGCCACAACCGCGCCCACGCCGCGACATGGGAGTCCCGCAGAGTGGAGAAGTCGCCGGCTGCGCTCACCTCGTCGAGAGCCGCCTCGAGCGGGTTGCTGATCGCCGCGTCGCGCGAGGTGTGCAGGCCCACGGTCTTTTCCACCACGACCGGTCGACCTGGGGCGAGCCGGATCACCAGGCGGTGGACGGCACGGTGTCGACCTGGCGGCTGCCGCGACGAAGCCGGAGGCTGCCCGGTTACGACGGTCCGGGCCGCCATGGCAATGCCGATGTCCGAGGTGCTGGTACGGCAGTGCAGCCACACCGTGTCAGGCCCCTTCGCCCCGGTCCGTACATGGGCCAGATGGCTCCGGTTGAGGGACCGGTAGCGGTGCACGTTGCCGTTGATCACGTCGCCGTCGAGGGCGGACTCGACCTCGATCTCGCCCGACCAGTCCTCGGCGGTGAACACGGTCCGCAGTGCGGCCAGGTGCGGATCCGCCATGTGCACCAAGCGGTTCTGTTCCACGCTCAGCACCCCTGCCTGGCTGTCCCGGTATCGCGAGGTGCGGGTGAGCGTGGCACAGCGCAGATCCAGGCTGTGACGGTGGTCGAGCAGCGCGCAGGTGTCCGGGGAGAACCAGGAACCCACCGATCCGTCGGCGCGACGGAGACGGAACCGCAGGAGCAGCCAGTTCGGGAGATTGACCAGGTCCTCGTTCACCACCTGGCGCCCGGCTACGGTCGACTCCAGACGGTTGTAGCAACCGGCCGCGTAGGTTCCCGGGCAGTGCACCAGCCCCGTCCTGCTCTCGGGCACCGCACCACGGGTGGCGAAGTAGCCGTTGCCGAGCGTGCACAGCGCCTCGCGCAGCCGCTCAGCAGCGGGGTCGTAGCCCTCGTACTCCCAAGTCCACTCCGACATCCGCAGCCCTCACCCCTCTCCCTTCACGTGACGTCCAAGAACGGGGCCACGCGCGGGCTCAGACTCGCTGGGGGATGACGGCAACAGGGCACTCGGAGTGATGCAGCAAGGTGTGGGCGACCCTGCCGAGCTGTAGACCGAAGTGGCCGTGCCGCCTCAGAGCGCCGACGACCATCAGATCGGCATCAGCCGATTCCGCCACGAGGACCTTGTGGGCGGGGCCTTCCACCGGCCGGCGGTGTACCTCGACGCCGGGATGATCCCGTTCGGCCTCGCCCAGAGCGTCGGTCAGGACGGTCGAGGCCCGTTCCTCATGTGCCCGCGAGGCGTCGTCAGCGACCAGGAGGTTGTCCACATGCTCCTGGGCCGGGCCGCGCCAGGCCCGCACGGCATCCAGGGCGCAGCCGCGTGCCTCGGCCTCGCGCAAAGCGAACCGCACGGCGCCCGAACCCTCGATGCCGTCGCCGACCCCCACAACAACCCGCCCCAAGGCGCCCTGTCGGTTCCGCTCCCCGCCACGCACGACGATGACCGGGCACACTGCGCGGGCCGCCACGGTGAGGCTCACCGACCCCAGCAGCCTCCCGGCGAGCTCACCCCTGCCGCGGGAGCCCGTGATGAGGGCAAGAGCCTCATGCCCCTCGCGCAGCAGCGCGGACACGGCGTCGTCAGGCAGCACCTCGCCGGACACCTTCACCTCCCGGTGGCGAAGCTGGGCACGTTCCGCGCAGGACGCGATGATGTGCTCCGCCATGACCTCGTCGGCGGGACGGTCGGTGCCGAAGGACGGGCGTCCTCCCTCGTAACGCTCCCAGAGGGACGCATAGACCATCCGCAATGGCATCCCGTGGCGCGCCGCCTCGTCCGCGGCCCAGTCCACCGCCTGGAGACTCGAGTCCGATCCGTCGACACCCACGACTAGCGGGAGTTCCATTCGTCCCCACCGCCTTCCTTCCCGGCCATTGCGAGCACCCCTGTGACTACCGTCGCACCGCCCAGGGTCCGCCGCGACATGCGGACCGGCTCTCGGGGCAGGGGACCTTCGGCCCGGGCTGCGGGTATCGCCGAGGTAAGCCCAAAAGCCGCCAGTACTTGATCTTGAGTGCAGAGAGGGCCGCCTCTCCTTCACCGGGCGGGCTCGGTGCGGTCCGCTGGGCGTGGGCCGGAAACCTCGCTGGCTTGGAGGGCGACGAAGTCGGCGTGGGCCTGTTCGACGGCTTCCGGGTAGGACTCGCGCTTGGCGTGCTCGGCGAGCGCCCGGTAGATGCTCGCCGCTGAGGAGTTCTCTTGCGCTTGCCGGTGGGGATGATCAGGTCGGGCCGGATCTGCCCGACGGGCTCCCCGACAGCCTGGCGCCGCAGCACGGTGTGGAGCGTGTCGTCGGTGATGACCGGGGGCCACCGCCGTGCTTGCCCTTGCGGGCCGCGGTGTCGAGTCCCCTCCAGCGTCGGCTCCCGGATGTTCTTCCGTTGGTCTCCGCCATGGCCGCGAAGAAGGCGAACAGTAATGTTTCCGGGCCGGTGGGATCGTGGATGCGGGGCAGCGGGCCGGCGAGCATCTCCAGGGACAAGGGGGTCCGGCCCACCCTTGAGTGAGAACGTGTTCTGAGAACTCATCCAGGATCAACGAGGGCCCGCCGGCTCGTTCTCGATCTTGCCTTGGCAAGGGACGTCACCGTTCGTGAGAGTAGCCACGCGTGCACCCTGGGCCGTTCTGCGGGCCTGAGCCATGCCGTGGGCCCGACCTCACCCGTTCGCTGACTGGAGAGAGCGCAGTCGCCGTACGCGTGCTTGGGTTGGCCGTACCGGCGCCCCGGACGAACCCCTCCAGTCATCGGGTTCATGCCCTGATGCCTTACGAACAGCCAGGAGTGTCACCGCCATGAACGCAACGTGCTTGCTGCGCCGCCGTGCCGCGCTGACCGTCTCCACGGTGACTGCTGCTCTTGCGCTGACCGCGTGCGGCAGCGCGGGCATCGGCAGGACGGAGACACCCGGCGGCGCCGGCGCCTCGGCCGAGATGACGGCGCGCCATCACAACGGGACGGACGTGACGTTCGCGCAGCACATGATCATGCACCATCGCATGGCCATCGCCATGAGCGACATGGCCGCGAGCCACGGCGCCTCGAACCAGGTCAAAGCGCTGGCCGTGAAGATCAAGAAGGCACAGCAGCCGGAGATCGAGACCTTGTCCCGCTGGCTGAGGACGTGGGGCCAGAAGCCGCCTCAGGGCATGGAGATGGATCACGGGAAGGACAGCTCGCCGATGGCCAAGATGATGCATCACATGCGGATGGACGACCTCGACGGTGCCTCCGGGAAGGCCTTCGACACCATGTTTCTGAACATGATGATCATGCACCACCGGGGTGCGGTCGACATGGCCCGGATGGAGCAGAAAGAAGGAGCGCACGAGCCCGCCAGGAAGCTCGCGGGCGAGATCGTCACTGCCCAGACTGCCGAGATCGCCCAGATGGAGAAGATGCTGGCAGCAGCGGGATCGGCCGCCCTCCATTCCGGCAAGTAGCGCCGGACCCGCCCGCATCTGCCGTTTGCTGTGGCCAACCGCGGTGCCGCCTGCCGCGGCTTTCGCTCCTCGAGCCCGTGTGACTGACCTGCGAGGCGGTCAGACCGCCGCCAGTCTCCACCCGTCCTCGGTGCTGGGGAGATGCCCACCCTGCGGCGTGTGGCTCGCCAGGAACAGGTGCCGATGTCGGCATAGCGGCGGAGGATTCCGCGTGCGGGTGGCGGCGGACCGGCGGGCGTTGCCGCACATTGCGGCTGACCGGTCGGGGCGGCGCAACTGCAGGGGGTGGTGGATGAGATCGGCGGCGAGGACGGCCACGTCGGGCCCTCGCTGGTGATCTCACGGCAACTCGATGCACTTGGGCCATCGGCCTCGGGGCGACGCCGCCGAAGCCGATGGCAGTGGTCCCCCGCCGAGCCAGTGGCGGGGTCAACCGGCGCCCGGCATGTGCGTCGGCGCCGGTAGCGGTGGAGCACCCCGGCGATGCGGTGGTGCAGCCGCAGCAGCCAATCCTCAGCGGCCTTGAGGGCGGCGCGCCGTCCCGCACCCGGGGGCCGGTTCAAGGCGCGGAAGAACAGGACCGCCGCCAGGATGGGGAGGGCCCAGACGGCCGCGCCAGCCGGACATCGAGATCAACTACTGGCGGCTTTCGGGCTTACCTCGGCGATACCCGGGTTTGCATCGCGTCGGTTTGCGGCGATGGTGGAGTCATACGGCCGAGAGGAACAGAGCAATGGGTGCCGCTACGCGCATCCCGGAAATCGATACCGGCGACGAGTGCCGGTGGGCCGCAGCTGCCGCCGGTCACAGATGTGACCGTGTGCGACGGGACCCGGCTGGCCGGCCGGACCTGCTCGGCACCACCGAGTGCGCCGTGCATGGCCATGGCATCGGCGCGACTCCGCCGTCCGGCTGAACAGGCACTGCTGAGTCTCGCCGAGGAAGACTTCGCCTCCTGGAGTGGGACGTTCCGTGACCGGACGCGCCGTCGACCCTACGTGATCAAAGCCAGGCAGCTTGCCGGGCAGAAGGGAAGGCCATTGTGGTTGCGAGGACCGGCTTTTGGGGCGCCCTGACCGAGGACCATCGCGATCAACTCATGGCGATCGCCCGTGAGGTGTCGTTCGACGTGGGCGCACGCATCTTCAACGAGGGCGGCAAGGCCGCCCGCTTCTGGATCATCCGCAGCGGCACGGTTGCTCTCGATCTTCACGTGCCGGGCCGGCGCTCGGTGGTCATCGAGACCGTCGGTGCCGGAGACCTGCTGGGCTGGTCCTGGCTGATCCCTCCCCCGCACTGGCATCTGGGGGCCGAGGCCCAGAGTCCGGTGCGTGCCTACGAATTCGATGCGGCCGCGGTCCGTGAGCTGTGCGGGAAGGACCCGTCACTCGATCACGCGCTGTGCGTCTATGTCGCTGGGGTGATAGCAGAGCGGCTCAGGGCTGCCCGGGTGCGACTGCTCGACCTGTACGCGCCCTTCGGTGCAGGCGACGTGCCATGACGAGGCGAGAGGAGGAGGTCTGAAATGCCTGAGACTCCGCACATCGTGAGCGATGTGATGACCCTGACCGTGGTGGCCGTCGGACGCGACGCACCGTTCAAGGAGATAGTCCGGACCATGGAGCAGTGGAAGGTCAGCGCCCTGCCGGTCCTGGAGGGCGAGGGGCGCGTCATCGGCGTGGTGTCCGAAGCCGACCTGCTGCCCAAGGAGGAGTTCCGCGACGACGATCCGAGCCTCTACGAGCAGCCTCGGCGCCTGTCCGACCTCGCGAAAGCAGGGGCGGTGACCGCCGGAGAACTCATGAGCACCCCCGCCGTCACGGTTCACCCTGACGCCACCCTGGCCCAGGCCGCGCGGATCATGGCCGTTCGGCATGTCAAGAGGCTCCCGGTGGTCGACGACGAGGCCATGCTCCAGGGCATCGTCAGCCGTGCCGATCTGCTGAAGGTCTTCCTGCGGTCCGACGATGACATCGAGGAGGAGGTCCGTCGCACGGTGGTGTCCTACCTCTTCCCAGCTCTCAGCCACACCATCCACGTAAACGTGCACGAAGGGGTGGTCACCCTGCGCGGGCAGATCCGGGACACCTCGCTCATATCGATCGCTGTACGGCTCGTCCGTGCCGTGGAGGGAGTTGTGGACGTCGAGCCCCATCTCACCGGTCTCACCGGCGCCTCCGCCGCACCGGACTGACCGGACACAGGTACGCCAGGGTCCATGTGGTGGACGGCGGCTCCCTCGTCGGTTGTCGCCGATCGTGGTCGGAATGCGCGCCGGGGGAGCGGCCCTCCACTTTCCATTCACTGATCAGCCGGAGTGATGCGGCGGCCCGTGAGGCGCGTGGGCTGGATCGACACCCACATCTCGCGTTCGCCCCCGGCCCATGGCTTGTTGTGGGCACGATCGGCCAGCCGTCGCACCGCGTCGGGGTCCGTGACAACCCGCGCGGGGCCGACGGCGAGCACGCTCCAGCCCTGACTCATGGCCTCGTCCACATGGTCGACCTCGAATGCGACGTCCGTTCCCACGGCCGCCGAAGGCACCGAGTCAGGCGCTGTCCTGAAGGCGATCGCGTCGTCGATGACCTCGTAATTCACTGGGACGACCGCCGGGCCGTCGGGTGTCGACACCGCGATGCGGCCCACGCCGTGCGTGGAAAGCCGGGCGCGGCATTCGTCGGGGGCGAGGTCCCGCAGTTGGGGGTGCAGGAGCGCCTGGCCCTGGCCGGGCGGCAGATCGATGCCGCCCCCGCGCAGGGCCGCGACGCTCGTGCCGAGCGCGCCGGCCAGTCTGATGAGAGTCGCCAGGTTCGGGTCGGCCAGCCGTTCCTCGAGGTACGCCAGGTACTCCGGCGCCATCCTGGCGCGGCGGGCTGTTTCTGCCCGGCTCAGCCCCTGTCGCTCGCGTTCAGCAGCGACGCGCCGACCGATGTCGCCTGCGTTGGGTACTCCACCGAGCGGGGCTCCCTCGGACCCGGCGTCTGCCTCATCCACACTCGGCCCGGAATGCTCGTGGGTTCTCCCGGGCCCGTGCTCCACGTGTCGGATATGGGCGTCCGGCCCGGGGAACACGAGCGTCACCTCACCCGTGTCGGACCAGCGCACGTCGTAGGGAGGTGTTCCGTCCTCGTGGTGGAGTCCGACAATCTCGCCGTCACGCCTGGTTGCGCCTGTGGCGGGGCTTTCGACAACAAGTTGATCGCCGACGTGAGCTCGCATGATCGCCGCCGTTCTTCAGAATGTTGCTGTATCCAACGTGCCACGCACGGCGGGCGGCCGCACTGGGTGAGGAAGTCCCCGCCATCGAGCGGCTGTGCCGGAGCGTTGACGGCGTGATCTCGGTCTCCGAGCACATCGCGTACCGGATGGGCGACGCCCGGCACCCCTCCAACGGCACATGAGACGTCCCAACGGCACATGAGACGTCCAGGAGTGGGGCGGGACCGAGGGCGGGCGGGCCACCGGGCCCTTCGTGGAAGAGAGGGGGACGCGCCTGCACCGGCCCTTGCGGGTCCCGCCCTTCACTCATCCGGTGATTTCGATGCGGTGCGGCTGGGCCTTCTGCGCTTTGGGGACGCGCACCGTGAGGACTCCGTTGCTCAGCTCCGCGCTGATGTGCTCGGTGTCGGTGTTCGGCGGCAGACTCGTGCGGTAGTCGAACTGCCCGATGCGGCGAGTGTGCCGCCGGACCACGCCGGTGCGTTCCTTCTCCTTGATCTCGCCGTGGACATCGAGTTCGCCGTCGGTGACTTCCACGGTGATCTGGTCCCTGTCCACACCGGGAAGCTCCAGCTCCACCAGGTATGCGTCCTCGGTGTCCTCGACGTCGGCCAGCGGTGCCCACGCGCTTGTCGGGTCGGACCCGGGGAAGTCGACACCGGGGAAGGGGAAGGTGGAATGCATGAGCTGATCCATACGGGTGCGGAGATCATGGAGCTCATGGAAGAGGTCCCATACGGGAGCCCCACCCCTACTGCGATGTGCGGGAAGTGTCATCGGTCGTACTCCTTACTTCTGGAACAGCAGCGCGTGCCGGGAGGCGAACCTGCTGCTCACCTGCGGGGTTCCCAAGCCTGCGCTGAACACTCGCGTTGTCGTCCGCGTTGCCCGGGGATCGGCGGTCACATGGGCCACCCGGCAGCCCGGCGGGTGCTTGACCCGGTCGCGCCCATGCCCGCGATGTCGTGCTCGGCGGGGTTCACCAGCTGCTGGGCGAGGTCGTGCATGGCCCTGCCGGCCGCCGGTTCGTCAGCGATCTCCGGCACATCCATGTCCGCCGGATTGCGGTGGGCGAGTCCGTGGCCGGTGAGCGCCGTCGTTCCGGTGTCGCGCACCACGCGCGCTTTCGTCGTTCCCTCGTCCTCGAAGAGGTAGAGGCGAACCTTCCATTCCACGGTATGCGGCATAGCTTTCCTCCTCACTTCGGTATGGATCGTTGCGATCCGGATGCGGTTCACTACGGGTTCCGGGGCCGCGCGGCGATGGCCCGCGTCTCCTCCTCGATGCGGCGCCGGACCCGGTCGGCGAGTGCGCTCAGCCGCGGGGAGGCCGTGGTGCGAGGTGCGACAGGGGCCCGGATTCGCCGGGCCGCTGGTGGCAGTGCGGCCAGATCGCCGGCGAACCTCTCGCGGCACTCGCCGAGTGTGGGCCTCTTGCCGGTGCGCCCGCCGTTCTGCATCACCGTCTCGAGCGACGGCCTGGCGTTCTCGGGGGGCGGTTCGTCGGCCAGACCGATCACGTCGGCGTAGCCGGGGCACCGGAACACCTGCTTCTGGCCCGGGGCCGTCACTTTCGCCGAGGAAAGCTTCATCACCGGTCGGCCGTCGTACTCCACCATCTTGTAGGCGGAGTCCAGGTACGGTGCGTCGGCCGAGACCCCCATGCGGGTGCCTACCGCATAGATGTCGATCGGCGCTCCGGAGCTGACCAGTTCGTTCACCGAGTACTCGTCGAGACCGCCGCTGGCGACGATCCCTACGTCCGGCAGGTCCGCGCCGTCGAGGACGGAGCGCGCCCGTGCCGCCAGGGCTCCGAGATCGCCGCTGTCCAGCCGGATCGCCGAGCCGGGCCTGTCGGTCCAGCTGGCTTGCGCCCGTTGTATGGCGTCTTCGGCACCGCCCTGTGCTCCTTCGGTATTCGACGTCCGCCCGCGGGTGACCTCGTGCCGCTCCGCCGACTCCAAGAACCACGACTCGATCCTGTCGGACGTGCGCCTGAGGGGTTTCGCTCCCTTGGACGTGTGCTCCCGGTGCGGCGGATGCGAGCCGGATGCGTACGGCGAACCTTGGGCACTCATGGTCTGGCCTCCAGCAAGTTGCTGGTCCGTATGCCCACCACCATGGAACAGCAGCAGACCCCTGTCACAGAGGCCGAAGGTCCCTGCGACGGCCCTTCCGGCCCCGTGGGCAGCCGCCGGAGCGGTCTGTCCCCGGGCTGGTGGTGACCGTCATCTCTGCGGAACGACCGCGATCGGGCACGGCGCGTGATGCAGCGCCGCATGGTTGATCAGGCCCAATTGCAGGCCGAGGTGCCCATGTCGCCTGCGGGCTCCGACGACGAGCAAGTCGGCGTCCGACGCAGCCTCCAACAGCACTTGTCGTGCCGACGCCTCGACCACCCGGCGGCTCACCGGGATGTCCCGGTATCGCTCTGCGGGGCCGCGCAGAGCATCGTCAAGGACCTGCGTCGGTGGCTGCAGGTGGGCCTCGAGGGCGTACCCCGACCGAGGCGAAGGTTCGGGCGGACCCCCGAACGGTGCACTCCAGGCGTGTACAGCCACCAGTCGGCAGTGCCGCACGTGGGCCTCGCGGAACGCGAACTCCAGTGCCGTTCCGCTTCCCTCTCCGTCCTCGACGCCGACGACGACGCTCCCGAACCGGGCGTCCCGGTACTGCGCTCCGCCGCGCACCACGATGACGGGGCAATCGGCTCGTGCTGCCACGGCGAGGCTGACCGAACCCAGGAGCATCCCGGCAAGGTCCCCGAGCCCTCTGGACCCGAGCACCAGCGCGAAGGCATTGCGTCCCTTGTCGACCAGGGCGGAGGCCGCGTCCTCATACAGCACCTCGCTCGACAGCCGCACCTTCGGGGCGCCCGTCCTGGCACGATCCGAGGCAGCGTTGATCAGGTCTATCGCCTCATGGTGCGGCGCCGCGGCGTGCACCAGGTGGAGCGGCAGCTCGTGTCGGGCTGCCTCGTCGGTGGCCCAGTCCACCGCCTCCAGGCTCGCCGCGGATCCATCGATGCCGACCACGAGGGGAATCGTCACCGCACAGTCTCCTCTCGCACCCAGACTCCGCCCTCCCGAGCCCCGACCACGTGGGTCCGTATGCGCCGGAGGAAGGCCTGGTGTACTCCTCGAAAGAGGGAAGGGTCCGTGCCTGGCAGGCCGACGCCGTCCGGACAGCCGGACTCGTTCACCTCCTTCCAGCTTCTTACGGGACGGAGACAGTCGCCATGGAGACAGTCATCACCGTGGGCCTCGACGGCTCACCCGAGAGTCTTGCCGCTGGCCGTTGGGCAGCAGATGAAGCCGAACGGCGCAAGCCAACGGTGCGCCTGCTGCACGCGTGGCCCATGTTGGTGCCGGAACCGACCCGCACTCCCTCGGAGATCGACCAGAACTACTGGGCGAAGCGGGTTGTGCACAACACACAGACGGAACTCCAAGCGCGCCACCCAGGCCTCGCCGTCGTCGGCGACCGCCTGCGCGAGGCCCTCCGCCCGTGGCGCGAGAAGACTCCGCGTGTGGAGGTCACCGACAGCATCGCCCTCGGAAGCCACGCCAAGGCTGTCGTACGGGCCGCCGAGGGCGCCGGGCTCCTGGTGGTCGGCCGACGCAGGCATCGTCCCGCCCTGGGACCACGCCTGGGTCCCGTAGCCCAAGCCGCGATCCATCATGCGCGCTGCTCCGTCGCCGTGGTCCCCCATGACTGAGCCTGGCCACCGCAGGGAGCCGTTGGTGCCGGTACATCAGACCGACGCGTCCGCGCTCCGGCACAGCTCGGGCCTCGACGCTCCTCCGCTTCCCCGCGCGGAGGCACGGGAGACCCATACCGCGGTGGTGTTCTTCGTCGCGGATCGTGTCTACAAGCTCAAGAAGCCGGTAGACCTGGAGTTCCTCGACTACACGACCGTGGCAGCTCGGCGGTCCGCTTGCGAGCGGGAAGTTGCTCTCAACCGTCGCTTCGCTCCCGACGTCTACCTCGGCCTGGGGGAATTCCGCAGCCCGGACACGGATATGCCAGAACCCCTCGTCGTGATGCGTCGCATGCCGGCGGAGCGCCGCCTCTCCCAGCTCGTGCGGGAAGGCGCGGCCGTCGACGATGCCCTGCGGGCCGTCGCCCGGCTGCTCGCCACCCGTCACGCGGACGCGCCCCGCGACCGCGAGGTGGACGAGCAGGGCACCCGGGACGCGTTGTCGTCGCGCTGGGAGGCGAGCTTCGCACAAATCCGCGCGTTGGCGGACGGGGTCCGTGCGCCCGACGGCGTGGCGGAAATCGAACAGCTCGTGCGCCGCTACCTCGCCGGCCGTAAGGCCCTGTTCGACACGCGCATCCAACAGGGCCGGATCATCGACGGCCACGGCGACCTGCTCGCCGAGGACATTTTCTGCCTCGACGACGGCCCCCGCGTCCTTGACTGCCTGGAGTTCGACGACCGCCTCCGCTACGTCGACGGCCTCGACGACGCCGCCTTCCTCGCCATGGACCTGGAACAGCTGGGCGCCCCAGAGGCCGCGGCATATTTCCTCGCCCAGTACAGCGAGTACTCCGCCGACCCCGCACCGCCTTCCCTGTGGCACCACTACGTCGCCTACCGGGCGTTCGTCCGTGCCAAGGTCTCCCTGATCCAAGCACGCCAAGGCGCGCCCGGCGCCGAGGCGGCATCACGGCGACTGCTCACCACGGCGCTGCGCCACCTTCGCACCTCCGCCGTCGGCCTGACACTCGTGGGCGGGCTCCCGGGCAGCGGGAAATCCACCCTCTCCGGGGCACTGGCCGATCGCCTCGGCGTAACGCTGCTCAGCAGCGACCGCCTCCGCAAGGAGCTGGCCGGCATTCCGGCGGAGAAATCCGCGGCAGCCGGCTACGGCGAAGGCCTGTACACACCCGAGTGGACCGCCAGAACCTACGCGGCCCTGCTGGACCGCGCATCCGCCCTGCTCTCCTCCGGCGAGTCCGTCGTCCTGGACGCCACCTGGTCCGACACGGGGCAGCGCGAAGCCGCCCTGCGCATGGCCGAACGCACCAGCGCCGACCTGGTGGCCCTGCACTGCCAGGCTCCGACCAACGTAACGACGGCCCGCCTCAACTCTCGCGCCCCCGGAGCATCCGACGCCGACCTCGACGTCGCCACCGCCATGGCGGCCAAGGAACCTCCGTGGGCAGATGCTGTAACGGTCGACACCAGTGGCCCCTTGGAATCCGCAGTCGTCCAGGCGATGGCGGCCGTACGGCCGTGGGGCACCGGCCAGGCCCCGGTCTTCCGCCGCTCCTATATGGAACCGGACTGAGGAGACGCACCGCGATGCGGCAGCGACCCGCTACGCGGCCCGTCGTCCGTTGCAGGAAGGCCCAAGGTCCATGGTGGGGCCGCACCCCAGTCAGGACCTCCCAGCGGTGGCTGCACACCGCCGGGCCCGCGGCGGCAGTGTCGGGCCGAGCGTTCTCGCCAGGGCCCTCTCGCCCTGGCCGGATCGCCCAGAGGCGGTGGTGCAGACCCGCCGACGAGGCGTCGCGGGCGCGCTGTGGGTCTGTAGCCGAGCCGGTTCACCATCTGGACGAACGCCATCGCCGAGCGTCGTCCCTCATCTGTGATGGTGCCTCGGCCATGTCTGCGGCGGACAGGTCCCCATCGCCGGATCGACGCACCGGCCCGCCCTCCGCCGGGAAGCCCGTTGGCCGGTATCACGGATGCCGGGTTCCTCGCGCTTCATCGTCCGCTCCCTCTTCAGCGCAGCCGGCGCAGATACGGGTCATGGGGCCGCCGGGGAGTCAGATGTACACGGGCGTCGACCACGGCGACGCCCGATGGAGTCGCGTTGACCGGGTTGAAGTCGGCCTCGGCGAGCTGCGGCAGGTCCGCGGCCATGCGGGACAGCCGCAGGAGCAGTTGCTCAATTCCTTCGAGGTCCACGGGGGCGGTGCCCCGGTAGCCGTGGAGCAGCGGGGCGCAGCGCGGCGCTGCCGTCAGGTCGTGGACGTCCTCGACCGTCAACGGGGCGAGCCGGGCCGCGTGGTCGGCCAGGATCTCGGTCGCCGTTCCGCCGAGGCCGAACAGCACCAGTGGGCCGAAGACCTCGTCCTGCACCACGCCGGCGAAGAGTTCGATTCCGTGCTCGGCCATGGGCTGCACGAGCACGCCGTCGAGTCTGCCGGCGAAGCGTTCAACGAAGTCGCGGTATGCCGAGCGCACCTGTTCGTCGTCCCGCAGGCCGAGCCGCACGGCGTGTTCCTCACTTTTGTGGACCAGGCCGGGCCAGTGGGCCTTGAGGACCACCGCGCCGCCCGGCAGCCGCAGACGTTCGGCCGCTGCTGCCGCCTCGTCCTCGGTGCCCGCCCAGGCCAAGGGGAGCTGAGGGATGCCGTAGCAGTCCAGCAGCGCCGCGCAGTCCCGGGGGGCCAGCCACCCGCCTTCGGTCTCACGGCCGAGATACGTCTCGACGACCGCCGCGGCGGTGTGGTCGTCGACGCGGTCGAGGGCTGGAACGGTTCCGGTCGGCCTGGCGAGCCATTGCGCGCGGGCCGCGGCGTGGGCCAAGGCCCGGGCCGCGGCCTGCGGGTCGGCATAGGCCGGAACCGCCCCGGCCCCTGTGGTGAGCAACTGGACGGACGCCTCCTGGTCGGGCAGCACGGCGGCGAGCGTGCACGCCGGGTGCTCGGCGGCCTCGGTCACGGCCCGCGTGAGGTCGTCGCCGGTCGCCGTCGCGACGGCGGTGGGGACGAGCGACACCAGGACCGCGTCGACCTCGGCGTGCGCGGTCAGCACGTCGAGACAGTCGCGCAACTGGTCCTCCGAGACGGCGGCACTGGTGTCCACCGGGTTGGTGGCACAGGCACTTGCGGGCAGCGCGGCGAGGAGCCTCTCCACCAGCTCGGGCGTGAAGGAGGACACGGTCAGCCCCGCCTCGACACAGGCGTCGGCGGCGAGCACACCGGTACCGCCGGCGTTGGAGACAACCGCCACGCGTCGGCCGGTGGGCGGTGGCTGCGTGTGCAGCAGCGCGGCGGTGTCGAGGAGTTCGGCGATGCTCCGGGTCGCCGTGATGCCGGCCTGCCGGAAGAGTGCCTGGCGCGTCATGGTCGGGGTGGCGGCGGCAGCGGTGTGCGAGGCCGCGGCGCGCCGGCCCGCGTCCGTACGTCCCGCGTCGACGGTGAGCACTGGCATGCGGCGGGTCACGCGGCGGGCGGTCCGCGAGAATGCGCGCGGGTTGCCGAACGACTCCAGGTGCAGCAGTGCCAGATCGGTGCGCCTGTCGGACTCCCACCACTGAAGCATGTCGTTGCCGCTCACGTCGTACTTGTCGCCGAGTGACACGAAGCTCGACACCCCGATGCCCAGCCGGGACAGCCCTGCCAGCAGGGCGATGCCGACGCCGCCCGACTGCACGGCCACTCCCGCGGTGCCCGCGAGGGGGCGGTCGGCAGCGAACGTCGCGTCGAGCCGTACGTCCTCTTCCGTGTTGGCCAGGCCGAGACAGTTGGGTCCGGCGAGCCGCATCCCGTGCCGGCGGCAGGCGGACAGCAGCGCCTTCGCCTGCAGTGTGTCGAGGCCGGCGGAGAGGACCAGCAGCGCGCGCACGCCACGGGCACCGCACTCCTCCGCGACGCCCGGCACGGAAGCGGCAGGTACGGCGACGACGGCGAGGTCGGGCTGCTGCGGCAGCGCGGCCACTGAGCGGTACGTCGGCACGCGCAGGATCACGGATGCTTCCGGGTGCACGGCGTACAGCCGTCCGGTGAAGCCGTTCCCTCGCAGGTTGCGCAGCACCGCGCGGCCGACCGAACCGGGATGGCGTCCCGGCCCGATCACCACGACCGACCGCGGCCGCAGCAGCGCCTGGAGACTGGCGACATCGGCCGTGCGGCCCCGCACCTCGACGGCCGACAGATAGCTCTCGTCCTCGGCGAGCCGGACCCTGCAGTGCACCTCCGGCCCCTCGAAGTGACGGCTGACGCTCAATCCGAGGTCGGCGAAGACCTTCAGCACGTCGCGGTTATCGGAGAGCGCGTCGGCGACGAAGGCCGTGATCCCGTCGACACGAGCCATGGACACCAGGTGCTCCAACAGCAGCGTCCCCACACCCCGGTGGTGCCAGCGGTCGGCGACGGCCAGCGCCACATCCGCGTCGAAGCCGTCGCCGTCGCCGTCGAGCTGCTCGTACTGGGCGAGGCCAACGACCTCGGAGCCGGTCTCCGCGAGCAGCGCGCGGGCGCCGGGGCGAGGGCGTGAACAGAGCCTTTCGGCGGCCTTCCGGGCGGAGTCCCGGCTGATCGTGAAAAACCGCAGGCGCAGGTTCTCGGGCGACATCTCCTCGTACAGCCTGCGCACGGCCCCCTCGTCACCGGGCCGGACCGGGCGGATGCAGACGGTGGTTCCGTCCGAGAGCAGAACATGGACGGGCTCGGGGAGTCGGTCGGTCACGGCCATGTCATACCTCCAGGGCAGCCCACTCGAACAGGCCTCCCGTCCAGCATCGCTCCGGGCACAGCCCAGCGCACAGGGCCTCCAGGTGCAGCACGGACAGGCTGTACGGCCCTCGCCCGGGCCCGTCCTGCCTCTCACAACAGAACACCTAGACATCAGCCTGGTACGCATCGCCCTGGAGTCCTGGGAACCTTCCCCGAGCTCTTCCAGCTCTGTGCGGTGGACATGGAGGCGTCCAGCGGCACGCGCGCCAGGGTCGGCTCCTCGCTTCGGGATTACTGGCTGTCGGCTGGTTCTCGCATCTCGATGAAGCGGCCGTGCCAGGTGTGGTACCAGACGTCCCCGGTCCGGTCGTTGACCGAGAGCATGCCGACGGTCTTCCCGTCGCGCAGGGTGTGCAGCGTGTAGTAGCCGGGAAAGTCCTCGGGCTCGGCGGCGCGCAGGCCCGGCCGGTGTTCTTCGAGCCAGCGGTTGGCGATACGCGACGCCTGCTCCGGGCCGATCGTCGCGGCCCTGCTGTCGGCGCGGGCCGGCATCATGCCGTAGGCGGTGTTCCACATCATGGCGGGGCCGAACTCCAGATGGACAGTGCCGCTGCCAGGGTCGATGAGCACCTCGGTGGCGCCGTTGCCTCGGGGATCGAGTAGTTCGGCGTAGTAGCCATTGGTGAACCGCATCACCTCACCGACGTGCAGGCCCCATCGGTCACCGAAGCGGTCTGCCGCGCGGCGGGCGTCCGCCAGGCTGTGCACCGGACCGTCACGAGACGCGATTTCCGTCATCTGCCCGTGAGGAAACGGCCCGCCGGAAGCGCCCGAGACCCAGACGAGGGAGGCGATGAGGGCGGAAAGCGCGCTCACCAGCACGGCCAGGGGAACCCAGCGGGCCCGCAGCCAGGTCACCTCGGCCTCGGACGGTGAGCGGCCAGCCGCTGCCGCGCCTCGGTGTAGGCGTCGGCATCGATCTCGCCGGAGGCGAAGCGACGGTCGAGGATCTCCTCCGGGCTCTCCCGCTGCGGCCACCTGTGCTCGGGGCCGTTCCCGTGGCCGCCCGACTGGTGCGTGAGCCGTACGACCGCCCACACGACGAGACCGATCAGGGCGACCCACAAAAGCGGCATGAACGCCATCCAGGCCCAGCCGCCGCCGTCCCAGTGCATCATTCTCCCTCACCTCCGAAGGACTCGAACTGGACGTCCCGCTGGCGTCCCGTATGTCCACACTGATCCGGATCTGTTTACGAGCGCAAGGGCCCTTCGGTCCCACCTGTGGCCCGCTCGGTGCCACTGCCGCTGACCGGGTTTACCATGTGAAAAGTTCTTCAATTCCACAGGCGATGGAGTGTGGTGGTGGGCGGTTTCGCTGAGGCGGCGCGGGAGCGGGTTCGTCAGGCGCGGACTCGGCTGGAGGCTGCCTCTCACGCGGATGACGTCTACGAGGTCTCGCTGGCAGCCGATGAGCTGGAGGACGCGTTGCGGGTGGCTCGCAAGCATGGGGTGGCGATGGAGGATGGGGTGAGTGAGGGGTGAGTGCTGTTCCGGTTCCGCTGTATCAGGCGAAGGCCGAGTTCTTCCGGATGTTGGGGCACCCGGTGCGCATCCGGGTTCTCGAGTTGTTGCAGGACGGGCCGATGCCGGTGCGGGACCTGCTGACGGCGATCGACATCGAGCCCTCGAGCCTGTCGCAGCAGTTGGCCGTGCTGCGCCGCTCGGGCATCGTGCGGGCGACCCGGGAGAGTTCGACGGTGGTCTACGAACTGGCGGGCGGTGATGTTGCGGAGCTGCTCGCTGCCGCCCGCCGCATCCTGTCCGTGCTGTTGACCGGCCAGCAGGAACTGCTGGCCGAGCTGCGTCTGGCGGAGCAGGAAGCCTCCTGATGAGGGCCGACGGACATGTGCTGCGTTGGCCCGGCGCCGGCCGGCGTGGTCACTGCACTGCTGCTCGTGCCATTCCGGCTTCCTGTCCAGGAGCCGCTGATTTTGATGACTGTGAGGGATGACGTGGCGCGGAACGCGAAGCGCGAGGAGCAGGATCTGGAGAAGTGGAAGGAGCGCGGTGTGATGCTGCGCGTCTTCGTGTACGTCTTCGCTACCCACTTGTTCGCCGGTTTCGTCTGGCTCCTGTTCTACGTAGGCGAACACGCTCAGAAGTGACACATCGGCCGACAGTCCGCCCAAGGGCTGGGCCAGCGGAACGGCCGTGCGAACCGTCCGTGAGCCACGCCGGTGACCACGGCAATCCAGCCGTTGACGCGCGTCGGATGTGACGATCGGCGGCGGGACCCGGCAGCTCTTGCAGCTGGCCGCTGAGCGGAAGATCCCACCCGAGCACAGTGCCGCGGCACTGGGCCGGCGGATGCGCCCGGACCTGCGTCTGCTCGGCGACTGAACAGGCCGGGTGCCGCCGCCGGGCGGGAGCACCAGCCGCGAGGTCAGGCTTTCTTGAGGAACTGCGTTTTGAGGACCAAGCCCTTGACCTTCTTCGTATTGCACTCGACCTCTTCGGCGTTGCTGGTGAGCCGGATGTTCTTCACCAGCGTTCCGCGCTTGAGGGTTTCCGATGTGCCCTTGACCTTCAGGTCCTTGATCAGGGTGACGGAGTCGCCGTCCTGCAGCGAGGTTCCGTTGCTGTCTTTCACCACGATGTCGCTCATTGCTTGTGCTTGCCTGTCTGTCTGTGTGCGGGTGTTGCTGTTCAGATGCGGCCGGGAACGGCGGTGTTGTGCGGGCCGGGCCAGTCGTCGCTGCACCATTCCCTGACCTGTTCCCCCGTGTGCCGGTGGGCGGCGAGTGCGGTGGGCAGGTCGGTGTGGACGGGGATCGGCGGATGGGTGGTGTCGGGGACGAGGGAGCCGTCGGCGGGGATCGCGGCGAGTTCGAGGCTCCGGCCTTCGGCGGTGAGCTCGCGAGATGCCTGGGCGACGGCGAGCTGTCCGCCGGCGGACCAGCCGCGCAGTTCGGTGAGGTCGAGGATGACCGGGCCGGTGCCTCGCGCCAGGACCCAGTGGATGGCTCCGGAGAAGCGGTGCACGGCGTCGGCGCCGAGGAACCCGGCGAGGGAGAGGACGCCGAGGTTCTGGTGGGTGGTGTAGCGCCACTCGATGGTCATCGCTGCTCTTTCGTTCGTCCCAGGGGGAGGGTGGTCCACACGCTCTTCCCGCCGCCGTCGGCGTCCTGCCGCAGGACACAGGTGCCGCCGATGCCGGCCGTGACCTCGGCGATGGTGGCCAGTCCGCCGCTGCCGCCGGCCGCGGTGACGATGCCGGGGTGGTAGGGGTGGCGGTCGTGCACGGCGAAGGCCAGCGTGTCGTCGCCGGCGGCCAACGTGACGGTCAGACTCGGGGAGAGGGCGGCGGCGTGCCGGACGCTGTTGGTGACCAGCTCACTGAGGATCAGCAGCGCGGGCCCGATGGTGGGGTGGGCGGCGTGGATGCCCCATGAGGCGAACGTCATCTCGGCGGTCTGGCGCGCCAGGCGCACGGAGGCCGGCACGGTGGGCGCGGTCAGCACGTGACGGTGCGGCAGGTCGGAAGGCTGCATCACGCTTTGCCCTGCCTCTGCCGAGTGTGCCCGGGAGCCTGGGCGGCGGTGCTGTGGGTGAGGCGGAAGCCGGTCACTGTCTGGGGGTGGATGCGTATGAGGCTGTCGTGCGGGCCGTGGCCCCAGCCGGTTAGGGTGCGGCGGTAGTGGGCGGCCTCATCGGGGTCGGCGATGTGCTCGGCCAGGCCGGTGGCCGTCACCATCCATCCGGTGCCGCTCGGTGTGCGGATCTCGTCCGTCTCGTATGTGAGAGCGATTCGGCCCTCCAGTGCGGTGGCCTGGACGGGCGCGCGGACGATGAGGCGGCCGTACTCGAAGACGTGGACGGCCGGACGCACCAGCGCGCTGCCGCGCTGGACGTGGATGAGCCGACCCTGTTGCGCGCCTTCCAGCAGCCACAGGGCTTCGGTGCCGGCGACCTCGATCATCTGGCGGTGGGAGGTGGGAGCGGTCATTTCGCAACCTCCTGGACCGCGGAACGATGTGGCTGGCACAGGACGGCGGGGATGACTCCGCTGCCCTGAAGGTGGACGCGGGCTGCGGCGATCGCCTCCGGGGTGGTGGCGTACTCGCGGCCCTGGCGGCGCAGCGGCTCCAGGAGGCCGACGGAGGTGAGGGCCTGGCGCTGGGCGGGCCGTATTCCGGACATCATCACCGCGATGCCGCGCCGGCCGAGCTTGTCGATCGCGTCCTTGAGGACGAGCGCGCCGGTGGCATCCACGGTGGTGATGCGGGACATGCGCAGGATCACCACGCGGACGTCCGCGACGTCGGACAGTTCGAGCAGGAAGCGGTGCGCGGCGGCGAAGAACAGCGGGCCGTCGATGCGGTAGGCGACGATGTGCTCGGCGAGCAGGGCGTGTTCCTCGTCGCTGTGCTCGCCGGGCAGGTCGGCGCGGAAGTCGACCTGGTCCATGCGGGCCTGCTGCGCCACCGCGCGCAGGGCCAGGGCGCCGGCCACCACCAGGCCGATGATGACCGCGTAGACGAGGTCGAGGGCGAGTGTGGCCACGGCGGTCAGCACGAGGACGAGCGCATCCGAGCGGGTGGCCCTGGCCATCGCGCGCAGGGCTCCGACCTCGACCATGCGGATCGCGGTGGCCAGCAGGACACCGGCGAGCGCGGCGAGCGGAATCTTCGACACGAGCGGGGCGGCGGCGAAGACGATGACGGCCAGGACGGCAGCATGGGTCAGGGACGCCAGGCGGGAGGAGGCGCCGGTGCGGACGTTGACCGCGGTACGGGCGATCGCGGCCGTCGCCGGGACGCCACCGAACAGCGGCGCGGCCAGGTTCGCGATCCCCTGCCCGAACAGCTCCTTGTCCGGATCGTGCTTCTGGCCGACCGTCATGCCGTCCGCGACCGTGGCCGACAACAGCGACTCCAGCGCCGCGAGCGCCGCGACCGCGACCGCCGGGGCGAGCAGCGCGGACAGCGCCGACAGGTCCAGGAAGGCGAGGGACGGGGCGGGCAGCCCGGTGGGCAGGTCCCCGATCGGAGCCGCGTCGTCGAGGTGGAACAGCTGGGCGGCGAGCGTGGCGGCGATCACCGCGACGATCGAGAACGGGACCGTGGGACGCCGTCGCGCACCGACCAGCATGAATGCGGCGACCGCGGCCGCCAGCGCGACGGCGGTCCAGTTCGGCGCCTTGACGAACTCCTCGACCGCCCGCCAGGTCACCACCAGCACCCGCTCGCCGTCGGGCTTGGCGACCCCGAGCGCGTTCGGGACCTGCTGCAGGGCGATCACGCACGCGATACCGAGCGTGAAGCCCTCCACCACCGGGGCCGGGATGTAGCGCATGTACCGGCCTGCCCTCAGCAGCGCGAGGCTGATCAGGATGAGCCCGGCCAGCAGCCCGACGGTCAGGACCCCGCCCGGTCCGTACTGGGCGACGATGGGTACCAGCACCACGGTCATGGCGCCGGTGGGGCCGGAGACCTGCAGGTTCGAGCCGCCGAACAGCGCAGCGAGCGCTCCGGCGACCACCGCGGTCACAAGCCCCGCCTCCGCGCCGAGCCCGGAGGACACCCCGAAACCGAGCGCGAGCGGCAGCGCCACGATCGCCACGGTCAGGCCCGCCAGCAGGTTGCGGCGCGGCTGATGACCCATGGCTCTCAGGTCGGCGCGGGCGGGCAGCAGAGAACGCACCCGGCCCAAAGCCGGGGAAAGAATGATGCTCACCTGGCTGTGACCTCGGCATCCCGCAGCTCGGCCAGCAGCTCGTTCTGCCCAGCCAGCATCTCGGTCAGGATCCGTCGCGCGGCACGCATCAGATCCGCCACGTCCCCGCCTGCGAGCGCGTACACCACGGTCGAACCTTCCCGTGCGGAGGTCACGATGCCGGAGCGGCGCAGGACCGCCAGCTGCTGCGACAGCGCCGACGGTTCGATCTGGATCGCCGCGAGCAGGTCCCGTACCGGCATCGGACCGCTCTGCAGCAGCTCTAGGACGCGTATGCGCACCGGATGCCCCAGCATCCGGAAAAACTCGGCCTTGGCCTGATACAGCGGAACCGGCACGGACTCACAAACCCTTCATCGCCCCACGCCAGCGGGGTATTGGCTGGTGCTGTGCCCGCGGCTACCTGCGAACACAACAAACACAGCATGTAGTGAATTGCAGAATTTTGCAACTTGTGGATTCGTAGGCCGACTGTGCAGGCCCGGCCACGTCACCACCGCCTTCGTCCGCACTTACCCACCCCGCGAGAATCAGGAGTGGGAAGCGGGCTGATGTGCAGGTGTGGCCGGCCCGCGCCACCGGGACCGGGGCCTGCGCGGGATCGGCGAATCCTTATCCCGGCAGGGTCGGGCCGTCCTGCGAAGTCCGTCACCAGGGGTCCCGAAGGACTCTGAAGGGATCGTATCCGGCTCCAGGAGCCGTGAAGGCGGGAAGTCGATCAGGGCTCTGGCGGAGGAGACGGGTCGCCCCTACGGCGGCCGCCTGCTCGAAGACGCCGGTGCCAACCTTCCGCTCCCAGGGCGGTGCTCCGCGCCGTACGGTGTTCTGACGCCGCACGCCCGGTGCACGGCCGCCATCGCGCTCCGACGCCTGATCTTCCATAGCCGGCACGTCATCGCGTACGCCGGGGTGTCCTCGTCGCCACGTTGGCAGCCCTCTGGCCACGGCCGGTGTGCAGCTCCCGCGTGGATCCTGTTACCAGGGGACTGCCCACCGTGCCTGGCCAGTGGGTGCGGCCCTGGCCCGGGTATCAGTCGTGCGGCACGACGGCCACGGGGGTGGTGGCATGGTGAAGGAGAGCGTGGGTCACCGGCCCGAGTCGTCGCAGGCCCGCCTCGTGGGTGCGGCGCCCGACGACCACGAGGTTCGCACGGCCGATGTTGGACAACAGGATCTCGGAAGCGGAGCCGATCTCAAAGTGCTCGATGACCTCCACCTGTGGGAACTTGTCGCGCCACGGCTTGAGGATGTCGGCCAGGACCTCCCTGTTGATCTGTCCCAGATCATTCGCCTGCTCGGCCAGGTACAGCGAACCGGGACTCCAGGCGAGGGCTGTCGGGATGCTCCAGGCGTACACGGCACGCAGGGTTGCTCCGCGTTCGGCGGCCGTCGTGAAGGCGAACTCCAGGACGGGGTCGCTGGACTGTCCGTGTTCCTGGACGCCAACTACCACCTCGGGAGCCTGTTGTGGCATGGGGGAATTCGGTTCTCTGACCATGATGACCGGTCCGGTTGCCTGGCGTAGCACGTGCAGCGAGACGGATCCGATCAGATAGCCGGTCAGGGTGCCGTAGCCGCGGGATCCCAGCGCCAGCATCTCGGCGCGTGAGGCTTCGGTGAGGAGTGCGGGCACCGGGTCGTTGACGAGCAGCTCGGTGGTGATATTCAGGGTGGGGTGCCTCTTGGCCACGCGGGCTTCGGCTTCGTTGAGCACGTTGCGTACCCAGCGTTCCTCTGCCGCGCGGTCGCCTGCGTACACCGCGTCAGTGGGGCGCCAGACCCAGGCGTGAACCAGCCGCAGGCTCGAGCCCCGGCGCTCGGCCTCGTCGGCCGCCCAGTCGGCTGCAGCCAGGGCGTGTTCGGTTCCGTCCAGTCCTACGGTGATGGTGCCAGGCATGTCGCCTCCCGGTGGTGCCGCTGCGAGTGGTGGTCGCAGCGGATGTGCTGACGTGGTGATGCCAGCTTCGCAGGGGGCTTGCGGCTGGCGCTGGGGCCGATCGGCCCTGACGTGGCTCCTTTGTGGCCCCCGGCTGCTGGGTCGGGGCCTTGTCGTCTCAGGTGGCGGGGAGCGCGGTTGCCAGGAGGACGACTCCGAGGGAGCCGATGAGCGAGGTGACTGCGAGTGCTCGGGCCAGTTCTGTGCGGCTCCGGGCGTGTGCCCAGCCGTGGAGGCCGGCCGCCACCATGACCGCGGTGAACAAGGCGAGTTTGGCTGCGAGGATGCGGCCGTAGCCGGGTTCTGCGAGTGCTGCCCAGGTGACGCCCTTGTGCCAGGCCATGGCGACCCCGGTGGTCAGCTGGACAGGCAGGAAAACCGCTGCGGTGAGCAGCCCGAAGCGGCGGCCTGCTTGTTGCACGAAGCGGCCCCGGGCCTCGGGGGTGAGCATGCGCCGTGCGAGCGGCAGGATCACCAGTGAGAGTGCCAGTTGTCCGCCGACCCACAGGGCCGCGCCGGTGACGTGGGCGAACCGTACGAGTACCCATCCGTCCACGCCGTTCATCGCTCTACTCGGACGGTGCCGTGGGCGCCGGATTCGGCATGCCGCATGTCGTGGTCGACGAAGGCGTAGTGTCCGGCCTCCGGAAAGCGGGTTTCCACGAATCCTCCCTGGGCGGCGGCAAGGTCGAGGACTTGCGCTCCTCCGCGGGTGGGGTTGTCGGCGCGCAGCAGGTAGGCGCCTTCCTTGTAGACGGTGTCGTAGACGGTGCCGACCATGTGGAAGGCGATGCCGTCGCTGGGGCCGGCGGCGACGACCCAGAAGCGGGCTCGCTCGCCGGGGCGGGCGGTGAGCGGTGCTTTGGCGTACTGGGCGGCGGTGCCGTTGAACACCCAGGCATCGGGGCGGCCGCTGGTCATCTTGGCTACTTGGCTACTGCTGCCGGGTGTGCCGAGGTACAGCTGGGATGCGACGAGGACGTATTCGCGGTCCACGCGGGGCAGGTGGGGCGGGTCGATGATCACGGCGCCGTACATGCCGTTGCCCATGTGCTGGAGCATGGGTGCGGTGCTGCAGTGGTACAGCCAGGCGCCGGCGTGCTCGGCCCGGAAGCGGTAGACGAGTTCTTCGCCTGGTTCGATGGTGCGCATTGGGCGGTCGGGGGCAAGGGCGCCGGCGTGGAAGTCGATGCCGTGTCCCATGGACGTGTGGTTGACGAAAGTGATTTCGAAAGTGTCGCCGACCTTGCCGCGCAAGACTGGTCCGGGGGCGGTACCGCCGAAGGTCCACATGCGCTGGCGTACGCCGGGCGCTACTTCGATGTCCTTCTCCACCGCGTTCAGGCGTAGTTTGTGGATTCTTCCTTCGCCGGTGGGCGGCAGGGCTGCGGGGCGGGGCTTGAATCCCTCGGTGAAGTCGGCGGCCAGGTTCAGTCCGGTGCTGGTCGTGTCAGGAGCGGCGGCGTGGCCATCGTGCCCACCCGCGCTCCGGCCCGTCGCCTTGTCGGTGTTCTGAATCGAGATGCGCATGGTCATGCCGGCGGCGCGGTGGCCCGGAACGGTGCACCAGGCGTCGCGGTCGGCGGTGATCGTCCCGACGTCCAGCCGCGCGGTGTCGCCGCCGTCGAGCAGCGGTGTTCCCGGTCCGTCTTCGACGCGCAGGTCGTGCCGCATGCTGTCCTGGTTGGTGACCTCCAGCACCAGCCGGGTACCGGCCGGGACGGCGATGCTGGCGGGGCTGACCCGCATCCCGGACAGCGCTACCTTGACGGTGCGTGTCCCGGAAGCGGCCGTATCGGCTGCCCCTCCCTGTGACGGGGGCGTGCCGCCGGACGTCGTGGCCAGAACGACCGCCATGACGGTCAGCACGACACCGGCCACACCGCCAACCAGTGGCGCCCGGCCGGGAAAAGTGTGGGGTTTGACCTCATCGCTCGGGGCATGCCGTTCGGTCAGGACGCTTGCGCACAGCACAGTGAACGACGCCACGGCGGCGCCGGCCAGCAGCCATCCCACAACGGTGGCCGCGAGGGGCAGGGGCAGGGCGAGCAGGGGCACGGCGAGGTTCAGGGCACTCACGCGGGCGGGCCATGCCACATCGAGCCTCGCCTGGACGGTGGCGCGGCCGGCCGGGACACCGCCCAGGACGACGGGAAGGAGGTGGGTGAGGGCGCCGAGGAGCACTTGGGCCACCATGCCGACCAGGAGCAGCCAGGTGACCGGTTCCAGGTCGGTGTGCAGATGGTGCAGGGACCGGGTGCTCATCAGGACCAAGTCGGCCAGGACGGCGACGACGAACCAGCCGGTGGCCGCGGCCAGCATCACGGAGGCCGGGGAGCGGGGGGCGCGGCGTCGCATGGTGGTGAGGAACAGGACGGCCGCGTCGATGAGACCTGCGGCGTACACCGCGAGTCCGGCGGCGGCCGGCAGCCGGCTTCCGGCCAGCAGGCCGGCGGTCATCAGAACGAGACCGGCAAGCAGCAGACCCAGGCTTCGTCGGGCCACCCGTACGGTGCGGTCCTCCATACGCAGGCGCAGGACGGTCGGCCACAGCATGAACAGGGTGCCGATGACCGGCAGTCCGACCCAGCCGAGGAGGTTGACGTGAATGTGGGCGAGCATGAGCTCGGTATGCCGGGCCGCGCCCCATCCGGTGGCCAGCAGCCCGCCGAGCGCCGCTCCCACGACCAGGGCAAGGGCTGCGGCCTTGTAGTAGTGGGTGAGCAGCGCCAGCTTGCCTCCGAGCGCACGGCGGCCCATGCGCACCAAGGCCGTCAGATGCGCGAGGACGGCCGCCGTGACCGCAGCGGCACCGATTCCCGTCAGCATGGGAACGTCAGCGGCTATGCCGCCGAGTACGGCGAGGATCGCGAGGTTCAGCCCGGCCAGGCGGGCGTTGCTCCACCGGACATCAGCGTCGGGGGCGTGGAGCAGGGCGACGGTGAAGTGCTCGCTCCACACCACGATGGCGTTGGTGACCGCGCCGAGCAGGAACATGTGCAGGGTCAGCCACCGCGCCGCGGGGAAGCTGTGGCCGGCGGCTGCGGTCACCAGCGCCGCGGTGATCCAGCCGACGATGATCAGGTGCCGGCGCGCGTGACCTGAGCGGAGCCCCGAGCCGTCTGCGGACCGGTGGGGTGGCGGTGCGGTTGATCCGCTCGGTGGCAAGTGGGTGACCACGCGTGCTCCTTGGAAGTCCCATTCTCGACGGGCTGGACGGGGTATCGGTCTGATTCTCTCGGCGGGCGACCGCCCTGGTGGGATGGCATTGGTCCCGGGGACAGGGCTCTTCGGCCCTCATTACCCGAGGCTGGTGACCGGGCCTCCGCTACCAGGGTGACGCGTTCGGCCACCCACGCATCGGAGACGAACTCGTCGGGACGGCGCTCAAGGCTGGTGAGAACCGTGTTGACGGAGACCGATGCACCCGGGATCACCGCAGCTGCCTGGGTGTTGACCAGATCGGTGACCTGGTCGCGGTCGTCGCGGCGAAAGACGCGCACGGAGACGGGCATGGCGGTACCTCCCAGAGAAAGTGTTGAGGAGATCCCGCCATGCGATGCGGTACGTCGCGATCTTCGCAAGCTGCGAGGCGAGCGGGATGTGCCGCAACCCCGGGGATTCCCGCTTGGTCAGCCGGTGCCGGGCGTGGCTGCGGCCAGCAGGTGTGCCAGCTCGCTCTGGTAGGGGAAGGACCCGGGCTGGTAGCCGCACCACGGCTCTTCGGCATACGGGTCGCCGGTGACAGCGTGGGCTCGGGAGCGGGAGCCTCCGCACACGCGGCGGAACTCGCAGCGCCCACAGCGGCCGCCAAGGCGCTCGGCATCGCGCAACCCGGTGAAGAGCTCCGATTCGCGATAGATCTCAGTCAGCGGCCGGGTGCGGACGTTGCCCGCCCCGAGGGGGAGAAAGCCACTGGGGTGCACGGTGCCGGTGTGGGAGACGAAGACGAACCCGCGGCCCGCATTCACGTCCAGCGGGGGGCGGCGGGCCCGGCGCTCACCTGTGGTGAGACCGAGTTCCTCGGCCCGAGCGCGGAGTCGGCGATACAGCGGCCCGAGCCGCAGCGCGTCAACATGGTCCTCACCCTTGGAGGCGAGGACGGCGCGTTGCAGGGTGACTCGGCGGAAGTGGTGTGCCTCGGTGGTCTTCGCCGGTATCGACAGACCCACGTCGTAGACGAAGTTGAGCACGTCCTCCGTCTCCTCCGGGCTGAGCGCGGCCAGCTGCCGACCGCGGCCGGTGGGGACGAGGAAGAACGCGCTCCACAGCATGACGCCATGTTTGCGCACCAAAGCGGCGATCTCGGGCAGGTCGTCGAGGTTGTGCCGGGCGACGGTGGTGTTGATCTGCACCTTCATGCCCAGCCGGCGGGCGGTGTCCCAGGCGTCCAGGGTCCAGCGGTAGACGCCGGGGACACCGCGGAAGCCGTCGTGGAGTTCGGCGGTGGATCCGTCGAGGCTGAGGGACAGACCCACCGCTCCCGCCTCGTGCACGGCCGTGAGGTTCTGAGCGGTGAGGGTGGGAGTACCGGAGGGCGAGACGGCGACCCGAACGCCCGACAGGGTGCCGTAGGCGATCAGTTCCAGCAGGTCGGGGCGCTGGAAAGGATCACCGCCGGTGATCACGAACAAGGGGGCGGGGCGGCCGAACGCGGCGATCTGGTCGATCAGGTCCTTGGCGGCCTGCGTGTCCAGCTCGCGGGGGTCACGGTCGGGAACCGCGCGGGCCCGGCAGTGCAGGCAGGCCAGGGGGCAGGCGCGGGTCGATTCCCAGATGACGATGAACGGCTTTTCTCCCACAGCCTGGTGTTGCCGGCGAACCGGGCGGCCGCCGCTCATCGGTGGAAGGGGAGGTGTCGGGCCGCCCGTCCGACGGGGGCTGCGCGACGGGCGGCCTGACAGCGACCGGTCGGAGCCGCGTGCCTGGCGGGCGGCGGACACTGGACGGGGCGGCCATCCGCCGGCCGGGAGCGGTCGTACATGATCGGTACCTCCGATTCGGTCACTCACAGCATCGGCTCCCGGAGCGCGCGCCGCCTGGGCCGGGCGGCCTTCGCGGGAAGGGCCATTGGTCCCGCATGGCCGGATCCTTTCGGGGCCATCCGGCCACGGGGCACAGGACGCTTCGGCCCCGGTCCCTCGTACGAGCGCCGAACTAGCGTTCCGGCCCATGGAGAACGACGAGAACACCGGCCCCCAAGCGGCCGGCAACGCACGCGGCTGGCCGCTGGCCGGCCGACGGCTGCTCAACCGCCGCGAGGTGAGCACGGACGGCCGCGCGGTGTTCGGCACGGGGGACACGAAGTGGGAGGGCTTCTACCGCGACCGCTGGTCCCACGACAAGGTCGTGCGCTCCACCCACGGGGTCAACTGCACCGGGTCCTGTTCCTGGATGGTGTACGTCAAGGAAGGCATCATCACCTGGGAGCACCAGGCGACCGACTATCCGTCGATCGGCGCCGACTGCCCCGAGTACGAGCCGCGGGGCTGCCCGCGCGGTGCGTCGTTCTCCTGGTACACGTATTCGCCCAGCCGGGTGCGCTACCCCTATGTGCGCGGCAAGCTGCTGAAGCTGTGGCGGGAGGCCCGCCGCCGGCTCGGTGATCCGGTCGCCGCCTGGGCGGAGATCACCGGCGACCCGGCGAAGGCCCGCGCGTACAAGAAGGCCCGGGGCAAGGGCGGCCTGGTGCGCGCGGACTGGGACGAGGTGGCCGAGCTGGTGGCCGCCGCGCATGTGCACACGGTCAAGACCTACGGCCCGGACCGGGTGGCCGGGTTCTCCCCGATTCCCGCGATGTCGATGGCGTCCTTCGCCTCGGGCGCGCGGTTCATGTCGCTGATCGGCGGCACCCTGCTGTCCTTCTACGACTGGTACGCGGATCTGCCCATCGCCTCGCCACAGGTCTTCGGGGACCAGACGGACGTGCCGGAGGCCGCGGACTGGTGGAACGCCGGGTATCTGATCATGTGGGGGTCGAACATCCCCGTGACGCGGACACCGGACGCCCACTTCCTCACCGAGACGCGCTACAACGGCACGAAGGTCGTCGCCGTCAGCCCGGACTACGCGGACAACGTCAAGCACGCCGACGAGTGGATGGCCCCGCACCCGGGGACGGACGGGGCGCTCGCGATGGCGATGGGGCATGTCATCCTGCGCGAGTTCCTCGTCGACCGCTCCACTCCGTACTTCGAGGACTACTTGCGCCGGTTCACCGACGCCCCGTTCCTGATCACGTTGCGCGAGCGGGACGGCGACATGGTGCCGGATCGTTTCCTCACTGCGGCCGACCTCGGCGACGAAGGGGAGAACGCCCGCTTCAAGACCGTGCTGACCGACGGTGTGAGCGGTGAGCCGGTGATTCCCAACGGCTCGCTCGGACACCGCTGGGGCGAGGAGGGCGAGGGACGCTGGAACCTGGAGCTGGGCGACACCGTGCCCGGACTGAGCCTGCTCGAGCGAGCCGAGGACACGGTCACCGTGGCACTGCCGCGCTTCGACGAAGGCCCCACCGAGGGCGGCTCGGTAATCGTGCGCGGCGTCCCGGTCCGCACGATCGGCGGCAGGCAGGTCACCACCGTCTTCGATCTCATGCTGGCCCAGTACGGAGTGCACCGTCCCGGACTCCCCGGCACGTGGCCGGCGTCGTACGACGACGCCTCGCAGCCCTACACCCCGGCCTGGCAGGAGACCATCACCTCCGTCCCCGCCGTGCAGGCGGCCCGCATCGCGCGGGAGTTCGCGCGCAACGCCGAACGCACCCAGGGGCGTTCCATGATCGCCATGGGCGCCGGCACGAACCACTGGTTCCACTCCGACACCATCTACCGGGCATTCCTCGCGCTCACGACCATGACCGGCTGTCAGGGCGTCAACGGCGGCGGCTGGGCCCACTACGTCGGGCAGGAGAAGGTCCGGCCGGTCACCGGGCTGCAGCATCTCGCCTTCGCGTTCGACTGGCAGCGCCCCACCCGCCACATGGCGGGCACCTCCTACTGGTACCTGAACACCGACCAGTGGCGCTACGAGGCGTTCGGCCCCAACGAGCTGGCCTCCCCGCTGGGCGAGGGACGCTTCAAGAGCCAGTCCACCGCCGACTGCCTGGCCAAGGCGATCCGCATGGGCTGGACGCCCGGTCACCCCGGATTCAACCGCAATCCTCTGGACCTCGCCGACGAGGCGGCCGCCGCCGGGCGCCCCGTGGCCGAGCACATCGTCGACGGACTGAAGTCCGGCGACCTGCGCTTCGCCGCCGAGGACCCGGACGACCCGGCCAACTTCCCGCGGGTGCTGACGGTGTGGCGGGCCAACCTGCTGGGATCGTCCGGAAAAGGCAACGAGTACTTCCTGCGCCACCTGCTGGGCGCGGATGCGGCCGTCCGCTCCGAGGAGACTCCCCCCGAGGGGCGGCCTCAAGACGTGGTCTGGCGCGAGGAGGCGCCCGAGGGGAAGCTCGACCTGCTCGTCGCGATGGACTTCCGGATGACCTCCACCGGTCTGTTCGCCGACGTGGTACTCCCGGCCGCGACCTGGTACGAGAAGGACGACCTGTCCAGCACGGACATGCATCCCTTCGTCCACGCCTTCACGCCTGCCATCCCGCCGCCCTGGCAGGCGCGGACCGACTACGACACCTTCCTGACCATCGCCGACCGCTTCAGCGAACTCGCCGAGGAACATCTCGGGACCCGTACCGACGTCCTGGCCGTGCCCCTGCTGCACGACACGCCTGATGAGCTCGCCCAGCCCGGCGGCGTCGTCTTGGACTGGAAGGCCGGCGAGTGCGAACCGGTCCCCGGCCGGACCATGCCGAAGCTGGTCACCATCGAACGCGACTACCCGGCGGTGGCCGACAAGATGCGGGCCGTCGGCCCCCTCCTCGATGCGCTGGGCACCACCACCAAAGGCGTCACGGTCCATCCGGACCAGGAGCTCGAGCAACTGCGGCACACCAACGGCGCCCGGCGCGGCGGGGTGGCGGACGGGCGGCCGTCGCTGGCCACGGCGAGCGACATGTGCGAGGCGATCCTCGCCCTGTCCGGCACCACCAACGGACGCCTGGCGACCGCGGGCTTCAAGGAGCTGGAGAAACGTACCGGCACCGAGATGGCGCACCTCGCCTCCGAGCGGGAGGCCGAGCGGATCACCTTCGCCGACACCCGTGTCCAGCCCCGTTCGGTGATCACGTCGTACGAGTGGTCGGGCAGCGAGACCGGTGGGCGCCGCTACTCTCCCTTCGTCATCAACGTCGAGCACAAGAAGCCCTGGCACACCCTCACCGGCCGCCAGCACTTCTTCGTCGACCACGACTGGATGACCGAACTCGGCGAGCAGCTGCCCGTCTTCCGGCCCCCGCTCAACACCGCCCGGCACTACGGCGACGAGCGCCTCGGCGAGGACGGCCGTGCGGAGGTGACGGTCCGCTACCTCACCCCGCACTCCAAGTGGTCCATCCACTCCGAGTACCAGGACAACGCCTACATGCTGGCCCTGTCCCGGGGCGGGCCGGTGATCTGGATGTCCAACGCCGACGCGGAGAAGATCGGCGTGAAGGACAACGAGTGGATCGAGGCGTACAACCGCAACGGCGTCGTCGCCGCCCGCGCGGTCGTCACCCACCGCATGCCCGAGGGCACGGTGTACATGTACCACGCCAAGGACCGCACGGTGAACGTGCCGAAGACCGAAGTCAGCGGCAAGCGCGGCGGCATCCACAACTCCCTGACCCGGCTGCTGCTCAAGCCGTCCCATCTGATCGGCGGCTACGCGCAGTTCACCTACGCCTTCAACTACTACGGACCCACCGGCAACCAACGCGACGAGGTCACCGTGATCCGCCGCCGCAGCCAGGATGTGGAGTACTGACATGCGCGTCATGGCCCAAGTGGCGATGGTGATGAACCTCGACAAGTGCATCGGCTGCCACACCTGCTCGGTCACCTGCAAGCAGACGTGGACCAACCGCACCGGCGTCGAGTACGCCTGGTTCAACAACGTCGAGACCAAGCCCGGCGTGGGCTACCCCCGCCGCTACGAGGACCAGGAGCACTGGAAAGGCGGCTGGATGCTCGACCGGCGCGGGCGCCTGGTCCTGCGCTCCGGCGGCCGCCTCAAGCGGCTGGCCTCCCTGTTCTCCAACCCGGACCTGCCGGCCATCGAGGACTACTACGAGCCGGTCACCTACGACTACGACAACCTCGTCAGCGCTCCCGCCGGCCAGGACGTGCCCGTCGCCCGTCCCCGCTCCGTGCTCACGGGGAAGCCGACCGCCATCACCTGGGGCGCCAACTGGGAGGACGGCCTGGGAGGCGCGTCGGAGACCGCTGGCGGCGACCCCAACCTCGGCGGCGACCTGGCCGAGAAGGTGAAGTTCGAGTTCGAGCAGACCTTCATGTTCCACCTGCCCCGGCTGTGCGAGCACTGCCTGAACCCGGCATGCGTCTCCGCGTGCCCATCCGGGGCGATGTACAAGCGGGTGGAGGACGGAATCGTCCTGGTCGACCAGGACCGCTGCCGCGGCTGGCGCATGTGCGTGACCGCCTGCCCGTACAAGAAGGTCTACATCAACCACGCCACCGGCAAGGCCGAGAAGTGCACCTTCTGCTTCCCGCGCATCGAGGCCGGACAGCCCACCGTCTGCTCCGAGACCTGCGTCGGACGCCTGCGCTACCTCGGCCTCGTCCTCTACGACGCCGACCGCGTCGGCGAGGCCGCCGCCACTCCGGACGAGAAGGACCTGCTTGACGCACAGCGCAACGTCTTCCTCGACCCCGCCGACCCCGACGTCCGCGCGGCCGCAAGGGAGTCGGGCATTCCGGAGGACTGGATCGACGCCGCCCGCCGCTCTCCGGTACGCGCGCTGATCAGTGAGTACAAGGTCGCCCTTCCGCTGCACCCGGAGTACCGCACCCTGCCCATGGTCTGGTACGTGCCGCCGCTGTCCCCTGTGCTGGACGCCGTCGGGGAGGCGGGCGGCAACGCCGAGGACCCCGACCACGTCTTCGCCGCCGTCACCCGCCTGCGCATCCCGCTGGACTACCTGGCCAACCTGTTCGCCGCCGGCGACACCGAGGTGGTCGCGGGGGTGCTGATGAAACTGACCGCGCTGCGCAGCTACATGCGGCAACGCACGCTCGGCGAACAGGGCGACGAGACCGCCCTCGAACGCGTGGGGCTCACCCCCGCACAGGCCGAGGACATGCACCGGCTGCTCGCGATCGCCAAGTACGCCGACCGGTACGTCATCCCCGCCGCACACAAGGAAGATGCCGCGGCGCTCAGCGCGATGGAGAACCGCTGCCCCGTCGAAAGCTCCGGCGACCCCGGGGAGCCCGCCGCGGAGCGCAAGATCATGCTCGGCATTCCCACCCTGCGCCGCCGGAGCACGGCGGGCGACGATCTCGCGGGAGGCGCCGCATGAGCGCCCTGCGTACCCTCATCCGCCCGGCCGCCGGGCGCCGCGTGCACCTCAGCCCCAAGGAGACCGCACAGCGCACACTCCTGCTGCGTCTGCTGTCGCTCCTGTTCCAGTACCCGGACGCCGAACTGGCCGCCGAGCGGCCCGCGCTGACAAAGGCGGTGAACGCGCTACCGCCCTCGCCCGCCAACGAGGAACTCGTCTCCTTCACCACCTGGTTCGCGGCCCAGCCGGCCGAGGCGCTGGAGAGCCACTATGTGGAGGTCTTCGACCTCCGCCGCAAGAGCAGCCTCTACCTCACCTACTACCTGCACGGCGACACCCGCCGACGGGGCATGGCACTGCTCACCCTCGCGCAGACCTACCGGGCCGCCGGCTGGAGCGCCGACGGCGGTGAACTCCCCGACCACCTGCCCGTCGTACTGGAATTCGCCGCGCTGGCCGGACCGCGCACCGGAGAGGCGCCGCTGCGCCGGCACCGGCGCGGCCTGGAACTGATCCACCGCGCCTTGTCGGATGTGCGGTCCCCCTACAGCGGTCTGATGGCGGCGCTGCTGTCCCTGCTGCCTCCTGCGAGCGCAGCCGACCTGGAGGCGGTGGCGAAGCTGGCCGCCGAGGGCCCGCCGGCCGAGGACGTCGGACTCGACCCGTACAGCGGCACCGGCTTCGCCCCGCCCGGCACGTTCGTACCGCCCCCGCCGGCACAACCCACCCTGATGCCACCCCTGACCGGCCCGATGGATTCGGAGATCCGCCGATGAGCGCCTCCAGCAACCCCCTCACCTCGGTGAACGGCACCGACCTGCTGCTGTGGGTCGCCGTTCCCTACATCTGCCTCGCCGTCTTCGCAGTCGGCCACGTCTGGCGCTACCGCAAGGACCAGTTCGGCTGGACCAGCCGCACCAGCCAGCTGCTGGAACACCGCTGGCTGCGCTGGGGCAGCCCGCTGTTCCACCTCGGCGCCTTCGCCGTGATCGCCGGACACGTCGTGGGCCTGGCCATACCCACGTCCTGGACCCGTGCAGCCGGAATCAGCGAACACGCCTACCACACCGCGGCGGTGGCCCTCGGTTCCGTCGCGGGTGTCGCGATGGTGGTGGGGCTGGGCATGCTGTGCGCCCGGCGCCTGCTCGCACCGCGCATCCGCACCAGGACCAGTCACAGCGACAAGCTGCTCTTCCCCCTGCTCTCCGCCACCGTGCTGCTCGGCATCGCCGCCACCGTCGTCCACAACATCGCCGGCGGCGGATACGACTACCGGTCCACCGTCTCGGTCTGGTTCCGCGGCCTGTTCGCCCTGCAACCGCAGCCCGAGGCCATCACCGGAGCGCCTCTGCTGTTCCAGTTGCACGCCCTGACCGCCTGCCTGCTCTTCGCGGCCTGGCCCTTCACCCGCCTGGTCCACGTGTGGAGCGCCCCCATCGGCTACCTGCGCCGCCCCTACCTGGTCTACCGCCGCAAAGCCGCCGCAGTCACCGCGACTCACGGCCCGCATCCTGCCCGCGCTCCGCGTAAGCCGGCCGCACGCAAGGTGACCCGGTGACCTCCGCCCGGGACGGAAGAGCTCGTCGATGATCCTGGAAGACCTTCTCACCGCCTGCCGCAAAGACCCGGCACTGCGCGGATGGAGCTGCGCCGAGGCGGTGCTCTACCCGGGGCTATGGGCCTTGTGGTCGCACCGGATCGCCCACCTGCTGCACCGGTGGCGGGTGCCGCTGCTACCCCGGGCGCTTTCCCAGCTCACCCGCCTCCTTACGGGCATCGAGATCCACCCGGGAGCCGTTATCGGCCGCCGGTGCTTCATCGACCACGGCATGGGAGTGGTGATCGGCGAGACCGCCGTGCTCGGCGACGACGTCATGCTCTACCACGGCGTGACCCTGGGCGGTACGGGATGGTGGCACGGACGCACAACAAGCAGGCGGCATCCCCTGATCGGCGACCGCACCGTGCTCGGTGTCGGCGCGACCGTGCTCGGACCCGTCTCCGTAGGCCACGACACAGTCATCGGCGCACAGTCGCTGGTCCTGCACGACGTTCCGGCCCACAGCTCCGTCCGAGCCTCCGGCGACACCACCGTCCACACCCCCGGGCGCATCACGCGCCCCTCCCGCTTCATCAACGAGGAGAAACGACAGGCATGACCGGCATACACCTCTCGATCACGGCACTCATCGGACGCACCCCCCTGGTGGAACTGTCCCGCTACGGTGAACGCCTGCCGGTCCGGCTGGTCGCCAAACTGGAATCGGCCAACCCGGGCGGCAGCGTCAAAGACCGCATCGCCCTTGCGATGATCGAATGCGCCGAAGCCATCGGCGAGTTGTGGCCCGGCCGGTGCATCGTCGAGCCCACCAGCGGCAACACCGGCGTCGGCCTGGCCATGGTGGCCGCCGCCAAGGGCTACCCGATCACCCTCGTCATGCCGGAAAGCATGAGTACCGAACGACGTGCGCTGCTGCGCGCCTACGGCGCCGAGCTCATCCTCACACCGGCCGCCGAGGGAATGAAAGGAGCCATAGCCCGCGCCGAGGAACTCGCCGAACGCGGCGGGGCCTACATGCCCCGGCAGTTCTCCAACCCCGCCAACCCCGGCGCCCACCGCCTCACCACGGCTGAGGAGATCTGGCAAGACACCGACGGGCAGATCGACGTGCTGGTGGCCGGCGTCGGCACCGGCGGCACGATCACCGGAGTAGGGCAACTACTCAAGGACAAGAAGCCCGGCATCACCGTGATCGCCGTGGAGCCAGCGGAATCCGCTGTGCTCTCCGGCGGCTCGCCCGGCCCCCACGGCGTCCAGGGCCTGGGTGCCGGCTTCGTACCCGACGTCCTGGACACCAACGTCTACGACACGGTGCGCATGGTGCCCACCGCCAGGGCACGGGAGGAGGCCAGGCGGCTGGCCCGTACCGAGGGCATCCTCACCGGCGTCTCGGGCGGAGCCGCGCTGTACGCCGCCTCCACTGTGGCCCGCCATCCGCACCACGCAGGCGCTCTCGTCGTGGTCGTCCTGCCGGACACCGGCGAGCGGTACCTGAGCACCCCGCTGTTCGACGGCCCATGACCGGCACCCCCGCGCCTCGTCCGAAGAGGAATACGACGGTGACTGCCACAGCGACCGATATTGGCCCCGGCCCACGATCAGCGGTTACAGGAGGCCGGGGCATCGGCCTGCTGATGGTCGTCATCGGCGTCATTGGATGGCTGGCCTCCTTCCAGCTCACCGTCGAGGACTGGCAGGTCCTGAAGAACCCCCGCTACCAGCCTGGGTGCAACATCAGCCCGGTGGTCGGCTGCGGCAGCGTCATCTCCAGCTGGCAGGGAAACATCTTCGGCTTCCCGAACATGCTCCTGGGCCTGGGCGCCTTCGCCGCCGTCACCGCCTTTGGCGCCGTCCTGCTCACCGGCGGCCGCCTGCACCGCTCTCTGTGGCTTGCCCTGAACGCCGGCGCTCTGGCCGGCGTCGTGATGGTGCACTGGCTGATCCAGCAGTCCCTGTACGAACTGGGCCGACTCTGCCCGTACTGCGCCGTCGTCTGGGTGATCACCATCGCCCTGTTCTGGTACGTGACGCTCCGCAACCTCAACCATGAAGTCATCCAGGTGACGGGCCGGAGCCAGGCCATCGTCGCGGCGCTGACCGCCTCACACTGGATCGTGCTGCTGACCTGGTACGTGATCATCGCCGTACTCGTCCTCACACGCTTCTGGAACTACTGGACCACGGTGATATGACCGGTTCCGTCGAAGCTACGAAGCCGCACACACCCCCTGATCCGCTACTTCGCCCCGGGAACAGAGGGTCCTCTCCTACTGGCGAAGGGCTGGTGGGAGCGCTCAATTGCGGCCGGCTCCCAGGCGTGGACTCCCAAGCAGCCCCCGGCTGCCGTGGAGCAACCTGAGGGCAGCCGGGGCGTCAGGCAATGCGGTAACCAGTCACCATGTCGATACTGATGCTGACCATCTGGTCTTTCGGCCCGGCGACCCACGGCACGAGGGCGGTTGCGTAGCCTTCCTGCTGGGCCGGGTCCTGGACCAGACGTGCTACTCCGGTGACGACGACGCTCCAACCCGTGCGCGTGACCGGGTCGAGCGCGTCGGCCTCGTAGGCGACGACGGCGCCGTCCTGGGCCGGGCCGAGCAGCGCGGCTCCGGTGTGTGTCTGGATGACGATCCGGTCGTCGATGAGCAGATGGTTGACCGGCCGGATAGCGGGAAGGGCGTCGTGGGTGAAGACCACGCGGCCCATCGGCACACTCTTGAGGAGGGAGAGGGCCTCGAACCGGGTCAGCTCGCTCGCCAGTGCGCGAGGTCGGCCGGAGTCGGTGTGTGTGGTCATGGCAGGACTTCTTCCAGACGCGGGCGAGGAGCGGCGGTGCACCGCTTTCGCCGTTGACGGCGAAGAGTAGGAGTGCGTGTCACGGACTCAAGTGACGCATGTCCGAACCCTCGCCGCCTAGGGCTGGTCGGCCCTGACCAGTGCGCAGGGACCATGGCACCTTCGTCGTGGACCGGGCATGGGCCGCTGGTCCCGGCTCCCGCAACCTGTATCGGACCGGGCGGCCCTGACCACAGGGACCTTGGTCCCGGGTCTTGCGTGCGAGTGGGGTGGGGCGGCTTTCGGGCTGCTAAACCAGTAGGTGCCTGCCGCTGCGCAGCGTCAACCCCCTCTCCGCTACCTCCCTCAGGAGTGTTGTCATGCTGTCTGTCGAGTCGGCCTCGCTGATCCGGGCCACCCTTCCTGCCGTCGGCGGGGCACTGGACGAGATAACCACCCGCTTCTACGCCACGATGTTCGCCGACCGCCCGGAGCTGCTGGACGGCATGTTCAACCGCGGCAACCAGGCCAGCGGCGCGCAGCGCAGGGCGCTGGCCGGGTCGATCGCCGCCTTCGCCGGTGCGCTGCTGGCGGACCCCGACACCCGCCCGGACACGCTGCTGGCCCGTATCGCACACAAGCACGTGGCTGTCGGCGTCACCGACGACCAGTACACGATCGTGCACAAGTACCTGTTCGCCGCCATCGCCGATGTCCTCGGAGAGGCGATCACCCCTGACGTGGCGGCGGCGTGGGACGAGGTCTACTGGCTGATGGCCGGTGCCCTCATTGCCCAGGAAGCGCGCCTCTACCTCGAAGCCCAGGTGCAGCCGGGGCATCCCTGGCGGCAGTGGACCGTCGTCGAACGCCGCGAGGAAACCGCCGACACTGTCTCGTTCCTGCTGCGCCCCGCTGACGGCGCCCCTGCACCGCGCGCCCGGGCCGGCCAGTACGTCAGCGTGCGGGTGAAGATGCCTGACGGCGTGCACCAGTTGCGCCAGTACAGCCTCTCTTCGGCGCCGGGCGACGAGGTGCGCCGCATCACCGTCAAGCGCGTGACTGGTGACGGCGCCCCCGACGGCGAAGTGTCGAACCTGCTGCACCGCACGCTCAAGGCCGGTGACGAACTCACCCTTTCCGCCCCGTTCGGCGATGTGGTGCTGGACGATACGGACGTGCCGCTGGTGCTGGTCTCCGCCGGCATCGGCTGCACCCCGATGGTTTCCATGTTGGAGCACCTCGCAGCCACCGCCTCGTCCCGTCCCGTCACGGTCCTGCATGCCGACCGCTCACCGGCCGACCACGCGCTGCGTACCGACACCAACCGGCTGGTCAGCACGCTGCCGGATGCCCGCGCCACGTTCTGGTACGAGCGGGACGCGGTGAAGGAGTGCGGGTCTGTGAAGGGGCTGATGAACCTCGACGGACTGCAGCTGCCCGCCGAGGCGAGCGTGTACCTGTGCGGCCCGCTCCCCTTCATGCGTGAGGTCAGGGCGCAGCTGCGGCGTGGCGGGATCCCGGCCCGGAGCATCCGCTACGAGGTCTTCGGCCCCGACCTGTGGCTGGCCGACGCCACCGCCTGACCGCCCCGGCCGGCTGCCGTGGCACCGCACCGGCCGCCGCCTTATCTGAGGATCACCCCCATGGCCGTCATCAGCCCCACTGCCGTCGTCTCGCCGCTGGTCCATCCGCAGTGGCCGTCCGCGCGACACGCTGCGCACAACGCGGCGACGCCGCTGCCGGCCGTGCGGATGCCGCTGTCCATGGCGGCCGGCTGCGTCTTGGCCGAGGAGGTCCTCGCCCAGGCGCCGATACCCACGGCGGACTCCTCGGCGATGGACGGCTGGGCCGTGCGGGGCGAGTCCCCGTGGCGCGTCGTCGGGTCCGTCCTGGCAGGGCGAACCATCGGGCCGCCCCTGGCCGAAGGAACGGCGGTGGCCATCGCTACCGGTGCCGCGCTGCCGCCCGGCACCGAGGCGGTGCTGCGCAGTGAGGGAGGAGCGCTGGACGGCTCAGGGCTGTTGCGCACCGTGCCCGGAACTCCCCGGCCCGGCGGCCGGGCGGACATGCGCCCCCAGGGTGAGGAGGCCGACGAAGGTGATGTCCTGCTGGCCGCGGGCCTCCTGCTCACCCCGCCGGCCATCGGCCTGGCAGCAGCCGGCGGCAACGACACGGTCCACGTCCACCGGCCTGTGGCGGTCAGTTGCCTTGTCCTCGGCGATGAACTGATCACACGTGGCGTACCGGGGCCAGGACGGGTGCGGGATGCTTTGGGGCCGCAGCTGCCGTTGTGGCTGGCAGCGCTGCACACCGGCCCCGTTCGCCTGCGGCACGTCCCCGACACCCTCGAGGGTGTCCTTGCGCGGGTTACTGCGGAGCTGCGCACCGCCGATGTGATCGTCACCACCGGCGGCAGTGCCCGAGGCCCGGTCGATCATGTGCGTGCCTGCATAGAGCGTGTAGGTGGGCTGATCCTCATCGACGGGGTCGCCGTACGGCCCGGGCATCCGATGATGCTGGCCGAGCTGCCCGATCACCGCTGGTGGGTGGCGCTGCCCGGCAACCCACTGGCGGCCTGCGCGGCCCTGCTCACCCTGCTGCAACCGCTCATGGCCGCCCTGCGAGGCCGCCCGCTGCCCCGTCTTCGGCGCGTGCCCCTGGCGATCGACGTCTTCTCCCCTTCGGGCGATCATCGCCTGCTGCCCTACCGGCTCACCCCCGAGGGATCCGCCTCTCCCCAGGCACACGGCGGATCGGCCATGCTGCGCGGCCTGGCCACCTCACCAGGTCTGCTGGTGATCCCACCCGACGGCGCGTGCGCCGGCCAGATCGTGGACGTCCTGCCCATGCCCTGGTAGAGGACGACCCCTGGGGGTACCATCCCTCGACGATGCCCGGCTGCTGCCTCTGCGGAAGCCGGGCATCGGGCGTTTCTGGGCGCTTGACAGGCCCTCTCCATTGGCTTGGAACGATGCCTCAACGCATGCGGCTGTGCAATCGCGGCAACACGACCTCACGGCACGGGCCGTGCGTCTTGGGCGGCGGGCGTACCGGCCCTATGAGAACGGCCGGTCGGCCGGGGCGGCGGGACGAATGGCCCCATGCGATCAGGGACCGGCTCGACGAACCTGGTGGCTGGGAGCCGCAGAAGCGATGCCGGGGCCACCACGCCCCGCATCCGGGCGGCGCTCCCATAAGGACTCGACCGAGAGGTACACGATGCGCCCGCTTGAGGACACCGCCAGGACAGCACCATCGACGGCAGGAGGCCGCACCTCCACGGCCGGCAGTCCGTGGATGATGCTCACGCTGGCCACACTGGGGTTCGCCGTCAACTTCTGGGCGTGGGCGCTGCTGAGCCCCCTGGGCCCGCGATTCAAGGAGATCCTGGCGCTCAGCTCCTTCGAGCAGTCCCTCCTGGTGGCCGTGCCCGTCGTGGTCGGCTCCCTGGGCCGGATCCCCGTAGGTGCCTTGACCGACCGGTTCGGCGGCCGGGTCATGTTCCCCCTCGTGTCAGCCGCAACGATCGTCCCCGTGCTCTACCTGGGCCTCGCCGGGCACTCCTCGCTGGCGGCCCTGCTCGTGGGCGGCTTCTTCCTCGGCATCGGAGGGACGGCCTTCGCCGTCGGAGTTCCGTTCGTCAGCCGCTGGTTCCCGCCGGAGCGACGCGGGCTGGCCATCGGCATCTTCGGCGCCGGGATGGGCGGCACCGCGATCAGCGCGCTGACGACCGTCAAGCTCGTGGACGCCCACGGCATGGCCAACCCCTTCCTCATCACCGCCGCAGCCCTCGCCGCCTACGCCGTACTGGCCGCGCTGCTGCTGCGCGACGCCCCCGGCCGCACCGTCCCCAGCGAACCGCTGGCCCGCCGACTGGCCGATACCCTACGGCTGCCCATCACCTGGCAGGCATCCGCCCTGTACGCGGTCGCGTTCGGCGGATACGTCGCCTTCTCGGTCTACCTTCCGACATACCTCAAGACCGGCTACGGACTGGGCCAGGCCGACGCGGCCAACCGGATGGCAGGCTTCGTCCTGCTGGCCGTGGCGATGCGCCCCATCGGCGGCTGGCTCTCCGACCGGATGGGACCGACCCGGGTCCTGGCAGGCACGCTGGCCGTCGTGATCGTGGGCGCGGCCGTCCAGTCGGCCACCCCGCCCCTGGCCCCGGTAGGCACCATCGCCTTCCTCGCCATGGCCGCAGCCCTCGGCGCGGGCAGCGGCGCCACCTTCGCCCTGGTCGCCCTTCTCGCACCGGCCAACAAGGTCGGCTCCGTCACCGGCGTCGTCGGCGCGGCCGGCGGCCTGGGCGGTTTCGTCCCGCCGCTGGCGATGGGAGTCATCTTCAGCGCCACGGGAAGCTACGCCTTGGGTCTGCTCCTGCTGGTTCTGGTCGCCGCCGCCGCGCTCGCCTTCACCGTCACCCGGGTGCGACGAGCCGCCGCCGACGCCAGCGCGGGCACCACGAACCCGGCATGACCCTCTCGCTTCCACGAGGACTCGGCTATGTGTGAGTACTGCGGCTGCCAGGCGGTGGCCGCCATCGAAGAACTGACCCGCGAGCACGACACCGTCGTCGACCTGATCGGCCGAGTACGCTCCGCCCACAGCGACGGCGACATACCCCGGATGGCGGAACTGGCCCGGCAGATCTCCGCCGTGCTGGCCCCGCACACCGAGGTCGAGGAGCATGGCCTCTTCCCCGCCATGGCCACCGAGTTTCCCGATCACATCGCGGCGCTGGAGGCCGAGCACCGCCGCATCGAAGCCGTCCTTGCCCAGGCGGCCGACGGCGTGCCGGGTGACTCGGGCTGGCCCACCGCGCTGGTGGAGGCTCTGGCGATGTTGCGCGAGCACATCCTCAAGGAACAGGACGGGCTCTTCCCCGCATCCCTGACATTCCTTACCCCCGAGCAGTGGGACGTTCTGGACGCCGTACGGGCCCGGTCCGCCGGCGCTACGGCATCACCGGCGCGCTGAGCACCGTGCCCCAGCAGCCGCCCCACCCGCGTTTCCCCGCTGCACTTCGGTGCGGGAGGCGCCGGAAGGCCCAGCTCGAGCCCGTCGGCCGGAACCAGCTGGAGGGGGTGGAGTGCGCTCCCTCCTGCATCCGAAGGCACCACCAGAAAGGCCGCGACCCCGATGAACACACCCGCCGTCCAGCACCGCCCTCCTTCCTCCTCCTTCTCGGCCTCCGACCACGCGCCGGACGACGCGATGCCTCACGTCGTGGTCGTGGGGGGCGGCATCGCCGGCCTGACCGCTGCTGCGCACCTCAGCGGCGCAGCGGGCGACAGCGGCTTGCGGGCCCGCATCACGCTGCTGGAGTCCGGAAAGCGGCTCGGCGGCAAGCTGCTGCGCGGGGAGGTGGGCGGCGTGCCCGTGGACCTGGGAGCGGAAGCGGTATTCGTCCGGCGGCCAGGAGCCATCGACCTGGCCCGGGAAGTCGGCCTGGGCCACGACCTGGAGCCGCCGTCGACGATGGAGGCCTCCTTGTGGACCCGTGAAGCGCTACGTCCTATCCCCCGGGGCCACATGATGGGCATACCCGCAGACCTCGACGCTCTCGCCGCCTCCGGAGTGCTGTCCGCCGACGGCCTCATCCGGGCGTGCTGGGACCTGCAGCTTCCCCGCACGGAAGTCGGTGACGACATCGCCGTCGGCCGGTACGTGGCGGCCCGGATGGGCCGCGAGGTGGTCGACCGGCTGGTCGAACCCCTGCTCGGCGGAGTCTACGCCGGGCGCGCCGACCGCCTCTCGCTGCAGGCCACGATGCCTCAGCTGATGGCCGTCGCCCGCGACGAGCGGTCCCTGCTCGAAGGCATCCGCCGGATGCAGCCGCCCAAGCCCGGTGCCTCAGCGACCGGAGAACGGACGCCCAGCCCTCCTCCGTTCCGCAGCATCCGGGGCGGCCTGGGCCGGCTGCCGCTGGCCATCGCGCGGGCGTGCCGGTCCCAAGGTGCGGACATCCGGACCGCCACCTCCGTCCGGGCCCTGCGGCGCACGGACCGCGGTTGGCAGCTCACCATCGAAGACGTCCGTGGACAGCGGCAGATCCAAGCCGACGCGGTGGTACTCGCCGTGCCCGCGCCCGCCGCCGCCACATTGCTGACCGCCGAAGCGCCCGTCGCGGCCGCCGAGCTGCGCCAAGTCGAATACGCGGACATGGCCCTGGTCACCCTGGTCTTCAACCGGGCGGACCTGTCGGGACAGCTGCGAGGCAGCGGCTTCCTCGTCCCGCCGGTGGACGGCCACGTCATCAAGGCATCCACATTCCTCAGCAGCAAGTGGAGGTGGCCGGGACAGTACGCGCCCGACAAGGTCGTCATCCGCACATCGGTCGGCCGGTATGGGGAGAACACCACCACGGCCCTCGACGACGAGGAACTGATAGCCCGCTCACGCGCGGAACTGGCGGCCGCGACCGGCCTGACCGCCGCCCCCTGCGACACCGCCGTCACCCGCTGGGCCGCCGGGCTCCCGCAGTACACCGTCGGCCACATCACCCGCATGGCACGCGTCCAGGAACACGTGGGCAAGCTCGCGACGCTCACGGTCTGCGGAGCCGCCTACGACGGCGTCGGCATCACCAGCTGCATCGAGGGCGCTCAGCGAGCCGCCGAGTCGATCGCGGCATCGCTCAAGACTCCCGCCCACCGTCGCTGACCGCGACCTCGATGCACGAGCCTCGTCATGGCGGGTGTCCGCTGTCATCACGACGCCAGTGGCCGGGGTGACACGGAGCATCACACCTTCCGTCGCGCGTCTGCGCCGAAGCATGCCGCCGCTGCCGCGGACAACGTCCACGACGCGCGGGCTCGAGCTCCGGGAGTGCACCCCCCGGGGCGACACAGCCTGGCGACGCCCTCGGTCCGCTCAAACCGGTCGGCCGGGACCGGGCAAAGGGCAAGGGTGGGGGCGTGGGAACGTCGGGTGACGGCCGAATGGGGGCGTGCCCCTTCCCCTGCACGAGGGCTCCCGCGGTGGCCGCTCAAGGGGCCAGCGCCGACCTGGGACGGCCGCACCGGCCGTGGAGCAGGCCCACCTCGCGTATCTGGCAGGCGTGTTGAAACGGGGGACAGGCATGCGTTCGAGGTGTGGGGGTAGTCGTGTAGCCCGCGCGAGCGACACACCTGAATCGGCGTCATTCTCAGGATGCCGTTGTTGACATGTGAGTAGACAGTGACCCTAGAGTCGTTCGTGGTGGGGCCGATCACAATTCGAACGGGCGGGCGCGCCCGGAAGCGGAGTGGCACGGTGAGTACCAAGACCAACCCGGGGCAGCGGGCAGGTATGGACGGCCCGCTTGCGGATGCGCTGGTGCGCAGCCGACGCTTCTTCACCCGGGCGGAGGTGTCGGACGACGGGCGCACCTTGCACCAGATCGGCGGACGGGGGGCGGACGGCTTCTACCGGGACCGCTGGTCGCACGACAAGGTGGTGCGCTCCACTCACGGGGTGAACTGCACCGGCTCTTGTTCGTGGAAGGTGTACGTCAAGGACGGCATCATCACCTGGGAGGCGCAGCAGACCGACTACCCGTCGGTCGGCCCGGACCGGCCGGAGTACGAGCCGCGTGGCTGTCCGCGCGGGGCGGCGTTCTCCTGGTACACCTATTCGCCGACCCGGGTGCGCTACCCGTACCTGCGCGGGGTGCTGTTGCAGATGTACCGGGAGGCCAAGCAGCGTCTCGGTGACCCGGTGCTGGCCTGGGCCGACGTCGTCTCCGATCCCGAGCGCTCCCGCCGCTACAAGTCGGTGCGCGGCAAAGGCGGCCTGGTGCGGGCGAGCTGGGACGAGGCGGCCGAGATGATCGCCGCCGCGCACGTGCACACCATCAAGGCGTACGGCCCGGACCGGCTGGCGGGTTTCTCGCCGATCCCGGCCATGTCCATGGTGTCCCACGCCGCCGGTGCCCGCTTCTACTCGCTGCTCGGCGGGGCGATGCTGTCGTTCTACGACTGGTACGCCGATCTCCCTGTCGCCTCGCCGCAGGTCTTCGGCGACCAGACGGATGTGCCCGAGTCGGGTGACTGGTGGGATGCCGGGTACCTGATCATGTGGGGGTCCAACCTGCCGGTGACCCGCACACCGGACGCGCACTGGATGGCGGAAGCGCGCTACCGAGGGCAGAAGGTCGTCGCGGTCGCACCGGACTACGCGGACAACGTGAAGTTCGCCGACGAATGGCTGGCCGCTCAGCCCGGCACGGACGGCGCTCTGGCGATGGCCATGGGGCACGTCATCCTGAAGGAGTTCTTCGTCGACCGAGAGACGCAGTCCTTCGCCTCGTACGTGAAGCGATACACCGATCTGCCGTTCCTGGTCACGCTCGACGAGAGCGAGCCGGGAACGTACACGCCGGGCAAGTTCCTGACGGCGGTCGACCTCGGCGGTGAGGAGGCGGCAGCGGAGAACGCGGAGTTCAAGACCGTGCTGCTGGACGCCGCCACCGGCCGGCCGGTGGTGCCCAATGGCACACTCGGCCACCGCTACGGCGAGTCCGGCATGGGCAAGTGGAACCTCGACCTCGGAGAGGTCGACCCGTTGCTGAGCGCCGATGGCGGCCCGGAGGCGCCGGTCGCGGTCGAACTGCCCCGTTTCGACACCCCTGACGGAAAAGCCGGGCGACTGTTGCGTGGCGTGCCCGTGCGCCAGGTCGGCGGGAAGACGGTGACCACGGTCTTCGACCTGCTGCTGGCCCAGTACGGCGTGACCCGTGGGGGTCTTCCCGGCCGGTGGCCCGCCGGCTACGACGATCCCGCGGAGCCGTACACCCCGGCCTGGCAGGAGGCGATCACCGGGGTCGCCGCGGAGAAGGCGGCCCGTATCGCGCGGGAATTCGCCGCCAATGCCGAGGAGTCGGGCGGCCGTTCAATGATCATCATGGGGGCGGGTACCAACCACTGGTTCCACTCCGACACCATCTACCGGGCCTTCCTCACCCTGACCACGCTCACCGGCTGCCAGGGAGTCAACGGCGGCGGCTGGGCCCACTACGTGGGTCAGGAGAAGGTTCGGCCCATCACCGGTTACTCGGCGCTGGCCACAGCGGCCGACTGGAACCGGCCTGCGCGACAGATGATCCAGACCGCGTACTGGTACCTGCACACCGACCAGTTCCGCTACGACCCTTTCAGTGCCGACACCCTCGCCGCGGCCTCGGCCGGCGGCACCTTCGCCGGACGGTCCACGGCGGATGTCATCGCGCAGTCCGCCCGCCTGGGCTGGATGCCCTCCTATCCCACCTTCGACCGCAACCCGCTCACCATCGCTGCCGACGCCGAGGCCGCCGGGCGCGAGGTGGGCCCGTACGTGGTGGGCGAGTTGAAAGCGGGGCGGCTGCGCTTCGCCGCCGAGGACCCCGACGCGCCGGAGAACTTCCCCCGCGTGCTCACCGTATGGCGGGCCAACCTGCTGGGCTCCTCGGCCAAGGGCAACGAGTACTTCCTCAAGCACCTGCTGGGCACCGACTCCGCTGTCCGCGCCACCGAAGCACCCGAGGACGCCCGCCCGCGCGACGTCGTGTGGCGGGAGCAGGCCCCCACCGGCAAGCTCGACCTGCTGCTGTCGCTGGACTTCCGGATGACCAGCACCACCCTCTACTCCGACGTCGTCCTGCCGGCCGCGACCTGGTACGAGAAGCACGACCTGAACACCACCGACATGCACCCCTTCGTGAACTCGTTCAATCCGGCCATCTCCCCGCCCTGGCAGACCCGCACCGACTGGGACGCGTTCAACACCATCGCCCGGGCGTTCAGCCGGCTGGCCGCAGACCATCTCGGCACCGTCACCGATGTGGTGGCCGCTCCGCTGCTCCATGACACCCCGGACGCCATGGCCACCCCGCACGGCCGGGTGAGGGACTGGAAGGCGGGGGAGTGCGAGCCCGTGCCCGGCCGCACCATGCCCAAGCTGATCAGCGTCGAGCGCGACTACGCGACCGTGGCCGAGAAGATGACCGCGCTGGGGCCCCTGCTCGACACTCTGGGCGCCACCACCAAGGGTGTCACGTTCAAGGTGGGCCGTGAGCTGGAGTACCTGCGGCACAAGAACGGCACCGTCCACGGCGGAGTGGCCGACGGGCGGCCCTCCATCGCCCGCGACGTCCAAGCATGCGAGGCGATCCTCGCTCTCTCCGGCACCACCAACGGACATCTGGCCACCCAGGGCTTCCGCACCGTCGAGGCCCGCACCGGTACCCAGTTGGCGGACCTGGCGGCCGAGCACGAGGGCAAGCAGGTCACCTTCGCCGACACCCAGGCGGCACCCGTCTCCGTCATCACCTCACCCGAGTGGTCGGGGTCGGAGTCCGGCGGGCGCCGCTACTCGCCGTTCACCATCAACGTCGAACGCCTCAAGCCCTGGCACACCCTCACCGGCCGGCAGCACTTCTTCCTCGACCACGACTGGATCGCGGAACTGGGGGAGTGGCTGCCGGTCTACCGGCCGCCGCTGAACATGCACGCCCTGTTCGGCGAGCCCCAGGTCGGGGACACGGGCGAACTCGGCATCACAGTCCGCTACCTGACCCCGCACAACAAGTGGTCCATCCACTCCGAGTACCAGGACAACCTGTTCATGCTCTCCCTCTCGCGCGGCGGGCCGACGGTGTGGATGAGCCGGGAGGACGCGGCGAAGATCGGTGTGGCGGACAACGATTGGATCGAGGCGGTCAACCGCAACGGCGTCGTCGTCGCCCGCGCGGTGGTCTCCCACCGGATGCCGGAGGGCACCGTCTATATGCACCACGCGCAGGACCGGCTCATCGACGTCCCCCGCACGGAGACCAACGGACGGCGCGGTGGAATCCACAACTCACTCACCCGGCTGCTGGTCAAACCCAGCCATCTCATCGGCGGCTACGCCCAGCTGTCGTACGCCTTCAACTACCTGGGCCCCACCGGCAACCAGCGCGACGAGGTCACCGTCATCCGCCGCCGCTCCCAGGAGGTGACGTACTGATGAAGGTCATGGCCCAGATGGCGATGGTGATGAACCTCGACAAGTGCATCGGCTGCCACACCTGCTCCGTCACCTGCAAGCAGGCGTGGACCAACCGCAGCGGGGTCGAGTACGTCTGGTTCAACAATGTCGAGACCCGCCCCGGTCAGGGTTATCCGCGCCGCTACGAGGATCAGGAAACCTGGAAGGGCGGCTGGGAGCTGAACAAGCGCGGCCGGCTCACGCTCAAGGCGGGTGGCCGGTTCAAGAAGCTGATCACCATCTTCTCCAACCCGAAGCTGCCCTCCCTCGACGACTACTACCAGCCCTGGACCTACGACTACGAGACCCTGACCAACGCGCCGCTCCAGGAGCACACCCCCGTCGCCCGGCCCAAGTCGCTGATCACCGGCAAGGACATGAAGATCACCTGGTCGGCGAACTGGGACGACGACCTCGGCGGAGCGCCGGAGCACGGCGACAAGGACGTCCTGCTCGCCGAGATCTCCGAGAAGGTGAAGTTCGAGTTCGAGCAAACCTTCATGTTCTACCTGCCCCGGATCTGCGAGCACTGCCTCAACCCCTCCTGTGCCGCCTCCTGCCCCTCGGGGGCGATCTACAAGCGCAGTGAGGACGGCATCGTCCTGGTCGACCAGGACCGCTGCCGCGGCTGGCGCATGTGCGTCACCGGCTGCCCGTACAAGAAGGTCTATTTCAACCACCGCACCGGCAAGGCCGAGAAGTGCACCTTCTGCTTCCCGCGCGTCGAGGTCGGTTTGCCCACCGTCTGCGCCGAGACCTGCGTGGGACGCCTGCGTTACATCGGCCTGGCCCTGTACGACGCGGACCGCGTCCTCGAGGCCGCCTCCACCCCCGACGACACCGGCCTGTACGAGGCTCAGCGCAGTATCCTCCTGGACCCGAACGACCCGGGCGTCATGGCGGCGGCCGAGCGTGAAGGCATCCCACGCGACTGGATCGAGGCCGCGCAGCGCTCCCCGGTCCACGCCCTCATCAACACCTACAAGGTTGCCCTGCCGCTGCACCCGGAGTACCGCACCATGCCGATGGTCTGGTACATCCCGCCGCTGTCCCCGGTCGTCGACGCGGTCAGCGGCACCGGCCATGACGCGGAGGACCGCAACAACCTTTTCGCCGCCATCGACGCCATGCGTATCCCCGTCGAGTACCTCGCCGAGCTGTTCACCGCCGGTGACCCGGCACCCGTCGACGCCGTACTGCGACGGCTGGCCGCCATGCGCAGTTACATGCGCGACATCAACTTCGGCCGCGAGCCCGACGCTTCCATCCCCGCGGCGGTCGGCATGAGGGAGGAGGAGATGTACGAGATGTACCGGCTCCTCGCCTTGGCCAAGTACGACGAGCGCTACGTCATCCCGCCGGCGCACGCGGAGCAGGCCCACGGCTTGGAGGAACTGGCCACCGAGTGCAGCCTGGACTACGAGGGCGGGCCCGGTATGGGCGGCTCCGGACCGTTCGGTGAGGCATCCGGCGGCGCCTCCCCGGTCGCCGTGGAGAACTTCCGCATGCTGCACGCCCGCCAGACAGGCGACTCCGTCACCGACCCCGCGGACAAGGCCAGCCGGGTCAACCTCCTCAACTGGGACGGCAAGGGCACGCCCAAGGGCTTGTTCCCCGATCACCCCAGCAGTGAGGGCGGCCCCCCGGCGGAGCTGATGGACGGCACCGACCCGAACGCCGAGAGCGAGCCGAAGCCATGACCCCTCGCACCGCCGCCCCCATGTCGGCGCCGGCCTGGCAGATCCAGTCGCTGCTGCTGGCCTACCCCGACGAGGACCTCGACGGGCACATCCAGCTGGCCCGCCGAGTCGCGACCGGCCTACCACGGCCGGTCGCTGCCCCCATGCGCCGGTTCCTGGACCACGCGGAAGCCACCGCGGCCGCCGACCTGGCCACCGAGTACGTCGCCGTCTTCGACCACCGCAAGCGGTGCTGCCCCTTCCTCACGTACTACGCCCACGGAGACACCCGCAAGCGCGGGGTCGCGCTACTGAGCATGAAGCAGACCTACGCCGCCGCCGGACTGCGGCTGTCCGACGACGAACTCCCCGACCACCTGGCCGTCGTTCTGGAATTCGCCGCAACCGAACCGGAAGCCGGCCGAAAGTTGCTGCTGGAGCACCGGGCCGGGCTGGAGCTGCTACGCCTGGCCCTGCACGACGCGACCACCCCTTGGGCGCATGTCCTCGACTCGGTGTCCGCGACCCTGCCGCCGCTGGCGGGAGACGAGCGCGAGGCAGTCGCCCGGCTGGCAGCCGAGGGACCACCCGAGGAACAGGTCGGCCTGGCACCCTTCGCGCCGCCCTCGTACATGCCCGACCCGGTGGGAGGCCGCCGATGAGCCCGATGACCATCGCACCGACGGAGTCGGCGCTCCAGCACGCCGCCGCCGAACCCGGCACACTCGGCGTCCTGCTCTGGGTGATCCTGCCCTATGTCGTCCTGGTGCTGTTCATCGGCGGCCACGTCTGGCGCTACCGCTACGACAAGTTCGGCTGGACCACCCGCTCCTCCCAGCTCTACGAAAGCCGGCTCCTACGCATCGGCAGCCCCCTGTTCCACTTCGGCATCCTGGTGGTACTCATCGGCCACATCGGCGGCCTGCTGATCCCCCACAGTTGGACGGAAGCCCTGGGCATCACCGAGCAGACCTATCATGTCACCGCCGTCGTCCTGGGAACCATCGCCGGGGTGAGCACACTCGGCGGACTGGCCATCCTCATCTACCGCCGCCGCACCGTCGGACCCGTCTTCAGCGCCACCACCCGCAACGACAAACTGATGTACGTCATGCTCACCCTGGCCCTGGTGCTGGGACTGGCCGCCACCGTGGCCGCCAACATCATCGGCGGAGGCTACGACTACCGCACCACCATCTCCCCCTGGTTCCGGTCGATCTTCTACCTCCAGCCCGACCCCGCGCTGATGACCGGCGTACCGCTGCTGTTCCAGCTCCACGCGCTCAGCGCGCTGGCGTTGTTCGCAATCTGGCCGTTCACCCGGCTGGTCCACATGCTCACCGCTCCGCTGGGCTACCTCACCCGCCCCTACATCGTCTACCGCAGCCGCGACACGCAGCTCGGCACACGAGCTCCACGGCGAGGGTGGGAGCGCGTCCGATGAACGACCACCACCCCGTTCACTCGGCCGGTGAGATCACCGCGCTGCGAAGCACCGGAGAGGAACTCCTGACCGACGCGGCGTCGGCCGGCTCCGGACGGGCGGCGCGGACCGTCGTCGCCCTCCCCGGACTCCGCGTTACCCTGCTCGCGCTGTCCCGGGGCCGGGAGCTGGCCGAGCACCGGGCGCCGGGAGCGGCCACGCTGCTGTGCCTGTCCGGCCGGGTGACCCTGAGTACAGCCGACCGCAGTTGGCCCCTGGAGCGGGACGACCTCGTCGACATCCCCGACCAACGGCACCAGTTGGTCGCCGAGACCGACGCGCTGGTCTTGCTCACCGTCAGACTGGACTGACCGCTGGAACGAACGGCTCGCGCAGCTCGCGCGAGCTACGGGGTCTCCCTGCGCCGCCGACACCTGACCGCGCAGGCCGTCGCTGAGCGGACCGGCATCCGTACGCCGCGAGTCAGGGGGGCCTCGCGGCACGCCCCGACGCCGCTCCCAACGGGCCTCAGGGCTCAAGGAAGGGCCATCACATCAGCGTACAAGGGCGATGGCTCTTCGTCCCGGCCGCAGTGATCCACGGGCAACGATGCACAGTTACCTGGTTCATTGTGCCTGCAAGCCGTACGCGCGGAACTGGTCGCGGACGCGCTCGACCAGTGCGGCCCTGGGAACGGGGTTGTCGCGGAGGGGGAAAGGGATGCCGAGGGTGTCGTACTTGTGAGCACCGAGCTTGTGGAAGGGGAGGACATCGACGCGGTTGACGTTGTCCAGCCCCGCGAGGAAGCGGCCCAGCCCGTCGACGGCGACGGGGTCGTCGGTCCAGCCCGGCACGAGGACGTACCGGATCCAGACGGGGACACCGAGCCGGTTGAGGCGGGTGGCGAAGTTGAGAGTGGGCGCGAGGTGGCCGCCGGTCAGGCGCTGGTAGACGTCGGCGTCGAAGGACTTGATGTCGAGCAGGACGAGGTCGGTATCGGCCAGGAGAGCGTCGTCGGCCCGGGCACCGAGGGCGCCCGAGGTGTCCAGGGCGGTGTGCAGGCCGAACTCCTTGCACCGGTGCAATACCTCGGCTGTGAAGGCGGGCTGAAGCAGAGGCTCGCCTCCGGTCAGGGTCACCCCTCCGCCGGCCAGGTCGGTGAACTGCCCGTACCGCTCGATGCGTGCCATCGCGTCGTCCACGGTGACGGGCTGCCCGTCGCGCATGTGCCAGGTGTCGGGGTTGGCGCAATACAAGCAGCGCAGCGGACAGCCGCTGAGGAAGAGGACGAACCGGGTCCCGGGCCCGTCCACGCCGGTGGACAGGTCCCAGGAGTGGATGCGGCCGGTGGTCATCGCGCACCGTGGAACGTGCGGTTGATGACGTCCAGCTGCTGTTCCCGCGTGAGCCGGACGAAGTTGACGGCGTACCCGGAGACGCGGATGGTCAGGTCCGGGTAGTTGTCCGGGTGTTCCATGGCGTCCTCCAGTGTGGCCCGATCGAGGACGTTGACGTTCATGTGGAAACCGCCCGCGGAGGTGTAGCCGTCGAGGATTCCGACCAGGTGGTCCGCGCGTTCGGTCGGCTCGTGCCCCAGGCCCTCCGGGGTGATGGTGGACGTCAGGGAGATGCCGTCGCGGGCCTCGTCGTACGGAATCTTCGCGACCGACAGAGCGGACGCGGCCATGCCGTGGTGGTCGCGGCCGTTCATCGGGTTGGCGCCCGGGGCGAATGGGGCCCCCGCCCGCCGGCCGTCGGGGGTGTTGCCGGTGTGCTTGCCGTACACGACGTTCGAGGTGATGGTCAGCACCGACTGGGTGTGCTCGGCACCCCGGTAGGTCGGGTGGCGGCGCACCTTGGCCATGAAGGAGCGGACCAAGTCGACGGCGATGCTGTCCGCGCGGTCGTCGTCGTTTCCGTACGCCGGGTAGTCGCCTTCGACCCGGTAGTCGATGGCGAGCCCGGTGGCGTCTCGGATGACCTTCACGCGGGTGTGCTTGATGGCCGAGAGGCTGTCGGCGGCCACGGACAGGCCGGCGACGCCGCAGGCCATGGTGCGGTGCACCGGGTGGTCGTGCAGGGCCATCTCGATGCGCTCGTAGGCGTACTTGTCGTGCATGTAGTGGATCACGTTGAGCGCGTTGACGTAGGTCGCGGCGAGCCAGTCCAGCATGCGGTCGTACGCGTTGGCCACTTCGTTGTACTCGAGGTACTCGCCGGTCAGCGGGGCCGTCGCAGGGGCGACCTGCTCGCCGGTCATCTCATCGCGGCCACCGTTGATGGCGTACAGGAGGGCCTTGGCGAGGTTCACACGGGCGCCGAAGAACTGCATCTGCTTGCCCACCGCCATCGCGGAGACACAGCAGGCGATCGCCGTGTCATCGCCCGTGCGGGGGCGGAGGAGGTCGTCCGACTCGTACTGGATGGAGCTGGTGTCGATGGAGACCTGGGCGCAGAACCGCTTGAAGCCCTCCGGCAGCCGGGGGGACCAGAGCACGGTCAGGTTGGGCTCGGGCGCGGGTCCAAGGTTGTACAGGGTCTGCAGGAAGCGGAACGACGTGCGGGTGACCAGGGACCGGCCGTCCTCTCCGATGCCGCCGATGGACTCGGTGACCCAGGTGGGGTCGCCGGAGAACAGCGCGTCGTACTCCGGCGTACGCAGGAACCGCACGATCCGCAGCTTGATCACGAAGTCGTCGATGAGTTCCTGGGCGAGGCTCTCGTCGATGCGCCCCTCGTCGAGGTCACGCTGGAGGTAGACGTCCAGGAAGGTGGAGGTGCGGCCCAGGGACATCGCCGCGCCGTTCTGCTCCTTCACGGCTGCAAGGAAGCCCAGGTAGAGCCACTGGACGGCCTCGTGTGCGGTGGCGGCGGGACGGGAGACGTCGCAGCCGTAGGAAGCGGCCATGCGCTCCAGCTCGCCCAGCGCCCTGATCTGCTCGGACAGTTCTTCGCGGTCACGGATGACGTCAGCCGTGGAAGGGATCTCGTCCAGCCGCGCCCGCTCGGCGCGCTTGGCCTCGATCAGCCGGCCGGTTCCGTACAGCGCGACGCGGCGGTAGTCGCCGATGATCCGGCCCCGTCCGTAGGCGTCGGGCAGGCCCGTGATGATGCCTGCCTTGCGGGCGCGGAGCATCTCGGGGGTGTAGGCGTCGAAGACACCGTCGTTGTGGGTCTTGCGGTAGGTGCCGAAGACCGTGGTGACGAACGGGTCCGGTGCGAAGCCGTACGCGCGCAGCCCGTTCTGGACCATACGCAGTCCGCCGCCCGGCATGATGGCCCGCTTCAGCGGGGCGTCGGTCTGCAACCCGACGATCAGTTCCCGGCCGCGGTCGATGTAGCCGGGCGCGTGGGAGGTGATGGTGGAGGGCGTCGCCGTGTCGACGTCGAGGATGCCCTTGCGTCGCTCCTCGGGGAAGAGGGCGGCGACGGTGTTCCATACGGCGAGAGTGCGGTCGGTGGGACCGGCCAGGAACGCGGCATCGCCCTCGTACGGCGCGTAATTGTCCTGGATGAAGGGACGGACGTCTATCTCGCGCTGCCATTTCTCACCGGTGAAGCCGCGCCACGGGGTGCCGGTGCGGCTGGTGTCGGCAGGGGGCTGGACGGTCACAGTCATGTCGTCATCTCCAGGGCCGGGACGGAGGCGAGGTGGGCGATCGCCCTTTCCCCCCTTTGATGCTCCTCGTCGGCCGTGCCGCGGGGGCAGAGCCGAACAGGCAGGCGGCGGCCGCTGACCGGCCCCGGTGAGCCGCGCGGGGAGGGCCTGAGGTCCCCCGCTGTGTGAGGGACCCCAGGCCCGCCCCGCGGCGTGCGCCCCGCCGGACCCGGTTGCTTCGGCCGGGCCTCATGACGGCGTGGTTGTCCCTGCCCGCAAGGCAGCACGTTTGCGTGGGTTACGCGCTCGCGTCGGTGCCGTTCGCCTCCAGAGCTGCCCGGCCCGCCTCCAGGCGGGCCACCGGGATGCGGAAGGGCGAGCAGGAGACGTAGTCCAGTCCGGTGTCGTGGAAGAAGTGGACCGAGGCGGGGTCGCCTCCGTGCTCTCCGCACACGCCGATCTTCAGGTCCGGTCGGGCTGCCCGGCCCTCCTCGACCGCTATCCGCACCAGCCGGCCGACGCCTTCGCGGTCGATCGTCTCGAACGGGGAGACGGGGAAGATGCCCTTGTCGAGGTACGCGGAGAAGAACGCGGCCTCGACGTCGTCGCGGGAGAAGCCCCAGGTCGTCTGCGTCAGGTCGTTCGTGCCGAAGGAGAAGAACTCCGCCTCCGTCGCGATCCGGCCCGCGGTGAGAGCGGCCCTGGGCAGTTCGATCATGGTTCCGACCGGGCAGGCGATGTCGACGCCCGTCTCTTCCGAGACCTGTACGAGGACCCGGTCCACCTCCTCCCGTACAAGGTGGAGTTCCTCGACCGCGTCCACCAGCGGGACCATGATCTCTGCCCGGGGGTAGCCGCCCGCCCGCTTGCGCGCGACGACGGCCTCTGCGAGCGCTCGTACCTGCATGGTCACCAGCCCCGGAACGACGAGCCCCAGGCGTACGCCGCGCAGGCCGAGCATCGGGTTCTCCTCGTGCATGCGTGTGACGGCCGCCAGAAGTTCGGTGTCGTGCGGGTCGGGTGGCGTACCGAGGGCTTCGCCGCGTGCGAGACGGACGGCGAGTTCCGTACGGTCCGGCAGGAACTCGTGCAGCGGTGGGTCGAGCAGCCGGACGGTGACCGGCAGTCCGTCCATCGCTTCGAGGATGCCGGTGAAGTCCTGCCTCTGGAGTGGCAGCAGCGCGGCGAGTGCCGCCTCTCGTTCGGTGTCGCCGTCCGCGAGGATCATTGCCTCGACGAGGGGGCGCCGGTCGCCGAGGAACATGTGCTCGGTGCGGCACAGGCCGATTCCCTGGGCGCCGAAGCGGCGGGCGCGGGCCGCGTCCTCGGGGGTGTCGGCGTTCGCCCGCACCTCCAGGCGCCGCACGGCGTCCGCCCGCCGCATGAGCCGGTGGACGTCACGTACCGGCGGCCGGGCCGTGCCGTCGGCCGGCGGCACGCCGCCCTCGTCGAAGTACCGCATGACCTCGGAGTCGACCAGGGGTACGGAGCCGAGGCGCACCACGCCTTCCGACCCGTCGACGGAGACGACCGTGCCTTCGGGAACGGTCACGTCACCGGCGGTGAAGCGCCGCTGGCGCGTGTCCACGGTGATGTCCTCCGCCCCGCACACGCACACCTTGCCCATGCCGCGTGCGACGACCGCGGCGTGGCTGGTCTTTCCGCCCCGGCTGGTGAGCACCGCCTGGGCGGCGACCATGCCCGGCAGGTCGTCGGGCGTCGTCTCCTGCCGTACGAGCACGACCTTCTCGCCGGCGGCCGCTCTGCGGACCGCTTCCGCGGAGTCGAACACAACGGCTCCCACGGCCGCTCCCGGAGAGGCGGGCACGCCGCGCGCGACGACCTCGCTCGTGTCCGTGGTGGCGAAGCGGGGGAACATAAGCCGTGCGAGCGCCTCGCCGCTGACCCGGCCCAGCGCCTCATGCTCGCTGATGAGTCCTTCGTCGGCGAGCTGGGAGGCGATGGTGAAGGCGGCCTGGGCGGTGCGCTTGCCGACGCGGGTCTGGAGCATCCACAGTTTGCCGCGTTCGATGGTGAACTCGATGTCGCACAGGTCGCGGTAGTGGGCCTCCAGTTGGTCCATGTAGCCGCGCAGCCGCGTGAAGGACGTGGGGTCGAGGCCGGCCAGTTCCTGGAGGGGCACGGTGTTGCGGATGCCGGAGACGACGTCCTCGCCCTGGGCGTTGGGCAGGTAGTCGCCGTAGACGCCTGGCCGGCCGGTGGCCGGATCGCGGGTGAAGGCGACGCCGCTGCCGGAGTCCGGGCCGAGATTGCCGAACACCATGGTCTGGACGGTGACGGCGGTGCCCAGGTCGTCGGGGATGTGCTCGCGGCGGCGGTAGAGGCGTGCGCGCTCGCTGTTCCAGGAGGTGAAGACGGCGAGGACCGCCCGCCGCAGTTGCTCGGCCGGATCCTGCGGGAACTCCTCGCCGGTCTTCTCCTGGATCAGGTCCTTGAAGGTCTCGACGAGCCGGATGAGGTCGCAGGTGTCCAGATGTGTGTCGTCGCTGCGGTGGTGCTGCTCCTTGACGGCGGCGAGCGCGTTCTCGAAGTGGGAGCTGTCCACGCCCATGACCGTACTGCCGAACATCTGCACAAGGCGCCGGTAGGAGTCCCAGGCGAAGCGTTCGCGCTCGGGTGTCTTGGCCAGGCCCAAGACCGAGCGGTCGTTCAGGCCGATGTCGAGGATGGTCTCCATCATGCCCGGCATCGAGAACTTCGCCCCCGAGCGGACAGACAGCAGCAGCGGGTCGTCCACCTGCCCCAGCCGCTTTCCCGACGCCCGCTCCAGCGCCGCGAGATACTCGCCGATCTGCCGGTCGAGGTCGACCGGAGGCCGGGCCGTGGTGAGGAAGATCCGACAGGCTTCGGTGGTGACGATGAAGCCGGGCGGGACAGACAGGCCCATACGCGCCATCTCCGCCAGGTTCGCGCCCTTGCCTCCCAGGAGCTCGACCATGTCCCGGCCGCCCTCGGAGAAGTCGTACACATAGTTGGCCATGGCTGCTCGCCTGTCTCTTCGGTGGGTTCCGGGTCCCCAGGAGCGGGGCGGGCATGCGGGCCCGTGGTCAGGAGCGGCCGGTCCGCTCAGTCATGCGGCACCACTGCCACGGGAGCCAGGGAGTGGTGGATGACGGCATGGGTGACGGCCCCTATGTGGGTGCCGATCCGCGCGCGCCGGTTCTTGCGGCCCACTACGACCAGCCGGGCGTCGCGTGACGCCTCCGCGAGGTCCTGCGCCGGCCTGCCCTGGTGGCATTCACGGACGACGGAAACGCCCGGGTATTTCTCCGTCCACGGGGCCAGCGCCTCGTCGAGCGCCACGCTCGCGTCCTGGGCGATCTCCGACATGAGCAGCGGCAGGGCGCCGCCCATGTCCGGCCCGTGGACCGCCGGAACGGCCCAGGTATGCAGCACCCGCAGAGCACAGCCGTACCGGTCGGCCACGGCGAAGCCGAAGGCGAGCACCTCGTCAGCGGGTGCGGACACGTCCAGGCCGACCACGACCTCCCCCGCCGGACCGTCCTCCCCGGCCGCCGGGCGGTTGTGCGGGCGGAGCAGTACGACGGGGCGTTGGATGCGGGCGAGCACGGCCAGCGACACGGACCCGGCGAGGAAACCGGCCAGACCACCCAGGCCACGGGAGCCGAGCACCAGCACCTCCGCCTCGTCGCCCGCGACGCACAACTCCTCCACCGGGTCACCCGACACCCACTCCGTCTCGACATCGAGGCCGGGGTGACGCCGGCACAGTCGCCTCTGCGCCGTACCGAGCGCCCGTTCACCCCATCCCCGGGCCGTTGCCGGGTCCACCAGGCGCGTACGCGGGTCGTCGTCCTTGCTCCAGACATGGAGCAGCCGCAGCGGTACCGCGCGGCGGAGTGCCTCCTCGGCAGCCCAGTCCACTGCGGCGAGGCATTCACGGGATCCGTCGACGCCGACGGTGACGGTGCGGGACATGAACGGCTCCTTGAGAAAGCGGGGAAGGGCCTGCACCCCTACAGTGGCCTCCCCGTGACACGCCGCAGAGGGGCCACAAGTCCCGGCCACGGGACCTGTAGGCCCCACAGCACCGCGCATGGCCGGGCGCCGGACAGGCGTAGTGACCGAACGGCCGGGACGTAGGGCCAAGTGGCCCTCTGCCGGCAGTGCCTGCCTCGCTGATGCTGGGGAAGAGAAGAAAGGGCCGGCCTGGACGGCCGTGCCCGCCGGAGCATATGGAGGCAGCCCCCATGACCCGCGCTATCACTGTTGGAGTGGACGGATCAGCGGAAAGCCTGGCAGCGGCCGACTGGGCGGCAAGCGAAGCCGAACTCCGCAAGGTACCGCTGCGCATCGTCCACGCCTGGCTGTGGCAGCCGCTGGACGTACCCGTCGTCCAGGACAAGGAGACCCAGGCCAAGTCCGCCAACGCCGTGCTGCGTGAAGCCGAAACGCGCGTCGCCGGACTGCATCCGGACCTGACCGTCACTGCTGAAGTGGTGCAGGACACGGCAGTCGCCGCACTGCTCCGTGAGGCGGACCGGTCCGACATGCTGGTGCTCGGTTCACGCGGGCACGGCGCCCTGATGGGCTTCCTGCTGGGCTCGTACGGGCAGCAGGTGATCGCCTCCGCGACACGGCCCGTGGTGTCCGTCCGTGCCCGAGAGGGGAAGAGGCCTTCGGCGGAGGGCGGCGAGGTCGTCGTGGGTCAGCAGGGTACGCCCGAGGACTGCGACGCGGTGCTCGGGTTCGCCTTCGAGGCCGCGGCCGCACGCGGCGCAGCCCTTCGGGCGGTACGGGCCTGGAGCCTGCCACCCGTCTATGCCTACAGCCCCGGTTCGATGCGCCTGGCCGACGACGCCGGAGGGCTGGAGCCGTTCGAGAAGAAGGCACTTTCGGAGGCACTCGCCCCGTGGCGCGCACGGTACCCCGACGTGCCGGTCGTCGAGCATGTCGAGATCGGCAGCGGAGGGCAGGTGCTGCTGTCGGCCGCATCAGGCGCGCAGTTGCTCGTGGTCGGCCGCAGGGCACGCCACGCGCCCGTCGGTACCCGCATCGGGTCCGTCGCCCACGCCGCGCTGCACCACGCCCCCTGCCCCGTCGCCGTCGTGCCACACGCCTGACGACCTCGCCCAGCGTTGGGGACAGTCCCGGCTGTCCCCAACGCGGAGCAGCTCCTTCGTACGCACAGGTGCGGTGACGTCCGGGATGCGCGTGGCTCGGCTTACCTCTCTCGCAGACACGCTGAAGCAGCCCGTGCAGACACGCTGAAGCAGCCCGTGATCGGCATCCCGGAAGGACGCCGAGCACGGGCTGCTCAGCCGGTGTGCGTGCGCGTGAACCTGTGCTCAGGTCCTCGGGCGGCCTTCGCGCCCCGTCGCCGAGCCGCCCTGCTCGTCCTGGGCGGCCAGGGCCTGGGTGGCGATGACGGCGGCCTGTACCCGCCGTTCGACGCCCAGCTTGGCCAGCAGCCGGGAGATGTTGTTCTTGACAGTCTTCTCCGCCAGGTAGAGCCGCTTGCCGATCTCACGGTTCGTCAAGCCTTCCCCGACCAGGGCGAGGATTTCGCGCTCCCGCTCCGTCAGGCCGGGCAGGCCCTGCGGTTGCTCTTCCTTGGGAGCTCCGCCGCGCAGCCGGGCCATGACCCGTGCCGTGGCGCCGGGATCCAGCATGGACTGACCCGAGGCGACCGTACGCACGGCGTTGACCAGGTCGGTGCCGGTGATCTGTTTGAGAACGTAGCCGGACGCGCCGGCCATGATCGCGTCGAGAAGCGCCTCCTCGTCGTCGAACGACGTCAGCATCAGGCAGGCGAGGTCGGGCATGCGGGAGCGCAGCTCCCGGCAGACGCTCACGCCGTCCCCGTCCGGCAGACGCACATCCAGGACGGCGACCTGCGGGCGCAGGGCGGGCACACGGACGAGGGCCTGCTCGGCCGTGCCCGCCTCGCCGACCACGGTCAGATCGGGTTCGGCGTCCAGAAGATCGTGCACACCGCGGCGCACCACCTCGTGGTCGTCGAGAAGGAAGACCCTGAGCGGTTCCTTCTCGGTGAGGCCGCCGCTGCTGTCCGTCATTACACACTCCGTGTTCGCCGAGTTCTTCCGCCACAGGCGGATCCATCTGCATCGTGCCGCGCGAGCCGGGCCGACAGCCAGGGCCGGATGGCCCTGATACGCAGCCGCACCCCATACATGCTGGTGCCCAAGGCCGCCAGATCCCATGCGATCACTGCGGCTCCGCAACCGTACGGACGGGGAGCGCCGCGCGGCGGCAGAGGCGGCATCGGCTCGAATCCGGGTCGGCGCCCTTCGGCGAGGCGCCGCCGGCGTGGGACCTTCGGCCCCGCGCGGAGGGACCCGCGGACCTGCTGCCTGAGCGCGCGTTCCGGTGGACTGACAAGCGCCGGCACAGTCGGTGCAATCAGGGCCCCGGGCCTTGCCTGAACACAGAGAGGCTGCCGCCATGACGATGACCAAGATCAGCCTGACCAAGGCCTCGCCGGACCAGAGGACGGTGGCCGTCGCCCTGTCCGGGGAGCTCGATCTCCACACCGTTGCACGCATCGAGCCGGCGTTGACCCAGCTCACCCGGGACGCGGAGCGTGAACTGACGCTCGACCTGACGGATGTCACCTTCTGTGACAGCTCCGGCGTCGCGCTCTTCCTCCGCATGCACAAGCGCTGCCTGGCAGCCGGCGTGCGCCTGAGTCTGTCCGGCATCCAGCGGCTTCCCGCTCGCGTCATCCGTACTCTGGGCGTGGATCGCGCCCTGCCCTGTTCCTTCGCCTGACGACCGAAGAGGCGGAGCCATGCGGCGGGACGGCCTGAGTGCCGTGCCCGCATGAAAGGTCCGTTCGGCCCTATTGCCGCCGGTCAATCGCAGGGGACGCTGGCTGAAGGCACGTAGTGCCCCAGAACCAAGCCGGAGCAGAAGGTGGGCACGATGAAGGACGAAGCCACGCATCGAACGGTGGATGACCACCGTGAGGCGGTGGCGCCCCGGCGTATGGCACAGCTCGACCGCGCCGAGGCGCTGCGCCTGCTCGGCACCGTCTCCCTGGGGCGCATCGTCTTCACCCAGCACGCTCTGCCGGCCGTCCGCCCCGTCAACCACCTCATGGACGGCGACGACATCATCGTCCAGCTCCACGACGGCGCGACGCTCGCCTCCATCGTGGCCCCCAGCAATGCCACAGGCGTCGTAGTGGCCTACGAGGCGGACGTCATCGACCCCGACACGCACATCGGGTGGAGCGTAGTGGTCACCGGGTACGCCCACCGGGTCACCGATACCGGCGAACTCGCGCGCTTCGCCACCCGCCTGCGCCCGTGGATCGACCACCCCGCCATGAACGCCGCGCTGCGCATCCGGCCCGACCTGGTCACGGGCCTGCAGCTCACTACATAGCGCGCCGACCGGGAAAGGCGAAGCGGGCTCTGAGCGCAACGCCGGCGTGGGGCCGGGCCCAGGTATGACGACCGATTGGCACGTGCGGCGGGGTCACAGGTGATGACCGGCGTCCTGCAACGGCGGTGTCACGGGCCGTCATTCAGCAAGGCCGGCGGTGAGGGGCGCCCGCCACACGAGCTGGCTGCCGCCCTCGTCCGGGCGCTCGATCTGCAAGGTGCCGCCCACGCTGCGTGCCCGGTCCGCGAGGTTGCTCAGGCCGCTGCGCCGGCCGTCAGTGGGGATTCCCCTGCCGTTGTCCGTCACGGTGAGGACGACTTCGTCGGAGATGGCTTGCAGGGCGACCTCGACCCGGGTGGCGTGCGCGTGGCGGGCGGCGTTGCTCAGCATTTCGGTGAGGGCCGCCATGACGTGATCTGCCACCTGCGGCGGCACGTCCGTGTCGAGCAGGCCTTCCATGCTCAGGCGGGGCGGGAACCCGAGCGTCGTCGCGGTTTCGCCCACCGCGCGGGCCACGCGTGCCCTCAGGCTCGGTCCCGTGTCCTCCTCGCGGGCGCGCAGGCCGAAGATCGTGGAGCGGATGATCTTGATGGTTTCGTCGAGGTCCCCGACGGCGCGCGAGACGCGTTCGGCGGCGCCCTCGTGCTGGACGAGCCGTGCGGCGCTCTGCAGGGTCATACCGGTCGCGAACAGCCGCTGGATAGCCAGGTCATGCAGGTCGCGGGCGATGCGGTCGCGGTCTTCCAGGAGCGCGAGCTGCTCGGTGTCGCTGCGGCGTTGGGCCAGTTCCAGAGCGATCGCGGCCTGCGCCGCGAAGGAGAGCAGCGGCTGGAGTTCACCGTCGGTGAAGACGGGATCGGCCTGGCGACGGGCGAGCAGCAGGACGCCCCGGGTGTCCTTGGCGGCGGTGCCCAGGGGGGCGGCGACCGCCGGACCCAGACCCTCGAAGCGGCGGGGCCCGGCGGTGTACCGGTCGTCCTCCGCGAGGCCGGCCGTGGTCACGGGTGCACCGGCTTTGTAGGCGGCGCCGGACAGTGTTCCCTCGACGGGGACGACCAGGCCACGGCGGCTGTCGCCGTCGGCGCCGAGGGCCAGCTCCACGACAAGGTCGTCCGTCCCCGTGACCGGCACGGACACGTCGGCGAGCGCCGCCCCCGTGATCTCCTGGGCGCGCCGGGCGATCAGCTCCAGGACCTCCAGCCGCGGGCTGCCGGACAGCAGGCTGTTGGTGATCTCCGCGTTCGCCTGCAGCCAGCGCTGCTGCCTCTGTGAGGCCTCGTAGAGCCGGGCGTTGTCGATGGCGACACCGGCAGCGACGGACAGGGTGGAGATCACCGATTCGTCTTCGGCGTCGAAGTCGGCACCGCCGCGCTTGTCGGTCAGGTAGAGGTTGCCGAACACCTCGTCGCGTACGCGGATCGGGACGCCCAGGAACGTGCGCATGGGCGGATGGTGGGGAGGAAATCCGTAGGACGCTTCGTGTGCGCTCAGGTCGGTGAGCCTCAGGGGCTCAGGATGGCGGATGAGCTCTCCCAGGATCCCGTGTCCCGCGGGCAGTGGACCGATTCTGGTGATCTCCTCGTCCGTCAGCCCGTAGGTGAGGAACTGCGACAGGGTCCGCCCGTCGGGGCCGATCACCCCGAGGGCTCCGTACTGGGCGTCGACCAGGAGCGCAGCGGCTTCCACGATGCGCCGCAGCACCTGGGAGAGGTCCAGCTCGCGCCCCACCGAGACGACCGCCTCCAGCAGGCTGTGCACCCGGTCCCGGGTGCCGCGGGCCGCGTTGATACGCGCCTGAAGCTCCTCCAGCAGCTCATCGAGCCGCATCTGAGGCATCCGCGACAACGGCTCCTCCACACCCACTGGGCCTCCCGCACCTCGATCACCCGCCGTACACGGACAGAGTATCGGCCCGTGCGGGTGACCCTCCGGTCAGACGGAGGGCAATGGCCGGGGCCCGGCGTAGTAGGCCGTGCGCATGATGTTCTCCATGTCATCCAGCATCGGCATGCGCGGGTTGGCCGGGGCGCACTGGTCCTCGTAGGCGTTCAGTGCTTGCTGCCGCAGCGCGCCGATGAAGGCGGCCTCGTCAATCCCCAGGGCCCGGAAGGACGGTTCGATGCCCACGGCGTCCCGCAGGCGCTCCACCGCGGCGGCGCACGAGGCCACGCCCTCGGCGGGGGCGGAAGCCGGCAGCCCGAGGGCACGGGCGAGGTCCTGGAAGCGCTCGGGCGCCCGGTAGCTCTCGTATTTCGGCCATCCCGTCAGCTTGGCGGGAACGGTGCCGTTGTAACGGATCACGTGCGGCAGAAGGATCGCGTTGGTCCGCCCGTGGGCGATGTGGAAGGTGGCGCCCAGGGTGTGGGACATCGCGTGGACGATGCCGAGGAAGGCGTTGCCGAAGGCCATGCCGGCGATGGTTCCCGCGTTGTGCATCTTCTCCCGGGCCAGGGTCCGCCGTGCGTCCTGACCGGTGACAGCCGCTTCCAGGTTCTCGAAGATCAGCTTGATGGCGTGCAGCGCCAGACCGTCGGTGAAGTCGTTGGCGTAGACGGAGACATACGCCTCGATGGCGTGCGTGAGGGGGTCGAAGCCACTGTCGGCGGCGAGGGACGCGGGCAGGTCGGCGGTGAGGACGGGGTCGACGATCGCAACGCTGGGGGTCAAGGCGTAATCGGCCAGCGGGTACTTCTTGCCGGTCGCCGGGTCCGAGATCACCGCGAAGGGGGTGACCTCGGCGCCGGTGCCCGAGGTGGTGGGGACGCAGACCAGGCGGGCCCGCTTGCCGAGCACGGGGAAGCGGAAGGCGCGCTTGCGGATGTCGGAGAACTTCTGCCGCATGTCGGCGAAGTCGATGTCCGGCTGCTCGTACAGCAGCCACATCACCTTCGCCGCGTCCATGGGAGAGCCGCCGCCGAGGGCGATGATGGTGTCCGGCCGGAAGTCGCGCATGAGGGAGGCACCGCGCTGTACGGAGTCGATGCTCGGCTCCGGTTCGACGTCGTCGATGACCTGGATGGTGACGGGCCGTTCCCGCTGTTGCAGGACGCGGGTGACGCGCTCGACGTAACCGAGCCGGGTCATGGTGGCGTCGGTGACCACGGTGACGCGGTGGATCTCGGACATCGATGCCAGGTAGCGGATGGCCTGCGGCTCGAAGTAGATCTTCGGCGGCACCTTGAACCACTGCAGGTTGTTCTGCCGGGTGGTGATGCGCTTGATGTTGAGCAGTTGGGCGGCGGAGACGTTGTCGGAGACCGAGGTGCTGCCCCAGGAGCCGCAGCCCAGAGTCAGGGACGGCAGCAGGCGATTGTAGATGCCGCCGATCGCTCCTTGCGACGAGGGGGAGTTGACGATGACGCGTACGGTCTTCATGCGGCGGCCGTAGCGTTCGGCGAGAGCCGGGTCGCCGGTGTGGATCACGGCGCTGTGTCCCTGTCCGTGGAAGGCGACCATGTCCGCGGCGAGGTCGAAGCCCTTCTCGGTCGAGCCGGCCCTCAGCACGGTCAGGACCGGACAGAGCTTCTCCCGCGTCAGCGGCTCGTCGGGCCCGACGCGGCTCGCCTCGGCCAGGATGAGCGACGTGTCGGCGGGGACGGTGAACCCGGCCTGGTCGGCGATCCAGGCGGGGTTCTGCCCGACGGCGGCCGGATTGACGCGGCCCTGTAGGCCGGCCGGGTCAGGCGGGAAGAGGTAGGTCTCCAGCTTGCGCTTCTCCTCGGCCGTCGCTACGTACGCATGCAGGCGCCGGAACTCGGCGAGGGCCTCGCCGTACACGTCGGTGTCGAGGATGACCGCCTGTTCGGAGGCGCAGATCATGCCGTTGTCGAAGGACTTGGACAGCACCAGGTCGTTGACCGCCCGGCGCAGATCCGCGCTGTGGTGCACGTAGGCGGGCACGTTGCCGGCGCCGACGCCGACGGCGGGCTTCCCGGCCGAGTAGGCGGCCTTGACCATGGCGTTTCCGCCGGTCGCGAGGATCAGCGCCACCTCGGGGTGGTGCATGAGCAGGCCAGTGGCCTCGATCGAGGGGACCTCGATCCACTGCACGCAGTGCTCAGGGGCGCCCGCCGCGACGGCGGCGTCCCGCACGATGCGCGCAGCCTCGGAACTGCACACCTGCGCGGAGGGGTGGAAGGCGAAGACGACGGGGTTGCGCGTCTTCAGGGCGAGCAGCGCCTTGAAGATGGTCGTTGACGTCGGATTGGTGACGGGGGTGACCGCGCAGAGCACCCCGACCGGTTCGGCGATCTCGATGATGCCCTCGATGTCGTCGCGCCTGATGACGCCGACTGTTTTCGCCTGGGACATGCTGTGGGTGACGTGCTCGCAGACGAACATGTTCTTCGCGGCCTTGTCCTCGAAGACGCCGCGACCGGTCTCCTCCATCGCCAGCCGCGCCAGGACGGTGTGCTGGTCCAGGGCGGCCACCGACGCCTTGGCGACGATGCGGTCGACCTGCTCCTGCGTGAAGGACTCGAAGTCGGCGAGCGCCTTGACCGCGTTGTCCACCAGGACGTCCACGGCGATGCGCGTGTCCGAAGGAGCGCTGTCGGGGGTGGTGCGCGGGTCACTGGTCACCCGAGTCATGAAGATCTCCATGGATAGTGGGGGCATCGTGGGCATCGGGCGGGCCGCCGGAATGGCTGCCCGCCCTGTCACCTACAGCCTTGCGCCGGGCGTGCTCGTCCCGAAGGTCCCGAAGGTCCCGGGAAGGGGCCCGTTGGTCTCCGCCGGCGTTCAGGCGTTCCTGCGGTCCCACCGTGCGGCCACTTGCGCCCATTGCCGGCCCCATTGCGCACTGCGGCGACGTTCACAGTGCCGCCGGACGAGCCGGTGGACGGCGAGCACGACGAATCCGACGCTCACCGTGACAGCGAGTGCGGCCACCGCGGCGTCGAACCGCGCGGCGGCCTGCCCGAGCGGCGCGGAAACCACCGCCCCGTCCTCTCCCGTCCACACCGAGACACGCTCCCCGCGCTCCATATGGCTTCCGGCCGGCACCCGGCCGGTGCGTGTCGTACCGTCAGGGGCGGCCCACCGGGCCGTGGCACGGGTGCGGGAGCTGCCTTTTGCCACGGGTGTGGCGTCCTGCACCAGCACGGCTTCAGTGAGGCGGCGCTCGGCCCGCTGCTGGGACCGGGCATCCAGCACGGCGTCCCATGCCACCGCGCCGCCGAGAGGCGCGCCGATGAACCCGATCGCCCCCAGGGCCAGGATGATCCAACCCTCCACGAGGTACGAGCGGCGGCGCAGACGGTTGCGCCGCCACCGCCACAGCCTCACCCTCCTGACCCTCACCGTCTCCCCTGCCCCAACTGCGGGGCGCCGGTTGCTCATCGGGCACCGAGCAGAGCGGCGACGTACTCGGTCAGGTCGACGAGGCGGTTGGTGTAGCCCCACTCGTTGTCGTACCAGCCGAAGACCTTGACCAGATCCCCGTGCGCCTGCGTCAGCGGGGCGTCCACGACGCACGAGGCGGGGTCGCCGATGATGTCGCGGGAGACGATCGGGGCGTGACTCACCCGCAGGATGCCCTTCAGCGGTCCTTCCTCGGCCTCCCGGAACGCGTCGTTGACGTCCTGTGCCGAAACCTGCTGCTCCAGCACCAGGCTGAGGTCGGTCAGCGAGCCGTCCTCGACCGGTACGCGCACGGCGATGCCGTCCAGGGTGCCCGCGAGTTCGGGGAGCACCAGCCCGACGGCCCGGGCGGCGCCGGTGCTGGTCGGGATGATGTTCACCGCGGCCGTACGGCCGCGGCGCAGGTCCTTGTGCGGGCCGTCGAGCACGACCTGGTCGTTGGTGTAGCCGTGGATGGTGGTCATGAAGCCCTTGACGATCCCGAAGCGCTCGTTGAGGACCATCACCATCGGGGCCACGCAGTTGGTTGTGCAGGACGCGTTGGAGACCACGTGGTCCAGCCGCGGGTCATAGGTGTACTGGTTGACTCCCATGACGATGGTGGCATCAACGCCCTTGCCGGGCACGGAGAGCAGCACCTTGCGCGCTCCAGCCTTCAGGTGCCGGCCGGCGTCCTCCTTCGTGCGGAAGCGGCCGGTGGCCTCGATGACCACATCCACGCCGAGGGCGTCCCACCGCAGGTCGGCAGGGTCGCGCCGGGACGTGACCGCGATGCGGTGACCGTCCACCGTGATGGACTCGTCGTCGTACTCGACGGCGCGGTGCAGCCGGCCGTAGGTGGAGTCGTAGGTCAGCAGATTGGCCAGCGCCGCCGGAGAGGCGAGGTCGTTGACAGCCACCACGTGCACCGGGATGTCACTGCCTGCCTCCGCGCGTTCCATGACGCAGCGCAGATAGTTCCGCCCGATGCGCCCGAAGCCGTTGATTCCTATGCGTACGGTCATCTCCGCCAGCCCTCCCGGTACGTGCCGATGCGAGTCATGCCAGCCTCTGCGCTCTGCCATGCCGGAGGCAGGGGTCGAAGGGGAAGGCCTCGGGGCCGTTGGGCCCTCTTCTTCCGGGGACCGCAGGGCCCGGCCTCTTGCGGGCTGAGTGGCCCGCCGTATGGGTCCTGACCGGATCTGTCCCCTGTCCGCGTCTCGCACCACGCTGGTAGCAACGACAAGCATGAGGAGCAGGCCATGAAGCCAGCAGTGGTGAAGGCCCTCGGAGAGCCGCTGGTAATCGAGGAGCGTCCCGATCCCGTACCCGGCCCCGGGCAGGTACGCGTCCGTGCGTGCCACACGGACGTCCATGCGGCGCACGGTGACCGGCCGGTCAATCCGCCGTTCGTCCCCGGACACGAGGGGGCGGTATCGTCGAGGAGCTCGGCGACGGGTTCACGCACCTCGCGGTCGGGCAGCGCGTAGCGGTGCCGTGGCTGGGCTGGGCCTGCGGGCGCTGTGAGCACTTCCTGTCCGGCTGGGAGACGCTGTGCGAGCAGCAGGTCAACACCGGCTACGGCGTGGACGGCGGGTACGCCGAAAGGATGCTCGCTCACCCCGGCTTCGCGCAGCCGGTCCCGGACGACATCGACCCGCGTGAGGCGGCACCGCTGACGTGCGCGGGGGTAACCACATGCAAGGCCCTGAAGGTTGTCGGAATCGGGCCGGCCGACCTCGTGGCGATCTCCGACATCGGCGGGCTCGGGCACCTGGCCGTGCGGTACGCGAAGATCGCGGGCGCCGCGGTGGCCGCGATCGACGTCTCCGAAGGGGAGCTCCGGCTCGCCGCCGGCGTGGGCGCGGACATCCTCATCGACGCCCGCAAGGAAGAACCGGCCGCGGTGCTCCAGCGCCACGGCGGCGCCCATGCGTCCTCGCCTGGCGGTGAACGAGGAGACCTTCGCGACAGCGCTCGCCTGCCTGCGCCGTGGCGGCAAGCTGGTCATGGTCGACCTTCCCACGGACGGGAGGTCCTCATTTTCTTCACCGTGCTGGGCGGAACGTCCGTCATCGGCTCGATCGTCGGCACATGCCAGGACCTGGCCGAAGTCTTGTATCTGCACGCCGCCGGCCGAACCCGCGTGATCTGCGAGACCCGACCGCTGTCCTTCGTCAACGAATGCATCGACGACGTACCCAAGAGCCACGTCAAGGCCCGTGCGCTGTCTTCGATTTGTGAGGCTGCCGTCCGGATCTCCCGTGCGGCACTCTCCCCAGCTCGGGCGACGCCGAGAAGGGGTCAGCCGGGATCCTCCTTTGATTCACCCGGGGCGAAGACCAGGCGGTCGCCATGGGCGGCGGGCAAGAACCTCGCGAACGACTGGAGATGAGAACTGTGGTCAGGTACCGGACTGTGAGCGAAGTGATGACCGGCGAGGTGGTCCAGGCGCACCCGGACACCTCCCTCAATGAATTGGCCCGACTGCTCACCTCGCACCGCATCAGCGGCCTGCCGGTGGTGGATGACGACGACAAGGTCATGGGCGTGGTCTCCCAGACGGACCTGACAAGGCGTCATCAAACTCAGGGCCAGGACGGGTCTCGTCGGAGCCAACTGCTCCGGATACTGGGCCGGATGGTCCGCGCGCACCCCGCGGCGCCCCGTCCGACGGCCGGTGAGCTGATGTCCAGTCCGGCGGTCACCGTGCATCCCGAACTGCGCGTGGTCGATGCGGCGCGCATCATGGAACGCCGCCACATCGACCGGCTGCCGGTGGTGGACGAGGAAGACCGCCTCATCGGAATCACCACACGCCGCGATCTCCTGCGAGTCTTCCTGCGGACCGACGAGGAAATCCGCTCAGACGTGGCCGGCGCTGCCGCCTCCCACGGACCGGCTCACAGCGCGGACCGGATCCATATAGATGTCCGGGAGGGAATGGTCACCCTCGAGGGCTCGGCCGGTCCCGCCGTGGATACGTCGGTGCTGATCCGAGCGGCATGGCGGGTGGAGGGCGTGGTGGGTGTGGTGAACCGGCTGACGGCGGCCCGCGAAGGCGACCGCACACCGTCAGGTCGGATGCCACCGCGGTCTTCCACCGACTGACTGCCCGACGGCCTTGGGGTGGGCAGTACGAACGACGGAGGGCGGTCGGCCGGTGGGCTGCACCCGGATTCGCCTCGCCATTCCCATGCCGAATGCCGACCCGCAGCGCCCGAATGCACCGGCCGGCTCATTGCTGACCGGCCGACGGACGCCGGCCTGGAAGCTACGCGAGCACGGAGGACCAGTCACTGGCTTGGGACATGGGATTGCCCGACGCCGTCGAGTACCGTCCGGCAACACGATCCTGCCGACTCCGGTGGCGCGGCGGACCGAACCCCGTGGCACCACAGGGCGTTTGCCCCGGCGTCGTCGTGCGGGTCGCGCCGGGTCACGGCTCGGGCGCACGGTCCCTTCGAGACCCGGAGTCCGGGGCCGTACGTGCGTCGACTCAAGCCACCCTGACAGGCGCACGAGGGTAAGGATGGGCCACGCATGCTGCTCGTTTTGAACACCGGCCAACACGGACCAGTGCCTCGTCACGTCCTGAGCCCGTCCGGGCGCTGTGGGCCGAACGGCCTTTGCGAATGTCCGGAGGTCCCCTGCGCATGCGTGACGCGGGTACCGGTGGCACTTCGGCGGGGGCCCGGACGGCTCTGCCCGAGACGGTCGGCGGCCGACAGGCTGAGAGCGATCAAGGAGGAGTTCCCATGAGCGGTCTCAAGACCAGCCAGGCAGTCGAGGTCCAGGTGCGAAACCGAGGGCAGGTGCCGAATGGCGCGGACGCCTACGCCCGGCAGAAGGTGCTCGCGGCGATCAGCCAAGTGAGCGAACCGGTGCAGGCCGCGAAAGTGAAGCTCACGCAAGCCGTCAGCACTTCGGCGGGGCGTCCGGCCACGGCTCAGGCCATGGTGGACGTCAACGGGCGTCCGGTACGGGCCCACGTGGCCGCGAGCACCATGTTCGAGGCGGTCGACCTCCTGCAGGAGCGCCTGACCGCCCGGCTCGCCCGGGCACGGCGGCACGGGGCGCGCGGACTCCACAGCGGCGGCTCGGACGAACGGGCATGGTGGGACAGCCCGGGCCGGCAACACCGTCCGCACCGCCATCAGCTCCCGGCCGAGGAGCGCCGCATAGTACGGCACAAGTCGTTCAGTCTCGCCCGGCAGACGCCCGAGGACGCCGTGATCGACCTCGAAGCCATGGACTACGACTTCTGGGTCTTCACGGACCTGGCCTCCGGTTACGACAGCGTGGTCTTCCGGGACCCCCGCACCGGCTGGCACCGCATGGCATCGCTGGGGCCCTTGGGCCGGGAACGGGAACATGACGGGGTGTTCAGTGTGAGCACGGTGCCCGTGCCCACAAGCACCGTGGCCGAGGCCGTTCGGTGGTTGCGCCTCACCGGGCTGCCCTTCGTCTTCTTCCAGGACACGGCAACCGGCCGAGGCAGCGTGCTCTACCACCGCTACGACGGCCATGACGGACTGATCGCTCCGGCCCTGTAGTACCCGCCCCCAGGGGGCCACACCGACCGCTTCTGCCTCACATGGAGCGGCGGCCGGTCGGACGGCCTGTTGGGACCGGCCCATCACCGCGGTCACGTACCGCGCTTCGGCAGCCGGTCCCATCCTCGGCTCCGATCCGCCGCCGCTCCTCACCCCGCCCAGTGGAGGAAACCATGTCACAACGTACTGTCATCACCGCTGTGGACGGCTCGGCCGAGTCGCTGGCCGCAGCGGCGTGGGCCGCCCGAGAGGCACGGCTACGCGGCCTGCCCCTGCATGTCCTCCATGCCTGGCAGGACTGGTCGCCGGCCTTCGCCCACGCCCCATTCACGGGGACGGACACCACGCCCGGCGGAACGACCGTCACACAGCACTGGGCCGAGCGCATCCCGCGTGACGTGGTCGATCGGCTGCGGGAGACCCACCCCGGCCTGCACGTCAGCGTCGAGCAGGTGTTCGGCCGCCCCGCCGAGGTGTTGCTCTCCGCGGCGAAGAAGGCCGAGGTCCTGGTCGTGGGATCGCGAGGGCTCGGCACCCTGGGTGGCTTCCTGGCCGGATCGGTGTCCTTGCCGGTCATCGCGCAGGCCGAGTGCCCGGTCGTCGTGGTACGAGCCGGCGAGCGAGCCGAGGACGAGCTGCGGCCCGGGCCCGGAGACAACGGGACCGACCAGGGGCAGTACCTCGATGTGGTGCTCGGCCTCGACCTCACCCGGCCGTGCGACGAGTTGCTCGCCTACGCCTTCGAGGCCGCCGCTGCGCGCGCGGCTACTCTGCGGGTCGTCCACGGATGGAACGCGCCGCTCGCCGTCGGATACGCCCCCGCAGCCGTCGATCCCTGCCACGGTGTCGCCATGGGACTCCGTGAAGCCAGTGCGCTCACGGACGCGCTGCGGCCGTGGCGTGGCAAGTTCCCGGATGTCGAGGTCACTGAGCAGTGCGTGGTCGGCCGGGCCGCGGACCACCTCGTGGACGCCTCCGAGGACGCCTCGCTGCTGGTCACGGGACGGCGTATACGCCGCGCGGTGATGGGCACGCACATCGGCCCGGTCACACATGCGGTGCTGCACCACGCCAAGGCACCCGTGGCGGTTGTCCCACACCTCTGACCGTCCGGTCGGCGCCGCCGACGTGACCGAGTCATCGCCGTGGCCAGATGCGGCCGCTTCCACGAGGCAGCGGCCGCACCGCCCCGGCTCTTGTGCGCGCAACGGGCGCCGGAGTATTGGGCGGTGCCCTCCGACACCTGGTGCTGAGCTCCTGGGCCGTTGCGTCCGTGAGGTCCGAGGCCACCCCGCGTCTGCGTGATCGCCCCCCGACGGGCTCACGTCAGGGCCTCCCCTGAGGCGGTCAGGCCGACTCTGCTCAGCGAGCAGTTGCCTGCCGGACCGAGCGGTCCGCCCGGCGACGCCCACGTCATCGTGCCGTGGCGGCAGCCCTGGTGGCAGATCTGCCCCTCGCTCTCAATGCCCTCGTCGCCCATAGCTGACGAGGGCGTTGGCGTCGTGCATACGCGGAGGGTCCCCGGGTGTACGCCCCGGGGACCCTCCGCGACTGCAGGGAGGGCGGCGGCCCGTCCGACCGTCCGACCGTCCGTCCGTCCGTCCGTCCGTCCGCGGGAGGCTGGGACACCGGCGGCGGGCGCGGATCTCCGACCGGCGGAACCGACCGAGCCCGTCCGGGCTTCACCGGGCTTCGCGGTCCGAGCCGGTGACCGCGTCGGGACGGATGGGTCTACGGGGCACCGCCGTCCCGCGTTCGGTGGCCGGGCTCACGACGTCTTGTCGGAGTGGGAGGTGCCGCCGTACATGCTCGTGGCGGCGACCAGGGCGAGCATCCCGACCGCCATCATGATCAGCCCGACCAGTGGGCGGTCGGCGCCGTCCCACTGCCAGTCCACGGCGAACACCAGAATCGCGCCGAGACCGATCGATGTGATGGCTCCGATGGCCAGCAGTCCGGGCATGGGGCCCACCTCCTTGAGCGGCTGATGGGCACCCTGCCCCCTGCCGGCTTTCACTGTCCCGGATCAACTGCTGACCACCCAGGGGCCTGTTGGCCCGTCCGGCGAGCCATGAGGCCCCCACATCGCACAAGACACAGCGGTGGGCCGGCGGACCGAGTGGCTCGGGCCGCCGGCCATGGACACGCGACCGGACTCAGCGCACGGCCGCACCGAGCACGAGGAAGCCGGCCACCGCCACCAGCAGGGCGCCCATCAGTGGAGCCATGAAGCGCAGGTACTGGTCGTATCGGACCTTGGCCAGGGCGAGGCCGCCCATGACGACGGCTGAGGTGGGCGTGATGAGGTTCACCCATCCGGAAGCCGACTGGTACGCGGTCACCACCAGGGCGCGGCTGACTCCGGCGAAGTCGGCCAGCGGGGCGAGGATCGGCATGGCGAGGGCGGCGTGGCCGGACGAGGAAGGGACGAAGAAGGCCAGGGGGAGGTTCGCCATGAACATCAAGACGGCGAACACCCCGGAGGATGTGCCGGACACTGCACTCTGCAGAGCGTCGAGGATCGTGTCGGTGACACTGGCGTTGTTCATGATGACCGTGACTCCCCGCGCCAGCATGACAATCATCGCCGCTCCGATGAAGTCGCCCGCCCCGGCGGTGATTGCGTTCCCAGTCTTCTTCTCCCCCAGGCCGCCGATCAATCCGACGAGGACAGCGGCGACGACGAACAGGGCGGCGAGTTCGGGGAAGTACCACCCGAGTGTGGGCAGGAAGGTGACGTACAGATCGGACCAGGGGACCACGGCGAAAATCATGAACAGGAAGGTGGCTGCGAAGAGGCACAGGACGGTGCGCTGTTGGCTCGTGAGCTTCACCGCGTCGCTGCCCTCGTCCTTGATACGGAGGTCGTCCTCAGTCAGTGGAGTCAGCGAGCGTGCGGCGTCGTCGGTGATGCGGCGGGCGTAGCGCACGACGTATGCCGCTGCCAGCGCTGTCAGACAAGCCCACATCGCCATCCGCAGGACGATGCCGTCTCCCGTGCCGATGCCGGCACTGTCGGACGCCACTCCGGTGGCGAAGGGGTTGACGGTCGATGCGAGGGTTCCCACCCCGGCGCCCACCATGATGACCGTCGCGGCGACCATCCGGTCGTACCCCAGGCCCAGTATCAGAGGGATCATGAGCCCGTAGAAGCCGAGGGTCTCTTCGGCCATGCCATAGGTGGTCCCACCGAGGGAGAACACCGTCAGAAGAACGACGAGGAGCAGGGTCCTGCGGTGGTGCAGACGCTGCGCGAGCCGTGCCACTCCCGCGGTGAGTGCGCCGGTGCGCATGGTGACGGTGATGAACGCGCCCCCCGCCAGGATGAAGAGGAACACTCCAGCGGCACCCGCGAAGGAACCGGTCCCCCCAGGCGTGGTGATGCCGGTCTCGGCGTCGGTGACCCCGTACAGACCGTTGACCGGTGAAAGGAACAGATCCTTGAGCCGGTCCCAGAAGCCGGTGGCCGGCTCTACGGGGTGGTAGGTGCCCGGGAGGGGGCTGCCGTCCTTGGTGTCGTAGCGCCCGGCGGGAATGGCGAAGGTCAGGGCCCATACCGCCACGGTGAGCGCGATCAGGACGGTAAAGGCCGAGGGAAAGCGGAACTGCCGCTGCGAGCCCTTGGGCGCGTCGGGGTCGGCTCCCGCACCAGCCGGCTGGGGGGATGTGGGCGCGCTGTCGGTGGTCATGTCAGGTCCTGTGATCCGTCGTGGCCGGCGGCGCGGTAGCGGCCGCTGGGTGTGACGACGGTGCCTGCGGCGCCGTCGAGGATGGCTTGGGCGTGTTCGAGGGAGCCGATGGCCGCCATGCCGCCGGTGAGCTCTACGAACCGGCACACGGCGTCGACCTTGGGCCCCATGGATCCGGCCGGGAACTGCTGGGCTCTGAGCGCTGCGGGCGTGGTCCGTCCGATGGGTTCGGCGTCGGGCGTGCCGTAGCCGAGGGAGACGTAGGGAACGTCGGTGAGCAGCAGGAGCACATCGGCGTCGAGCGCCTCGGCCAGGAGCGCGGCGGTGAGGTCCTTGTCCACTACGGCTTCGACGCCGGTCAGTTGCCCCTGTTCGTCCCGGATCACCGGTACGCCGCCGCCTCCGGCGCACACGGCCACCGCACCCGAGTTCAGCAGCAGTCGGATCAGCCGGGTCTCGACGACGCGTTGTGGGCGAGGGGAGGGTACGACGCGTCGCCAGTGGGTGCCGTCCTGCTTGACGGTCCAGCCGCGTTCGGTGGCCAGTCGCTCGGCTTCGGCCCGGCCGTAGACGGGGCCCACGAACTTGACCGGGTCGGCGAAGGCGGGGTCGGCCGCGGAGACGAGGGTCTGGTTGAGCAGGGCGCAGACCTGGCGTTCCGGCAAGGCGTTCTGCAGGGATTGGAGGAGCCAGTATCCGATCATGCCCTGGGTCTCCGCGCCGAGGACGTCGAAGGGATAGGGACCGCTCAAGGTGTGGTCGGCAGCGCTTTGCAGGGCGAGTACGCCGACCTGGGGCCCGTTGCCGTGGGTGATGACGAGCTGGTGCTCGTGTGCGAGGGGAGCCAGGGCGGACACGGCGGCGCGAATGTTGGCGAGCTGCACGGCGGCGTCCGGCCTTTCCTCGCGGCGGAGCAGGACGTTGCCGCCCAGTGCGACGACTACACGCATGGTGTGTTCTCCGGGGTGGAGGGGATGCCGGGTCAGTCGCCGAGGGTGGCGAGCGGCGCGACACAGGGACGTGCGGCCGACCGGGCGTCCGCTGGGGGGACGCCTCGGGAAGCACTTGAACTCTGTCACTCGCGTCCCATCGCGCCCTGGCCGCAACAGTCCCCTGGTGGCGGTCCGGCCGGCACCCGCGGTACGGACCCGTTCGGTCGGCAGTCAGGGCCCTTCGGCCCTGCCGCGCAGCGATCGGGGATCGTCTGCGGGGCGCGGGGCGCGGGGCGCGGGGCGCGGGGCGCGGGGCGAGCCAGCCGTCAGGCGTCTTGGTGCGGCACCACGGCCACGGGTGGCAGGCAGTGGTGCAGCACGGCGTGCGTGACGGCACCCAGGTGGCCGCCGATCGATGAGCGGCGGTTGCGGCGGCCGACGACGACCAGCCCCGCCTCCCGTGAGGCATCGACCAGATCACGTGCCGGACGTCCGAGGCCGACCTGCGCGGTGACGGGAACGCCGGGGAACTTCCGCTGCCAGGGCTCGAGCATCTCCGCCAGAGCCCCCTCCTTGGCAGTCGCCACCTCGGCCGTCAACGCCTGCCCCGTCAGGGTGTACTCGGCCCCATGGAAGGGCGGAGGGCTCCAGCTGTGTACGGCCCGCACCGCGCCGCCGTGCCGGTCGGCGTGAGCGAACGCGAATGCCAGCACCGCGTCGTCCCCGCCGGTGAGGTCGACCCCGACGACGACCGTGCCGAACGCTGCGGGCAGACCCGGGGAGCCCTTGCCCTCCTCCGACCCGCGAGCGAGCACGACCGGGCGAGGAGTATGCGCCGCGACGGCCAGGGACACGGAGCCGAGGACGTATCCGGCTATGGTTCCGAGTCCCCGCGATCCGAGAACCAGCAGGTCGTCCTCCGCCGCGGCAGTACACAGCACCTCGGCCGGATCGCCACATACATACGAGGTCGCCACCTCCAGACCGGGGTGTGCGGCGCGCACCCGGTCCGCGACGCGGCGGGGGATCCAGTCGGTCCGGTCGTGCTCCGCGTCCGTGCCGAAGAGTGGGGTGTGAACGTCCGGACGGATGTCCCACACATGAAGCAGCCTCAACCCCGTCCCGCGGCGTGACGCCTCCACGGCGGCCCAGTGGACCGCCGCCATGCTTACTGCGGAACCGTCGAGACCGACCGTGAGCGTGCGGGACATGCGAGGCCTCCGGGTGCGGGGCGGGTGTTGCCCTCAGCGTGCTGGGCGCGGGAGACTCGCCGCAGGGGCCGCTGGTCCCGCGTCCAGGGCCCGACCTGCCCTGCGTGCGCCCGCCCTGACGGTAGCTCAGCGCGATGCCGTGCTCACGGCACCTGGTGCGGTACCACCGCGACCGGGCAGGACGCGTGATGGAGGGCCGTGTGTACCACCCGGCCGAGCTGCATGCCGAGTTGGCTACCCCGGCGCCGTGCCCCGAGGACCAGGAGGTCCGCAGCCGCCGACCGCGTCAGCAGCACCTTTCGGGCCGGCCCCTCGATCGTGGCCCTGCGTACCCGGACGTCCGGGTAGTCGCGCCCGACGGCGTCCAGGGCCCGGCTGAGCAAGGCCGACGCCTGGTCCTCGTGGTGGTGGGCCGGGACTCCGGTGAGCAGAGGATGGTCGGTGGGCTCGTGCGCCGGGCGGCGCCAGGCGCGGACCACGTCCAGTTCACACCCGCGCACCGCCGCCTCACGGAAGGCGAAGTGAACCGCCGGCGAATCGACGTCACCCTCCCCGATCCCCAGTAGCACACGCCCATGGGCACCGGCCAGTCCGGGCTCGTCCCCGCGTACGACGACGACAGGACAGTAGGCACTGGCCGCGACCGCGAGACTGACCGAACCGAGCACCAGAGCGGCGATCTCACCCCGTCCCCGTGAACCGACGACGATCGCGGTGGCATGCCGGTCCTGTCGCAGCAGGGCGCTCACGGGATCTTCCGGCAGGACATCGGTGGTCACCTCAGCGCCCGGGGCCTGCAGCCGCACACGCTCCTCGGCCGTCCTGACGATGTACTCGCCGAGCGCCCGTTCGCCATCGCGGTCAACGTCGTCAGCGGGCACCGGGCCCTCGTAGCGCTCCCACAGCGACGCGTACAGCAGGCGCAGTGGTAGACCGTGACGCGTGGCCTCGGCGGCCGCCCAGCCAGCCGCCTGGAGGCTGCTCTCGGAGCCGTCGATGCCTACGACCAGGGGCGAGACCATCTTCTCCACCGCCCTTCACCCGATGCCGGAGGATCTCCCTGCCACTGTCACACGCCGGCGTCGGCCCGGGCAGGGCCGCCCGGCCCCCGCTGGGGCCGGATGGTCCAGGAGAAATGAGGCCACGGCGTCGCAGTCCCCCGGCGCAAACGGGGCAACGAGGGCCGTTCGGCCCTGCCTTTCTGCCTTGAAGGCCCTTCAAGGCGTCGGGTACTCGGCGGAGGCTCGAAGTGGAAGCACTCGAACACACGGCGGGCCGCGTGCTCAGCGCCCCCCGTGGCGGAGCCCCGAAAGGGCGGTGGAGACAGTGCCGCGCAACGTACTGATCACGTTCGGGACCAAGAACGGCTCGACTGCCGAGATCGCCGACTTCATCGCGTCCGTCCTGCGGGACGAGGGGGTGGAGGCGGACGTCCTGCCGCCTTGGGGGGTGGCGGACGTCGCGCCGTACGACGCGGTGGTGCTCGGCGGGGCCCTTTACATGGGGCGCTGGCACCGGGATGCCCGGCGCTTCGCGCGGCAGCACTGCCGCGCCCTTCGGCAACGGCCGGTCTGGCTGTTCAGCAGCGGTCCGCTCGATCCCTCTGCCTCGGAGCGGGACATCCCTCCCGTACGGAGTGCCCGACGCGCGGAGCGCCGTACCGGCGCTCGCGACCACGTGACCTTCGGCGGACGGCTCGAAGCGGGGGCCACGGGCCGCATGGCGAAGGCGATCCTCGACGAGGGCCGGGGCGGGGACTTCCGGGACTTCGACCGCATCGCCGCGTGGGCCGCGGGCGTGGCCCGCGAGCTCAAGGCGCCCGTGGAGGTGTGAACATATGCGCGTGTGCTCGAGGCGCAAGGAGTGGCGTTGCCACCCCCTGCGCCGACGCGTGGACGTCCTGGAAGCCCGAGTGCTCCTCGCCGTGGCTGGGGCGGTCTGCGTCCTCGCTCCGGCAGTGGGCGCGACCGCCGGTGCCTACGCCTACACCCATGACCAGGCAGTCGCAGCCGCGCAGAACGCCTCCAGACATCAGGTGCGTGCCGTGGTACTGCGGGACGCCCCCGACCCCGCGCCCCAGGCCGATGCGACGCAACGGCTGACGAAGGTGGCGGTACCGGTCCGGTGGACCACAGCTGACGGTACGTCCGCGACGGGTACCGCGGCGGTGCGGCCGGGGACCGAACGCGGAGAGCCGATGAGCATCTGGCTGGACCGCGCCGGGCGCATCACCACGGCTCCGCTGAACAGCGGCGACATCTGGGCCGGCGCGCTGTTCGTCGGCCTGGGCGGTGCGGCGTTGACCGTGAGCGCCGGAGCCGTCGCCGCGGCTGCCGTACGTGCCGTGTGGAACCGGCGTCGTGCCGCCGAATGGCAGCGCGAATGGAAAGAAGTGGAGCCGGCATGGAGCCGCCTCCTGTCGTGATGGACCGTACGAGCCCCGGCGCCTCACTGTCGCCCGGGCATGATTGATCAAGGAGGATTGCCATGACCGCACCACCACGCACCGTCAGCGATGTCATGACCCATACCGCGGTGGCGGTGGGCAGCGGCGCGTCGTACAAGGAGATCGTCGAGCTGATGCATCAATGGCAGGTGAGCGCCCTGCCCGTGCTCGCGGGCGAAGGCCGTGTCATCGGCGTGGTCTCGGAAGCCGATCTCCTGCACAAGGAGGAGCACCGCGAGGACGACAGCACCCTGCACGGCATCGGCGTCGTCAACGCGGTCAAGGCAGGCGCGGTCTACGCGGATGAGTTGATGTCGAGCCCTGCCGTCACCGTCCGCGCTGACGCGACCATCTCCGAGGCGGCCCGGATCATGGCCAGGCGGCATGTCAAGCGTCTCCCGGTCGTGGACAGCCACGGCCTGCTGGAGGGAGTGGTCAGCAGGAGCGACCTGCTGAAGGTCTTCCTCCGCTCCGACGAGGACATCGCCGGCGAGATCCGGGACTCCGTCATCCGCGATCTGCCGGCCACGGCGGCGGTACGCGTCGAGGTCGAGGACGGCGTGGTCACCCTGGGCGGTCTCCTGAGCGACCGGGCACTTGTGCCCTGTCTCGCCCGGGCGGTCAGGTCGGTTGCAGGGGTAGTGGACATCCGCCTCGATCTGGTCGACGCGGCCGTGCCGTCGCGCTGACCGAGCCGACCGACTCGGGCCGGAGGCACGCGCGAAAGGCGCGATGTTCATGGTGCGCCGGTCGGTCCGGCGTGCAGGGCTTTCAGGCGGCGCCGGGCCGAGGCCGATCGCAAGGGCGGCACCTTAGAGGTCTGCAACCAGGGGGCGACTCCATTGCCCCCACCGCCTTTCACCAAGGGTCGTACGGTCTCGTTCTCAACGTCACCCGTGGGAGCCGCCGGCCCCAGGGCCGGTCGGGCCCCACCGAGGCCGGGCTGACCGTACCCATGCTGAGCGAAGCGACCACGACGGAACTGCTGGCCGACCTCCCCCCGGGGGCGAGCGCCGCCAACCCCGTGGACGCCACGGCGGCGGTCGGCGAGGATCAATTGCGGCGCTGCATCGACCGGCTGTGCCAGTGCGCGGAAGTCGACGCCGTTCTCGTGGTTCTGGTACCGACCGCGGTCGCCGCTGCTGTCGGTGACGACCTCGTGGGCGCGCTGATCCACCACCCGTCGCCTTGGCGCCGACCGGTTGCCGCCGTGTTGCCTTCGCAGAGCACGCGCGTCGAGCCGCTGCCGGTTCGCGGGGACGGGCATGTGCCCGCCTTCGGGGACGCGGAGGATGCCGCACGTGCGTTGGCACAAGCGGTGTCGCGCGGCCGGTGGCTGGCACGTCCCTTCGGTTCGGTCCCCGAACTGAACGATGTCAACAGCGCCGCGGCGCGCGAGGTTGTCGCTCGTTTCCTGGACGATCATCCGAAGGGTGGCTGGCTCGACCCGGCGACGGCCTCGGAGTTGCTCGGCCGCTATGCGTTCCCGGTGTCCCGTGGGCCTGGGCTCCGGACGAGACCGAGGCGGTCCAGGCGGCCGAACGGCTTGCCGGGGCGGACGGCGGTGTGGTGATGAAGGCGTATTGGCCCGGGCTTGCTCACAAGAGCGCCGTGGGGGCCGTCGCCCTCGACCTGCGTGGCCCCGAACAAGTGCGTTGCGCGTACCGGGACTTGTCCCGACGCTTCGGCGACCGGATGACCGGTGTGGTCATTCAGCCACTCGCCGGTCGAGGCACCGAGCTGTTCGCAGGAGTCGTCCAGGACGCGGTGTTCGGGCCCTTGGTGCTGTTCGGGCTGGGTGGTACGGCCACCGAGGTCCTCGCCGACCACTCGGCACGGCTCGCGCCCTTGACCGATGTGGAGGTGCAGGAACTGATGTGATCGCCGCGCTGTGCCCCTCTGGTGTGCAACCGTTGTGGAGGACCCTCGCCGCTGACGGTCGCGTCCGGCAGGCGGTCTCCCGGTCGAGGAGCACCACAAAGGCGCGGTGTTCCCTCCATCGGCAGGGGGCTGCGCCGGTGGTTCATCCGCATCTGGGAGACAAGGCGGATGCCCTCGGCGACCAGCCGTCGTCGATCCAGGAGGACCGGCACAGCAGGGGCGGCGCACGGAGCAGCGATCGCGCGCAGCCACGATGGGATCGTGCGGCATCACGGCCACCGGACAAGCCACATGATGGATCATCGCGTGTACCACCGGCCCAATACGGGCAGGCCGGTCGACGCCTCTGCACAGTCCCTGACACCGCCCTCTGTCACGGCGCGGCCCGGCACCAACGGCATACTCTCGACCGGACTCACTCGCCTCTGGAGTGTCGGCGCGCCCTGAGTAGGGGTATTTGCGGAAACTTGCCGAATTGCCACACGAATGATCAGTAACGACGCTGTCGCTGCCGCCCGGCGCTGCCGGGCGGACGCGCCGCGACTACCGTGGAGACGGGCCGCCTTTGCACGAGGCCGGCCGGCTCCCAAAGGGAGGTCCCTGGTGTCAGCACCACCGCTCGACACGAAGACCGTGACGGCCCTCGTGGCCGACGCCATTGCCGCACCTTCCATGCACAATGCCCAGCCGTGGAAGTTCCGCTTCCATCGCGCCACCAGCACCTTCCATGTCCGATCGGACCCCGAACGGGCCATGCCACGTGCCGACCCGACCGGCCGTGCCCTCCACATCGGATGCGGCGCGGCCGTGTTCAATCTGCGCGTCGCGGCCGCTCACACGGGATGGGAGCCCAGCACCCGATTGTTGCCCGACCCGGCGGACCCGCAATTGCTCGCGGCGGTGGAGCTGGCCGACCCCGTACATCGCGAGACCGACCTCGCCGAGCTGTATCCCGCGATCCACCGCCGGCACACCAGCCGCTATCCGTTCTCGGAAGAGGAGCTACCCGCAGCCATTCAGGACGGTCTGTGCGGCGTTGCTCTCCTGGAAGGGGCACGGCTGATCTTTCCCTCCTCGTGGCATGTGGAGTCGGTCCTGAACCTGGTCCACGACGCCGAAGGCCGCGACGCCCTCGACGACGCGGTGTCCGGTGTCGACGAAGACGTGGTCCGCTGGACGCGCACCGAAGCGGATGCCACCGATACGGCGCCCGACGGAATCCCGGCGTACGCCTTCGGACCCAGCAAGCGGGACGGCAAGGCCCCCGTGCGCGACTTCGCGGGCAGGCGCCACGTGCCGAACCGCGAGTCGGCGACGTTCGAAGCCCACCCTCACCTCGCCCTGCTGGGCACGGCCGGCGACGAGCCACAAGACTGGCTGACCGCAGGACAGGCGATGGAACGCGTGCTGCTCCAGGCCACCCTGGACGGGCTGGCCACCTCGCTCACCTCCCACGCCCTCGAGTGGCCCGAGCTGCGCTGGGCGGTACGCGACCCGCAGTCGGCGATGGGATTCGTGCAGATGGTGCTACGGCTCGGATACGGCGAAACGGGGCCCGCGACACCGCGCCGACCGGTGGATCAGGTGCTCGACATCCAATAGGCCGGTCCTGTGCCGACGGAATCGAGATGAGGGCGCGGCTTGGAGATCTTTGGGGTGCGCGTTGAACCCGAACGCGGGTGCCGAATTCTCGCCGGCTGACCTCCATGCGGCCACGGACACTGGGAACCAAGGAACAGACGGCGAGCCCCGTGCGGCCCACCGGATGCTTGCCCTTGCAACGGCCGGGTTCGACGTCAGCTTCTGGGCCTGGGCCCTGCTGGCTCCGCTGGCGCCAACGCTGAGGAAGGAGCTGGACCTCACCTCAGCCGGATTCAACAACCCTGCGGATCCAGTCGTCGCACCTATCGAACCGATCGACTTCACGCCCGTCGGCTGAGGCGCGCGGCGGTGAACCCGAGTGCGCCCACGGCAACTGCCGTCCCAAGTGCTGCCCACCCGAGCGGGTCGGTATGCAGGACCGCCTGGAGGAACGGCACGTAGAGCGCCGCGGCCGCGAGTACGGCCGACCCCGCCACGGCGACCGGAAGGAACAGGTTCTCGCGGGCCAGGAGCCGGTCGCGCAGGCCCAGCACCACACCCAGTTGGGCGACCAGTAGGGCCAGGAACAGCACGCTCTGCCATGGGGCGCCCATGCCCCTTGCCGCGAGACCGGCTGCGAGCGAGGCGGCGGTCACCACCGTGCCGACGATGAGGATCCGCTGCCACAGGCCATCGCCGAGGACGTGTTGCCCGGGGGGCCGAGGGGGCCGGCGCATGGCACCGGGGGAGACGGGCTCGGCGCCCATCGCCACTCCTGTGAGGCCGTGCGTCAGCAGGTTGATCCAAAGGATTTGTCCGGCGCGCAGTGGCAGGGGCAGGCCCAGCGCGGGACCGATGAGCATCACGAGGATCTCCGCGGTTCCGCCGGCCAGGGCGTAGAGCAGGAAGCGGCGGATGTTGTCGTAGACGCGCCGGCCTTCTTCGACCGCGGCCACGACGGTCGAGAGTTCATCGTCCGTCAACACAAGGTCTGCGGCCTGCCGGGCGACCTCGGTGCCCCGCTGCCCCATCGCAACGCCGATGTCCGCCTGACGCAGCGCGGGACCGTCGTTGACGCCGTCTCCGGTCATGGCCGTGACGTGACCACGGGCTCGCCATGCCCGCACGATGTCGAGCTTCTGCTCGGGGTTCGTGCGGGCGAAGATCCGTACGTCCGTGGGGTCGCGCACTTCCCCCGCCGCCAGTGCCCGGCCGGTGACCACGGTGTCGTGTGTGGTCTCTCCGTCCTCGACGAGGCCGACACGAGTGGCGATCGCACCGGCGGTGGCCGGGTGATCCCCGGTGATCAGTACGGGTGTGATCCCGGCCGCCCTGCAGTCGGACAGGGTCTTACGCGCCGCTGTCTTGGGTGGGTCGTTGAAGGCGGCGAGCCCCAGCAGACGCAGGCCGCTCTCGGCGTCCCGCGCGTGCGTGGGCACGTCATCGCGTCGGCCCGACGCCACGGCGAGTACTCGGAAACCCTGGGCTGCCAGTGTCGCCGCCTGCTCCCTTGCCCGGTCCAGTACATGCTGGGGTTCGTCCAGGACGGCAGAAGCGAGGACCGCTTCGGGCGCACCCTTCAGGCTGACGAGCACATCGCCCGTGGGCGTGCCGTGCACCGTCGTCATGCGCTTGCGGACACTGTCGAAGGGCTCCTCGTCCCTCCTCGGGTAGGGGACGTCCAGGTCTCGGCGGCTCCGGCACCCGGCCTTGGCCGCCGCGGCGAGCAAGGCTGCCTCGGTCGGGTCGCCGAGCGCGGTCCAGCGGCCGTCCGAGGCACCTGACGAGTCGGGCGCAGGTGGTTTGAGTTCGGCGTCGTTGCACAGGACGGCGGCAGTGAGAAGATCTCGTACGGCGTCGAGATCGCCGGTTCCGGCGCTCAGGCCGTCCCTATGGACCTCTCCGACGGGTTCGTATCCGGAGCCCGTGAAGAAGGTCTCTCCGTCCCCCGGCGTCCACACGCGTTCGACCACCATCCGGCCTTCGGTGAGGGTGCCGGTCTTGTCCGTGGCGAGCACGGTCACCGACCCCAGGGTCTCGACGGCCGACAGGCGTCGTACGAGGGCGTGCCGGGCCGCCATGCGGCGCGCCCCCAGGGCAAGGGCCAGTGTGACGACGGCGGGCAGGGATTCCGGCACGGCGGCCACCGCGAGGCTGATCGCCGTCACGGCCATGATTCCCGGGGCGGTTCCGCGTGCCAGGCCCAGGACGAAGAACACCAGGCACAGACCCACGGTCACCAGGGCGAGCACCCGCCCCAGGGCAGCCAGCCGGCGCTGTAGAGGGGTGGGCTCGGGGTGGGTGTCGAGCAGTTCGGCGATCCGGCCCAGCGCGCTGGCCGCTCCGGTCGCCGTCACGGACGCCACGCCCCGGCCGCGTACGACCACCGTCCCGGCGTGGAGCGCCGACTCCTCCCGATCGTCCTGTCCTGCGGCCTTGTCCACGGGCACAGACTCACCGGTCAGCATCGACTCGTCGACCAGCAGGGACGCCGCGTGCGTGAGCCGGGCGTCGGCCGGCACGACGTCCCCCTCACCGAGCAGCAGCACGTCGCCCGTTACCACCGCGGAGGACGGGATCTCCCGCTCGGCGCCTTCGCGCCGGACGCGAGCGGTGGGGGCCGACATGGCTGAGAGCGCCGCCACCGCCCGGTCGGCACGCATCTCCTGGACGACGCCAACGGCCGTGTTCACCACGATTACGAGGGCGATCACCACGGAATCGGCGTAGTCACCGATCGCCACGGTCAATGTGATGGCGCCGAGCAGCACCATGATCAGCGGATCGCGCACCTGTGTCAGCACGCGGGCGTACAAGGGGACGGGTCGTGCGGCGGCCACCTCATTGGGGCCGTACGTGGTGAGGAGGCGGACGGCCTCCTCGTCGGTGAGCCCGAGCTCCGAGACCTCCGGCGGTGGCCCCGTGGGGAGTTCTTGCACGGTCACCGGTTCTCCTTGCTCGGCCCGTGTTCGCGAGTCGTCAACGCCCGGAGTCATCGCCGGGGTCCGGGCACGGTGATGACCGGGCACTCCGCCCGGTGCAGCAGCCCATGGGCCACCGACCCCAGACGCATCCCGGTGTAGCCGCCCCGCCCGCGCCGACCCACGACGACGGCCAGAGCACGTGCTGAGGCGAGCGACAGCCGCTCCACCGGGTGGCCCAGCAGGACGTCTCCGGTGACTTCAAGTTCCGGGTACTTCCGCTGCCAGGGCTCCAGAAACTCGTTCAGCAGCCGCTGCTGTTCCCTTGCCGTGTCCGTGTCGTCGGCGAGACCGGCGAAGGGGCGGTGCCATGCCCATACAGCCCACACCGCCGCGTGCCGCAGCCGTGCCTCCTCGAAGGCGAACGCCACAGCGGCGGCGGAACCTTCACTGCCGTCCACGCCCACGACCAGGTACGGGCGTTCCTCGGCGATGTACTCCGGTTCCCTGACCACAACGACCGGGCACTCGGCCTGTGCACTCACCGGTACGACCACCGAACCGGTGCTCAAGATCTCCTCCCACCGACTGAGCCGGCGTGATCCGAGGACCACCATGCACGCCCGTGCCGCTTCGCGGCACACCGTCGTGGCGGGCACACCGTCGAGCAGCTCTGTCGTCATGGGCAGGTTCGGGTGAAGGGCGCGCACGGCCTCCGACGCCGTGGCGAGGGCCGTCTCCGCCCGCGCACGCCGGGCGGTGCGATGCGGCTCCGTGTCGACGTGCTGCGTGTCGTGCAGTGGCGGAACCGACAGCACCAACCGAAGGCTCAGCCCCCTGCGTACCGCTTCATCGGCAGCCCAGGCGAGGGCGGGCACGGACTGCTCCCTCGGGTCGACACCGATGAGTATCTCGTCACGTACAGCGGTGTTCGTCATGGATTCCTCCTCGCGCGCCCGGCAGGTGCGTACCTCGGGCGGTCGCTGCTCACGCTGTCACCGGGGCGACGGTCGGCACAGGGCCACCACGTCCCCTATAAGGACCGAAAGTCCCGACCTGATGCGTCCGTCCCGGTCAGGGCGGGTCCGTCAAGGCGTGGCGGTGTTCGCGGAGGAGCTCATGTCGAGCCCCGCGGTGACCGTGCACGCGGACGCCACCATCGCCGAAGCGGCGAGGATCATGGCCTGACGGCGCGTCAAGCAGCTGCCGATTGTGGACGGTGTCGGCCTGCTGGAGGGCCACCGCAGTGATCTACTGAAAGTGATTCTTCGGCCGGACGAGGAGATCGCAGCCGAGATTCGCCACACCGTTCTCCTCGATGTGCCGACCACAGCACGGGTCGAGGTCTCGGTCAAGGACGGCATGGTCGTCCTGGGCTGCCATTTGGACGATCGGGCGCTGGTGCCGCTGCTGGCCCGCCTGTCCGCGCGGTGGAGGGGGCCTGAACGTTCGACTCGACCTGACCAACGCGTAACCGATGTCGGATCAACGGCACGCGTTCGCGTGCGACCCACGGCGCTCTCGGTCGCGGCCTCTTGACCGAGCGCTGTGTCAGCCCCCCGCGCGCAGACGCATACACAGATTGTGAAACTGGCGGCTCTGCATCACGAGGTGAGCCGGTTCCCAGAACAGGACGTCCATAGGCCGGGTCAGCAGGCGCGGTCGGCTGCGAGATCGGGTGCGGACGACCAAACGGGTTCTGCCACCGGCGGCTGGGGCAAGATGGAAACCCCAGATGGAATCCACATACGAGCCTGGCGCCGTCCCCGACAACGGGTCGAAGGGGCGGCCGAAGGGAAGTACCAGGGCGGAGCGCAGCACCAGAGTCTTCTGCGTATCGAGCACCGCCACAGTGAACCAAGCGTCACCGCTCGGAACCGCGTCCAGATGCTGTCCCACCTCCAGGCTTTGCCAGTCTCTGACAATGCGGTCGGCGCTGCGCTGTCCGCCGTTGTCGAACCGGTCCCAGCTGTACCAGCCTGCGCGGTTACACCCCATTTGCAGCAACCACGGCCAAACCTCAGTCGGCGGCGCCGGCAGGGTCGTGGCCATGGTCGACGAGCCGTCCGCGTTCGGCACCAGTTCATCGCCCGGGTAGGCGCGGGTTACCTCATCGCTCGAAGCCCCCCAGGTCAGCAACCGAGGCCGGATGAAGGCGGTGTGAGCGGCCAGCGATGTCACTGCCACCAGACCCCAGGTTCGCCCTCGTACGAAGCCGTCTGTGCCCATGCGCCGAGCATCACCCCAGCGACGCCACCGCGCCACCGGACCCGTCTGGAACTGACCCGGACGCTGTCCACAGGACAAGTCGTGCGGCAGGTACTCCCACGGGGTGCCTGTGCGATGGACGTAGAGGATCGCATTCACGATCTCCCGTAGATCATGCACCCGTGCTGCTGTTTCCGGCCCGGTTCTCCGGCCGGCCAGGCGGTGAACACCGGCGCGATCAAGGCCCACCGGGCATCGGACACGTCACGGCGATACGGACGACGAACGCTCACACGCCGTGCAACAACCACCATCGCCAGCAGTCACAAGAACATCCCAAGACACCAACACGGATGAACCCGCGCCGAGTCGGCGGTCACCCCGTCGGTATCGAGGAAGACCGCGCTCACGCCCCGCCACGTTGGACAACCGCCGTGGCGGGGGACGGCGGGCCCGCCGCTGCTCACAGCCACCCTGCCATGTAGACGGAGCCCAACCCGATGACGTCCGGACATACCGCCATCTCGGACCTCCTGTTCGGTGACGGGATTCCCCGCCGGGGCAGTGCGCGCCCCGCCGGTGAACGCGACGTCGGAGAAGCCGTCGGTTCTCCCGCACGCAGGCATGCCTTCGCGCAATGCCGAGGCGCGCCGGTTCGTCCGGTGGAGGACGCGGTCCATACGACGCGGTTCACCCGCCCCAGGCCCAGTCGGCGATTTCGGGCATGTCTGTTCCGTGTTCGCGGATCCAGGCATGGTGGCGTGTGCGGGTATCCGCCATGGTCTGCCGTACGCCCACCGCGCGCACGCCGAGTCCTGGGGTGCGGTCGATGACGTCCATCACGAGGCGGTAGCGGTCAAGGTCGTTACGCACGACCATGTCGAAGGGTGTGGTGGTGGTCCCCATCTCCTTGTAGCCGCGTACATGCAGGTGGGCGTGGCCGGTGCGGCGGTAGGCGAGCCGGTGGACCAGCCACGGATAGCCGTGGTACGCGAAGATCACCGGCTTGTCGGTCGTGAAGAGAGCGTCGTACTCCGAGTCGGTCATGCCATGGGGATGCTCTTCGTGCGGCATGAGGCGGGCCAGGTCGACGACGTTGACGACTCGTACGGCGAGGTCGGGAAGATGGCGGCGGAGCAGATCGGCTGCCGCGAGTACCTCCTGAGTGGGGACGTCCCCCGCGCACGCCAGAACCACGTCGGGCTCCTGGCCGGCGCTCTCGGTGCCCGCCCATTCCCAGACACCTGCGCCGCGCGCGCAGTGGAGGCGGGCCTCGTCGAGCGAAAGCCAGTCGAAGCAGGGCTGCTTGCCGGCGACGATCACGTTGACGTAGTCGCGGCTGCGCAGCGCATGGTCGGCGACGGACAGCAGGGTGTTGGTGTCCGGCGGCAGGTAGACCCGTACGACTTCGGGGCTCTTGTTGAGGACGTGATCGACGAAGCCGGGGTCCTGGTGGGAGAAGCCGTTGTGGTCCTGGCGCCAGACGTGACTGGTCAACAGGTAGTTGAGGGAGGCGACGGGGGCACGCCAGGGCAGTGACCGGGACGTCTTGAGCCACTTGATGTGCTGGTTGACCATCGAGTCGACGATGTGGACGAAGGCCTCGTAGCAGGAGAACAGCCCGTGCCGGCCGGTGAGGAGGTAGCCCTCAAGCCAGCCCTGGCAAGTGTGTTCGGAGAGGATTTCCATCACACGGCCGTGCCGGTCCAGATGCTCATCGGTCTTGAGGATCTGGTCCTGCCAGGCCTTGCCGCTGGCGTCGTAGACCGCCTGGAGTCGGTTCGACGCTGTCTCGTCCGGTCCGACGAGCCGGAAGTCGCGACGGTCGGCGGTGGCTGCCATGACGCTTTCGAGCAGATCACCCAGAACCCGGGTCGGCTCGTGCAAGGTCACGCCCGGCTTGTCGACCGGTGGGGCGAACCGTTCGAGCGGCGCGACGGGCAGCTCCCGCAGGAGCAGGCCGCCATTGGCGTGCGGAGTCGCGCCGAGCCTGCGGTCGCCTTCCGGTACACAGGCCAGGACGTCGGGCCGGGGCCGGCCGTACTCGTCGAAGAGCTCCTCGGGCCGGTACGAACGAAGCCATTCCTCCAACTGGGTAAGGTGGGCGGGGTTGTCACGTACCCCGGCGAGCGGGACCTGGTGCGCGCGCCAGGTCCCTTCGACCGGCAGGCCGTCGACCTCAGCCGGACCGGTCCATCCCTTGGGCGTACGCAGCACGATCACGGGCCAGCGCGGGCGTACGGTCGTGCCCCTGGTCCGCGCCTCCCGCTGGATCCGGGCGATGCTCTCGAGGGCGGTGTCCATCGCGGCTGCCATGGCGCGGTGCACCGCGACGGGGTCGTCGCCGGTGACGTGCAGCGGCTCGTGCCCGTATCCGCGCAACAGCTCATCGAGCTCCGCTTCGGGGAGCCGGGCGAGCACCGTGGGATTGGCGATCTTGTAGCCGTTGAGGTGCAGCACTGGCAGTACGGCGCCGTCGTGTACGGGGTCGAGGAACTTGTTGGAGTGCCACGAGGCGGCGAGCGGCCCCGTCTCGGCTTCGCCGTCACCGATGACACAGGTGACCAGCAGCTCCGGGTTGTCGAGCGCGGCGCCGTAGGCGTGTGACAGGGCGTATCCCAGCTCACCGCCCTCATGAATGGACCCGGGGGTCTCGGGTGCGACGTGGCTGGGGACCCCTCCGGGGAAGGAGAACTGCCGGAACAGCCGCTCCATACCGGCTTCGTCCCGGCTCACGTCCGGGTAGGTCTCGCTGTAACTGCCCTCCAGCCAGGAGTTCGCCAGAATGGCGGGACCACCGTGCCCCGGCCCCCAGATGCACAGCGCGGAGATGTTCCGCCGTCGGATGACCCGATTCATGTGGGTGTGCACGAGGTTGAGCCCGGGGGACGTGCCCCAGTGTCCCAGGAGCCGCGGCTTGATGTGCGCCGGCTCCAGAGGCCGCTTGAGCAGCGGATTGCCCATCAGGTAGATCTGTCCGACCGACAGGTAGTTGGCGGCCCTCCAGTGGGCGTCGAGTACGGTGAGCTCCTCATCGGACAGCTTGGAGCGATCCTGACGCTTGGCCTTGCGCATATATTTCCTCCGTCAGTGAGTCGGGACCTCGGCGATATATCGACCTGTGTGCTCTGTGACTGCAATAGAGAAGCGTTTACCGGGGAAGCTCACTACGAACGGCGGTGCCGACGCAGGTACGGGACCGGAGCAGGTCCCCACGACAGCCGGAGAGTCGCGGAGCATGCCACTTCTCGGACGCTCCACCGGTTCCGGCCACGGTCGCGGCGAAAAGCTCAGCTCGCCTTGTGCTGGAGGATGTTCGGGCAAATGACCCGCTGCGGAGAGCCGGACCGCATCGTCCGATAGGACCTGATCCGCATGGGTTGCCGTCGTGCAGGCCAAGGCGCTACCGCCCCCACTCCAATGCGTCACTCCCGAGACCGGGATCACTTCCGAGCCCATCGCCGCCATGGTTGTCGAGAAGCACTCTCTACGCACGGTGACACAGCCGGACAGCACCCAAGGAGGGACCATCCGGCCCCGCTCCAGGCCCTTAGGTCCCAACCGATATAGCGGCCACAAGTGGGAACTCCCGACGCCGAGGAGAAGCCACCGTCGAGCAGGAAGTGCCTGCCCGTGCGCTCTTCGTGACGCTCACCATCGGCTCCGCTCTCGCGAACCCTTCGACTCGTCCTGTGACCGGCCGGAGCGGCATGGCGCCCCGTTTCTGGACGCCACCGCGCGCAGCCTGCCGGAGCAACTCAGGGCACCCGACGAAGGCGCCGCAACGCAGTCTCGGCCGACTGACCGTGCCCCTGGGCAGCCCTTTCAGCCGACGGCCGGGCCGGGCCAACAGGTCAACGGCTGGGGTGAACCGCCCTTAACCGTAAGAGCCGTGTGCCGTAGTCGCCCGAACTCCCCGCCATGGCGGGATGGCCGGGCGGCGAGCCCGGACGCGGCGCTCCACAGCTATTGAGCCGACCCTGATCGCCGCCCTGTCATTCTGGGATCTGGTGGTCCTGACACGGCGGAGATCGCGTGGGCGTCAGCCTGGCCGGCACCTGCCGACCGGTCGCGACGGGGCGGAGCCCGCCTCAGCGACGAGGAGACGCGTTGGCATCGCCGGTCTGAATCGCTCGGACGAACGGTTCGCCGAGGTGCGAGGTGGCCAGGACGAGGCCGCTGGCGGACTCCAGCAGGGCGATGCGTGAGGCCCGTGCCAGCGCGGGGTCGTCGTCGTAGTGGTATGGCTGGGTCGGATCGATGAGCTGCACCGTGTGCACCAGCAGGTCGCCGGTGACAACGAGGGCCTCCCCGACGCTGGTCAGCACGACGGACTGGTGTCCCGGGGTGTGACCCGGTGTCGCTCGTACAGCGGCGCCGGGTGCGAGTCGGCACGTGCCGTCCACCATGGCCAGTTGGCCGGCTGCTCGCAGCGGCGCGAGCAGCCACTCCGCAAGCGTCGGCTCGCGGCTCTCGACGGCTGCGACCTCGGCGGCTTGCACCAGGTATCGGGCGTTCGGGAAGTACGCTGCCCCGTCTGCGTCCATTGACCATCCGACGTGGTCGGTGTGTACGTGGGTCAGCACCACGGTGTCGACGTCGTGCCGGTCGATGCCGGCGCCAGCGAGCTCGTCGGGGAGCCGACCGGGCAGCGGTGCCCAGGTCGATGGCGCCGAGGCAGGCCCGATGCCGGCGTCGACCACGATGATCCGTCCGTCGTCAAACCGCAGCGCGAAGCACCGGAACTTCAGCTGCCAGCTTCCGTCGCGCACGCTGGCCGGATCACGCTGGTCCGCCTCGGCCCACAGCAGCGGATCGGCCGCAGGGAAGGCGACCTCACGGGGTTCGAAGAACGGGCCGGTACCGTCCTCCAGGGCTATCACGGTGACACCGCCGATGGTCTTGCTGATGGGCATGTCCGAACCTCCTGTCTGTTATCTGACGCCGAACCGCGCGCAGCGCCGTGAGCGCGAGCACCCGGGTGGCGGCGACGATCTCGCTCACCCGGACCTGTTCGCGTGCCCCTGCGCGAGACGTACGTCGCCGGGCCCGAAGTGCAAGGTCGGTACGCCGACCCCGGTGTACAGCCTCAGGTCGCTTTCGTATGGCACGCCGCGTTCGGGCAGTCGCGCGCCGCCGATGGCATCAGCGTGCGCGTCGAGTACCAGATCCCGCAGCGGGCCTCCGGAGGCCAGGCGGCGCTGGCGAACTGGCCCCCTGGCCAGGTCACGGTGGGTGGATGCCTGCGCGGCCACGAGTCGGCGGTTGCGGCCTCGGCGACGCATGTCTCGAGCGCGGCCCGCGCCTGCGCGGGATCCTCGTCCAGCCGTACCGGCAACGAGCAGATCGGGCACGCTGCCCGACCAGTCGCCCGAGCGGAGCCTACCCACCGACAAGGCGTACGGGATCGCGTGATCGCTCCTCATCGGATCGGCTGCGGTGTTGCGCTGCGCCTCCAGACGTGCCAGCGCCGCGTGGATCGGCAGGTACGCGTCGATCGCGCTGACCCCTCCTCACGGGTGCTGGCGTGCGTCGCCTTGCCGGCCACCTCGATCCGGAAAGTCAACGCGCCGGCGCTGGCGGTGACCAGGGCACCTCCGGTCGGCTCGGTAATGATGCAGGCGTCGCCGGTGTGGCCGTGCCATAGCGCCTGCACCTTGCGCTGTGTTCTCATGGCGTCGGGCGTCCGCTCCTATGGTTGAGAAGTCGGCGGTACGGCGGGAAGGTCGAGGGTCAGTGCACCGGCGACTCTTAGACTGCCGATCACGGTCATGCCGCTCATTAAGGGCCTGTTGGCGAATTCGGTGAGGACGCCCCGGTCGACTCCGCACAGCGCGAGAGCCGCTGCCGCCACCGGCATCCGGGCACGGTCGGCTCCATCAGCGATCTTCACCCCGACAGCGCGGCCATCCGGCAGGGCAGCCACTTGGACCCCTTCGAACCCGTCCTTGGCCAGCAGACCCGGGACGGCTCGCATCAGCCGTGCGACATCCCGCCAACTTCCGGAAGCCATCTCCGGATACCCGCGTATGGCGTCGGCGACACTGGCCTCCATGGTGCCCGGCGCCGCAGAGGCGATCCGAGCCACAGCTCGGGTGAGGCCGCGCAAGGAGACGGAGAAGAGCGGTGCTCCACACCTGTCGACCGTCACCTGCGCGATACTCTCACCCGTCAGATCCTCCACCGCAGCGGCGATCGACTGCTGCAGCAGATGCCCGGAGTCGAGGTAGGTGTCGAGCGGCCAACCGCGGGCCTGAGCCGTCATCAACATGGCTGCATGCATGCCGGAACCGTTCTGCGCGAGCCGGGACAAGCCGTGTCCACCACGGACCCACGCTTCACGCACCGCGGGATCGCACGGCCAGTCGGGCGTATTCCCCAGGTCGGCTTCGATCAGCCCGGCAACCGCCAAGAGGCGCAGGACGCCAACCAGATGGCGCTCCTCGCCTGAGTGACTGGCCGCAGCCAGCGCTAGCAATTCGCCATCCAGGAGCAGCCCGGCACGCAGCAAGCCCACGACCTGGACCGGCCGGAGCGCGGAGCATGGGCAGAAAGCCGCCTCAATGTCGCCGGCTTGGAACTCGACGCCGCCGTCGGCGGACAGGACGACGACCGAGCCGTAGTGGACCCCTTCGATGAGGTCTCCGCGCACCACATGGGCGAGCGTGGCATGGCGGGGCTCACGAATAGCCGCCGCCTTTGCCGGCGCACGCTCTGGGTAGCCAACTTCCCCGTCGGTCTGCGTCACCCGTCAGGCCCCGAACCCGCTGTCCGCGGCCGCCGCGGCGCTGGGTATGGTGTCCACCCGGCGGCGGGCCACGAAACAGCCGCCGACCGGGGCCGCCACGGCCAGCGGCAGATACAGCACCGTGGTGCTGTACGCCCTCTTGCCGGCGCACATCAGCAGCTGGTCTTGGGCGTCGGTGACTTCGGACAGTTGGTAGCGGGCTCGGGCGGCCCGGCAGTCCTCGCATCGAGTCCACAAGAGTAACGAGCAGACCATGATCAGGCTCCAGGTGCCGAGGGGTCTGGGGTTCATCCGTACGCAGTCGGGGGGTTCACGCTTAGGGGGCGAGTGGGTCGGCGCCGCGCGGTCACGGATCGCTGTTGAGCACACCGCGGGCCACACACGCGACCATCGAGCTGGAGATCGGCCCTGCTCACCGCCGCCTCCTACCGGCGGTGAGTGATCTGGGCTTGGGTTGCCTCGTCGCCTCGAGAGTGGCGGTCCGTCCCGGATCAGTGGTGTGGGTAGTGCTGGGCGGTGGGTGCCTGCTGTTGATGTGGGTGACAACAGGCTTGAGCCGCTGGTGTCGTCCGATGTCGAGCGTCGGATGTTGCAAGGGTGATCAGGGCCTCGCGTCAGTAATGCTCGACCATCGGCGCCCCGTTGTACCTCGAGCCGGAAAGGCCCAGCGTCGCCGCGTAAGCCCTCTTGTGGTCGCCGTTCTCGTCGTGGGCCTCGAGCGCGTCATTCACCGCATCACGCAGCGCTTCGTCGTCCTTGTTCATGCCGATGCCGTATGGCTCCTCGGTGAACGGGTTGCCGACGACCCTCAGTTTGTCCGGACGCTGGGCGGCGTAGCCCATGAGGATGGCGTCGTCCGTGGTGACGGCGTCGATTTTCTTGTCGAGCAGTTGCTGGACGCACTCCGTGTCCTTGGTCGACTCGACCGTCATGGTGTTGTATTCGGGTTTCCCGATCTCCCTGAGGGCGGTGGAGCCCTTGACCGCGCAGACCGTCTTGCCCTCCAGGGAGTAGGGGCCCCCGATCGTGCCGTCGTTCCTGCGGACCAGGAGGTCGGCGCCGGCCCGGTAGTACGGTCCGGCGAAGCCCACCTTCTTCTTGCGTTCGTCGTTGATCGTGTACGTGCCGACATACAGGTCGACCTGGCCGCTGGAGATGGCGGCCTCGCGGTTCTTCGTGTCGACCGTCTTGAACTCGATCTCGTCGGGCGAGAACCCGAGATCCGCCGCGACCATCTTGGCGATCTCGATGTCGAAGCCGGAGCGCCTGCCGTCCTTCTCCTCGAAGCCGAGGAACGGCTGGTCGTCATGGGCACCGATGACGAGCTTGCCGGCCTTGCGGGCCTTGCGCAGGGTCGGGGAGTCGATCCTGACGTCCTTGGCGACCGTGTACGTGGGCAGCCGCGGGTGGTTTCCGTTCGAGCTGCTGGTGGGCCCGTCGCTGGATGCATTACCGGACTCGCCGCTGCAGGCGGTTGCGGTGAGGGCGACCGTGAGCGCAGCGATCGTCGCGAAGGCGGCGGACTTGGAGGGCTTCATAATGCGGCGTCCTTTATTTTGTCAGCAGGTGGAGCAGCCTGCGCCTCGATGCCGATCCCGCCGAGCACGGCCCGCGCCGCGGTCCTATCGATCGGTGCCGGACGATCAGGCCTGGTCAAGCTCCTTGCCAGCAGGCCGTCGTGGAGATCGTCGCCGACGCTTGCTACCAGGGACTGGGCGCCGGGCTGCAGCGCAGCATGTGTTCGCCTGGCGTTCGATCAGTTGCCAGGCGGCGGCTGCGCCATTTCGCGGGCTTCCTCATGGGCTGCGGTGACGACGTCCCGGAGGATCCGTTCTGTCTGTTGGGCCCTCCCAGGTCCCTATGGTCACCGAAGGAGGGATCACCCACCGGTTCGCTGGACATGACGAATGTTCCCTTTCCTGTACGGGAGACGGTGCGGCTCACTGCAGGGCCCTGCAACCTCGCGGATCAGACCGCTGTGGCGGCAGAACTCCGCCTATGAGGGCAGGGTGGGTTTCCGCCGAACCCTGGCAGGCTGTCTGACAGGTTCACGCGAGAAATCCTGCTGGGCATCCGGACGTGCTGTCAAAGGGCGATTCGCCGCGTGTAGTGGGAAGTCGGGGAGCGCTCCACGCCCTCGCCGCAATGGGGCAGGGGAGGCTGGATCTCCTGCGCTCCAGGTGCGGAAGGTGGCCAGCCCCCACTGCTGATCGACGACCAGTTCCAGGGCGTGATCAGCGAAGGTGGGCAGCAGCCGCCGTATCCGCGCTCTCAGTGCCCGCAGTGTCATGGGAAGGCATAGCGTTCCCAGGAGCAGTCTCAGATGGTGGCAGCAGACGGGAGCCTGCGCTCTGGCGAGCACGTCGAACAGGAGGCGCTGGCTTGCGGTGCCCCTCGCATACGCAGGAGGCGGCGGCGTGGGCGGGCAGCGTCTCAGGTTGGCATGGATGCGCCAGGCCAGCTCAGCGGCCGGGGCTCGGCGATCGATGACATCGAACGCCCCGGCGGCGAATGCGACGACGGCATCAAGTCCCTCGTGCCGCAACACGGCAACGGGGGCGATCAATGACGCGGCCCGGACGAGCCTGGCCATGCCGTCAACCTCTGTCGTGGGCAGATCGAGCAGCATCATCGCTGGTCTTCGTTCCAGCAGGGAGGCACAAGCCGACTCGCTTCCCCACCGCACAGCTCCGCTGAGGGCGAGGCCGGCACGATCCAACCGAGGGGCCAACGTCGAACCCGAGGGCTCATCCACCGACACCACGATCGGCTGCTTTTCCTGCACCGGAAGATCAGGATAGATCCGCCGTACTGACTGCTTTTGCACGCTTGTTCCTTTGTCGTGCTGCTTTGGGCTCGTCGCCGCTGCGGGAGGCAGTTGGATGTGCCTTGGCGGACCGAGAACACTGAGAGCAGGTTTCAAGCAGCTCCCGCAAGAGCCGGGAGGAGAGTGACCAGCGCGGCTGGGCAGGCCGGGCGCAGCGAGCGCTGAGGATTCAGGGACGGACAACTGCAGGGTCACAGCCGGATGGTCGATCATGGCGGCCGCCAGGATCGGTCAGTGCGTCAAGATCAGGAGATGTGGCACGGAGCAGCCTTGTGAGCGTGATCCACGGCAGCAAGTGCACGGAGCGGTGGTCGGCTCTGCAGCACGCGACCACTGTGCCGACAGATAGCTCCTTGTTCTAGCGCATGTTTTCGAGCAGTATTCATTGGGAAAAACGACCGTTCTCGAGGTTTTGATGTTTGATCTACACCGGCTCCGCCTTCTGCGGGAGCTCAAGCACCGCGGCACGCTTGCCGCGGTCGCCTCCGCACTGTCGTACAGCCCTTCCACGATCTCCCAGCAGCTCGCGCTCCTGGAATCAGAAGCTGGGGTGCCTCTCCTAGAGCCCGTCGGCCGACGCGTGCGTCTGACTCCGCAGGCCGAGATCCTCGTCGCCCACACCGAAGTCCTGCTCGAGCGGCTCGAACAGGCGGAAGCCGACATCGCCACCTCCTTGACCGACCTCGTCGGCACCATGCGCATCGCCTCCTTCCAAACTGCTGCGCTGGTTCTCGTCCCCACGGCGCTGACGCTTCTCCGTAACGCCCATCCGCTCCTGCGCGTCCATGTCACCCAGATGGAGCGGGAAAGTGCTGTGCCGGCTTTGCTCGCGCGCGATTTCGACCTGGTCATTGACGTGGAATACCCGGGCGATCCCAGCCCTCGTCCCGCTGAACTCGAGCAAGAGGACCTGTGCGAAGACTCCCTGCACCTGGCTCGACCGGGCAACGCCGACTCGAGTGCGTCGCCTCAGGAGGCGCTGCGCGCGCTGGCTGACCACCCGTGGATCATGGAACCGGAGGGGACGGTCCCCCGCCGCTGGGCTATGACCCTGTGTCGTGATGCGGGATTTGAACCCGATGTGCGCTACGAATCCACCGACCACTACCTTCACCTGCGGCTCGTTGAGCAGGGGCATGCCGTCGCGCTCCTCCCGGCCCTCGCGTGGCAGGGCTGTCCGCCGGCCGTGGCCCTGCACCCGCTGCCGACAGGCCAGCAGGCGCGCAGACTGTTCACCGCCGTACGCCGCGGCAGCTCCCAGCACCCCGCTATCCAGGCCACTCGGCAAGCGCTCCGGCAAGCGGTCAGACAGACCTCCCGTGTCGCAGACGACAGCCCGCCATCCTCATAGGGGTCGCCAACACGTGGGGACCGGCGAGACGTGGCGGCCGGCCGGACCTCGCCGAAATGCCGGCGCAGAACCGGCCAGCAGGGCTCGACGTCGGGCCGGTCGGGCAGCAGATACCGCACCCGCACCACATGGTCGAAGGTGCACTTCGCCTCGGCCAGCGCGGCCTCGATGTTGCGTAGGCACTGCTCGACCTGTCCACCAGGGTGCCGACGATCTGGCGGATCAATCAGGCACTGATTGTCCCAGCTTCGCACATCAGTTCACACCTTGTGCCGCGTGCCGACTGGGCTGAATATGTTCGCGACAGCTGGCATCCGAAAGGGGGACGGTGTGCTGAGTCGAGGGACATCGGGTGGGGGAGACGGGTCGATTTCGGCGGGCGGTACCTACCCGCGGGGGACCCTGTTGTCGGAGCTGGCCGATGTGAGCGGGGCGGAAGCCAAAGAGGTGTGCCGGGCGCGGTCCGCCCTGATGCGCGTCGGTACCGCGCACACGTACAAGCGCGGCGAGATCATGCTGCTGGCGGGCGCCACGGACAGGCACGTACTGCTGCTGTTGAGCGGCTTCGCCAAGGTCACGACGACCGACGACCTCGACACAACCGTGCTGGTGGACATCCGGGCGGGCGGTGATGTCGTCGGTGAGACTGCGGCTTTCGACAACGAGCCCCGTTCCGCGACGGTCACGGCGGCTCAGCAGGTGTCCGTCCGGCGGATCTCGCAGGACGAGTGGCTGCGTTGGATGGTCCGGTATCAGGCCGCCGGCCTTGCCGTCAGCCGGAGCCTGGCGCATCGCAGCCGTACCGCGGTCCGCCGCCGCACCCAGTTCGCGCGCGGCCCGGTCATCACCCGCCTCTGCCGAGCGGTACTGGATCTCACAGGGCAGTACGGGACGCCGACACCGGAAGGCATGTCGGTCCGGCCCGGGCTCACCCACGCCGAGTGGGGCGAGCTCATCGGGGCCCGGGAGCGGCGGGTGCAGCACGTGTTACAGGAGCTGTCGGCCGCGCAGATCGTCAGCTACGGTCGCTGCCGCCTCACCGTGCACTCCGTTTCCGCCCTGCTGGAGTTCGCCGCCGACCAGTGAGCGGCAAGCCGAGTTGCTCTTTGTCCCGCTGGTTCTCCCGAACCTGCACTGCGACCGGTTCGGACGTCCTCAGACACGCTCTACTACCGGCAGGAGAACGGCAGGACCGTCGCGTGAGGTTCGCCGTACTCGCTCGTGCGCCAGGATCACCACCACGTGAGCCCAATGCGAGGCACTGCATGCCGGCAATACCCGTCACCGTGCTCGGACCGGCCGAGTCCGGGAAGACCGTCTATCTCGCCAGTCTGTTCCGCAGACTCGCCATCCCGCGACCGGACATCGGATTCCACGTTCAGCTGCCACCGGAGCAATCCACCCTGCTGAACAGGATCTACCAGCAGATCGCGAGCCCCGACACATGGCCGGACCCCACCAAGACCGCCGCCATAACCGAGTGGGAATTCACCTGCTCGGTCCGCACCGCCAGGAACCAGACCTTCAGCCCCTTCTCCATCAGGTATCTGGACTACTCCGGTGAGCACCTGACCGAGTTGGACGAGCGGGTCGAAGGAGCCAAACGCGTCTACAGCCGGATCGCGGAGTCCGAGTTCCTCCTCGTGCTGGTGGACGGGGCCAAGGTTCTGCGCTTCTTCGACGGGGACTTCCGGCTGGCCGACGATCTCCTCCTCGTCTTCAGTCACATGATGAAGAGCGAGGCCATCGTGCACTTCGTGATCACCAAGTGGGACGTTCTCGCGGCGGCCGGGCACACGCTGCAGGCCGTCATGGACTGCCTCATGAAGCACCCGGACTTCAAGGACGGCGTCGAGACCCAGCTGCGGAACAATCCCGTCTCGGGAGGGGTCCGTTTCATTCCAGTGAGTTCCGTGGGGCTGGACTTCGCCGCTCTCGGTCCGGACGGCCGGACGATGATCAAGAAGGGTGCGTTCCCCACACCGCTCAACGTCGAAGTCCCCTTCATGGCCGTGCTGGTGGATCTGTTCAATGCCCGGCTCAAGGAGATGGGGAAACGGGCGGCGCCCGAAGGGCAGTGGATCGCCCAGCGCAGCCAGACGCTGAAGTGGGTCCATTTGGTCAAGGACAAGCTACCGCTGGTACAGGCGGTCCTGCGGACCGCGGCGGCCAAGTCGCCCCTGATGCGCATGATGCCTGACCACATGGTGGACGCTCTTGCGGCCTATGCCGAGAGGAAGGTGTCCGCATACGGCGAGCGTGTCGAGCGTGACATCGCCCAGTTACGCGGCCGGATGCTCCAAGTCGCTTCCCAGAAGGACGCGCTGACCGCTCTGGTGTCGCTGTTCGACGCCAAGCTGACCGAGTTCGAGGCCGAGCACCCGGGCTCGCACCTCATCGAGGGGGGAACGCCATGGATGACGACATGACGCACGCCGAACCCCAGAAGGTCTGGCCGTTCGCCCTCACGCGCTCCGTCAACACCGGTTTCCGGATCGTGGTCGCCCCGGACTTCCTGGTGGACGCCGACAGGCAGTTCCTGCTCCACGACGTGGCGGACGGCGACACCTCCGACGACGTCGTCTACGTACGTGAGTACCGGGGGCATGGCTCCCAGAGGCTCTGGCTGCTGTACCGGGTCGTGTATCTCAAAGCGTCCGATGTGGGCCTGGACGGCGAGTACGCGATGAGCGGGCCACGGCGGACACCGCTGATCGAGGGAGTCGTCTGCCGGAGGCGGCCGGAGCGGCCCACGACGCTCGCCACGGAGGAACTCTTCGCCGACGTCCACCGCAGGTGTGGAGTGGCCGTACGGGAGTTCTTCGAGGCGGACACCGTCACCCACCCGGTGAGCCGCTCCCAGGAGCTCAGCCCTCCGGCGACCGGCCGATCCATGTCGACCGTTGAACAGAAGCCGTACCTGGCGGAAGGGAGTTCTCCGACGGCCGCCTTTGACGGCCGTCGCCCATCGGGAACCCACCCTCGATTCTCCACCACAGCGCTCCGATCCGCAGTCGTCTCAGTCCTCGGCCGGGGCCCTGGGCCAGCATCCGCTGGACGTGCTGCTGGGGTACGTGTGGATGGCCCTGGGCGAGCATCTGCAGGCCGTGATCGACCGCATCACGGCAGCGAAACCGGACGGCCCCGACGATCCTTGGGCCGACAACTCGCCAGGGCGGCCGCGGTGATCGTGCTCGCCGTGCTGGTCGTGTTCGCCATCAGGAAGCTCAAGTGACGAACCAGGGACGGCATACGGCGCGCGGCATCCACCTTCTCGTACACCTCTTGCTGACCGAGCAGCGGGGCATCGATCCCGCGGCGGTCAGGCCGGAGGGCTGGGTCGAGCCGGTACGGGGCTGGCTGGCGGCAGCCGCCGCCCTCGCCGCCGGGGAGGCCAAGCGGGCGTTGGCAGTGCTGGGCGATCCCGTGCCGGAGGAGACGTACGACGACCTGGTGACGCGGACGTTGCGAACCGCGGCCGTCGCCATGGACGTCAACTGGTGCCCCGGCGGTCTGATCGGCTGGGCCCTGCCGCCGGGGGACGAGGCGGCCCTGCTCCAGGCCATGGACGGGACGCATGCGCGGCTGACAATCCTTGCCAATGACCCCGGGCTGCGGCTCGCCGCCTTCCTCGCGGGCCGGTACCTGCCCGATCTGCTCTCGGCCCGCGCCCTCCTGGGGAACGCGGCCGTCATCGGCGCCCAGTCGTCCGAGGTGGTGGAAGCGGTCGGAGGGGCCGAGGAGGCCCATGAGGCCGTACGGTGGTTCGACGACCTGCCGCGGGAGATCGCCGAGGGCGGCCTCGCGGCGCCGGTTGCCTATCACCTGCTGGTCGCGTCGGACGTGCAGGTCAGGGCGGCCGACCGCTGCCGGGGAGAGGCGCTACGGCGGGAGGCGCTCCGTCAGGTGCCCGGGCACCCCGCCTTCGCCGGGATGTCGGCGCTGCTGGCGGGCGACGCGGAGCTCGTGGTGCCCGGCGCGGCGGAACGCTGTCTGCCGGGGCCCGTCGACCGGCGGGCACTGAATCGCGCGGCCGAGCACTACTCGACGGCCGACGCGCTGTTCGGTAAGGCCGGCGCCGCCCGAGGCCGCGCAGCGGCCGCGCTGCGCCTGGCGCACATCGCCCGGCTGCGGCGGAAGCCGGACGACCCCGCCGCGTTTCTCGACCGTGCCCTGGCGCTGGCGGAGACCGCCGGTGACGGGGCGTGCGCGGCGCTGGTCAGGGTGCACCGCATGCTGGACGTCATCGAAGCAGGGCGGCCGCTGCCCCTCCAGGACGCGGAGGCGGTCGGTCGCTGGGCATCGACCGTGGGCAGCGGCTCCTGGCTCCGGGGCATGGCCGACATGGTCGACGCCCGGGCCGGCGACTGGGCTCGGCGGGGGGACATCCTCCGGTGCGGGCAGGCGGGCGACCTGGCGCAGTGGTTGACGGGCGAGCGGGGCGGGACGCGGTGAGCGTGACGAAGGGGGCGATCACCGGCCCGCTGGAGGCGTACCACCACGCCCGCCACCGACTGGCCTCCCTCGTACTCGCCGACATCGATCTGCACGCGCGCGTACGGCAGTTGGAGGGCAAGGACAGTGGTGGGCCCACGGCGGCCGTGCTCAACGAGTGGCTGTCCGCCGTGGTCGTGGCGGAACTCTTCCGCCAGAAGGCGGTGGAGCTCGGCGACCCGGACCTCATCGCCGCCGCACGGCCCCGGATCGCGCGCGTGATCGACCTCGGAATGCGCCTGTTACGCAGGCGGGGCGGGGCTCTGGGCGGGCCGCTGAGCGCCTCACTGGAAGGGCTGTCGGCCGATCTGCTCTCGACCGAGGCCATCGAGGCGATGTACCGACTGCGCCGTGACAGATCGGCAGGTCTGGCCGCCGAGGCGGAGAAGTCCGCCGAGAAGGCGTCGGCGCTGGCAGGGCGGTTACCGCACTCCGTTGCGCGCTGTGCGCTCCTGGTCGAGCTGGGCAGGCCGGCCGAGGCGAGGGATGAGGCCGACGCGCTGGAAGTACGGGGGTCCCTCACCGCCCTGCAATCGGCGGCGCTGTGGCTGCGGCTGGGCCGGCCCGAGCGTGCCGCCGAGGCGGAACGACGCATCGGCGCGGACGGCGCCGGACAGGTCACCGACCCGGGCAAGCCCTGGGAACGGCCCGCGACAGCGGCGGAGGCGATGCTGGCCCTGGGCGACCCACGGGGCGCCGCCGACCGGGCCCTCGAGGCGGTAACCGCCTATGAGGAGCACCGCCTGAGGATGTCGAGGGACACCCTGCGGGCCGCATCGGCCGACGACCCCGTGGTGGCTCGCGCCTATCACACCGCCGTGCTGTCCCACTGGGCGCTGCCCGGGGGCAGGTCGGCGGCGTTCGCCTGTGCGGAACGCAGCCGCTCCGGCTTCCTCGACGCCGTGCAGGCACTCGACTGCGCGGCCGGACAACCCGATGCGCCACGGGGGGTACGAGCCGTACGAGGCTGGCTCCAGGCGGAGACCCGCTGGGCCGCGCGGTTCGAGGAGGCGGCGGATGCCATGCGCGGCGGCCGGGACGCACAGGCCGTCCAGCCGCCTCCGGTGCCGGGGAGCACGGCCGACGAGCGGCCTGCACAACGCCGGATCACCGAGGCGGAACGGGTCCTCGGCGAGGCCGAGGACCAGGTGCGCCGGCTCACCCCGCGCGCGCTCACCTCCCGGCGGGGTCCGGGCACGGTGCCCGACGCGGCCGCCGTGGCGCGCGTACTGCCACCGGGCACTCTGCTCCTCCAGTACCACCTCTACGACCAGGACCTCGTCTGCTGGGCCGTGACCCGCGACAAGCTGCTGGCCGAGCGTCAGGACCGCTCCGCGCACGACCTGGTGGCGACGGCCCGCCGTTTCCACACCGCGTGCGCGTCGGGCGGCGCCGTGGAGGAGCCGGGAAGGCTGCTCGCGGATGCCCTGCTCGGTTTCTGCTCCCCACTCCTTGCCGATCATCGGAGGATCGTGGTCGTACCCCCGGCCCAGCTCTCTCTGGTGCCCTTCCACGCCCTTGCCTGGGCCGGGACGGTCATCGGCCTCACCCACGAGGTCTCCTACCTGCCCGCGTCCTCCCTCCTCACCCGGCCCGGCTCCCGCTCCCGGTCGCCGGAGCCGGACTGGACGGCTGCCACGGCGCTGCTGGTCGGTGCACCGGCCATCGCACCCGAGCGCGGCCTGGCGCACCTGCCCGGCACCGCGACGGAGGTCGCCACCATCGAACGCCTGCTGCCCCGCTGCCGGGTGGTGACCGGGCGGAAAGCCGGCCGCGCGGAGGTGCTGAAACAGGCGGCCGGCTGCGGCATCCTGCATCTGGCGACACACGGGGATGTGCCCGAGCTGTCACCGCACCTCAGCCGGCTCGCGCTGGCCGGCCGCGACCACCTGGGGCTGGACGACCTCCTGGGCCCGGACCTGACCCCCGAACTCGTGGTGCTGTCCGCCTGCGACACCGGACGCGGTACCGCCACCGCGGGCGGCGATGTGCTCGGGCTGACCCGGGCGGCCGTCATCAGCGGCGCCCGCCACGCGGTGGTGTCACTGTGGCCGGTCGACGACATCACCGGATGTCTCGTGATCACGGGCATGTACCGGCACCTGACGTCCACAGCACGCCCCCTTGTCGGCACCGCGCTCGCCCTCGCACAGCGTGAGATACGAGACTTGTCCCAGGACGGGCGGGAAGAGGAGTACGCCCGGCTCGCCGACCGGGCCGCCGTCCGGCCGCACCTCACCGGCCCACGGATGCGGGCACGCGACAGCGGCCCCCGCCCCGCTCCCCCCGACTTCGACCAGCACCCCTACCACTGGGCGCCCTTCATCCACGTGGGCCCATCAGGGGCCGCCCCAGTACGGCGCCTCCGTGACAATCCCCGCACGAGAAAGGTGAGAAGACCGGCATGACGAAGCGTGCCCTGTTGATCGGTGCCCAGTCGTACGACTTGACCGGCGTACACGCCGATGTGGCCCTCATGGAACGGGTCCTGGCCGACCGTGGCTTCACGGACATCCGTGTCTGCGCCGACGCCGAGGCCGGCTACCACGGCATGGCGGACGCGCTGGCGACACTGGCGGACGAGACGAAGGAGGGTGACGCCGTCGTCGTCTACTACTCCGGCCACGGCTCGCTTCTCCCCGTGCCTCCGGCCCATCGCGGTGACCTTCCCGGCAGCCCACATCACCTTCAGTACCTGGTGCCGGTCGATCACCGGCACAGCACCGCCGACGACTTCCGCGGCTACCTGGCCGAGGAACTCACCGCGGTGCTCCGCCGGATCACGGGGATCACCCGGAATGTCACCTGTGTACTGGACTGCTGCCACTCCGGCGGAATGGTGCGTGACACGGGCGGGTGGCGGACCAAATCCGTGCTGTCCGAGGTGCCCGTGGAGGCAGGCCTCGCCAGGTCGGTCGAGCTCGCGACCGGACCACGGTCTCCCGACCCCCATGTGGTGCGATTGGTGGCGACCCAGCGGCACGGTTTCGCGTACGAGGACGATCGGCAGGGCCTGTTCACCGCAGGCCTGGCCGAGGCGCTGGAGGACTTCCGCGACCGTCCCGTCCCGTGGTCGGTGCTGATCGCCCGGATCCGCGACCGCGTCCAGCCACGAGCGGTACTGCAACGGCCGGACGCCGGCGGGCCTTCCGGTCGTCTGCCGTTCTCGCTCGACGTACCCGACCAGCCCGAGCGGATGCCGCTCGCGTCACACGACGGCCGGCTGCGTGTCCCCGGAGGCGTCCTGTTCGGCCTCGGTGCCAGGGATCGCGTACGGCTGGTGCTGCCCGCCGGCGGGTCACGAGCCGAGACCACGGCGGAGACGGAGGTGCTGGCGGTCGAGGTCACCGACGCACTGCTGGATGCGCCAGCCATCCCGTTCCCCTCACCGCTGCCGCCCGGTTCGTACGCGCTGGCCGTGCGCGTTCATACCCGGCTCCCCGTACACATCGCGACGAGCGGCCCCTTCGCCGAAGCCTTGCGCACGCGTCTCGCGTCCTCGCCCCGACTGACCGAGGCCACACGCGCGGACAAGGCCCTGGCCTCCGTACGGATGCGGAACGGGGTGGCCGAAGTGGTCGATGGGAATGGGCTCCCCTACCGGCATCCGGACAAGGCACTCGACAGCGGCTCGGCTCCACCGTCCGCGAGTGCCGGGAAAGTTGTCGCACTGCTGGAGACGATCGCTCGAGGAGAGCGGCTGCGGGAGCTGACGGACCCCGAGGACCCGGGCCGACTGAACGTGGAGCTGACGGCGCGTATGGAGGTGGAGACAGCACCTGGCAGCTGCGTCTACCGGACCTTCCGGACCGGCGACGAGGGGTTGCGGGCCGGGTGCCGCTACCGGATCTCGGTGGCCGGTGGTGCTACGCATCACAAGTTGTACGTCTGGGTGCTCGGCGTGGGACTGAGCGGTCGCACGACCCTGGTGACCCACGATCAGCCCAGCGGCATCCGGCTGGAGCCGGATGCCGCGCCCGGCGCCGACGCCGACACGGTCACGTGGGACTCGGGACCCGTTGAGATCTGGTGGCCCGATGACGTACCGGCCAAGGGCAGTCGGCCGGAGAGCGTCCTTCTGCTGGTCGGCGACCGTCAGTTGGACCTCAGCCCTCTCGTCGCCGCCGTGCGCAACGTCCGGGCGGAGCCCGCTGCTTTGAGTGCGTTGCTGGACGAGGTCTGCGACGGCGTACGGGACTCGCGTCGGCAGGCCACCACCGAGGCCCTGCGGTACCGGGTGTTCAGCTGGCACACCACCGTCGAACCCCCGCCGCGGCCGGGTGCGACGGCCGAGGAGCGCGGGGAGCGGAGGAACCAGTGAGCGGCAACGGACCTGACCGGCACGACGGTCCCCACAGCGAGGTGCCGCACGACCTGCTGGCCACCACCGATCTGATGCTCAGCGGCGCACTGACGCCCAGGGGCGAACCGCCGAGCGGCAGTGTCTCACTCGGCCGACCCCTGGCCTACGCGCTCCGCGATGCGACCGGCGTCTCTCCCGCAGCGGTCGACGCCCCGGGGACGGTGCTGTTGTGCTTCCCCTTCGACCTGGAGGAACTGTCCGGAGGGTGGGGCTACCGGCAGATCGAGCTGGCCGTCAGCTTCGACGACGCAGACGTGCTGGCCCTGGAACTGCACCCGCGGCCCGGGTGGGAGGAGACCGACGGAGCCTGCGTCGCGGTCTTCGGCCTCGGCCGCAACCGGCTGCGCTGGGTCTTCCGGGCGTCCGAGGCCGGCGGAACGCTGCGCCCGGACGGTCGCTGGACGCAGGTCGTCCTGCGACTGCCGTCGCTCTTCGCGGAGGTGTCCGGTCGCCTCACGCTGCGGGGAGTGCTCGAGCACCCGCTGCTGAGCGGCACTCGGGCCGAGGCCGAGGTTCACACACGCGACGAGCTGCCGTTCCGGGTTTCCCGAGCGGACGCCTGGACCGGGGCGCCACTCGCGCGACAGGCTTCGCAACCGGGCGCCTGGGCGCTCGCCGCCTTCGAGGACTTGGGCCCGCCGGACGGCCAACTGCCGCCCGGTCGCCAGCAGTTGTGTGTCGCGGTCGATATTGAGAAGTACAGCGCCCGCCGCAACGCGGACATGATCCGCCTGCAGCGGGCTCTGCTGCGCGTCATGCGCGCCGCGTGTGCCCGGGCGGAGGTCGACTGGTACAGCTGCGGCCGCCAAGCCCAGGGGGACGGCTATCTGCTGGTGCTGCCGCCGGACACCGACGAGACGAGAGTCGTGCCCGGCCTGATGGACGGCCTCGCCGACGCCCTGGCCGTGGTGAACCGGGAAGAGAGTGGAAATGCCCCGGACCGGCCGTACTTGCGCACCCGTTTGCGGGCGGCTTTCCACCACGGAATCGTTCACGAGGCGGACAGCGGCTACGCGGGCTCCGCGGTCGTGGAACTGTTCCGCCTCCTGGACTCCGATCCGCTTCGCGCACTCCTGACCGACGAGCAGACCACCGACCTCGTGATCGCCTTCTCCGACCGGCTGTACCAGGACCTCGCAGTACACGGGTACGAAGGCCTGTCACCGGCTGGCTTCGAGCAACTGGAGGTGACGGCCAAGCAGTTCACAGGTACAGCCTGGATCCGCGCCCACCCCCGCAATCCGCGCTTTGGCGGGAACGCGATGCCCGGCGAACGCCTGTTGCGTGATGGACCGAACGCGCTCCCGCCCGTCACTTCCGCAGATGGCTGACACATCGGCATGTCGCCAAATCGCTCCGCTTCCAGCTGCCGAGCCCTTCGGTGGGCGGGTCTCATCGTGGCCGCTGCCCGGCCACGATGAGACCCGCCACGAGATGCCGGTGTGGGGCATGGGTGCTCGATTCACCGCTCCGGCCGGCGGGGGTGCAAGCTGGGCGGTCAGCGTCGGTCCCGCGTTATCTCTGCCGCTGTGGCGACGACGGGCCGCTCGAGCCCTGATCGTGGGGGCTACGGTGAGCAGCCGCTTGACGGAACACGGAGCTTACGGCTAGGGGAATCGCAGAACGGCTCATGGAGCTGCTTGAGTTCCGGTGCTGGTTCGGTGCTGACTCGCCGCCTTCTTGGAATGGAAATCGCAGGTCATAGCTTCAGTTGAATGAATCGTCGTACCACTCGATGGTGGTGCCGATGAGGCTCGCGGCGACGATGCGCTTGAGGCTGGAGGGGGCTGGTGGAGCGGTCTCGGGAGAGGACATCGGCACCACTTCCTGGCGTTCGACGGGGACGTTCACGTGTCGCCACACCGTAGGAACGCGCAGGTCACGGGCGTATGTGGTGGGACACCATAGTTCTGGGCGCTAGAGTGCGCGTGCCCACCATGGAGTCACCGCCTCCGCGAGCCGGTCCCGGTTCAGCTCCACCCCGCACAGCTCGACCGCCAGCCACTCGGCGAGCTGGGCCTGGTCCTCCTCCGTGCACTCACGGCTACGACACCGCCGGCACCGGGATCTCCCCGGCGTCCTCGGGGAACCGGGCCTCGACCTCGAAGAACTTCAGCAACAGCGCGAACCCCAACCGGTTCGCCCCCGACTTGTTCCGCAGCCGCTCCTGGTCGTCCTCCAGCAGCATCCAGACCTCGATCAGGTCCTCCGGCTCCCACTCCTGCCGCACCCCGCGCTCCCTCCGGTCGTCATGACCGGACCAACCTCGCCGAGCGCGGCCCTTGATGAGCTCAGAGGATCGAAAGCCCTGACAAGCGCATCCCAGATCCGCTACAGAGAGCGACTTGTCACTTCGCCGTAGCTTCGGGAGTGCAGGGCCGACGTAGAGGATCTCCGCGGAGCGTGGTTGCGAGCCAGGTTGCCTTCATGGAAGCGCGGCTCGAGCCTGCCCCGGGGACGGACCGGGCACATGATGGAGACATGTCCGACGACACACAGAGGGGCAGGCCGGGGGAGAGCGGTCACCGGACGGTCCCGCACACGGCCGACGTGCGGATCGAGGCATGGGGGGCGAGCCGGGAGCAGTGTCTGGCGGAGGCTGTGCTCGGGATGGTGGGGTGCTTCGCAGACGTCTCCGGCGTGCGGCCGACCGCGGTGCGGCAGGTGGAGCTGGCCGAGGCCGACGACGACGATCTGCTGATCGCGTCCCTGGACGAGGTCATCTTCCGGCTGGAGGTGCACGGCGAGGTGCCAGTGGACGTTGAGGCGGAGGCGACGGACGGGGGCCTCGACGTACGACTGGCCATGACCGACGTGGCGGCGGTACGGATCATCGGCGCCATGCCCAAGGCCGTGTCGTGGAGCGATCTGCGTCTGGCCCCGGATCCGTACGGCTGGTCCTGCGCTGTGACGGTCGACGTATGACGGCCTGATCCATGACGATCCGACCTACCCCTTCACCACGCCCAGCGGGACCAGCCGGACCACCTTGTGGCACAGCCCCGCTCCCTCGCTCGCCTCCACCACGGCGGAGACGTCCTTGTACGCCTCCGGTGCCTCCTCGGCCAGGCCCTGCAAGGACGCGCCGCGTACCGCGATCCCCTGCGCCTCCAGGCGGGACCGCAGCTCCCGGCCGCGAACCGCACGCACGGCCGCGTGCCGGCTCAGGACCCGCCCGGCCCCGTGGCAGGTGGAGGAGAACGCGTCGCCGTCGGGGACCCCGGTCAGGACGTACGAGGCGGTGCCCATGGTGCCGGGAATGAGCACCGGCTGCCCGGCCCCGCGCAGGTCGTCCGGCAGATCGGAGTGGCCGGGCGGCAGCGCCCTGGTGGCGCCCTTGCGGTGGACGCACAAGGTACGCGGTTCCCCCCGCACGAGATGGGTCTCGATCTTGGCCAGGTTGTGGGACACGTCGTAGACCAGCGAAAGACGGGCCCCCAGCTCGCGGCGGAAGACACGGCGCGCCGCCTCGGAAAGGAGCTGACGGTTGGCGCGCCCGTAATTGGCCGCAGCACCCATCGCGCCGAGATAGGCACGCCCTTCCGGCGAGCTGACCGGGGCGCAGGCGAGCTGCTTGTCGGGAACCGCGATGCCGTGCCGCGGCATGGCCAGGTTCATCATCCGGACATGGTCCGTGCAGACCTGGTGCCCCAGACCGCGCGAGCCGCAGTGGATCATCACGCAGATCTGGCCGAGGGCGAGTCCGAAGGCGGCGGCGACCGGCTCGTCGTAGACCTCGGCGACCTGCTGCACCTCCAGGAAGTGGTTGCCCCCGCCCAGGCTGCCGAGCTGCCCGAGCCCGCGCTCCATGGCCCGCTCGCTCACCTGCGTCACGTCCGCGTCGGATACCGCCCCGTTGTCCTCGCAGCGGCTCAGGTCACGTGGCTCTCCATGGCCCTTCTCGACCGCGTACCGGGATCCCCCCTCCAGCACCCGCTCGAGCTGAGCAGTGCTGCCCAGCTGCCAGACCGCGCCGCGTCCGGCACCGCGCGGGGTGTCCCAGCCCAGTCCGTCCATCAACGAGGACAGCACAGGCGCAAGGTCCTGCCGGTCGCAGTCGGCGGCCAGCAGTCGTACACCGCAGGAGATGTCGAACCCGACACCGCCGGGTGAGACCACCCCGCCCTCGTCGACGTCGGTCGCGGCCACCCCGCCGATCGGAAAGCCGTAGCCCCAGTGAACGTCCGGCATCGCGTACGAGGCCGTCACGATGCCCGGCAGCGTCGCCACGTTGGCGACCTGCTCCAACGCCTTCTCGGCGTCCCGAAGCAGCTCGCGTGAGGCGAACACGATCCCGGGCACCCTCATGTCTCGCCGCGGATCGATGCGGTAGCGGTACGGACGCTCCTCCACGATCTCCATGGCAGTCTCCAGGGTGCTCTCTTCCAGGGTCCACCGTTTCCCCGGTCCAGGCCCTGCCGTTTCCCGGTCCAGGCCCTGCCGTTTCCCGGTCCTCGCCGCCGAACCGGCCTTAGGCGCGAGTGCCCGCGACCGCGCCGTGGAATCCGCCGTCACTACGACGGCACCGCCGCCTAGCTCGCGGTCATCGGCCCGCACACGGAGCGGCAGCTTCCATCCTGGCCATCGTGCTCGCCTCCTTAGTGCACGTGCCGACCATGCGCAGGCCGGCGTACGCACGCGCCTTCCGCCCCGACCGGCTGGAGACCCTCATCGTCAGAGCGGCTCCTGGGTGTCCAGGGGGTTGAGCTCGCGGGGGCCGTCGCCCGCCAGCTTGTCGAACCAGGCCAGACCCTCGTCCAGCAGATGGGGGTATGCCGGGTCGACCTGCAACCTGAGGTCATCGGGCAGATGGGCCCAGGCCCACGCGACGACCCGTCCCTCGCACACCGACGGCGACGGGACGCAGGCTCCAGGCGATGAAGCGGAAGGTCGACCCGCCCCTGCAACTCCTCGGATATGAGGGAGCGGCGGCAGGAGAGCTGGGACACGTCGTACACCGGGCTGATCAGCGTGACCAGCTCCCATCCCGCGACGAGCAGCGCCGGTGACATCGCCCGCGGCAGCAGGTGCATGACCACCGCCCATACGACGAGCGAGCCCGCGATGACCTTCTCCTGCGGCAGGCGCCGCCCGATCCGAGGTGCCAGCGGGCCGCCCACGATGCCCGCGGCACCGCCGAGCGAGAAGACCGGACCGAGGGACGCGTCGGACATGCGCGTCTCCCCTGGAGGAGAAGCGGCCTCGGCCTGAGTGCGGCAGCCGAGTGATGGTCAGAAGGTACGGGCTCTGCCGCGTACGCGGAGGCCGACCTCGTCACCGAGAGCGTAAGGGACCGCGGTCGGGTCGAAGATCCGGGCGGTCACCGACGTCCCGTCGACCAGACGCAGCGCCAAGAGGGCGTCGTGGCCCTGGAAGTCGCGGCGTACGACGGCGGCCGCGACCGTGCTCGACGTCCCGGGTGGGGCGACTTCGATCTGCTCGGGCCGCAGGAGTACACGCGTGCTCCTGGTCGGGATCTCGCCGGCCGGAACGACAGGAATCATGCCGAGCGGGGTCCGGGCCAGGGCGCCGTCCATCACAGCAGGGAGCCAGACCGCCTCGCCGACGAATCCCGCCACCCACGGGTCGGCCGGTGAGCCGTAGACAAGGTCCGGTGGTCCGCTCTGGACGATCCGGCCGTCCCGCATGACGGCGACCTCGTCCGCGATCGACAGGGCTTCGGCCTGGTCATGCGTCACGAGGACGGCAGTTGCGCCGTCCGCGCGAAGGGCCTGGCGCACGTCGTGTCGTACTTCGGCACGCAGCGCGGCGTCGAGCGCGCTGAACGGCTCGTCGAGCAGGACGACCGGTGGGCGCGGTGCCAACGCCCGGGCAACGGCGACACGTTGCTGCTGGCCACCGGAGAGCTGGTACGGCATCCGGTCCTCGAAGCCCGAAAGGCCAACCAGCTCCAGCACGGCGGCGACGCGACCGGCCCGCCGGGCCGCCCTGTCGAGCCCGTAGGCCACGTTTCCCCGGACCGGAAGGTGCGGGAAGAGCGCGCCTTCCTGCGGAACGACCGCGATCCGCCGCCGATCGGGCGGTACCTCGGCGCCGCGGGCGGCGACCCGGCGGTCGTCGACCCGGATCTCCCCGGCCCCCACACGCTCGAATCCGGCGATGCAGCGCAGCAGCGTGGTCTTGCCGCAGCCGGAAGGACCGAGTACCGCCATCAGCGATCCCGAGCGGACGACGAGGTCCACCCCATTGAGGGCGCGCACATGGCCGTACGACTTGTGCAGTCCGGTGATGCGCAGCTCCGCCATGTCAGTCGCCTCCCCGGGCGAGGACGCCGGTGCGCGCCGAGAGCCACCACGTCGGCACGGCGGCCAGGAGCACCAGCAGCGCCGCGTAGGGCGCGGCGGCCGCGTACGCGGAGACGGATGTCTGCGTCCACAGCTCGGTGGCGAGCGTGTCCATCCCGGTCGGGCGCAGCAGCAGCGTGGCGGGCAGCTCCTTCATGCAGGTGAGGAAGACGAGCGCGGCCCCGGCGCCGATCCCGGGTGCGGCCAGCGGCAGGGTCACCGTGCGCAGTACGTATGTACGCCGGCGCCGTTCCGGCGGGGCCTGGACCGCGGCGGAGCTGACGGCGGCGACCGCGAGGGGCAGGAAGAGCGCTGCGTATGCCAGGGCGAGGAGCCAGACGGTCTGATAGAGCGGGTATGCCACGTTGATCCCGAAGAAGACCAGCGACAGCCCGATGACCAGGCCCGGCAGCGCGTGGGACACATAGGCCAGGCGGTCGAGGGTGACGGCGACCGGGCCGGGCACCCGTGCCGCAAGCAGCCCGAGTGGCAACGCGAGGAGCATGGTGAGGGCCGCGCCGGTCAGGGACACCCACAGTGAGTTGCCCGCCGCGGCGGCGATGTGGGCCACCGACCCGGGCCGCGAGACGCCTTCGCCGAACCACCGCAACAGGCTTGCCGCCGGAACCCCGAGGGCCGGCGCCGCCACACCGGAGAGCACGAGCGCGGCCGGCCACCGCGCGCCCCCGAGGCGCAGCTGAGCCGGTGGTCGGCCCGCTCCGCCGCCGAGCCGGGCGTAGCGGGCCCCGCGGCGTCGGGTCAGCTGCTCGGCCAGCAGGATGAGCGCGGTGAGCGCGACGAGTACGGTCGCGAGCACCAGCGCGCCGGTCCGGTCGAAGCCGAGGTTGATCGAGGTGAAGACGGCCCGGGTGAAGACGTCCACGCGCAAGATGGAGACGGCTCCGAAGTCGGAGAGCACGTAGAGCGCGACAAGCAGCGCGCCCGCCGCCACCGCCGGCCTGACCTGCCGCAGCGTGACACCGAGGAACGTGCGCCACGAGCCGCGCCCGAGCGACCGTGCCACCTCTTCCTGCGCGGGGTCGACACCACGCAGCGCGGCCGCGACCGGGAGGTAGACGTACGGGTACGACACCAGCGTGAGCACCAGTGCGGCCGCCCAGAAGCCCTCGAACCTCACGACACCGGTGAAGGCGGAGACCCAGGCGAACCCGGCGACATAACTGGGCACGGCGAGCGGCAGCGCGGCCAGCACGCCGAACAGCCGCCGTGCGGGCAGGTCGGTGCGCGTGACAAGCAGCGCCGACCCCACGCCGAGTACCGTGCATGCCGCGGTGACCAGCGCCGCGAGCGCCACGCTCCGGGAGGCGAGCGCCCTGGTTCGCGCCGTGAACAGCTCCTCCGCGATCCGGGCCCAGCCCGCGTCGGTGACCCGTACGCCCAGGTAGGCCAGCGGGATCAGGGAGACGCCGACCCCGAGCGTCGCGGCAACCGCCAGCGCCGGGCGCGGCACGAGGCGCCGGACCCGGCGGAGCGTCAGAGCGCGCGTTGTACTCAGGCCAGCCCCGAAGTCTTGATCATTTCGACCGTGGTCTTCAGATCGTCCAGATCGTCGAGGTCGATGTCAGGTGCGTTCAGGGAAGACAGCTTGGGCAGGCCGGGCGCGCTGTCGACACCGGCCACCAGCGGATACTCGTACGTCTCCTCGGCGAAATAGGTCTGCGCCTCGGTGCCCAGCAGATAGTCGACGAGCGCGCGTGCGTCAGGGTCGTCGCCGGCCTTCTTCAGCACGCCGACCCCGGAGACATTGACCAGAGAGCCGATGTTCCCGCCCGGGAAGAAGTGGTTCTTCGCCTTGAGGGCATCGACGGTGGTGCCTTCCTCCTTGGCCAGTTCGTACACGTAGTAGTGGTTGACCAGCCCGGCGGCGATCCTGCCCGCGTTGACATCGGCGACGATGGGCGCGTTTCCCTCTCGGATCTGCGCGTCATTCGCCTTCAGCCCCGCGAGGAAGTCCTTGGTCTTCTGATCGCCCTGCTGTACCCGCATGGCGGTGATGAATGCCTGGAAGGAGCCGTTGGTCGGTGCGATGCCGATCTTGCCCTTCCACTGGGGGGCGGTCACGTCGAACACCGAGTTCGGGAGATCGGCCGCGGGGACTTGATCCGTGTTGTAGACCATCGTGCGCACACGGCCGGTCACCCCGACCCACTCACCGTCCTTCGCGCGATAGGTGTCCGGCACCTTGTCCAGCACCTCGTCGGGCAGCGTGGTGAACAGATCCCGCTTGGCCACGGCCCCCAGGGCTCCGGCATCCTGGGCGAGGAAGACGTCGGCCGGGCTGCGGTCGCCCTCCTCCTGCAGTTGGGCAGCCATCGCGGCGGTGTCGCCGTAGCGCACCTCGACGGTGATGCCGCTCGCCTTGCGGAAGCTGTCGAGTACGGGTTTGACGAGGGACTCGCTCCGACCGCTGTACACGGTGATCTTCCTGTCGGAGGTCTGCTGACCGACGCCTGCTGCAGGCTGCCCTTCCGCACTCTCACCACCACCGCAGGCCGCGAGACTCAGTGCCAGCAGGCCGCCGGCGGCCGTGGCCTTCGCGCGTCTCACGACGCCCTTCCTGCGGCCTCTGCCCTGAGGTGTGTTCACGCTCTCACTTCCTGTTCACAGGCCCGGTTCCGTTAGGTCAGCCTAACCTCAGTTAAGTCAGCCTAATTCGGATATGTCCCCATGGCGCCGCGACACGGCGGGAGTGAGGCGGAAGTCAGCTTTCCGGCTGCTCGATCAGCTGGGCGATGTACAGCCCCTCGCCGAGCATGTCGAGCAGTGCCAGCTGTGTGTCGAGATAGTCGATGTGACTCTCCTCGTCCTTGAGGATCGACTCGAAGATATTGGCGGACGTGATGTCGCCCTTGGCCCGCATGACCTCGATGCCGCGCCTGAGGCGATCGATGGCCTCGACTTCGACCTCGCGGTCCGCCTCCAGCATCTCCTTGACCGCCTGCCCGATGCGGACATGGAAAAGGCGCTGGTAATTCGGCAGGCCGTCCAGGACCAGGATTCGGTCGGTCAGTACCTCGGCGTGGTTCATCTCGTCGAACGACTCGTGCCGTGTGTGGGCGGCGAGCTTTGTCCAGCCGAAGTTCTCCTGCATCTTCGCGTGCAGGAAGTACTGGTTGATCGCGGTCAATTCGGCGGTCAGCTGCTCGTTGAGAAACTCGAGAACCTCAGTGTCGCCTTTCATGGGGACGGCTCCTTCCCCGCGTGTACAAGCGGCGGATACATGCATTTTCGCTCCGCAGGCTTGATCGCATCCAGTAAGCCCGCCCTTACGAAGGCTGAAGTATTCCGTCGCATGGATGGATATCCGGCGGCCGATGGGGAAATGGGGTGACCCGTTCTGGCGCGTGGCATGCGAGGTGGGGTCGAGCGACCGCTTCGATCGAGGCTCCCCGTTCGCACCCAGTGTGCGTGAAGTCTTTGGCGGGGAGTCAGACCGCGGGGGGCGTCGTGCCGTCCGCCGTCCGCGACGTTGCCATGGGGGCCAGGGCGGTGGTTCACGGCTTCTGTTCGGTCGGCCGGTCCGCATATTCCTCGACCGGGTCGCCGATGAGGGCGAGCAGGGGGCGGGCCGGTGGCGGTCCTCGCGCTGGTTGCGCAGCTTGTGGTCGAGCGCCCGGAGACTGGCCGGGGCAGCCGGATGCCGGGCTCTCACCCCGTCGAGCAGCGGCGTGGTGATGAGGTCCAGGCATTCGGTGAGCAGGAGCCGGGTGGCCGGGGAGGGCGGGTTGGGGTCGGAGTCGGCGAAGCCGGTGGTCAGGTAGCGCGCGGGGTCGGTGAGGCTCCAGCCGACGACGGTGCCGTGCTGGACGAGGAGTGCCATGTCGGGGGCGATGCCGATGCGGGCCTCCAGTGGCTCGTCGAGGACGTCGAGGTCGCGCAGACAGGTCAGCACGGTGTCCCCGGGAACGCGACACAGCACCGGGCACATCTCGTGCCGGAAGTCCTGGACCTCGTTCGCACGAAGCCCCCCGGGGCGGAGCGCGGGCATGACGGGAACGCGGTCGGAGGCCTCACAGTAAGGGGACGTGCACGGCATTTGGAATTCGGCCCCGACCAGCTGCAGGCTGTCCTTGGTCGAACCGGAAGACGTCAGGGAAGTCCCACATGAAGTGCTGGCTACCGAAGGTGTCCAGGACGAACCGCTCACGTTCCTTCACGTCCGCGCAGTGCATGACGTCCACAGAGTCGCCTGTGAAGCGGGGGGTGATGTGCAGCGGATCGCCCGTCACCGTTGCATGCCAGTCGCCGTCGAACGTCAGTTTCGTGGTCATCCTTGCCTCATCTGATCCGCACTGCTGGAGCCTGGAAGCCTCCTTGACGTCCCCGACCGACCGTCACCAGTCCCCGTAATCCTCCACCAGGTCGGCGATCTTCACGGTCAGGGCGTCGATTCGGTGCCGGTCCTCTGGCTGGTTCATCAGCCTGTGGTCGAGTGCCCGGAGGCGGGCCAGGGCGGCCGGATCCCGGCGCCTCACCTCGTCCAGCAACGGCGTGGTGATCAGGTCCAGGCATTCGGTGAGCAGCCAATGGGTGGCGGGGGAGGGCGGGTTGGGGTCGGGGTCGGCGAACCCAGTGGTCAAGTACCGGACCGGGTTGGTTAGGCTCCAGCCGACGACGGTGCCGTGCTGGACGAGGAGTGCCACGTCGGGGGCGATGCCGATGCGGGCCTCCAGTGGCTCGTCGAGGACGTCGAGGTCGCGCAGGCAGGTCAGCACGGTGTCCCCGGGGGCGCGGCAGAGCTCCGTGGTCACCTCCAGGCGGAAGTCCCGGGCCTCGTCCGCGCGAAGGCCGCCCGGGTGGACGGGGGGTGTGGCGGGAATGCGGGTGGAGTCCTCGGCATCGGCGCACTCACCGGCGATCTGGAACTCGGCGCCGACCAGTTCCCGGGCGGCCCGGTCGAACCGGAGCTCGTCAGGCGCGTCCCACAGCCACTCCTGGCTGCCGAATGTGTCCAGCAGGAACCGCCCGCGTTCCTTGACGTTTGCGTACGTTGCGATGCGCAGACGAAAGTCCCAAAAATCGAAACGCGGCGTGATGTGCAGCGGATCGCCCGTCACCGTCGCGGTCCAGTCGCCGTCGAGGGTGAGTTTCATGGTGTATTGCCGCCTCATGGTCGTCCTCGTTCACCAGTTCCCGTAGTCCTCCACGTAGGTGGCGATCAGCTCGCGCAGGGCGTCGGCCCGGTGCCGGTCCTCGCGCTGCTCGCGCAGGGCCTCGTCGGCGGCCCGGAGGCGGGCCAGGGCGGCCGGTTCACCGTCGACCAGGTCGTCGACCACCGGCGTGGTGACCAGGTCCAGGCATTCGGTGAGCAGGCGGCGGGTTGCGGGGGAGGGCGGGGCGGGGTCGGGGTCGGTGTACGGGGTGGTCAGGTACTGCGCGGGATCCGTGAGGCTCCAACCGACGACGGCGCCGTGCTGGACCAGGAGTGCCATGTCGGGGGCGATGCCGATGCGGGCGTCCAGTGGCTCGTCGAGGACGTCGAGGTCGCGTAGACAGGTCAGCACGGTGTCCCGGGGGGCACGGCACAGCACCGCGCACCTCTCATGCCGGAAGTCCCGGACCTCATCGGCACGGAGCCCGCCCGCGCGTACCGCGGGCGTGAGGGGAAGGCGGGCGACCTCCTCGGCGGAGGCGGACTCTTCCGGCCAGTAGAATTCAGCCCCGACCAGCTCTCGGCCCGCCTTGTCGAACCGGAGGATGTCAGGCGCGTCCCACAGCCGCTCCTGGCTGCCGAATGTGTCCGCGAGGAACCGCTCACGCTCCATCACGTTCGCGAAGGGCGCGATGTCCACGGAGTGGCCGAAGCGGGGGGTGATGTGCAGCGGATCGTCCGTCACTGTCGCGCGCCAGCCGCCGTCGAACGTCAGCTTCATGCTCATTCCTGCCTCATCTGATCTGCTTTGCAGGGGCCATGTAGCCGTCCTCGGTAGGAATCCTGCCCTGCACGATGTCCTCGTGGGTCACCGGTGCACCGGGGTCCGTGGGTTTGCCACCGAGAGCCGCCGCTCCGGAATCACCCTTGATGCCCGATTCACCGTAGGCGGTGATGGCCTGGCCCTGCTTGGAGCCGGGCCCGTAGACCACGGCGATGTCATTGTCCTTGCGGAAGACGAAGTTCCTTGCCTGGCCCGATGACTGGTACACGGCATCGGGGTTCTTCAGGATCTCCAGGACGCGTTCGTCGGTGAAGCCGTGGCGCGTGTCCCCGTGGTACTTCGGATGCTTCTTGATCTCACCGTTCTGCGCCCTCTCGGCGACATCGTCCAGGATCTTGGCGATCCGCTTCTGTTCCTTCTCCTCCTTCGTGTACTTGGGCGCCAGGCCCAGCGGGTCGCACCCGCTGAGCGGGTTGTCCACGTACCCGACCGGATTCGGTGCGGGAGCCAGGCCCAGCGGGTCCGGTGAGGTGTAGCGGCCGGTCTCGGGGTCGTAGTGCCGGAAGTAGTTGTAGTGGAGGCCGGTCTCGGGGTCGTAGTACTGGCCGGGGAAGCGGAGCGGGGTGTACGTGCTGCTGTCGCGGGCCCAGGCGGTGGTGCCCCACAGGGTGGACCGGGAGCGCCACGCGATGTCGCCGGACTCGTCGACGAGTTCGGTGGGGGTGCCGATGAGGTCCGTGGCGATGGCGAAGAAACGGCGGTCGATCTCCTCTTGGCGGTCGTCGGCCGTGAGGATGCGCTCGGTCTGGGCCAGGGGGACGACATCCCGGTGGTCCCAGGTGAGGGCGATCGCGTTCGGCTGGTCCGGCCGGTGGCTGGTCTGTTCACACAGCGTCAGGCCGTCCCATGTGAACCGGACCTCCTCGACCACGCCCTCGCCGTCGGCCGCCAGGCGCTGTTTCGCGGTACGGCGGCCCAGCGGGTCGTATCGGTACCTCCACCGCGTCCCGTCGGGGGTGGTCACGGAGGTGAGGCGGTTCTCCGTGTCCCACTCGTAGCGCCAGGTGTCGGGCTTGCGGGAGAGGCGGGTCTTCTGGCGCAGGGTGACCCGGCCGAGGGCGTCGTACTCGAAACGGACGCCTCCGGCGCGGGTGACGGTGGTTCCGGTGTAGGCGCGCGGTCCGGTTGCCTCGCCGCCGGGGTGGCCGGGGGCCAGGACGCCGAGGTCTGGTTGCCCGCGGCGTCGTAGGCGTACCGTTCCGTCCAGCTCTGGGCGTGGACGGCGGTGACCCGGCCCGCCCGGTCGAGTTCGAAGGTGCGGGTGCCCGACAGCCGGTCCGCGACGGATATGAGGTGGCCGTCGGCACGGTAGGCGTAGGCACGGCTGTTGACGGCGCGCCCTGCGGCGGTGATGTGCTGCTCGGAGAGCCGTCCGGCCTCGTCCCAGGCGGAGGTCAGGGTGATCGCGTCGCCGAACACGCGGGCCAGCTCGCGTCCGGCGGCGTCGTGGGTGAACTCGACGCGGTGGCCGCCGGTGGTGAGGCGCTGGGCCTGCCCGTCGGCGCCGTAGGCGTAGGAGGTGACATGGCCGGTGGGTGTGGTGCGGCGCGTGCGGCGGCCCAGGACGTCGTACGCGTACATGATGGGGCGGCCGTCGACCAGTTCGGTCTTGGTGAGTCCGCGACGGTCGTACTGGTACCGCAGGTCCCCGTCCTGTCCGGCCGCCTCCAGCAGGCGGCCGGCCCGGTCGTAGGCGTAGGCGGTCACCCGGCCGTCGACGTCCTTGCGGACCACCTGTCCGAGCTGGTCACGCTCGAACGAGATGGTTCCGCCGAGCGCGTCGACACGGGCGGCGAGCCGGCCTGCGGCGTCCACACGGTAGGTGAGGGTACGTCCGTCGAAGTCGCTCTCGGAGACGATGTTGCCAGCCGCGTCGTACTCGTAGGTCCAGGTCAGCCCCTGCGCATTGCGGACACGGGTGAGACGGAGCTCGACGTCGTGCTCGAACTCGAACCGTGCGCCGTCGGGTCCGGTGCGGGCGACCGGCAGGTCGAAGTGGGTGTACTCGAAGCGGGTGACCCCACCGGACGCGTCGGTGCGGGAGAGCAGGTTGCCCTCGCCGTCGTAGGCCCACGACTCCGTGGCACCATCGGGGCCCGTACGGCGGGCGAGCTGACCGTCGGCGTCCCACTCCAGTCGCGTGACCCCGCCCACCGGGTCGGTGACGCGGACCGGCCTGCCGAAGGCGTCCCGCTCCGTGCGGGTCACGCCGCCGCCCGGGTCGGTCACCTCCACGGGCAGGCCCGCCGCGTCGCACACCACGCGGGTCGTGGCCCCGAGGGCGTCGGTGAGCGAGGTGAGCCGGCCGGCGTGGTCGTAGGTGTAGCGGGTGGTGGTGCCGGCCTGGTCGGTGACGGCCGTGCGGTTGCCGCGTTCGTCGTACTCGTGGAGCATGCGGGTGCCGTCCGGCCCGACGACCTCCACCGGGAGGCCGAACAGGCCGCGCGCGGTGCGCAGTTCGCTTCCGTCGGGGCGGACGGCGGAGATCAGCCGGTCGTGCTCGTCGTAGGAGAAGGCGGTGGTGAGGCCCAGCGGGTCGGTGCGGGTCAGGAGGTTGCCGCGCGGGTCGTAGGTGAACCGGGTGGTGTGGCCGAGCGGGTCGGTGACGGCCAGGAGACGGCAGCCGGGGCCGAACAGGTGGCGGGTCGCGTGCCCGTCGGCGGTGGTGAGCGTGGTCCTGTGGTGGCCGGTCTCGGGGTCGGGATCGGAGTAGGCCAGGGTGATCTGGACGTGGCCCGCCTCGCCGCCCTCCGCCACGACGCGGTCGCGGTCGTCGTAGACGTAGTCGTAGCGGCTTGCGTTGGAGTCGATCCAGGCGATGACGCGGCGGCGGTCGTCGTAGACGAAGGTGGTGGTCGCGCCTGACGGCTTGGTGACGGCGGTGAGGTTGCCGTCCTCGTAGCCGTAGGCCATCAGGGGCAGGTCCGCGCCGTCCTCGCGCGCGCCGGCCAAGGACACGGCGGTGACCAGGCCGTCGGCGACGGACAGCGTGACCTGGTGGCCCGCCGAGTGGACCAGCGCCAGCGGCAGGCCGTCCTCGGCGCGGTCGACGGTGATGGTGTGGCCGTTGGGTTCGGTGATGCGGGTCAGCCAGGCGTCGCCGTCGCCGCCCGGTTCGCTGCCCGACGGGGCGGCGAAGTGGAAGGTCAGGCCACTGTCGAGGGCGGTGACCGTGTAGTCGCCGTCGGCGTCGCGGGCCAGCAGGGTGCGGGCCCTGCCCGTCGCCGGTGCGGTGGACGCGCCGGGGACCGGGTGCGGGTACGGGATCAGGAGCCCTTCGGCGGTGACGTGGACGACGCTGACGGCGTCGATCTCCAGACGCTCGTCGACGGTGGACGTCCAGGCGGGCCCCAGGAAGCGGCCGACCGCGTAACCGGACTCGGTGCGGCGGGTGAAGACCAGCGGCAGGATTCCGGGGAGTTCGACGTCGGTCTGGGGCAGGTACATCCGGCCCGTTGCGAGGTCTACCGGGTCGCCGCCCTGCTCACGGTCGCCATCCGGGGTGTTGTGGGTGCCGTCCGGGGCGTTGTCCATCAGGTTGCGCAACCGTGCGGCCTTCGCGGCGTCTGCGGCGAGCCGGATGCCCTTGAAGGCCGCACCTCCACCTCCGGTGGCCGCCGTGAGTGCGGCGTCCGGCAGCAGACGGCCGAAGCCCTCGTACGGGTCCTTCATGAAGTCGTTGATCATCTGCTTGCCGGTGCCGACCGGGTCGTTGGCGGCCAGGACGAGTCCGGCGGCCAGGTTGTTGAGGGACGTGGCGTATTCGGCCGGGTGCGTGATGTTGTACGGGTCAAGGGGGTTGACCTGGCGGACGAAATTGAGGATCCCCGCGGTGCCCTTGATGATGCCGCCGCCGACGTGGTCTCCCATGATCTGCATTTCCTGGAGCCCGTCGCGCAACTGGTCGGCGTAGGACGGCTTCTCCGGGGCCTTGTCGCGGGCGGCGCGCACCGCGGTGCGAGCGGTTTCCGCGGCTGTGTTCCGCTGCTCGCGGGCATGGGCGAGGATGTCCTGCGCTTCCTGCATCAGCTTCTTGCCGGGGTCGGCGAACGTCGGCGCGGGGCAGGGCGGGAGCGTGGACGGGTTGCGCTGGTCGGCGGGCTGGGCGTTGTAGCGTTCGACCGCGCTGTTGTAGTCGTCGATCTTCTTGCGGTGGGCGTCGGCGGCGTCCGCGGAGGCTTTGGTGCCTTCCTTCCACTTGTCGATCGCCGCCTGTGCCCGTCCCTGTGCCCAGGTGACCGTGCCGGCGAACGCCTCCAGCGCGGCGGCCGCATTCTCACAGGCGTCGGCACCGGTGAACCACTTGGGCGGCTGGGTGCGCACCGCTGTCCGCAGCGCCTCGGCCGCCTCGCCCTTGAGCCGGGAGGAGTCGAGGCCCTTGAGGCCTTCGCCGGCGTTGTCGAAGGCCGTCTGGAAGCCGCGGAGTTGCTTGGCGGTGGAGCGGATCTTGTCCGGGCTGCCGTAGATCAGCTTGGTCTTGTCCTCGGTCTGCCCGAGATCCATCTCGTCGACCTCGGCGCCCATCCGATTGGCGACCGAACGGGACTGCTCGCGCACCCAGTCCGCACCGGACTCCCAGCCGACGTCGTCCAGCCGGTCGGCGGTCCAGTTCCCGGCGTCCTCGACCCGGTTGCCGGCCCACTCGACGCCGTCCTCGACCACCTTCTCGACCGAGTCGGGCGTGATGTCGCTGATGAAGTCGCCGATACCCATGCTCAGTTCCCCCCGGAATCACCCTGCTGCTGCGCCTGCTGGGCGCGTTCCTCCGGCGACGGGCCGAAGGTCTCGTCCAGCGCCTGGTTCCACTGGTCGTCGGATATGCCGAGCGCGTCGTTGAGCATCTCCGACTGCCGGCCGCCCTGGCCCTCGGTGAGGACGGTGCGGCCGGTGTCCTTCCACGTCTGCGCCATCTCCTGACCGGCCCGGTCCCACGACTCGTCGCTCCAGTCCGGGTTCAGGTAGTCCGGCGTGAACACCTCTCCCCAGCCCTGCTGGGTGATCTCCTCCTCGGTGGCGTGCGGGTTGCCGCCCATCACGGAGTTGACGCCCACCTTCAGCGCACCCTCGACGTACTGGTCGTGCTCCCACTGGGTGCCCGCCGCCAGGCCGAGGCGGTTCGCGATCGCGCTGGCGTCGCCCACCAGGGCGCGCACACCCCACTCCCAGCGCTCGCAGAAGTCCTCGAAGTCGACCGAGAGGCCGTGGTGTCCGGCTTCCATCCCCGTCATCGAGAGCTCCGAGAAGCCCTTGCCCATCACTGAGCCGGTGGCGCCACCGAGATCACCGAGCTGGTCGATGGTCGCGCCCACGCCCTGCGTGAACTTGGCGACAGACGCCTTGTCGAACTGCAGGTCGCCCCCGTCAGCGCCCAAGGCCGCGCCCCTCCTCCGCCTCACCGGAGTCGACGGCGACGCCGTCCGGAACGATGCCGACGACCGGCGGGAAGAACATCGACCCGTCCTCCGCGGCGATGTCGACGGCGAGGCCGGCGGGCTCGCCCAGCGACGGCACGACCTCGTCGACGATGCGCGCGCCCAGCAGCGCCGCGTACTCCATGGGCTGATCACCGGATGCGTGCCGCAGGGCGAATTGGGCCAGGGCGGCCTCGTCGGTGAACCCACAGATCCACCGAACCCCGCCCGACCGCGCCGACCAGAGACCTCCGCCGGTCATCGGCACGAGAAGGACCGAACGCCGCATTTCACCGACCAGGGCGCGAGGGTCACCGACTCCCCTTCTCCGCTCGGCAATTCGCTCGGCGAGCGCTGTCCTTGCCTGCTCCACGGCCCCTCCCTCGTCGTAGGTGACTGACGGCACCGTTGATCAAGACGCATGCCATGGGGGTTCGGTTCTCGAGGTCCACTCAGAGGATCAGCGGGGTCACCGCCCGCGCCGTGGCGGTTCGTGCGCTGGGTCAACCGGCTTTCACGACGACGTACACACCGTGCCCACACATCACGCGCCCGGGCGGCGCGTCCTGTGTCGGCGGGCCGACGGCGGCCGCCCTTGCGTCGGAAGGAACACAGCTGTGCCGTAGCTGGATCCGTGATGCCGGCGGGAATGCCGGAAGTCAGAGGGCGGGATGAACCGGCCCGCCCGTCCGCCCCTGCCGTCTCGTATGCCTGCGGCCGCTCGCGGAGCCCCCTGGCGCAGGGCCGCGGCCTCATGCGGGCACGACGCCGGCTCGGGAGCATCAGGGTCAGCTGAGACGACGGACCGGTTGCCCCACGGAGCAGGATGCGGCCCTCGCAGTCCCAGTTGACGGCGCGGGCCGGCGCCAGGCGTTCGGCGTCGCGTCCGACGGTGACGAGCTGGTCCGCGCCGGCGCGGTGATCGACACGAATGACTTCCTGCCGACACCGTGTGGGAGCTTGAGGGCTCGAAACCAACCTTGAACATGTCGAAGACGCTGATGCTCATCCGGTGCCTCCACCGTATTCCGTGCAGGCGTCGACGAGCCAGGTGGCCAGGTAGGACGCGAACGAGGAGCGGACCAGCAGCCACACGCTGGAGGCCGCTTCCGCCCGCACCACGAGGGTGATCGGGGCCGACGCCAGCACCGTTGTCAGGCACGAGCCGACGGGCGTCACCCGCGGGTCCAGATCGATGGCACAGCCCTGCGCCAGCACCGTGCGGACGAGGTGCCCTGACAGGGCCAGCGTGGTGCGCTGCGCCGATACGTCGGTGACGGTGGCGAACTCGTCACCGATGGCCACCCGCAAATGCGCGACGAGGTCGTCCTGTTGGCCCTCGGGGGCCACCAGCAGCCATTCGTCCGGGCCCATCCACAGCACCTTGACGTCGTCCGACATCTCGGCGCGCAAGGGGCCGGGCAGCGTGATGCCCAACGAGGACTCGACGGCCTGGGCCGCCGGACTGCCGGGCCGCAGCCGCAGGGCGAGCTGGGTCAGGAAAGGCAGTTCCCGCAGCAGCAGTCCGGCGGACAGCTGCGCCAAGCGGTCCTGCCACCCGGAGAGCGGACTGAGGCGAGTGGGCGTCTCAACCGTCACGGCGAGCTCCCTCCTTGTCGAAGAGCACAGGTTCGGTCACCGTCACCGGGACGGTCCGGCCGTCCAGCCGGACGTAGAGGGTCTCGCCGATGCGCCGGCTTCCCGAACGCACCAGGGCCAGGGCGAACGTCCGCCGCAGGGCGTCGCTGCGGTAGCTGGAGGTGACATGGCCCAGCATGGGTACCGGTGGTGCGGGGATGATGCTGGTGGCGATGACCGCGCTGCCGGCGCGTGGCAACCCCGCGCCGTACACCGGGGCGATTCCCCGGCTGCCCAAGGAGCGGAGGCACGCACCGCCTCCCCTCTCGCCCTGGGTGCGCCGGGATGGCGACATCGTCGATTCGGGTCCTGGTCAAGGGCGCCGGGCGCACCGGGGCGGACCTGCTGAAGAAGGGCTACGCCGAGAACGCGTCCAGCGCCTGGCGGATCACCGGCGCCCCATGGAGACCGCACCGCGCGACCCGTCCTGCGGGCCGCCTGGCTGGGGCGACGCCGACCGCGGTCGCCGGCGAGCCGGACGTGGTATCCGCACCTTCCGGATCGAGGCTGCCGCGCGGCCGCAGTCTTCCCCGTACCGAAACGCAGAACGCCTTCCGCGCGCTCCGCGGACCCGTCAACGCGGCTGCGAATTCGTCGAGTTGGAGGACACGCCGCCTGGACGGAAGACGCGCCTCAGCGCGTAGCGACCATCTGGAGTTCGGTGACCAGCCGCGGCGTGAGCAAGCCGCCCACGCGGTCGGACAGCACCCCCATCTCGTAGCCGATCATGCCGACGTCGCTGCCCTCCGCCGCGACCACGCCCAGACAGCTGCCGTCCCGGACCGTGGTGACCAGCAGGAAGCCGCCGTACATCTCGATCATCACCAGCCTCACACCGCCGCCGCCGTGCCGGCCGTTGGCCCGGGCCGCGCCGAGGGCGAGGCTCGTGATGCCGGAGACGACGGCGGCCAGGTGGTCGGCGCGGTCGCGGCCCAGGGAATCGGAGGCAGCCAGGAGCAGCCCGTCGGACGAGACGGCGACCGCGTCGGCGACGCCATGGACTGTCCGTACGAATTCGGCGATGAGCCAATTGAAGTTCTGCGCCTCGCCGGTGAGCGGGGTGCCGGTCGTCAGGGTCATGCGCTGTCCTTTCCGGCTGCCACGCCGCGGGCGACGCCCTCGCGGAAGCCGCTGAGCATGGACCTGATCTGGTCCTTGCCCGGTGATTGGTCGACAGGGGCGGGGGCGGCGAGCAGCGCGGGCGGCAGGGCCACGTATGCGGTGATGCCTGAGCCCTCGGTCTCGCGGAGCTCGACCTGCGCGCCGAGGCGGGCGGAGAGCCGACCGACGACGTAGTGGCCGAGGAAGCGGGTGGGTGCAACGAGAAAGCTCTGCTTGCCGGACAGACGGGCGTTGGAGCGGGTCAGCGCCTCGGCGGTCATGCCGACGCCGCGGTCCACGACGGCGAGGCAGTACTCCGCTCCGTCGCGCCAGCCGTACACCTCGACGGGGTGGTGCGGCGGTGAGAAGACGAGGGCGTTCTCAATCAACTCGGCGAGCAGGTGGGACAGTTCGGCGACCGCGTGGCCGCGGATCCGGCACGGCTCGACGTCCACGGCCGCCACCCGCTGGTACTGCTCGACCTCCGACACCGCCGACTGGACGACCTCCAGCGCACCGACCGTGCCCGTCCACGTACGGGGCGGCCCGTGCTCGCCGACGAGGACGAGCAGCGATTCGGCGTTGCGGCGCATCCGGGTGGCGAGGTGGTCGAGCTCGAAGAGCTCGGCGAGCGCGTCCGGGTCGACCTCCTGGCTCTCCAGCGTGGTGATGAGGCCGAGCTGGCGGCGGAGCAGGCTCTGGTTGCGGCGCCCGAGGTTGGCGAGCGACTCGGAGGTGTTGCGGCGGAGGACGGCCTGCTCGGCGGCGAGGCCGACGGCCGTCCGCTCGACATTGTGAAGGGCCGCGGCGAGCAGGGCGATCTCCTGCGCGTCATCGTGTAATCCGGGCTCCGGCCCTGATCCGGGCGGCTCGAGGGTGAGGCGGGCGGCGGTGTCGTCCGGGTCGGCCCGCTGAATACGCAGGACCGCCTCGGGCAGGCGTGCACCCGCCACCTCGTCCGCCTCCTGGGCCAGTGCGCCGAGCGGGCGTGTGATGGAGCGGGCCGAGAGGACGGCGAGGGCGGTGGCGAGCGCGACGATCAGCACGCCGAGTCCGAGGAAGCCCCCGAGCTGGCCGGTCGCGTCATTGCTGAGCTGCCCTGCCCTGTCCCGTACGTCCGCGCCGACGCTCCGCTGGACGGCGTGCAGGTCGTCGACGAGCACGGTCATCGACCGCCACCACACGTCGGGGTCGACGTTCAGCCGGGACCCGTCCGCGCCGGCCGCCGCGCGTTGCTCCAGGCCGGTGGCCCGCCTGGCGTCGCGGGTCGCGAACGCACGGTCGAGCGCCCCCCGCTGGGCCTCGGTGGCCGACTGCGCGTACTGCCCGAGGGCGGCGACCCGGGCGGCCCGTACCTCGGTGAACGCCAGATACTCACCGCCTCTGAAGCGCCCCGCCGCGAACACTCCGTTGAGCGAGCCGCGCTCCAGCGCCACGGACTCCTCGATGTCGGCGAGTGCTTGGAGCGCGTCCATCCCGTCGGCCAGCGCCCTGTCGCCGCGAGCCGCGTCGTCTCCGTCCGCCGACTGTGCCTTGATCAGCGCGGTGATGGCGGAGGTGTAGAAACGCAGGGTGGCCGCACGGTCCGCGGACCCGTCGTCGACCTCGGCCCGTACGGCGGCCAGCTCCGTCAGCCGCACCCGGGCTCCCTCCACCGCAGACGCGGTCTCGGGGTCGTTGTCGCCCTCGGCGAGCAGCGCGGCGAGGTCGGCACGGGCCTTGTCGGAGCGCAGGCGCTGCCCGTCGACGTCGTCGCGGTACTGGCGGGCACCGCCCAACAGGCCGTTGGTGAGCCCGCGTTCGCGCTGCAGATCCCTTACGAGCGCCTGGACCTGGAGCACGAGGTCCACCCGTTCCCGGGTCTTGCGCGCCGCGGACCAGTCGGCGGCGCGATCCGCGACCGCGAGCCCGGTGAGGACGAGCAGCAGACATGTCGGCACGGCCAGCACGACGGCAACCCGCCCGCGGATGGTCTTCCAACCGGGCAGTGCACGTGCGATGCGGCCGATCCCCGGCTTGGCGTTCCCCGTCACACGACCGACGCTAGAGACCGACCGTCAGCACGCCATTTCCTGTCCGTAAGAGGGCCGTTGCACCCCCCTCACCATGGTGCGGCCGCCCCGTGCGGGCCGTGCCATCTGTCCGTAACACGGTGCCGAACGGGGCTCGGGCAGGCCGGGGCCCTCAGGTCTCGGTGCGGGGCGCGGGCAGTCCGGCAGCGGCGGGTTCCCGGCGCAGGTCCGCTGTGGTCGGCGAGCCGAAGGCAGTGCCGTCCGTGTGCCGGTGGAGCCGGCAGGACAGCACGCCCTTGTTCCTTCATCGGGTGACGGCTCCGCTCACGGTAGGCGGACGCGCGCTCGATGGAGGTGGGCGCGCTCACCGATCTGAGTGAGCTTCCGCCATAGCCTCAACCCGAGGCGGAGAACAGGCTGAACAGAAGGGTGCTCCAGATGGCGTGGATCGGTGGGTTGGTGGCCGTCGGGGCCGCAGGTGGCGCGGTGGCCGGATATCTGGGTCTGGTGACGGGTGCACTCCCGCTGGATGTGGGTGTCGGACGCCGCAGCCGCACCCTGGGGCCGCAGACGGTCGACATCGAGGCACCGCGCGAGGTGGTCTTCGACGTGATCGCCCAGCCCTATCTCGGCCGTACCACACGGGCGATGCGGGAGAAGGTGGCCGTGCTGGAGCGGGGCAGTGACCTGGTGCTCGCGGCGCACCACACCCCCGTGGCCGGCGGGCGGTTGACGGCGACGACGGTGGAGACGGTGAAGTTCACCCGCCCGGAGCGGGTCGGCTTCCGCCTGGTCCGCGGGCCCGTCCCGGCGGTCGTCGAATCGTTCGAACTCAGCGAACGCGGGCCGGGCACGCGGTTGGAGTACACCGGTGAAATGGGCACAGATCTGTGGGCGCTCGGCCAGTGGTGGGGCAGCGTCGTGGCCCAGCGCTGGGAGGCGACCGTCGCGGCCTCGCTCTCGGCGTTCAAGCAGGAGTCGGAGCGGCGCGCGGCCCTTCCCGGTGGACGTCCGGTGAACGGCTGAAGTCACCCCATCCGGAGAGGCGTTCGCGATCCCCCGAGCACCGTGCCACGGCGCAGGGTGGACCGCGACGAGGGGTTCGTGGAGTTCACCACGTCGATCTGGCCGTTGTGCACGACGCCGGGCGGCTGTGCAGCCGCCGACGGCGGACGGCGGTGGAAGAGCAAGTGATGCCTCTCGGCATCCCGTCGCTCTCCCACCCGCCAGTCCGCCGACCGGGACAGCGGGGCGGACAGTCCGGCGAGATCAGACCGCCGGGGCCGGGTAGGTCGGGTACTCCACCCCGGAGACATGCTGGACGACGCGGATGACCTGGCAGGAGTAGCCGAATTCGTTGTCGTACCACAGGTAGAGGATCGCGTTGTCGCCGTCGACCTTGGTGGCGCCGGCGTCGACGATCGAGGCGTGGCGCGAGCCGATGAAGTCGTTCGACACCGCGTCAGGGGCGGTGATGAAGTCGATCTGACGCTTGAGCGGCGAGGTCAGCGACACGTTGCGGAGGTAGTCGAGGACCTCGTCGCGCGTGGTCTCGCGGCCAAGGCGCAGGCTGAGGATCGCGATCGAGACGTCCGGCACCGGGACGCGGATCGAGCTGCCGGTGATCGGCGCCTTCAGGTCTGGCAGCGCCTTGGCGACGGCGGACGCGGCACCGGTCTCGGTGATGACCATGTTGAGCGGTGCGGAGCGGCCGCGGCGGTCGGCCTTGTGGTAATTGTCCAGGAGGTTCTGGTCGTTGGTGAACGAGTGGACGGTCTCCACGTGGCCCCGCAGGACGCCGTACTCGTCCGCCATCGCCTTCAGCGGCGGCACGATGGCGTTGGTGGTGCAGGACGCGCAGGACAGGATCTGCTCGTCCGGCTTGATCATGTCGTGGTTGACGCCGTGCACGATGTTGGGGACGTCGCCCTTGCCCGGCGCGGTCAGGACGACCTTGTCGACGCCCGGGCGCAGGTGCTTCGACAGGCCCTCGCGGTCGCGCCACTTGCCGGTGTTGTCGATGAGGATGGCGTTCTTGATGCCGTACGCCGTGTAGTCGACCTCCGACGGGTCGCCCGCGTAGATCACCTTGATCTCGTTGCCGTTGGCGATGATCGTGCTGTTCGCCTCGTCGACGGTGATCGTGCCCTGGAACTGGCCGTGGATGGAGTCGCGGCGCAGCAGCGAGGCACGCTTGACGATGTCCTGTTCGCCGCCCCGGCGGACGACGATGGCGCGCAGTCTCAGGCCGTTGCCGGAGCCGGTCTTCTCGATGAGCAGGCGGGCGACGAGGCGGCCGATGCGGCCGAACCCGTAGAGGACCACGTCGCGCGGCTCGCGGCGCTCGATCTTGCCGGCGCCCGTGGCGCCGGCGACGGCCCCGGCGGTGAACTCCTCCACCGTCAGGCCGTGGTCGTCGGTCCTGTACGTCGCGGCGAGCATGCCGATGTCGATCTGGGAAGGGCCGAGATCGAGCGTGGTGAGGGCCTGAAGGAAGGGCAGCGTCTCGGTGACCGAGAGTTCCTCACCCGCGATCTGACGGGCGAATCGGTGGGTCTTGAGGATGCTGACCACCGACTTGTTCACCAGGGAGCGGCTGTGAAGCAGGATGGTGACGTCCCGCTCCCTGTGCAGCTTCCCGATGATCGGGATCATCGACTCCGCGATCTCCTCGCGGGTCTTCCAGTTGGTGAACGAGTCCTCGGTGACAGTCACAGGATTATCTTTCGAGCTAGGCGGTGCTCATATGCTAACCCCCCGTCTTTTCGATCATTCACGCGGTGCCGCCCGAGCGGGATGTTGTGACCGTCCCGTCGTCACACCGGGACGCGGAGCCCGTCGTTGTCGGGCCAAGATGGGCGAGATCAAAGCGGTTTGTCCCGTTCCGTTCCGGCGTCATGCCGTTTCAGTGCCGTGACGAACCTCGCCCACGTGTCGCGCCCACGCGCACCGGGTGCTTCAGCGTGGCAGGGCCCGCCGGCGGCCGCCCTTCGCCGCCGCCACCAGTTCGCCCACCGTCGCCAGCTTCACCCGCGGCCGGCCGGCACGGCGACCGCGCGTCACCTCCGTGCGGTCGATGGCGGCCAGGCCGCGGGCGTCGATGACCTGCCGGTTACGGCGCCGGACCAGCCGGTGGAACGCCTTCGGTAGGGCCGTCGGCGCGGGAAGCGAACCGTCGACGGCGTCGGCGAGCAGCGTGCCGACCGTCTCGGCGGCGCAGGCCCGGTTGGCGCCGATGCCGCCCGAGGGGCCGCGCTTGATCCAGCCCACGACGTACCTCCCCGGCCGGCCGGTCACCCGGCCCCGCTCGTGCGGGACGGTGCCCGTCGCCTCGTCGAACGGCAGCCCGGCGACCGGCACGCCGCGGTAACCGACCGCCCGCAGCAGCATGCCGACGGGCACCTCCTGCTCTCTGGAAGCCCCAGTGACACGCACGGCACGGACCCTGCCGTCGCCGAGCACCTCCACCGGCGCGGAATGGAACCGGAACACGATGCGCCGCCCCGACACGGGCGGGAGTGACCAGTCGACGGTGTCGCGGGTGACCCCCCGCAGGACCGCGGCCTTGTCCTTGGGCCCGGCCGCGTCGATCGTGGCACCGGTCCGGGGATCGTGGTCGTCGACGACCAGCTCCACACCGTCCAGGTGCTTGAGGGTGAGCGGCTCGGACGAGGTGTACGCCGCGTCCTCGGGGGCCTCGGCGCCCGAGCAGCATCACCTCGCGCACCTTCGCCGCGCGCCCGTTCGGTCCTACCCCCGAGTAGGAAATCCGAGCAACTCGCTGCCGGCACGGGGTGCGACGGGCCACTGCGTCCGCGCGGGCCGGGACCGGTTCCTGCCGGGACCGGTTCCTGTCGGGGCGTCAACCGCTCGCGCGGGGCGTCAACTGCTCGCGCGGGTCCCGGGCACCGCGCGCTGCTCTGCGCGCGAGCCGTCGGCGGTGGCGATGCCCCTGCCCTACAGGGGAAGTTGACGCACCGTCGGCGCGCCCCGGCGTCCCGCTCCGCTCAGAGCGTCTCGCTCAGCGAATCCGCCAGCCTGCGGCGGGCCGTGCGGGCCGCTGGCACCGAGGCGGCAGCCGTCGCACCGAGCACCGCCGCGGCGATCAGCACCACCAGCAGGGGCAGCGGCGGCATCTGCGCGATGCCCGCACCCATCCCGCCGGCCGCGCCCTGGGTGTCCACCAGACGCGTGCCCGCCACGGCGCCCACAACCGTCCCGAGCGCGGCGGAGAGCAGGGCCGTCAGGCCCGCCGCCGTCACGATCACCGCCCCGATCTGCCGGGGCGTCAGACCGATGGCCTTGAGGGCGAGCAGATCGCGGCCCCGCTCGCGTACGCCCGTGCCGATCAGGGTCAGCAACTCGATCAGGCCGATCAGCGCGAGCACCACGATCAGTGCGGCGATCACCACGCGTGCCGGTTCCAGGCGGTCCGCGGGGTTCGGGGTCTCGCGGATCTCCAGCGCGCCGCCGCCCGCCTCTGCGAGCTCCGCGCTCACCGCGCGCGGGTCGGCGCCGTCGCGCAGCACCAGGGCGTGGAACCCGGGCCGCAGACCGGGATCGCGTTCGCGCAAGGTGTCGACGGTCGTCGAGATGATCCGGCCGCCGGACTCCGGTTCGATGCTCCGGCCGACGACGTGGAGGATCTGCGGCCGTCCCTCGACGGTCATCCGCACCCAGTCGCCCACCCGTACGCCGAGCAGATCCAGCAGTCCCTGGCCGGCGACCGCCTCGTCCGGACCACCCGGTGTCCGGCCCTCCACCACCGCGAGGGGGTACGGCTCGTGTGCGGTACCGAGCCCGCGCAGGGTGATGGTGCCCGTCTGCCCCGGCACCAGGGCCGCCGTCTCCACACCGGGATGGACGGCGGCGACGTCGTCGACGCCCGCGAGGGTGCGTTCCAGTTCCGCGTCCGTCGGACCGCCGGGCTGCTCGGCCCGCACGGTCAGCGCCGCCGGCAGGCCCACCCGGTCGGGATGGCTGCGGAACTGGTCCAGCGTCGACCAGGCGACGAGCGCCACGGTGATCAGGACCAGTGGGAGCGCCAGCCGGAGCACGGCCACCAGCGCACCGCCCCGGCGCGAGAACGCGGCGCGCGTCCCCAGCACCAGCGCGGGCGGCATCCGCATGCCGAGCGCCCGTCTGCCGAGCGCGGTCATCGGCGCGGCGGTCGGCAGCGCCGCACGGGCCACCGGGACCGGGGGCACACGTCCGGCCCGCCAGGCCGCAAGACCGGTGGCGACCGCGATGAGCAGGACCGCACCGCACGGCACGCCGACCATCAGTGCCGTGTGACCGGGCAGGTCCTGCCACAGGGCCACCGCGTCACCGATACGCCCCGGAATGCGGGACCCCAGCAGGGCGATCGCCACGGTGCCGAGCGCGACACCCAGCAGCGCGAAGGCCAGGTGCTGGACCAGGAAGCCGCGCACCACCTGCCCCGGGGTGAACCCGACGGCCTTGAGCACCGCGATGTCCCTGAGCTGCCCGCGTACCCGGGCGGCGATCGCCCCGGACGCGGCCAGAGCGGCGGCCAGCAGCGCGCCGAGACCGAACACGGCGAACAACTGCCCCAGCAGCCGGTCGTCACCGCCGGCCTCGGCCCGCGCCTGCTGCCACTTGGCGACCTTCCAGACCCGGTCGGCGCCCAGGAGCGTCACGGCGCGCTGCACGAGGAAGTCGGTGTCGTCCGGGTCGTCCAGCCGCAGTCCCACGGTCTGTCCGCGCGCGCCGGGGGCGACCGCGTCGAGGGCGCCGGGCAGCACCCAGCCGATGCCGGATTCGCCGCCCGGCCGGTAACGCGGCTCCGCCGCCTCCGCGACACCGACGACCCGCAGGGTGCTCGCCGGTCCGTCCGCTGCCGTGACCCGCAGCGTGTCGCCCGGCTCCGCCCACAGCGCCCTGGCCACCGACGTCTCCAGCACGACCGCGCCCCCGGCGCCGTCGTCCGACGGGGCGAGCCAGCGGCCCGACGTGACCAGTGGCCGGCCCGTGTCCGGGGGCCGGACCCCCGCCGCGCGCAGTTCCACACCCGCCCGTGCGCCCCGCGACCCGACCGTGGTGGTCGCGGTGCGGTACGGACCGGAGAGCGCGGCGACGCCGTCGAGCCGGGACAGACCGGCGGTGTCGGCGCCGGCGCGGGTGTGCAGCCATATGTGCGCGCCCTGGGACTGGTTGAAGACCCGCTGCCAGGGGTTGGCCGCGTAACCGAACAGGGCACCGGCCAGCAGCAGCGAGGCGATGACCCCGGCACTGGCGAGGACGACGAACAGGGCTTCACCACGGTGTGCCCGGAAGTCGGCGTGAGCCCAGCGCAGAGTGGCGCGCACGCTCAGTCCCTCAGTTCCAGTACGCCGGACACTCCGCCGCCCGGAGCGCGGTGCCCGGCGCCCAGCACCGCGTCGTCGGCGATGCGCCCGTCGAAGAAGCTGATGACGCGGTCGGCGGCGCTCGCCATCCGGGCGTCATGGGTGACCATCAGGATTGTCTGTCCGCGCTGGTGGAACCGGGACAGCAGCCGCAGCACCTCCCGGGTGCCCTTGCTGTCCAGGCTGCCGGCCGGCTCGTCGGCGAGCAGCAGGGCGGGGTGGTTGACCAGCGCCCTGGCGAGCGCGACGCGCTGCTGCTCGCCGCCGGACAGCTCGCCGGGCATGGACCGCTCCCGGCCTTCGAGCCCGAGCTCGGCCAGCAGCTCGGCGCGGGACGCGCGCGCTGCCTTGGGCGACGCACCGGCCAGCAGCGCGGGCAGTTCCACGTTGTCGGCGACGGTGAGGTTGGAGACCAGGTTGAAGAACTGGAACACGATGCCGATGCTGCGTCTGCGCAGCACCGCCCAGCGGGCTTCCCGGTACTCGTCGACCCGCTCCCCGCCGAGCCACAGCCGCCCGCTGTCCGGGCGCTGCAGCCCGCCGATCAGATGCAGCAATGTCGACTTCCCGGCGCCCGAGGGACCGGTCACCGCCACGAATTCCCCCGGCTGAACGGTCAGGTCCACACCGCGCACGGCATGCACCGCGGCACCCTCGCCGTAGTGGGTCTTGGTCAGCCCCTCGGCGCGCACGATGGGGCCGCTCACCTGCCCGGACGAGGGCGGGGCGGAACGGAGGCTCGCGGCGCCGCGGCCCGGCCCGCCTCCGGCGGCACCCGGCTCCGGCACATCCGCACTCGCCTGCTGCCGCCCGGCCACGGCCCGGTCCCCGGTCGCCTCGGCGCCGTGGCCCTCCTCCGGCCCGCCGGGTCGGCCGCGGCCACCGGAGCCGGCCGCGCCCGATCCCCGGCGCTCGCCGGAAACCGCGGCGTCGTCGCTCATTCCAGCTCCTCCTGACAACGTTCCAGCCAGTCCAGGTCGGCCTGCAGATGCAGCATGGCGCCCTCGATCAGCAGTTGGGAGACCTTGTTGTCCCGGTCCTCGGACGCGGCCAGCTTCGACAGCTCCCGCATGGTGTTGAGGTACTGCCGACGCTGCTTGTTGATCAGGGCGATCGGGTCGGCGAGCCCCGACTGCGGCGCGAGCGCGAGCTTCATGAAGAACTCGTCCCGCACCCGCGGCTCGTCGGCGGTCTCATCGAACCAGGCCAGCACGGCCTCACGCCCGGCATCGGTGAGCCGGTACGTGCGCTTGTTGGGCCGGCCCGACTGCTCGACGTCCTCGCCGGCGATCAGACCACTCTTCTCCAGTCGGCCGAGAGTGACATAGATCTGGCCGATATTCGGCTGAGGGTACGCGGCGCCCAGGAGCTTCTCAAGGTCCCCTTTGAGCTCGTAACCGTGTGCGGGGCCACGGGTGAGGAGCGCCAGGAGCGGCAGCCGCACGCGCTCCCCCTCTCTCCCGCTGCATAGTCTGCTGTTGCCCGGGCAGCGGGCCGACGGACCGGCCGCCTGCCTTGGTGTGCCTGGACGTCTAGTATCGCCTATGCCTAACAGGTATATATAGGCCACGATGGTCGGCAGGCGCAGCCGGATCGTGCACCGGGAGGAACCTATGCGGTGGATGCGTGCCGCGGGTAGGGCTCTCCTGGCCGCGGCGGTGGTGCTGGCCGGCTATGCCGGGGCCGAGGTGCACGCCGGGGGAGCGGACGCCGGCGGCCGGGGCCCGATGACGCTGGTGACCGCCGGTGACCTGACCGGTTACCTCCCGCCGCTGCTCGAGGACTGGAACGAGGACCATCCGGGCGAGCGGGTCACCCTGGTCGAGCTGCCGGACTCGGCCGACGAGACACGGGCACAGATGATCAGCGAACTGCGCTCGGGCAGCGACCGGTTCGATGTGCTGAACATCGACGTGGCGTGGACGTCGGAGTTCGCGGCGGCGGGCTGGATCACTCCGCTGGAGCGCGACCGCTTCCCTCTGGACACCTTCCTGCGGCCCGTGGTGGACACCGCGACCTTCGACGGGCGGCTGTACGCCGTCCCGTACGTGACCAACGCCGGGCTGCTCTACTACCGCAAGGACGTCCTGGACCGCGCCGGCGAGAAGCCACCGCGCACCTGGGCGGAACTGGCCCGTCAGGCCCGCACCGTCGCACCCCGTCACGGCCTCGACGGTTACGCGGGCCAGTTCCTGCCGTACGAGGGGCTGACCGTCAACGTGACGGAGGCGGTGCACTCGGCGGGCGGCTCGATCCTGCGGGACGACGGCGACCGGGTCACCGTGGACTCGGACGCGGCGCGCGCCGCCTTCGCCTTCCTCGCGGACGGTGTGCGCGAGGGCTGGATCGCCCGCGACACGCTCGGCTACAAGGAGGAGGAGTCCCGCCGGGCCTTCCAGGACGGCCGGCTGCTCTTCCTGCGCAACTGGCCCTATGTGCACGCCGACGCGAGCGCAGAGGACTCCAAGGTGGCCGGCCGGTTCGGAGTGGTGCCGCTGCCCGGCCCCGACGGCCCGGGCACCAGCGTGCTCGGCGGTTCCAATCTGGCGGTGAGCAGCCGTGCGCGGTACCCAAAGTCGGCCGCCGATCTGATCGCGTACCTCACCAGCGAGCGGGTTCAGCGCCAGGTGCTGACCGAGGGGTCGCTCCCACCGGTGCGTGCCGCGCTGTACGAGGATCCGGCGCTGATCGCCGCCCATCCGTATCTGCCGACGCTGCGCCGCAGTGTGCTGTCGGCCGAGCCGCGCCCCAAGTCGCCCCGCTACGACCAGGTGAGCCTGGCCGTGCAGGGGGTCGCGCAGGACGTCATGGCGCTGCGCCAGACACCCGAGCAGGCGGTCGAGCGCCTGGCGAGTGAGCTCGGAGCGATCTCCCGCAGGGGCTGAGCCCATCTCCCACCTCCGTCGGGCAGTCTTCCTAGTTACATGTTAGGTAGGCACTGGCTCTTGTAAAAGGGCGCGTAGGTGGGCAAATCACCCCAGTTTTGGGATTCTTTCTGGACGCATCGTTGACACTCGGCCGTCATGGCTACTTAACATGCATGCATAACAGCGCACCCGATCCGGGGCGCCCTCGCATCCAGCAGAAACAGGTCGACGCGAGATGCTCAGCACGCTTCCGGCCGGCATCGGCCGCCCCTCCCGCAGTGCCACGACTCCCGAACCGTGGTGGCGCGACGCGGTGATCTACCAGGTCTACGTCCGCAGCTTCCTCGACAGCACGGGGGACGGCATCGGCGACCTGGCCGGCGTCCGGGCCGGGCTCCCGTATCTGCGCAAGCTCGGCGTCGACGGCATCTGGCTCAGCCCGTTCTATCCGTCGCCACAGCACGACCACGGCTACGACGTCGCCGACTACTGCGACGTCGATCCCGTCTACGGCGACCTTGACGAGTTCGACCGGTTGGTGGCCGACGCCCGCAGGCTCGGGCTCAAGCTGCTCCTCGACATCGTCCCCAACCACTGCTCCAGCGAGCACCCGTGGTTCCGCGAAGCCCTCGCCGCGGCCCCTGGCAGCCCCGCCCGCTCCCGCTTCCACTTCGCCCCCGGCCGCGGCGCCGAGGGCAGCGAACCGCCCAACAACTGGCGCGCCATGTTCGGTGGGCCCGCATGGAGCCGGACCACCGACGCCGACGGCACCCCCGGCGAGTGGTACCTGCACCTGTTCACCCCCGAGCAGCCGGACCTCAACTGGCGCGACCCGGCCGTCGGCGAGGAATTCGAGCGCGTGCTGCGCTTCTGGCTCGACCGGGGCGTCGACGGATTCCGTATCGACGTGGCGGCCGGCCTCTACAAGGACGCCGCACTGCCCGACTCCGACGACCCCGCCGCCGACGAGCGGGCCCGCGACTCGGTCAACCCGCTCGCCTGGAACCAGCCCGAGGTGCACGAGGTGTGGCGCCGCTGGCGCGCGGTGTGCGAGGAGTACGCCGCCCAGGACGGGCGCGACCGCCTGCTCGTCGGCGAGGTCTCCGTACCGACCGCGCGCGAGCACGCCCTGTACGTCCGGCCGGACGAACTGCACCAGGCCTTCTTCTTCGACCTGCTCAGCGCCCCCTGGGACGCCGACGCGTTCCGCTCGACGATCGACGAGGCCATACGCGACATCGCCGGCACCGGCTCCACCGTCACCTGGGTGCTCAACAACCACGACCAGGTCCGCACCGTCACCCGGTACGCGGGCGAACCCGGCGTCGAGGGCAGCGGACTCGGCGCGGCCCGCGCCCGCGCCGCGGCCCTGCTGATGCTCGCGCTGCCCGGCGCCGCGTACGTCTACCAAGGGGAGGAGCTCGGACTGCCCGAGGTCCTCGACCTGCCGGACGAGGTGCTCACCGACCCGATCTTCCACCGCACCGGCAGCCGCAAGCACATCCGCGACGGCTGCCGCGTCCCGCTGCCCTGGTCCGGCCACGCCTCCCCGTTCGGCTTCAGCCAGGGCGAGGCCGGGGCGCGGCCGTGGCTGCCGCAGCCCGAGTGGTTCGCCGAGCACGCCACGGACCGGGCCCTGGCCGACACCCGCTCCTTCTGGCACCTGTACCGCGAGGGCCTGCAACTGCGCCGCAGCCTCCCGCAGTTGGGCGAGGGCACACTCCGCTGGCTGGACGCACCCCCGCACGTGCTGGCCATGGTCCGCGGCGACGGCCTGATCTGCGCGGTCAACTTCGGCACCGAGCCCGTACCCGCCCCCGCGGGCGGAACCCCTCTCCTGTCCAGCGGCCCCTGCCCCGACGGTGTGCTCCCCGGTGCGACCGCCGCGTGGTGGACGGCCGACTCCACCTCCTGACCTGCCCCATCCCTCGGAAGGACCCTCATCATGCGACGAAACCTGAAGACGACCCGGCGGACGGCGGCGACAGTGTCGGCGGCCCTCGCCGTCGCACTGACCGCGACCGCCTGCGGCGACACGACCGGACCCGCGAGCGGCGGCGAACTCAGCGGCCAGACCGTGACCGTGGCCGGTGTCTGGACCGGCAGCGAGCAGAAGAACTTCAAGAAGGTGCTCGACGCCTTCACCGAGAAGACCGGCGCCAAGACCGTCTTCGTGCCCTCCGGCGACAACGTCTCCACCTTCGTCGGGAGCAAGATCGAAGGCGGCAACGCACCCGACGTGGTGATGGTGCCGCAGGTCGGCGTGCTGAAGCAGTTCGCCGAGGAGGGCTGGCTCAGGCCACTGTCGGACAAGACCGCGAAGTCCGCCTCGGACGGCCTCGCGCCGGTGTGGAAGGACTACGGCACCGTCGGCGGCGACTACTACGGCCTCTACTTCAAGGCCGCGCACAAGTCGACCGTCTGGTACAGCCCCGAGGCGTTCACCCAGGCCGGTGTCACGGAGCCCAGCTCGTGGACAGGCCTTCTGGAGGCCGGTCGCACCCTCTCCGACTCCGGCCGCCCCGCCTTCGCGATAGCCGGCGAGGACGGCTGGACGCTCACCGACTGGTTCGAGAACGTGTACCTCTCCCAGGCCGGACCCGAGAAGTACGACCAGCTCGCCCAGCACAAGATCAAGTGGACGGACCAGAGCGTCGTCAAGGCGCTCACCACGCTGGGCGAGGTGTTCAAGGACAAGCAGCTCGTCGCCGGCGGCGCGCAGGGCGCGCTGCGCACCGACTTCCCGGCGTCCGTCGAGCAGGTCTTCGGCCCGGAGCCGAAGGCGGGCATGGTCTACGAAGGCGACTTCGTCGCGGGTGTGGCCAAGGACGAGTTCGGCAAGAAGCCGGGCGAGGACGCCAAGTTCTTCCCCTTCCCCGGGGTCGGCGCCGGGCAGCCGCCGGTCGTCAGCGGCGGCGACGCGGCCGTGGTCCTCAAGGAGGGCAAGAACGCCGACGCCGGCATGCGGCTGCTGGAGTACCTGGCGACCCCCGAGGCCGCCGAGGTGTGGGCCGCCGCGGGCGGGTTCCTGTCCCCGAACAAGAACGTCAGCGTCGACGCGTACGGCGACGAGATCGCCCGTGAGACCGCCGAGTCGCTGATCGGCGCGGGCAACTCGGTCCGCTTCGACATGTCCGACCAGGCGCCCGCCGCCTTCGGCGGCACCAAGGGCGCGGGAGAGTGGAAGCTCCTGCAGGACTTCCTCCGCGACCCCTCCGACCCGAAGGCCACCGCGGCGAAGCTCGAGGCCGCGGCCGCCAAGGCCTACCGGAACTGAGGCCGCCCCATGGCTGACACCCTCAAGACCCGCGCCGCGGTGGACCCGCGGCGCCGGGCGCAGCGCAGGAAACGCCGGCTCGCCGTCGTCTTCGTCCTGCCCGCCCTGCTGCTCCTCGGCGCGCTCGTCGTGTACCCGGTCCTGTTCTCCGTCGGACGCAGTCTGTTCGACGCGAGCGGGGACCGGTTCGTCGGGGCCGCGAACTACAGCGAGATGTTCAGCGATCCGGCCACGCTCAAGGCCATCCGCAACAGCACGATCTGGGTCGTCGTCGCCCCTGCCCTGCTGACCGGCATCGGGCTGGTCCTGGCCGTGCTCACCGAGAAGGTGCGCTGGGCCACGGCGTTCAAGCTGGTGCTCTTCCTGCCCATGGCCGTCTCCTTCCTCGCCGCGGGCATCATCTTCCGGCTCGCCTACGAGCAGGACCCGGACCGGGGCGTGCTCAACGCCGCCGTCGTCGGTGTCCACGACGCGTTCGAGGACCCGGCCGCCTATCCGACGGCCCGGGCCCGCGAGAACCAGGGTCTGACGGGAGGCGCGGGCGGCCCGTACACCACCGAGCAGGCCGTGGCGCCCGGACGGACCGTGACCATCGGCTTCGTGGGCGTCTCACCGGACGCCATGCCCGAAGGGGCGAAGGCCGCGGCTGTACGGGAGCCCGGTCCGGACGGCCTCGGGGGAGTCGTCTATCTCGACTTCGCCCCGGGCGGCGGCGGTGTGCAGGGCAAGGTCGACCCGGCCGAGAAGGGCCTGCCGGGCATGACCGTCGAGGCCGTACGCGACGGCAGGACGGCGGCCACCGCGACGACGGCCGCGGACGGATCGTTCCGCTTCGCCGGCCTGGACGACGGGGACTACACCGTCCGGCTGCCCGCCTCGAACTTCGCGGCACCCTACGAAGGCGTGAACTGGCTCGGGCCCGCCCTGGTGACCCCCGCGGTGATCGGTGCCTATCTGTGGGTGTGGACCGGCTTCGCGATGGTGCTGATCGGCGCGGGCCTCGCCGCCATCCCGCGGGACGCCCTGGAGGCGGCCCGGATGGACGGCGCCACCGAGGGCCAGATCTTCCGCAAGATCACCGTGCCGCTGCTCGCCCCCGTGCTCACCGTCGTCTTCGTGACCCTGGTGATCAATGTGATGAAGGTCTTCGACCTCGTCTGGATCATCGCACCGGGACCCGTCCAGGAAGAGGCCAATGTGCTCGCCACCCGCATGTGGCTGGTCTCGTTCGGCGGCGGCAACGACCAGGGGCTCGGCAGTGCGCTCAGCGTCCTGCTCCTCCTGCTGGTCGTCCCCGCGATGATCTTCAACGTCCGCCGGTTCAAGAGGAGCGGAGCATGAGCGGCCACAGCACCATCGAGCGCCCGCCGCTCGCCGAGGCCCCCGCCGCCGCCGCGGTCACGGCCCCGCCGAGCCGCTCCCCGCGCCGGCGGGCCCTGGCCACGTGGCTGAACAGCGGGATCGTCCAGGCCCTGCTGATCGTCGTGGCCCTCGTGTGGATCACGCCCCTCGCCGGGCTGCTCCTGTCCTCCCTCCGCTCGGAACGGGACAACGCCTCCGACGGCTGGTGGACGGCGCTCACCGACCCCTCCCAGCTGTCCCTGGACAACTACACGGCGCTGCTGAAGGACTCCGGCATCACCGAGGCCTTCTGGAACACCGTCCTGATCTCGGTGCCCGCCACGCTCCTGGTGGTCGGCATCGCGGCACTCGCCGGATACGCCTTCGCCTGGCTGGACTTCCCCGGCCGTGACGCGATCTTCCTGGTCGTCGTCGGGCTGCTGGTGGTGCCAGTCCAGATCGGCCTGCTGCCCGTGGCCAAACTGTTCGGCGCCATCGGCCTGTTCGGCACCGTAGCGGGCGTCGTCCTGTTCCACGTCGCCTACGGACTCCCGTTCGCGATCTTCCTGCTGCGGAACTACTTCGCCGAGATACCGCGCGAGATGCTGGAGGCCGCGCGGATGGACGGCGGCAGCGAGTGGCGCATCTTCTCCCGCCTCGTGCTGCCGCTCGGCCGCCCGGCCATCGCGAGCCTCGCCATCTTCCAGTTCCTGTGGGTCTGGAACGACATGCTCGTGGCGCTGCTCTTCGCGGACAGCGGTTCCCAGCCGCTGACCGTCGCCCTGCAGTCCCAGATGCGGCAGTTCGGGAGCAACATCGGCGTCCTGGCGCCGGGAGCGTTCCTCTCGCTGGTGGTCCCGCTGGTGGTCTTCTTCGCCTTCCAGCGGCACTTCGTGCAGGGCGTGATGGCCGGATCGGTCAAGTAGGACCGAGGGGGCTGTCCGGCGGATCAGGGCCGAACAGCCCCCTTCGCGACGTCGTCCGCCCGACCGGGCGGGCGACGTCGGTCCGCCGCGCGGACGCACCCGTCGCGAACGGACCGAGCCCCCGCGCCACGGCCGTCAGAGCGCGCGTCCCGCTCGGCTCGGGCGTCCCCGTGCTCCGCTGCACCGGCGGCACATCGCCGACAACGGCCGGATCGTGGAGGTCGCCCATCCTGTCGTCCGGCGGGGCGACAGCACGAGAGTGCCCGGCCGAGGACGATGCCTCGATGAAGTCGATGAAGTCGATGAAGTCGATGCAGGCGGGGTAGTCGACGGAATTCGCTGACCTGCGGAAACGTGAAGATTCCCAGCTACTCGGCCACGCGAGCGGGTGAGATCGCCTCAAGGGCGATTCCCATCAGACGTTAGGGCCGATGCACAGGAGCACAGCCAGGACGATGGCCGTGGCCAGGGGGCCGAGCAGTGCGTAGCGGGCAGCGCGAGCGAGGCGCCGGACACCGGGGGCGAAGTAGAGCGGTACCAGTACGGCCGCAGTAAGGCCGATCTGGATCAGTGTCACCTTCGCCCACGGGACCACCGGCGTCAGAGGCTGCGCCCAGGCAACGGAGAGAACAGTCAGGAGAAGAACAGGGCAGATCGTGATCAGCGCCGTCCAGCTCCAGAAGAACAGGGCAAGGTACCTACAGGCCGGCCAGTCGGCCAGGTCGTGGGGTTTGACGTTTCGGGTGACGTTCACGGATTCACCCTGGAGCCGGCAACCGGATGGTGACATGAGTGCGACTACTCATCCAGGCCCGCCAACTACTCATAGATGTGCCCTCTCGCGGCCTGGGCGGCGGAGGTCACGATCGCCTGACTCAGCCCCCCGGGTGAGCCAACCCTACGCATGGCTCGCTCATCCCGGTCAGCAAGGTAGGGGCGCCTGAGCCGGTCTGGAACCACTCGGCGATTCCCCGACCCATCCGCAGGCACAGGACCGATCTGCCGTTGGCAAGGCGCCCGACGGCCTTCGGGAGCCCCTTCACAGGAGCGAGTCCGCCGGATGGCTGTTTCAAGCTGCGGGTCGAGCCGGACGGCTCGGGGCGATACTCGCGGGCGAGCCCGCCGCCGTCGACGAGGTGGGCCCGCTGCATCGTCCCGATGTGCCGCGAGGCGTTCCTGTGCCGGGCGCACCGAACGCCCTGCCACGCCCTGTTTCACGAGGCCGTCGTCCTCGGGCACGGCGGGGCGGAACGGCGGCGGTGGTGCACGCGCTGGAGGCCCGTGCCGACGCCCACGGGCAGCACCGGCGACCAGCCGCACGCCGAGACAAGGCCCCGCGTCGATCAGGGGCCGATCACGAGATATCTTGATGTCGAGCAATGTTGCAGACGTGGAGAGCGGAGCACCCGGTGACTGACTCGACCATCATCTATACACACACTGACGAGGCGCCCGCCCTGGCGACGTACTCGTTCCTGCCCGTGGTCCAGGCGTACGCCTCGACGGCCGGTGTCACCGTGGAGACCCGTGACATCTCCCTCTCGGGACGGATCATCTCGCAGTTCCCCGAGTACCTCGAAGAGGGCCGGCGCATCGACGACGCGCTCGCCGAGCTCGGCGAGCTGGCCAAGACGCCCGAAGCGAACATCATCAAGCTGCCCAACATCTCGGCCTCGATCCCGCAGCTGAAGGCCGCCGTCGCCGAGCTCCAGGAGCAGGGCTACGCGCTGCCGGACTACCCGGACGACCCGCAGACCGACGAGGAGCGCGACATCCGCGCCCGCTACGACAAGGTCAAGGGCAGCGCCGTCAACCCGGTCCTGCGCGAGGGCAACTCCGACCGCCGCGCCCCCGCCTCGGTGAAGAACTACGCCAAGACGCACCCGCACCGCATGGGCGCGTGGACCGCCGAGTCGAAGACCAACGTCGCCACCATGGGCGTCGACGACTTCCGCTCCACCGAGAAGTCCGCGGTCGCCGCCGAGGACGGTACCCTGCGCATCGAGCTCAAGGGTGACGACGGCTCCACCACCGTGCTGCGCGAGTCGGTGCCCGTCCTCGCGGGCGAGGTCGTCGACGCGTCCGTCATGCGCGTCGCCGCCCTGCGCGAGTTCCTCGCCGCCCAGGTCGCCCGCGCCAAGGCGGAGGGCGTGCTGTTCTCCGTGCACCTGAAGGCCACGATGATGAAGGTCTCCGACCCGATCATCTTCGGCCATGTCGTACGCGCCTTCTTCCCGCAGACCTTCGCCCGCTACGGCGCGGTGCTCGCCAAGGCCGGCCTCACCCCGAACGACGGCCTCGGCGGCATCCTCAAGGGCCTTGAGGCCCTGCCCGAGGGCGCCGAGATCAAGGCGTCCTTCGACGCCGAGCTCGCCGAGGGCCCGGCCCTCGCGATGGTCGACTCCGACCGCGGCATCACCAACCTCCACGTCCCGAGCGACGTCATCGTCGACGCCTCCATGCCCGCGATGATCCGTACCTCGGGCCACATGTGGGGCCCGGACGGCCAGGAGGCCGACACCCTCGCCGTCCTCCCGGACAGCAGCTACGCCGGTGTCTACCAGGCCGTCATCGAGGACTGCCGCGCCAACGGCGCCTACGACCCGTCGACCATGGGCTCGGTGCCCAACGTCGGTCTGATGGCGCAGAAGGCCGAGGAGTACGGCAGCCACGACAAGACCTTCGAGATCCCCACCACCGGCACCGTCCGCGTCGTCGACGCCGCCGGGAACCTGGTGCTGGAGCAGGTAGTCGGCGCCGGTGACATCTTCCGCATGTGCCAGACCAAGGACGCCCCGATCAAGGACTGGGTGAAGCTCGCCGTCACCCGCGCCCGCGCGACCGGCGTCCCGGCCGTCTTCTGGCTCGACGAGGGACGTGGCCACGACGCCGTGCTCATCGAGAAGGTCAAGCAGTACCTGACGGAGCACGACACCGAGGGCCTGGACATCCGCATCCTCTCCCCGGTCGAGGCGACCAAGCTGTCCGTGGAGCGCATCCGCCGCGGCGAGGACACCATCTCGGTCACCGGCAACGTCCTGCGCGACTACCTGACCGACCTGTTCCCGATCCTGGAGCTGGGCACCAGCGCCAAGATGCTCTCGGTCGTCCCGCTGATGAACGGCGGCGGTCTGTTCGAGACAGGTGCGGGCGGTTCCGCCCCCAAGCACGTCCAGCAGCTCGTCAAGGAGAACTACCTGCGCTGGGACAGCCTGGGCGAGTTCCTCGCGCTGGCGGTCAGCTTCGAGCACCTCGCGACGACCACGGGCAACGCCCGCGCCAAGGTCCTCGCCGAGACGCTCGACCGCGCCACCGGCACCTTCCTGAACGAGGACAAGTCGCCCAGCCGTAAGCTCGGCGGCATCGACAACCGCGGCAGCCACTTCTACCTGGCCCTGTACTGGGCCCAGGAGCTGGCCAAGCAGACCGACGACGCGCAGCTCGCGGAGGCGTTCGCCGGTCTGGCGAAGACGCTGGGCGAGCAGGAGCGGACCATCGTCGACGAACTGATCGCCGTCCAGGGCTCTCCGGCCGACATCGGCGCCTACTACCGTCCGGACGCGGTCAAGGCCTCCGCGGTGATGCGTCCCTCGGCGACCTTCAACCAGGCGATCGCCACCCTCGGCTGACGCCGCCGCACCCGATCCGCCCCGGCCGGCACCGCGCCCGGCCGGGGCGGACGCGTACTCCCGTGCCGTCGGCCGGATACGACGAAGGGGCGGCCACCCGATGACCGGGTGGCCGCCCCTTCGTGCCGGTATGTCAGTAACGTTCGACGAGCGGCGCGCCGCCGTACTTGGAGCCGGACAGGCCGAGCGTCGCGTCGTACGCCTTCTCGTGGTCGCCGTTGGCGTCGTGCTCCTCGATCGCGTCCGTCACCGCCTCGCGCAGTGCCTTGTCGTCCTTGTCCATACCGATGCCGTACGGCTCCTCGGTGAACGGGTTGCCGATGACCTTCAGTTTGTCCGGTGCCTGGGCCGCGTATCCCATCAGGATGGCGTCGTCCGTGGTCACGGCGTCGACATCGCCGGCGAGCAGCCGCTGGACGCACTCGCCGTACTTGTTGGTCCCGACCGTCTGCGTGTTGTACTCGGGCTTCTGGATCTCGCGCAGGGCCGTCGAGCCCTTCACCGAGCAGACCGTCTTGCCCTGGAGGGAGTACGGGCCGCCCATGGTGCCGTCGTCCTTGCGGACCAGCAGGTCGGCGCCGGCCATGAAGTACGGCCCCGCGAAGCCGACCTTCTTCTTGCGCTCGTCGTTGATCGTGTACGTGCCGACGTACAGGTCGACATCGCCATTGGCGAGCGCTGCTTCACGGCTGCGGGTGTCGATCGTCTTGAACTGGATCAGACGGGGCGCGAAGCCGAGGTCCGCGGCGACCATCTTGGCGATCTCGATGTCGAAACCGGAACGCTGGCCGTTCTCGTCCTGGTAGCCCAGGAAGGGCTGGTCGTCCTTGACACCGATCACGAGCTTGCCCGCCTTCTGCGCCCTGGCCAGGGTCGGGGAGTCGAACGAGACGTCCGTCGCGACCTTGTACGTGGGGGGCTTGGGCTGCTCCATGGAACTCGGGCCGCCCGACGGGTCGTCACCCGCGGAATCCGAATCGCCGCTGCAGGAGGTGGCGGTGAGGGCGACCGCGATCACGGTGATCGCCGCGAACGTGGCCGACTTGCGGGGCTTCATTGTGCGACATCCTCTGTTTCAACGATCCGGGGGAGGTTCGACGCCCGCGGGGCCGCGGCGTGTTGCTCCCGCACCGAGACCGTGGTCCCCTGCTCCACCGTTCTCGATTTGTGAGGACCATAAGGACACTTGCGCCTGTCCGTCACCCCATCTGAGCTGAACTTGAGGATCACAGTCCGGATACAGCGGGCTGAAACCGGGGCGAACGGTGACCACCGGTGCGGTGTCTCTTCGGCTGCGGGGCCGCTCTCGCCGGAGGGGGTCCGTCCGCCCGCTCGGCGCCGCGCCGAAAGCGCAGGTCGGAACGCGCGGGGCAGGGGTGATTCCCCCGGTTGTGGTGTGGCGTGTTGCGGCGACGTCCGCCGAGCCCCTAAATGGGGCAAATCCTAAAAATCCCCGTGATCGGATGGCTCATGGTGCTCACCCACATGCTCGACCGTGGCGTACTGGTCCTCACTCTCCACGGCGACGTCACGATCAGTGACCGGGCCACCGTGTCGCAGAAGCTCGCGGAGGCCGTCCGGTCCTACACGCCCCAGGCCGTGGTGATCGAGCTCCGGACACCCGTCGTGAGCGCGGCGGCGCTCAGCGCGGTGCTGAGGGCGCACCGGCTCTGCGGCCAGGCCGGCGTGGCGCTGTCGGCGGTGGCCACCGTCTCGTCGGCCAGACGTCTGCTGAAGGCCGGCACGGACGGCTCCGGCCTCCCCGTGTTCGCCCGCCGCCAGGACGCGATCGCCGCAGCCGCCTCGCCATCGGTCGCGACACCGGCGTGACCGCCTGCACCCGCTCGCCGAGGGCGCCGGGCGCCGGGCGCCGGGTGCGGTCCGAACGGGCAGGCGGTGGGTCGGCCCAGTGTCGCCCGTGGGCGCCGGGGCCCTGGGTGCGGCGTCGGCCCCGACCGGCCCGCACGGGGGTGGTTCCGCTCAGCATCGGCGGCGGGCCGCGTGGCGCCCGGGTGGCCTACACCTCAGGCCCGCAAGGCGACGACCCGTGCCGCGTGTCGCCCATGGGCGCCGGGGCTGGGGGCGGCCTCGGCCCCGACCGCCCGCGTGGCGGTGGTCCGCCGGTCATGGGTGGGCGGCGGTAGTCCGGTGGGAGCTGTGGGCGCCGGGCCGGGGGCGGCCTCGGCCCCGACCGGCCGCGTGGCGGCGGGCCGCACCAGGTGCGGGCGCCGGTCAGCGGTGGCCGCACTGTCGTTGGGCGGCCCCTGCCCGTGCGACGCCGGTCAGCGGCGAGTGGCGAGGCGCTGCAGTCCCGTTCAGATACTGGTCGCCTACGCCACGCAGCCTGCTGGCGCGGGCTGCACCGGTCTCGGCAGCGGGTGCCCGGGCCGTACTCGGTGTCGCCCGGGGGCGCCGTGGCCCCACGTATGGCTCCGTGGCGGCGGTCCCGCCCCGTGGCCGCAGGCGGCCCGCACCGGGGCAGGCCATCGCTGCCGGCCCCGGGCCCGCGCGGCCGTCGCCTCACCCGGTGCCGGCCGTGGGCGCCACACCGGGCCCGGGGCGCCGCACCGATCGCATGCCGCCGGGTCGTGAGGCGCACGGCCGCCCGGGCCGTCAGCGTTTCGGCGACATAGACCAGTGACCAGCACTCCGCGACCTCCGAACGCGGCGAGTGCCGGCCGTCCTGCCGCCCAGGGCGCGCTCGGCGCGGGCGGCCGCAGCCGGACGGCGTCGGCACGCCGGTCACGGCGTCCGCCGCGGCATCCCCCTCCGTCAGACGCCTGCCGAGCCGGTCCTGCCCGCCCGTGTCGCCGTCACGCCCCGCCCCGCGGGTCGATCGCGACCACGCGCAGGTCGCCGATGGCACGGCCGGCCGATCCGCGCCCACAGCGCCTCCGTCATACCACCGGCCCCCCGCCCAGCGGCGGCAACAGCTGTTCCGTCCATACCGTCTTGCCCTCCCGGGCGTGGCGCGTGCCCCAGTGCTCCGTCAGCTGGGCCACGAGCAGCAGGCCCCGGCCGCCCTCGTCGGTGGAGCGGGCGCGGCGCAGATGCGGGGAGGTGCTGCTCGGGTCGGTGACCTCGCAGATCAGGCGGTGATGGTGGATCAGCCGAAGGGTCAACGGCCCCCCGGCATAGCGGTACGCATTGGTCACCAGCTCGCTGACGATCAGCTCGGTGGTGAACGCCAGCTCCTCCAGCCCCCACGTGGCGAGCTGATCGGCCGTCAGCCGGCGGGCCTTCGCGGGCGCCGTGGGCTCCGCGGGCAGCTCCCAGGTGGCGACGAGCTCCGGCGCCAGCCTGCTCGTACGGGCCAGCAGGAGCGCCACGTCGTCGCTCGGCCGCGCGGGCAGCAGCGCGTCGACGATGTGCTGGGCCATGTCGTCGAGCGGCCGGCCGGCACGACCGCCGAGCACGGTGCACAACCGGGCGATCCCGTCCTCCATGTCGTGCTCCTCGCCCTCCACCAGGCCGTTGGTGTAGAGAGCGATCACCGTGCCCTCCGGCAGCGTCAGTTCGGCGGTTTCGAACGGCAGCCCGCCGAGGCCCAGCGGCGGTCCGGCGGGCAGGTCCGGCACACTCACGACACCGTCCGGCGCCACCACAGCGGGCGGTGGATGCCCGGCACGCGCGATGCAGCACTGCCGGGCCACCGGGTCGTACACCGCGTACAGACAGGTCGCTCCCACCACCTGTTCCCCGGGCGCTCCCTCGTCGTCGGGTTCCTGCTCGCCGGCGAGTCGGGTGACGAGGTCGTCGAGGTGGGAGAGGACCTCATCCGGTTCGAGGTCCAGGTCGGCGAGCGTGTGCACGGCGGTACGCAGACGGCCCATGGTGGCGGCCGCGTTGATGCCGTGGCCCACCACATCGCCGATGACCAGGGCGACCCGCGCACCGGAGAGCGGGATCACGTCGAACCAGTCGCCGCCGACCCCCGCGGCACCGCCGGCCGGTCGATAGCGATGGGCCACGGCGACCGCGGGATGCACCGGCAACTCGCGCGGCATCAGCCTTCGTTGCAGCGCCAGCGCTGTCCTGCGCTGCTGGGTGAACCGGCGTGCGTTGTCGATGGACACGGCGGCACGCGCGGCCAGTTCGCCCGCGAGTGTGAGGTCGTCGTCCTCGAACGGCTCGGGTAGCCGGGTGCGCCACAGGCTCATGAACCCGAGGACGAGACCGCGCGCGGTGAGTGGCACCACCATCAGCGAATGCACGTCGCGCAGCTGCGCGGCGTCCGCGGCGTCCAGCCCCTCCAGCCCCTCCAGCGCCTTCCACACGTCGACGACGGGTTCGAGGACGGGACGCCGTCCGGACAGACAGCGCCCCTGCGGTGTGTGCGGGGGGAACGTGTTCAGCGAGCCGACCGGGAACATCACCCGTTCGGAGCCCCGCACGACGCTGTGCACGGCCGTCCTGCGCACCGCGCTGCCACCGCTGTCCGCCACCGGCTCCTCGCCGCGGCTGACCTGTTCCAGCAGGTCGACCGAGACACAGTCGGCCAGGCCCGGCACGGCCGCCTCCGCGAGTTCCGACGCGGTCGTCCCCACGTCCAGCGTCGTGCCGATCCGCGCGCCCGCCGCGCTGAGCAGCGCCAGCCTGCGCCGGGCACGGTGACGTTCGGTGACGTCCTCGACGAGCTGGGTCACCCCGAGCACCTGGCCGGTGGAGTCCTCCATCCGGAACGCGGAGACATCGACGAACCGTTCCTTGGCGGGCGCGGCGAGCAGCCGGCAGGACTGCTCGGTGAAGATCAGTGGTTCCCCGGTCTCCAGCACCTCCCGCAACCGCTGGTCCACGGTGTCCGCGTCGAGCCGTACGAGGAAGTCCCCGGTCCGGAGCCCGCGCGCCTGCTCCGCCCCGAAACCACCGACGCGGGCGAGCGCCCGATTGACGCGCAGGATGCCCAGATCGGTGTCGTGGACCGAGAGACCGATCGGGGACCTGCGGAACAGGCCGTCCATCACGGAGCGGTCGATCTCCCACTGGACGACTTCCGTCGCGGGGGCGCCGATGAGGAACCACTCCACCTCACCGCTGTCCCGCGTCACGAGCCGGGCACGGACCCCGAAACCGACGGTGGGCCCTTCCTTGACGCGTACGGGCACCACACCGAACCAGCCGCGCTCCCGCACACAGGCGGCCACGGCCTCCATGACGACGCGCTCGTTCTGCGGGTCCACCAGCAGGTCGGTGGCTTCCCGGCCGAGGGCCTCAGGGGCCGCGTATCCGAGCAGCGCCTCGGCGCGGTCGCTCCAGCCGGTGACCCGGCCGTGCGGATCCAGCACCACGGAGACGGCGCGACCCAGCGAGAACGGGTCCTCCGGGCTCTCACTGATCAACGTCACGGATCCGGTCATCGCTTCCATCCTCCGCCGGGTCCCCGGGCCGCGCACTCGGTGGGATCCGTGGCAAGCGGGGGCCGCCCCGGCGATGAGTTCCGGACGGCGGGGCGGTCTGAATCGGCACAGGCTCGTATCAGCACCGGCACCGACAGGGTCAGGAGAACGACATGCCCCGGATCACCCCCAACCTCTGGTTCGACACCCAGGGCAAGGAAGCGGCCGAGTTCTACGTCTCGGTCTTCCCCAACTCGAAGATCACGAATGTCTCGTACTACGGCGAGGCCGGCCCCCGCGCGGCCGGCACCGTGCTGACCGTGGACTTCGTGCTCGACGGCCAGCCGTACACCGCGATCAACGGCGGACCCGAGTTCACCTTCGACGAGGCGGTGTCCTTCCTCATCGACTGCGCCGACCAGGAGGAGGTCGACTACTACTGGAGCAAGCTGTCCGAGGGTGGCCAGGAGGGCCCGTGCGGATGGCTCAAGGACAAGTACGGCCTGTCGTGGCAGGTCGTCCCGGCGGTGCTGGAGGAACTGCTGGCGGACCCCGACGAGCGACGCGCCCAGCGGGCGATGAAGGCCATGCTCGGGATGAGCAAGCTGGACGTGGCAGCACTGCGCGCGGCGGCCGACGGTGCGTGAAGGACGCCGACGAACGCAGAGGCGGCAGCGCACAGGGGGCGGCGCCGCCCCTGCGTTATCCGGCGGCCCTCGGCCGCCGGATCGGGCCGCCGCCATTCGTCACCCCCGTCAACGGCCTCCGGCACAATGACTTTTGAGAGCGACGCACGACAGCGAGCCGCCGACCCGGGGGAGCCATGACGACCACCACTGCCGCACAGGTACCCGGCCCGGCAGGACTGCCGCTGCTCGGGTCGATGCTCGACCTCAAGCGGGACTCCCTCGGCACCTTCCTCGACGCCCGGCGCGAGCACGGCGACGTCGTGCGCCTCACCGCCGGGCCGCCAGGACTGCGGGCGGAGCTGTACGCCGTGTTCTCCGCCGAGGGCGCGCAGCAGGTGCTCGCCACCGATGCGGCCAACTTCCGCAAGGACAACGCCTTCTACCAGGAGGTCCGCGAGTCGTTCGGCAACGGTCTGCTGACCAGCCAGGACGCGGACTATCTGCGCCAGCGCCGGCTGGTGCAACCGCTGTTCACCCGGCGCCGCGTCGACGGCTATGCCGAGGCCGTCACCGCGGAGACGGCGACGATGCTCGCCACCTGGCGCAGCGCCCCCGACCTGACCGTGGACGTCGTCTCCGAGATGACGGGGCTGACCCTGCGCGCGGTCGCGCGCATCCTCTTCGGCACGGACGTCGAATCCGCCGTCGCCGTCGTCGAACGCTGCTTCCCCGTCATCGGCGACTACGTCCTGCGCCGGGGATACTCGCCCGCCAACCTCCCGCGTGACTGGCCCACTCCGGGCAACCGCCGGGCCGCGTCCGCGACCGAGGAACTGTACGCGGTGTGCGACCGCATCATCGCCCAGCGGCGGGCGGACGCCGACACCGCCACCGGCGACGATCTGCTCACGCTGCTCGCCACGGCCCAGAGCGAGCAGGACGGCAGCTTTGACGCCGCCGAGATACGCGACCAGGTGCTGATCTTCCTGCTCGCCGGCCACGAGACGACAGCGACCTCGCTCGGCTTCGCGCTGCACCTGCTGGCCCGCCACCCGGAGCACCAGGCGCGGGCCAGGGAGGAGGCTGCGGGCGTCCTCGCGGGGCGCGTGCCGCGGGCGGCGGACCTCGAATCGCTGCCGTACCTGACCAAGGTGCTCAAGGAGACCATGCGGCTCTACCCGGCGGGCCCGGTCATCGGGCGCCGGGCCGTCGAGGCCGCCGTGATCGGCGGTCACACGGTCCCGGCGGGCGCGGACGTGATCGTGGCTCCCTGGGTGACGCACCGCCACCCCCGGTACTGGGAGGAGCCGGAGCGCTTCGACCCCGAGCGCTTCACTCCGGAACGGGAGAAGGAGCGCCCCCGCTACGCCTGGTTCCCCTTCGGCGGCGGGCCCCGCGCCTGCATCGGCCAGCACTTCTCGATGCTGGAATCCGTGCTCGCCCTCGCGATGATCCTCGGGGAGTACGAGCTGACGGCGCGGGACAAGACGGTGCCGGTCGACACCGGTATCACCCTGCGCGCCGCCGGACCTGCCCGCTGCGTACTGCGCCCGCTCTCGTGACGGTGGCTCCCGACGACGGCGGCGGAGCCCTCCCGGGCAGCCGATGATCGGTGGCACGGGGCCCGCCCGTGCGGGGTACGGTCCCCGCATGTCGCCCACCGCAGAAAGCCCGGTACCCGCCATCACCACCGTGACCGTGGACGACCTCGACCACGCCGTTCGGCTCTGCCTTGACGTCCTGGGCTCCGCACCGCCCGCCGCCGCGTGGGACGCGAAGGCCGGGACGCTGGAGTGGGACTGCTGGGAGACGGTCGAGCACCTCGCCGACGACCTGTTCGCCTACGCCGTCAACTCGGCCTGCGTACACCTCCCTTGAACCACGACCTCCCCTTCGTCCACGACAGCCGCAGGCCCGGGGGGGCAACACCGTGTATGCCGACCGTGCGGCCGGACCGGCCGGACTGCTGGAGGTCCTGGAGTCGTGCGGCGCGCTGCTCGTCGCGATGGTGCGCACGGCTCCGCCCGGCGTCCGCGCACATCACGTCTTCGGGATCGCCGACACCGAGGGCTTCGCCGCCATGGGCATCGTCGAGACGCTGGTCCACACCCACGACGTGGCGCAGGGCCTCGGGCTGCGCTGGAGCCCGCCCGGCGGGTTGTGCGCAGGGGTGCTCACCCGGCTGTTCCCCGATGTGCCGGGCGGCAGCGACCCCTGGCGGACGCTGCTGTGGGCCACCGGCCGGGGCGAGCTGCCCGGACGTCAGCGCCGCACCGCATGGCGCTGGTACGGCGAACCGAGGTCGTGAGCGATCCTGGTCCTGGGCCCTCCCGGACGAGGGCAGGGGGCGACGGGCCGCAAGGAGGACCGTGGACCTGGAGAGCATCCTCGACGAGCTGTACGAGCTGCGGCCGCAGGACTTCACCGCCGCGCGCAACGCCCGCGCGGCGGAGGCCCGCAAGGCCGGGGAGCGCGACCTCGCCGAGAGGATCAAGGCACTGCGGCGGCCCACCGTCTCCGCATGGGCGGGCAACCTCCTCCGCCGCCGGGAGCCGGAGCGGATCCAGCCGTTGCTCGACCTCGGCGAGGGACTGCGCAGCGCGCACCGCAGCCTCGACGGCGACCGGCTGCGCGAACTGAGCCGTCAGCAACACCTCCTGGTCGCCGCGCTCGCCCGGGAAGCCCGGGACCTGGCGGCGGCCGAAGGGCAGGAGGTGGGGGAGGCCGCCCTGCGGGAGATCGAGGGCACCCTGCTCGCCGTGCTGGCCGACCCGGCGGCGGCCGAGGAGTGGGCGGCCGGTCACCTCGAACGACCGCTGACCCCGCCCGTCGGGTTCACGGCGGCGTCAGCGGATGCCGGCGCCGTGACCAGCCGTGTCGCCTCGTCCGGACCTGCCGGGAAGGCGCAGGGCACGGGCCCGGAACGACGCGGTGAGGCGAAGACCGGGCACCGTGATCGGGAGCGGCGCGCCGAACGGGACGAGACTCGGGCCGAGGAGGAGAAAGCCCGCCGCAGGGAACGGGATCAGGCTCGCCGGGAAGCCGAAGCGGCCGATGAGGAGGCGCGGGAGCGCGAGGCGGAACAGGCCCGGGCCGCCGAGGAGAGCGAGCGCGCCGACGCACGGACCGAGGAGGCCGCCGAACGGGTCGAGGCGTTGACCGGGGAGCTGAAAGAGGCGAGGGCGCAGCTGCGTGCCGCCGAGAAGGAGGCCCGCGAGGCACGGGCCCGGGCCCGAACGGCCGACGACGCGGCCGGCTCGGCGCGCCGCCGGGCCCGCCAGGCGTCCCAGCGCGCCGAGCGCCTGACGTCCGGCAGGGTGTGAGCCCCGACCACCGGGGCCCACACCCTGCCCGTTCCCGCCTCAGCGTTCGCGCACCTGCCGGGCGCCGGGTCCGCCGCCTTCGGACCCGCCGGTCGGGGCATCTTCGGCACCCGGCTCCGGATCGTTCGCCGACTCGATGCGTGTGTGCTGCTGCCGGGACCGTAGATAGCCCCGCAGTTCGTGCTTCATCTCGTCGTCCTTTCGCGGGCTGACGCGGTTGCTGCCACGCTCCACGGGGAGCGCACCTCCTTCGTGCGTTCGTGCGTTCGTGCGTTCGTGCGTTCGTGCGTTCGTGCTCCGCCCCGTACCCAGAAGCGGCGGAACCACACGGATCCCCGTGGTCTCCCGCGGCTTCAGCCGGTGGCGAGCCACGGCGCTGCTGATCGGCCGCACATGAGCGGCCCAGAGTGATGCGCCGGCGGACGTGCGACCGCCCGGGCAGTGAGGCTGCCCGGGCGGAGCGGATCGTCGGGTCGGACGGCGGTCAGCTGCTGTTCGTCGCTCCGTCCGCCCTGGTGCGGCGCACCAGCGCCGAGCAGGACAGGATCGCCGCGGCCGCCGCGCAGAGCACCGCCGCGGCCCTCGCCCAGGTGAAGGACTCTCCGAGACTGCTGTTCAGCAGATCGACCGTGCCGACGCTCGCGAGGCCATGGAGGGTGATGGTCCCCACGGCGAGTCCCGCCGCGGCGGCCCAGACGACCAGTGTGTCCCGCATCGCCAGCCACACGGCGCACACCAGGCAGAGCACGAGGAGGGCGAGGGACAGGGTCTCCGCGTAGCTTCCCGACCGCAGTCCCGCGAGGTCGGTCGGCACATGGATGACACCGCAGGCGAAGAGCACGACCGCCGCCGGCCGGCGCAGCGGCGAGCGCAGTGCGGGGGAGACGGTGTGACTGCTGGGCCCGGACGCGAGCGCGGCGTCCAGGGCCGACATCGGCCACTTCGAGGACGCCGACGACGCGTGCCGGTCCTTTGTCCGCTTCGGCCGCTCGGACCGCTCGGCCGGTGCCGGGGGCGCGGCCGCGGAGTCGGTTCCGCCCTCGGTGCCCTGGTCCGTGCCGTGCGCGGGCCTCTGCCCGGGTGCGCCCCCGCCCGCCGACCGCCAGTCGCTGCTGTCGGCGCCGAGGGTTTTCACGGGCTGCCGTGCTTCGCGGAGCTCCGGGCCACGCCGTTCCGGTTCGTGGCGCTCCGATGCGTGGAGCTGCGGTTCGTACGGGTCCGCCGGCGCAGTGGCCTCGTGCGGGACAGGTGGCACCACGGGGGGAACCGTCGGCGGACGCGGTGCGTACGGCGTGCTGGGAGCCGGGTGCGGGGGGACGAGAAACTCGGGGTCCGGCGCGGGTGCGGGCCTCATGGGCCGGTCTGTGCCGTGGTCGGCCGGATCTGGGGCGAAGGGGGCGGGGGTCATGGCGCGGGCTCCGTTCGTGGAACATCCGGAAGGCGTCCACCGTGTCGGTCTCGTGATGCGTAGGCGCACACTTGGTTACATTTAGTGCGCGGATCGACACATTGCGCCATCCGGGATCGTCCCCCGCTGGGCCGTCGGGGCGAACGGCACCGCGCGGACGGTCGCCGTAGGGCAGCGAAAAGGGGCGGGGACACGGCCCCCGCCCCTTGCGGAGCATGGTCGACGACGGGCCGCCCGGCCCGCCGGCTCAGCTCCCGCCGCTCCCGTACGGCCGGGTGATGACCTCCATGGCGTGCCCCGCGGGGTCGAAGAAGTACATGCCGCGCCCGCCGTCGTTGTGGTTGATCTCGCCCGGCTGCTTTCCGTGCGGATCGGCGAAGTAGCTGACGCCCGCTTCCTCGATGCGCCGGAAGGTCCCGTCGAACTCGTCCTCCGAGATGAGGAACGCGTAGTGCTGCAAGGGGACTTCATGATCGACCGTCGCGAAGTCGAGGGTGACGCCGTTGCTGAGAGCAAGGGGGATGAACGGGCCCCACTCCTGCCCGACTTCGAGCCCGAGCACATGGGCGAGGAATTCGGCCGACTCGCGGTTGTCCCTCGCGAGAACGATGGTGTGGTTCAACTCTACTGACACTGTGGATTGCCTCCGTCGGGCAAACTCACGGGCACCTCCATGCCTCACCCGGTCGGTGACCGACACGCGATGCCGTACCGGTGATCGTAAATCGGCCGCCTGTCCCTTGTCAGGGCGTTTTTCCGCCCGCGTCCGCCCATCGACCGCCGTGCCGACGGTACTTGGCGGCCGGAGGCCGGAACAGGAGCGTCCGCGGGGCGCCCGCAGCCGGGCGCCTGTCGGGGTTCGCCGCGCGGCGGCGGGCCCGGTGGAGTTCAATGAGAGGCGCGAGGACCGAGCACGGACCGGCGGATCACGGGAGCGCGCCCCCTGGGAGTGATCGACGAGTGAGCAGCAGCGGCCTTGTCCCCGGCAGCGGGCAGGACCGCCCGGAGGACTGCGCACTTCTCGTGCTCGACGACGCCGGTACGGTGGTCGCCTGCACGGGAGTCGCCGCCGAGCTGCTCGGAATTCCGGCGGCCCGGCTCAACGGCCGCGGCGTCGGCGAGCTCCTCACCGAACCCGGCGACTGGGCACGGCTGCGCGGCCTCGCGCCCGACGCTCTGCCCCGTTCGATGCGCGCCTCCTTGCGCGGCGGCGACGGGCCGTCACCCGTCCAGCTCGATCTGCTGCCGCTCGACGGGACGCTGCCCGCGCGGTTCCTGCTGCGGATGACGGCAGCGGGCGTTGCCGACCGGCGGGAGGAGAACGAGGCACTCGTCGGCGCCCTCTTCTCCCAGTCCGGTATCGGGCTCGCCATCCACGACACGGAACTGCGCCTGATGCGGGTCAATCCGCTGCCCGGCGACCTGCGTCCGGGGACCTCGGGGCGCGCGGGGCGGGCGGGCGGCGCGCTCGGGCGCCGGATCGGGGAACTGCTGGTGCCGGAGGACGCGGCGGTCGTCGAGGCCCGGCTCCGCCGTGTCGCCACAACCGGCGAGCCGCTCATCGACTTCGTCACCTCCGCGCGGCTCGCCCGGGCCCCCGAGCGGGACCGGACCATCTCGCTGTCCGCGCTCAGGCTCTCGGGAGCCAAGGGCGCCGTCCGCGGTGTCGCCGTGACGTTCACCGATGTCACCGAGCACGAACGGGCCCGCAGGCACGCGGCACTCGTCGGCACCGCGGCCTCCGCGCTCGGCCGGTCGCTGGAGGTCTCCCGCAACGCACAGGTGCTGGCCGACCTCCTGGTCCCGGCGTTCGCCGACCTGGCCGCGGTGGACATCACGGAGGCCGTCCTGGTCGGCGAGGAGCCCGGCGCCTTCGCGACAGGGGCGCCGCTGTGCCGCGCCGCGGCCGTCGCCGCCGAGGGCGAGTGGCCCGATGAGCTGTATCCGTCCGGCTCCGTCATCCGCGTACGCGGCTACGAGAGCGACAGGTTGCGGCTGGGGTCGGCCGTCATCGTCGCCGACCTGGACGAGCTGCGGCCCAGGATCGCCGACGATCCCGACCGGATACGACTGGTGCTCACCGGCCGCGCCGCCTCGTACATGGTGGTGCCCCTGCAGGCGCGCGGGCACGTGCTCGGCGCGGTCTCGGTGTGGCGCGGCCGTGACCGGGCCCCGTTCGACTCGCAGGACGCCGCCGTGGCGGAGGACATCGGCTCCCGGGCCGCGCTCGCCATCGACAACGCCCGCCGCTACACACGCGAACGCCGCACCGCCGAGACCCTGCAGCGCAGCCTGCTGCCGCGCCCGCTGCTGAAGGTGACCGCCGCTGAGACCGCCGGGATCTACGTGCCCGGCAGGACGCTCGCGGGCACGGGCGGCAGCTGGTTCGACGTGATCACGCTGTCCTCGTCGCGGGTCGCCTTCGTCGTCGGAAACGTGCGCGGGCACGGCCTCAACGCGGCCGCCACCATGGGCAGCCTGCGCACCGCGGTGCGTACGCTCTGCGATCTCGACCCACCGCCGGACGAACTGCTGACCCACCTCGACGACCTGGTGGTCCGCCTCGCTGAGGACGAGCAACCGGGTGGCGGCGAGGGCACGGTCCGGGGTGCCAGTTGCCTGTACGCGGTCTACGACCCGGTCAGCGCGCGGTGCAGGATGGCCAGCGCCGGGCATGCGGCGCCCGTGCTGGCCCGGGCCGCGGGCGGTGCCGCGCGGGTCGAGCTGCCGGCCGGTCCCGCCCTCGGCCGGGAGGGCGCGCCGTTCGAACCGGTGGAGGTGGAGCTCGCCCCCGGTGACCTGCTGGCGTTCGCCGCCGGATCGCTCTCCATGGAGTCGGGCGGCTCGGGTCACATGGCGGAGTTCCTCGGCAAGGAGGCAGCCCGCGGGACGGTGCGGCCGGTACCGGAGATCGGGCGGGAGATGCTCGTACCGTTCCTCGCCGAACCTCCGGACGACGACGCCGCCCTGCTGCTGGCGCGGGTGGCCGTCACCCGCGAGGACGCCGTCGCCGCCTGGGAGTTCCCGGCGGATGTGAAGCTTGTGGCCCAGGCGCGGGCCGAGATCGCCCGGCAGCTGACCAGGTGGGGGCTCGACGACCTGGTGTTCACCACCGAACTGATCGTCAGCGAGCTGCTCACCAACGCCATCCGGTACGCCGGCGGCCCGGTCGGCGTGCGGCTCATCAGGGACCAGCGGCTCGTGTGCGAGGTGTCCGACCCCAGCCAGACCCAGCCGCATCTGCGCCGGGCGCGCGTGACGGACGAGGGCGGCCGCGGACTCTTCCTGATCGCCCAGCTCACGCACCGGTGGGGGAGCAGGTACACCGCGTCGGGCAAGACCCTCTGGACGGAACAGCTGCTGCCCCAGGGCCTCGGCCCGTGATCGCCTCGGCCCGGTGACCGCCGGGCGGTTGCGCCCGTCCCACCGAGCGCACGGATGCGTTCGTCCGCCACCTGACCGCCCTGATCGACGCACTCGTTGACATTCCCGGCCGTCCGAATAGCACACCGTCACGACTGGGCGGCCGTACCCGCGGTGATCATCCGGTGCATCCGGTCCGCCGCGGCACGGCCGAACGAGACGCTGTTGATGTCCGCGTCGACGTCGACCACCGTGACCCCGCTGCCCCGCTGCCCCGCTGCCCCGCTGCCCCGCTGCCCCGCAGCCCCTCGCGCAGCGCTCCGAACAGCGCCGCGTCCGCCACCGGGTCGTGGTACGGGCCACCCGGCTCTCCCAGGGTCGACAGGCCCCTCAGTGGCATGCAGACCTCCACCGGGCCCGTGGCGGCCCGAAGCTTCGCCGCGACCTGCCGCCCCAGCTCCGCGCACTCCTCCGCCGTGGTACGCACCACCGTGATCGACGGGTTGTGCACCAGGACGTGACGGTCGCGCATCGCGGGCGGCAGCGTGTGGGGCGGGCCGAACTTCACCATGTCCAGCGCCCCCGGACTGACCACCTGAGGCACGCCGTGCCGCCCGGCCGCGGTGAGCCGGTCCGGTCCGGCCCTCAGGATGCCGCCGGCCAGATCGTCCGCCAGCTCGCTCAGCGTCAGATCGAGCACCCCGGCGAACAGCCCCTGACCGGCCATTGACTCCAATGTCCGCCCGCCCGCCCCGCTGACATGGAACACCAGGACCTCGTAGTCCAGCTCGGTCAGCCGCGCCCGGGCCGCGTCGACCCCTGCCGTCGTCACGCCCGAACCAGCGGCCGTTCGCCGCCTGCCAGATCGGCGGGGCGCAGTGCCCGGCGCCCGGCGGCCGCGAAGCCCTTCGCCATGCCCACCGCCGCGTCGGCCGCCTTGGCGAGCACGGGGGCCGAGATCGTGTTGATCCCGGCGATGTCGACGACGCTGTACATCATCGTGATGTCCGCGTAGCCCACGTACGGCGACACGTCGCCCGCCGCCATCGAGGAGACCATCAATTTCGGTACGCCCAGGGGGAGTCCGCGCATGGCGCGGGTCGCGATGGAGATTCCGCCGCTGCCGCCGATCGCCATGACGCAGTGCAGCCGACCCGCCTCGTGCAGCCGCGCGACGACCTCGGCCGCACCGCGCGCCATCGCCGTCACGGCCGCGCCCCGGTCCCCTCCGGCGCGCAGCGCGGCCAGGTCCGCCCCCGCGGCCCGTGCGACCTCCTCGCGCGGGACGTCGGCGGCGAAGTGCGGTGCACCGATCACCCCCGTGTCGACCACCAGCACCTCGACGCCGCCGCCGCGCAGCAGCTCGCGCAGCCAGCCGTACTCCGCACCCTTGGTGTCCAGCGTCCCCACCAGCACAACTGTCGCCATGGCACGTACTGTTCGCCACAACGGGCCGGCGGAAAGTGTGTCGTGTGCCGGCCCGGGACGGTGGGCGGTGTGCAGCCGTCCGGGCCGTACGGGAACGGATCGACGCGGCGGCGCGTTGATCTACCCGTACAGGACCGGGGTGAGATGCGATCCTCGGAAGCGGACGCACTCGAAGCCGTTCGCTAGGAGGCCTGACCCCATGTCGGAGAACAGCGGCTGGGCGAATCCGCTGCGGGACCCGCTCGACCGGCGGCTCCCCCGTATCGCCGGGCCCTCAGGGCTCGTCATCTTCGGAGTCACCGGGGACCTGTCCCGCAAGAAGCTGATGCCCGCCGTCTACGATCTCGCCAACCGCGGGCTGCTGCCGCCGGGCTTCTCGCTCATCGGGTTCGCCCGGCGGGACTGGGCGGACCAGGACTTCGCGCAGGAGGTCCACGACGCCGTCCGGGAGCATGCGCGCACACCGTTCCGCGAGGAGGTGTGGCAGCAGCTGGCGGAAGGCATGCGGTTCGTCCAGGGGGACTTCGACGACGACGCCGCCTTCGAGCGGCTGAGGGCGACGGTCGATGACCTGGACAAGGCGCAGGGCACCGGGGGCAACTTCGCTTTCTATCTCTCCGTGCCGCCGAGGTTCTTCCCCAAGGTCGTCCAGCAGCTCAAGGACCACGGCCTGTCCGACGCGCCCCGCGGCTCCTGGCGGCGTGCCGTCATCGAGAAGCCCTTCGGCCACGACCTCGCCAGCGCGCGGGAGCTCAACACCGTCGTGCACGAGGTGTTCGCCCCGGACGAGGTGTTCCGGATCGACCACTACCTGGGCAAGGAGACGGTCCAGAACATCCTGGCGCTGCGCTTCGCCAACACCCTCTTCGAACCCATCTGGAACCGGTCCTTCGTGGACCATGTGCAGATCACGATGGCCGAGGACATCGGCATCGGCGGCCGGGCCGGCTACTACGACGGCATCGGCGCCGCCCGGGACGTCATCCAGAACCACCTCCTCCAGCTGCTGGCGCTGACCGCCATGGAGGAGCCCGCCTCCTTCGACGCCGCCTCCCTCGTCACCGAGAAGCTCAAGGTCTTCAAGGCCGTCAAGGTGCCCGATGACCTGGGCCGGCACACCGTGCGGGCCCAGTACACGGCCGGCTGGCAGGGCGGTGCGAAGGCCGTCGGCTACCTCCAGGAGGAGGGCATCGCGCCCCGGTCGACGACCGACACCTATGCCGCGATCAAGCTGGAGATCGACAACCGCCGCTGGGCCGGTGTCCCGTTCTACCTGCGCACCGGCAAGCGCCTCGGCCGCCGGGTCACCGAGATCGCGGTCGTCTTCCAGCGCGCCCCGCACTCCCCGTTCGACTTCACCGCGACCGCGGAGCTCGGCGAGAACGCCCTGGTGATCCGGGTCCAGCCGGACGAGGGCGTGACCATGCGCTTCGGCTCCAAGGTGCCCGGCACCTCCATGGAACTGCGCGATGTGACCATGGACTTCGCCTACGGCGAGTCGTTCACCGAGTCCAGCCCGGAGGCGTACGAGCGGCTGATCCTCGACGTGCTGCTCGGCGACGCCAACCTCTTCCCCCGTACCGAGGAGGTGGAGGAGTCCTGGAAGATCCTCGATCCGATCGAGGAGTTCTGGGACACCAACGGCACTTCTGCCCAGTACGCCGCGGGCACCTGGGGTCCCAGGGAAGCGGACGAGATGCTCGCACGAGACGGACGGAGCTGGCGCAGGCCATGAAGATCGACCTCACGGACACCACTTCCAGCAAGATCAACAAGGCGCTGGTCCAGGCCCGCCGAGCCATCGGCACCCCGGCTGTCGGTATGGTGCTCACCCTCGTCATCGTCACCGACGAGGAGAACGCCTACGACTCCATCAAGGCAGCCGGGGACGCCTCGCGCGAGCACCCCTCCCGCACCCTGGTCGTCATCAAGCGCCACGCCCGCTCACCCCGCGACCGCCATGCCACCCGCCTCGACGCCGAGGTCCGCGTCGGTACCGACGCGGGCGCGGGGGAGACGGTCCTGCTGCGACTCCACGGCGAACTGGCCGACCGCGCCGACTCCGTCGTCCTTCCGCTGCTGCTGCCCGACGCGCCGGTCGTCGTCTGGTGGCCGGTCGACGCGCCGCCCGTCCCGGCCAGGGACCCGCTCGGCGCCCTCGCCCAGCGCCGAATCACCGACGCCTACGCCGTGGCCGAGCCCCTGAGTGAACTGGCTGCCAGGGCTTCCGGTTACGAGCCGGGTGACACCGACCTGGCCTGGACCCGGCTCACGCCCTGGCGCTCGATGCTCGCGGCCGCGCTCGACCAGGCACGGGCCGAGGTCGTCTCCGCCGTGGTGGAGAGCGAGGCGGACAACCCCAGCGCCGAACTCCTCGCCCGCTGGTTCGCCGCCCGCCTCGGCGTCCCGGTCGAACAGGTCGTCACCGCCGGACCGGTCGTCACGGCCGTACGGCTGCGCACCGCCGACGGCGAGATCCACATCGACCGGCCCGAAGGCCCCGTGGCCCGGCTCTCCATCCCCGGGCAGCCGGGCCGCGTCCTTGCCCTGAAAGTGCGTACGACGGCCGAGCTGATCGCGGAGGAACTGCGCAGGCTCGACCCCGACGAGGCATACGCGGCAGCACTGCACGCCCGAATCACCCCACCTGCGCCCGAGGTGGCCACGGGCGACTGATTCGGCACCTTTTCCGCACCCTTTCCGCAAGGCGCGGGGCGGCTCGAGCGGTCATGTCCTGAATTTCCTCACGGGTAGACGCTCCGCAATTGCGCGGTGATCCATTTCGTTCCTCGCCAGGGGTGCGGCACACGGGCCGCACCCCATGGCAATGTGAAGGTGCCGTGACGCCCCGTCATGAGGCGGTCCCCTGTCGCGAATCTGCACAGCGAATGCGCAGGCCGCACATCGTCTCCCCCCGGCCTCCCCCAGGTTGACCAGGGAATATCTGACTCTGCGGGGGAATGTCCCGTTCGTCGGCGCCGTGCGGCGGGCGCGCGTCGGGCCGGTGCTTGGCGATCATGTGAAGAAGGTGGCACCTATTCATGAAGGGGTATGCACGCGTCGGTAATACGAGCGCCGCTCGCGGCGTGATCCGGCCGTCCCGCCCTCTGCCGCGATTGGCCGCCCAACACGCTTACGTGCTTTGATCCTTCGCACCGCGGGATTTCACTGGGTTCTCGGATACGAGAATCTCCCCACCCCGCTGGTCGGCCGGCAATGCGCTTTTCCGTGCGGCCGGACGCTGTCATTTCGAAATACCCATCCGAAGGGAAGCTTCTCATGAACTTCGTCCCCACCCAGGAGATCTCCGACAGCGAGCTGGACAATGTGGCCGGCGGTCTGCACAGCGCCACGGTGAGCAACGCCGCCGCCGCTCTTGACACCATCGCCCCGGTCTCCGCCACCGTCGCCACCGTGACCGGCGTCGCCGAGGGTGCCACCGGCATCAACGCCGCCGCGATCACTGGCCCGGTCAACGGCCTCGTCGCCGGTCTGTAAGATCTCCGCGGCTCGCCGGCCCGCTCTGCCGGCAGCGCCCGAGCCGTGTGCCCCCGGACCGCGCCAGGATCCGGGGCGCACGGCCGTGCGCGGTTGTCCCGTAGCACCCGGTGGATCCGGGACCCCGTCAGTTCAGGCAGTTGAGGGAAGAGTGTCGTGCAGTTCCGCCAACAGGCCCTTTCCAAGCTGCAGTCGCCGGAGGAGATCGACCTTCCGGTGCGCTTCGCCCGGCCGCAGGGGCTCCTCGTCCTGACCGTGACCGTCGCCGTCATGATGGCCGCCGCCGTCTGGGCCGTCGCCGGCACGGTGACCTCCACCGTCTCCGCACCCGGCATCCTCACCCATGGACAGGGCAGTTACGTCCTGCAGAGCCCGGTCTCGGGACAGATCACCGAGGTGCTGGCCAAGGAGGGCGAACGCGTCGAGGCCGACGCACCCCTGCTCGAGGTCCGCACCGCCCAGGGCACCGCCGTCGTGCGCACCATCGCGGCCGGACGGCTCACCACCCTCGTCGCCGCCATCGGATCCGTCGTCACCACCGGCAGCGACGTCGCCGCCGTTGAACGGATCGACAAGCCGGGCGACCCCCTGACGGCCGTGCTCTACGTCCCCGCGGACAGCGGCCCGGACGTGCCGGTCGGCGCACGCGTCGACCTCACGGTCCAGTCCGTCGCGGCGCAGAAGTACGGTGTGCTGCGCGGCCGGGTCAAGGCCGTCGGCCGCACCGCCCAGACCCGCCAGCGCATCACCGCCTTCCTCGGCAGCAGTCAGCTCGGCGAACTGTTCTCCAAGGACGGCCAGCCCGTGGCCGTGCTCGTCGAGCTGGGGAAGGCCCCCGGCACCGAGTCCGGCTACGACTGGTCCACCTCGCAGGGCCCCCCGTACGCGCTCGAGTCCATGACCCTCACCGGCGGCTCCGTCCACCTGGCCGCCCAGCATCCGATCGATTGGCTGCTGCCGTGACCGCACACCGAGAACCCGTCCCCGCACAGCGGCAGCTGCCGCCCGCGGGCCGCCGCAGACACCACCCGGAGCCGGCCCCCGGCGGCCGGCGCGGCTCGCGCAGGGCCGCCCCGCCGCCCCGCAGGAAGCCGAAGGCCAAGGCCGTCCGCACCCCGACCGTCCTCCAGATGGAGGCCGTCGAGTGCGGTGCCGCCGCACTCGCCATGGTGCTCGCCCACTACGGCCGCCATGTACCGCTCGAAGAGCTCCGCATCGCCTGCGGCGTCTCCCGCGACGGCTCACGTGCCAGCAACATCCTCAAGGCCGCGCGCAGTTACGGTCTCGTGGCCAAGGGCATGCAGATGGAGGCCACCGCCCTCGCCGAGGTGCAGCCGCCGGCCATCCTTTTCTGGGAGTTCAACCACTACGTCGTCTACGACGGCACGGGCCGACGCCTCGGGCGCCGCGGCGTGCACATCAACGACCCCGACAAGGGGCATCGCTTCGTCGCTGCGGAGGACTTCGACACCAGCTTCACCGGTGTCGCCCTGGTCTTCGAACCCGACCGCACCTTCACCAAGGGCGGCCGCAGGCCCGGCGTCATGAAGGCCGTGCCGGCCAGGCTGCGCGGCACCACCGGCACCCTGCTCGCCGCACTGCTCGCCAGTCTGCTGCTCGTCGCCGTCGGCGCGGCGGTGCCCGCGCTCAGCCGTACCTACATCGACATGTTCCTGATCGGGGGACAGACGTCACTGCTGGGCCCCCTGTTCGCCTCACTGGCCACCCTCGTGGCGCTCACCGCCGTACTGACGGGCCTGCAACAGGCGAACCTGCTCCGCGGACGCATCATCTCCTCCACCCTGGGCAGCGCCCGGTTCCTGAGACATCTGCTGCGGCTGCCGGTCACCTTCTTCGCGCAGCGCAGCCCCGCCGACCTGGTCCAACGGCTCCAGTCCAACGACGCGGTGGCCGAGACCCTCGCCCGCGACCTCGCGGCCGCCGCCGTCGACGGCGTCGTGGTCGTCCTGTACGCCGTCCTGCTGTGGACCTACGACCCCCAGCTCACCGTCGTCGGCGTGCTGATCGCGCTGCTCAACGTGGTCGCCATGCGGATCGTCATACACCAGCGGGCCACCCACACACAGAAGCTGCGCGCGGACAGCGCACGGCTCACCAACACCTCCTACACCGGCCTCCAGCTGATCGAGACCATGAAGGCGACCGGCGGCGAGAACGGCTACTTCCGCCGCTGGGCGGGCCAGCACGCCACCACGCTGGAGGTGCAGCAGCGCCTGGGGGTGCCGAGCGCCGTCCTCGCCGTCGTCGCACCCACCCTCGCGGTGCTCAACAGCGCCCTGATCCTGTGGATCGGCGGACTGCGGGCCGTCGAGGGCCACATCTCGATCGGCCTGCTCGTCGCCTTCCAGGCGCTCGTCGCGCGTTTCACCGCACCCATCACCCGGCTCAACGGCGTGGCAGGCCGGATCCAGGACTTCGCCGCGGACGTCGCCCGCCTCAAGGACGTCGAGAACTTCCCCGTCGACCCGCTGTACTCCCGCGACGAGCCCGACCCGAGCACCCGCAGGCTCAAGGGCCATGTGACGCTGGAGGACATCACCTTCGGCTACAGCCCGCTGGACGCGCCCCTGCTCAGCGGCTTCTCGCTCGCCGTCGGCCCCGGCCGCCAGGTCGCCCTCGTCGGCGGCTCCGGCAGCGGCAAGTCCACCGTCTCCCGCCTGATATCCGGGCTGTACACCCCGTGGGAGGGGACGATCTGCATCGACGGCGAACGCCTGGAGGACATCTCCCGCAGCGCACTCGCCGCCTCCGTCGCCTTCGTCGACCAGGACATCTTCCTGTTCGAGGGCACCGTGCGGGACAACGTCGCCCTCTGGGACCCCTCGATCCCCGACGAGGCCGTGGTCGCCGCGCTGGAGGACGCCGCCGTCCTCGACGTCGTCCGGCGCAGGCCCGACGGCATCCACAGCCGCGTCGAACAGGACGGCCGCAACTTCTCCGGCGGACAGCGCCAGCGCCTGGAGATCGCCCGCGCCCTGGTGCGCCGCCCGAGCGTCCTGGTGCTCGACGAGGTGACCAGCGCACTCGACGCCGAGACCGAACGCGTCATCATCGACAACATCCGCCGGCGCGGCTGCGCCTGCGTGGTGATCGCCCACCGGCTGAGCACGGTGCGCGACAGCGACGAGATCGTGGTCCTCGACCACGGGACGGTCGTCGAACGCGGCCGTCACGAGGAGCTCGTCGCCGCCCGGGGCGCGTACGCCGAGCTGGTCAAGGAGCACTGACGTGTCAGCCATGCACCCGGACGCCGGCCCGGCGGCCGCCACGGGCACGCCGGAGACGACCGATCCGGTGATCCACGCCTTCGGGGCGCTCGGCGCACCCGTCGACTGCACCGGCCTGCGCAGCCTCCACCTCGAAGGGCCGCAGGTGCTGTGGCTCGTGCTCGGCGGCTTCCTCGACCTGTTCGCGGTGGATGCCGAGGAGCAGGGGCACTGGCACTTCCTCGGCCGCCTCGAACCCGGCACCCTGCTGCTCGGCCCCGTCCAGGGTCCGCGGCACACTCTCGTCGGCCGCCCCTCGCAGGAATGCCTGCTCCACCGCATCGCCCTGCGCGAGCTGTACCAGGACTCCTACGGCCAGGATCCGTACGCGACCGGGAGCATGTACGTGGCCGATCCGTACGCCGCGCAGGATCCGTACGCGACCGGGAGCATGTACGTGGCCGATCCGTACGCCGCGCAGGATCCGTACGCCGCGCAGGACCCGTACGGCAACGGGGCCTGGAACCAGCTGGAGCACGCCTTCGCCCTCGGCGTGGGACGCAGCCTCGGCGTCCTGTTCGAGGCCCCGCTCGACAGCCGCCCCGCCGACGCGGGCATGGCCGACGACGACATCCTCTGGATGCCCGTCGACCCCGGCAGCGTCCGCTACGGCGCCTCCTACAGCGCGGAGGCGGCGGCGGACCTGCTCATCGAGGGCACGATGTGGCAGCGGATGGTCAACCAGCAGTACCGCCTGCTGTCCGCCGTCGACCAGTGGATCGAGCAGCTGGAACGCGCCCATGAGGACCGCGCGGCGGCCGGTATCAAGGCCGGGGAGGACGTCCGGGCACGGGCCGACGAGGCGCTCATCGCCTCCATGGGCAAGCGCGGCGGCGCGCGCCGCACGTCCGGCAGGGACGGTGACGACGCCGTGTTCGCGGTGTGCCGCAGGGTCGCCGAGGCGGCCGGGATCACGCTCACCGAGCCGCCCAGAACCGCCTTGGAGGAGGATCGCGTCGGGCCCGTCGAACGCATCGCCATCGCCTCCCGGGTCCGTACCCGTCCCGTACGCCTCACCGGCAGCTGGTGGCGCACCGACAGCGGCCCGCTCGTGGGCGGGCGGGCGGCGTCCGGCGCACCGGTCGCCCTGCTGTGGCGACGAGGACGCTACGAGGCCGTCAACCCGCTCACCGGATCGCGCACCCGTGTCGGCAAGGACAACGCCGACGAGTTCGAGCCGCGCGCCGTCATGTTCTACCGGCCGCTGCCCGAACGGCCCGCGAACATCTGGCGCCTGGTGCGGTTCAGCCTGCGCGGCACCCGCATGGACGTGCGCAACCTGCTGTTCGCGGGTCTGGTCACGGTTGGCCTCGGTGCCCTGGTGCCGATCGCCACGGGAAAGGTGCTCGGCGTGTACGTGCCGAGCGCCCAGACGGGCCTGATCGTCCAGGTCGCTCTCGCGGTGATGATCGCGGGCGTCGTCTCCGCGGCGTTCATGCTGCTGCAGAACCTCACCATCCTGAGGATGGAGGGCCGGATAGAGAGCGCGCTGCAGCCCGCCGTGTGGGACAGGCTGCTGAGACTGCCGACGCGGTTCTTCACCGAACGCTCCACCGGCGAGCTGGCGAGCGCGGCGATGGGCATCAGCTCGATCCGCCGCGTGCTGTCGGGAATCGGACCGGTCGCCGTGCAGTCGAGCACCGTCGGCGTGATGAACGTCGTCCTGCTGCTGCTGTACAGCGTCCCGCTCGCGCTCGCGGCCATCGGCATGCTTCTGGTGATCGGCCTCGTCTTCCTCGGGATGGGGCTGTGGCAGGTGCGCTGGCAGCGGCGGCTGGTGGAGTTGAGCAACAAGCTCAACAACCAGGCCTTCCAGACCCTGCGCGGACTGCCCAAGCTGCGTGTGGCCGCGGCGGAGAGCTTCGCGTACGCGGCGTGGGCCGGGGAGTTCGCCCGATCCCGCGAACTCCAGCAGCGCGTGGGCCGGATCAGGAACCTCACCACCGTGCTGGACGCGGTCTATCTGCCGCTGTGCTCCCTCGTCATGTTCATGCTCCTGGCCGGCCCGGCCCGCGGCAGCATGTCGGCCGGTGACTTCCTCACCTTCAACGCCGCCGTGACGATGCTGCTGACCTCGGTCACCCAGCTGACGGGTGTGCTGGTGTCGGCGGTCGCCGTGCTGCCCATGTTCGAGCAGGTGCGTCCGATCCTCGACGAGACGCCGGAGGTGCGCGGTGCGAGCTCGCAGCCCGGCGCCCTGTCCGGCGCGATCGAGGCACGCAAGCTGTCGTTCCGCTACACCGACGACGGACCCGCCGTCCTCGACGACGTGTCCCTCAAGGTGCGGCCGGGGGAGTTCGTGGCCGTCGTCGGCCCGAGCGGCTGCGGAAAGTCCACCCTGCTGAGGCTGCTCATCGGCTTCGACCGGCCGGACGCGGGATCGGTGCTCTACGACGGCCAGGACCTCGCCGCCCTCGACCGCGCCGCGGTGCGCCGCCAGTGCGGCGTCGTGCTCCAGAACGCCCAGCCGCTGACCGGCTCGATCCTGGACTGCATCACGGGCGCCGAGAGCTTCTCCCAGGAGGAGGTGTGGGCGGCCGCAGAGATGGCGGGACTGGCCGAGGACATCAAGCGGATGCCCATGGGACTGCACACGATGATCGCGAACGGCGGCGCGGTCTCCGGCGGGCAGCGCCAGCGGCTGATGATCGCGGCAGCGCTGGTGCGCCGGCCGACCATCCTCTTCTTCGACGAGGCCACCAGTGCTCTGGACAACGAGACGCAGCGGACGGTGATGGAAAGCACCCGCCAGCTGAGCGCCACGCGTGTGGTGATCGCCCACCGGCTCACCACGGTCATGGACGCCGACCGGGTGCTCGTCATGTCCGAGGGCCGGATCGTGGAGGAGGGCCGCCCCGCGGACCTGCTCGCGGATCCGGGCGGGCGGCTGTACGAACTGGTGCGGCGGCAGCTGGCCTGACACGCCGGTACGGGCCGGCCCACGGGGGAGGCCGGCCCGTACTCCTGCGGACGGCGGTTACGGCACGCGCTGGACCGGGGCACGTCGGCGCGGTACGGCGCCCGTGCCGTCGGTGAGGAGTGCGTCGGTGATGAGCCTGACGCCGCGCGCGAGGCGGTTCAGCTGGTCCAGCTCGACGGCGTACATCCGGATCGTGTTCTCGATGACCGACTCCGCGATGCCCAGCGTCGGCAGCTCGGCACGGGCCGTCCGCAGCGCCACCCGCACCGCTCCCATCTCGTGCTGGAGCTGCAACTGGGCATGGCGCGCGAGCAGGACGGGGTGGCGGGTGAGCGGAGAGTATCCCGCGTAGCGGGCCGGCAGGAGGTCCCGGAGCCATCGGGCGGCCGTGCGCTCCCAGTCGCGCGTGCCGGGGGCCTTGACCTGACAGGGCCAGTCCGGTCCAAGCGTGGTGAGGGTCTGGGACATCGTCGTCGCTTCCGGGTCATGCCGATCGGCTCTGATCGAGAGGCTTGTGGCGGTCCCGGCCCAGGGGTTGACCGGGACCGCCAGGGGCATCCGCGGTACGGCGGGTGCCCGGATTGAACATCACAGGCCGGTGCGAGGAGGGAGCACCGCCCCAGGATGTTCGGTTGGCGAGGGCAGTGGTCGTGCTTCGGCGTCCGCGCAGGACCCTGCTGCCCACGAGCAGTAAATATATATACCGTCGAGTAAGCAAGGGTATGAAAAATTTCATGCATCGCTGCCTGTGAAAATGTCCCGGAAACAGGCAGGTCACACAGGAAAGTCAGCCGCCGCGGAGAGGGGTTGGAGGCTCAGTCCTCGAGGAAGAAGTCGTGGTGCTCGGCCACCTGCTCGTACCCCTCGAGACGGACCTGCGTCCGCTCCGGATCGGCGTCGGCCATCGCCTGCAGTACGGCGGCCGACAGCACGCCCGGCGCCGAGTACGAGTCGAACACGAGCCGTGAGCCCGTCCCCGCCGTCAGCGTCACATCGGCCTCGTCCACGAGCGGCCCGAGCGTCAGGTCCGTGATCAGCGCGACGCGAAGTCCCGTGCTGCGCGCGGCCCGCAGCGCCGCGAGCGTCTCATTGGCGTGCCGCGGCATCGCGTACGCCAGTACCCACGTCCCGCCCGCCGCGCGCGACTGGAGCAGCGCGTCGTACGCCACGCTGCCGCCGCGGGTCACCAGACGCACATCGGGATGAATGCGGCGCGCGGCGTAGGCGAAGTACTCGGCCAGCGACACCGAGATCCGCAGCCCCAGCACGGTCAGCGGCATTGAGCGGGCGAGCTCCCGGCCCAGGTCCAGCACCCGGTCGGTGTCGGCGAACACCCGGCGCAGGCTCTCCAGGTTCGCGATCTCCGCGTCGACGGCCGCCTGCAACTCATTGTGGCGGATCTGCTCGCGCGTCTCCTGGGCGCCCGCCACCGCGCTCAGTGCGATCGGCTGCAGCGCCTCCCGCAGCGCCGGGAAGCCGCTGTAGCCCAGGGAGGTCGCGAACCGGGTCACCGACGGCTGGCTGACGCCCACCCGCTCGGCGAGGTCCGTGATCGACAGGAACGCGGCCTCCGTCAGGTGGTCGATCATGTACTGGGCGATCCGGCGCTGTCCCGGGGACAGCCGCTGGCTGCCGAACAGGGCCCGGACCCTGTCCGCGGGCGCGGCCTCGGTCACCGGCGACTGCCGGCCCGGGGTGATCGCCGCCGCCTGCGCACGTGCCTGCTGCCCTGATGACACCGTGTGCCTCCTTGTCGTCCGGATCGGCCTCAAATCTAGCTCAGCCGTCCAGACCGCCGGGCGACGCAGGAACCGGCCCGCGGCGACGGCCTCCGCGGGCGCCACGAAGATGCGGAGCCCGGTCGTGGGGGAGCATCCTGACAGGGTGACCTGGTACGGCACGGGCAGGCGCCGTCCGTCCGCCCAGGCAGGAGCGGGGCCCGCGGCGGCGGACGAGGGCGGCCCGGCGCCCGAGAAACTGCCGATGGTGCTCGCCCAGGCCGAGGTGAGCGGCATCGAGGCCGTCGGCGGCTTCGCCGGCGGTCTCTACCTGCGCTCCAGCTCTCCCGAGCTCCTGCGTCTCGCCGTGATCGCCGGGTTGCCGGCCAAGCTCTTCCGCCACTGGCGCCATATGCATGTGAACCGTCCCTTCCCCCACTCGGACGTCTACCGGACGGGCCGGCCCGTCCACCTCCACGACGCGGAGGAGGGGATGCGCCTCTATCCACAGCTCATGGCCGGTCTGCCGTTCCCCTTCGCCTCGTTGTACGTGCCGATCACCCATGAGCGCGAGACGTTCGGCGTGCTCGCAGTGCTGCGTCCCGCGACCCCCGGCCTGCCCGTCGACGACGCGGACCGCCGCCGTCTGCAAGAGGTGGCGGCGAATCTCGCCGCCACGCTCGCCGCCATGTCGGTGGGCGGCCCGCGGATCGAGTGGGACGACGAGGCGCTGTCCGTCACCCTCCCCTCCGTGACCTCGCCCGCGGTGCGGATCGGCACCTTCGACTGGAACCTCGTGGACGGCACCGTCCGCGGCGACGAGGGCTGGTGCGCCATCCTCGGCACCTCCCCCGACCAACTGCCACTCACCGTCGAGGCAATCGCGACGCGCATCGAGCCGGAGGACGCCTACGGGCTGTGGGCCCTGGCCCGGCAGGCGGTGGCGTCCGACCGGCCGGTGAGCCGCCGCATGCGGCTGCAGGGGGCCGACGGCAGACCGCATCTGCTCGAACTGTCCGGACGCCGCGAACGCGCCCAGAACGGCCCGCCCGGGACGCGTCTGACCGGCTACCTGATCGACCTCGGCGCCGGGCCGGTCGTCGCCGAGGCCGCCGACCGGCTCCCGCACGGCGTCTGCAACGTCGACCGCCTCGGCCGTATCACCTACCTCAACAACCGGGCGGAGACACTGCTCGGCCGGCCGCGGACCGAACTGATCGGCCGCGTCCTGTGGGAGACCGTGCCATGGTTCGGGCAGGCCGCCCACGAGGACCACTACCGGGCCGCCCTGCTGTCCACCGACCCCGTGCACTTCACCGTCAACCGGGGCGGCGAGTGGCTCTCGGTCTCGCTCTTCCCCGGGATCGACGGGCTGACCGTCACGCTCAACGCCGGCGAACACCCCGTCTACGCCCCGGAATCCGCCGCCACCCCCGGCGCCGGCCCCGGGTCCCCGGCCGACCGCGCCGTCGACCTGTACCGCCCCGTCGCCCTCGCGATCGCACTGACCGAGGCGGTCACGGCCCGTCAGGTCTCCGCCGTGGTCACCGAGGAACTGCTGCCGGCCTTCGGCGGCCGGCAGCTCGCCATCTATCTGCTGACCAACCGCCATCTCCATCTCGCCTGGGAGACCGGCTTCCCGCGCGGCTTCCTCAGCCGCTTCGACGGCGTGGGTCTGGACGCCAACCTCCCCGGTGTCGAGACGCTGACCTCCGGCCGCCCGCTGTTCTTCGAGTCCATGCAGCATCTGGCCACCGCCTATCCGGGCATCCCCCTCGACGCCCACGTCGGCGCCCGCGCGTTCCTGCCCCTGATCGCCTCCGGCCGCCCGGTGGGCTCGTGCATCCTCGGCTTCGACCAGCCGCGCGGCTTCAGCCCGGAGGAGCGCACGGTCCTCACCGCCCTCGCCGGCCTCATAGCCCAGGCCCTGCAACGCGCCCAGCGCTACGACTCCGAGGCCGCCCTCGCCCGCGGCCTCCAGGACGCGCTCCTCCCACACCGGCTGCCCGTGGTCGACCAGCTCGACACAGTGGGCCGCTACCTCGCGGGCACCCAGGGGATGGAGGTCGGCGGCGACTGGTACGACGTGATCGAGACGGGCCGCGGGCCGGCCATCGTCATCGGCGACGTCCAGGGCCACGGCGTCTCGGCCGCCGCCACCATGGGACAACTCCGCAGCGCCGTACGGGCCCTGGCCGTCAGCGGGCACAGCCCCGAGGAGGTGATGGGCGGCACCAACCGGCTGCTCATGGACCTCGACCCCGGCCAGTTCGCCAGCTGCTGCTACATCCTCCTCGACCCCACGACGGGCAGCGCCCTGGCCGTCCGGGCGGGCCACCTCCAGCCCCTGCTGCGCCACCCCGACGGCCGCACGGACGTGCTGGACCTGCCGGGCGGCGTCGTTCTCGGCGTCGCCGCGGACGCCGTGTACCCCGTCACCGAACTCACCCTGGCGCCCGGTGCCGTACTCGCCCTGTTCACGGACGGGCTGGTCGAACAGCCCGGCCTCGACATCGACCAGGGCATCGAACGGCTGCGCCGGACACTGTCGGACGTGGGCTCGTCCCCGCTCGCCGACACGGCGGACCGGCTGATCAACGAGGCCCGCCGGAACGTCGACCGACCCGACGACATCGCGCTCCTGCTCGCCGCCCGCTGGTCCGAGCCGGCCGACGCGCACCCGCCGGCCGGGGGCCGGCGGTGAGTCCCCGGGACGAACGGTCCCGGCGCGGGGAGTCGGACACAGGCGAACCGGGCTTTCCCGCCCGGACCGCGCCGCACTGTGCCGACCTCGCCGCGCTGGACGACCAGGTCGCACGCTGCCGGGCCTGCCCACGGCTCGTCGCCTGGCGGGAGAGCGTCGCCGAGGAGCGGCGGGCCGCCTTCCGCGACTGGGACTACTGGGGGCGTCCCGTGCCCGGCTTCGGGCCCCCCGACGCGGTCCTCGCCGTCGTCGGCCTCGCCCCGGCCGCCCACGGCGGCAACCGCACCGGCCGGATGTTCACCGGCGACGACTCCGGGGACGTCCTGTTCGCCGCCCTGCACGCCGCCGGACTCGCGTCGCAGCCCACCTCCACCCACCGCGGCGACGGGCTGCGACTGCGCGGCGTGCGCGTCACCGCCCCCGTCCACTGCGCCCCTCCGCAGAACCGGCCCACCCCCGAGGAACGGAACACCTGCCGCCCCTGGCTCGCGGCGGAACTCGGGCTCCTCACCCGGCTGCGCGGCGTCGTCGTCCTCGGCGCGTTCGGCTGGCAGGCCCTGCTGCCCGTCCTCGCCGACGCCGGGTACCAGGTGCCGCGCCCGCGCCCCTTGTTCGGGCACGGTGCCGTGGTCACCCTGCCGGCCGGGGACGGACCCGGTGAGCTACACCTCTTCGGCTGCTACCACCCCAGCAGGCGCAATGTGTTCACGGGACGTGTCACGCGGCCGATGCTCGTCGACGTCTTCCGCCGTGCCGCCCGCGTCACCGGCCTGGCGACGCGGCCCGTGTCCGGTGCAGATGGGCCAGGACCTTGTCCGGGGTGAGCGGCGGCTCCCGAAGGCGTGCACCCACCGCATGGTGGACCGCGTTGCCGATCGCCGCCGCCGTGCCGACGATGCCGATCTCGCCGATGCCCTTGCTGCCCATCGGGTTGAGATGCGGGTCGTCCTCCTCGATCCAGTCCGCCTGGACCACGGGCACGTCGGCACTGACCGGCACGTGGTACAGGGCGAGATCGCACTCGGCGAAGTCGCCGAAGACCGGGTCCATGGTGCTGCCCTCCGTCAGCGCCATGCCCAGCCCCATCGTCATGCCGCCGATGAACTGCGAGCGGGCGGTACGGGAGTTGAGGATGCGCCCTGCGGCGTAGATGCCGAGCAACCGACGTACCCGCACCTCGCCGGTCACCGCGTCGACCTGCACCTCCGCGAAGACGGCGCCGAACGCGTGCCGTGCGTACGGCGGTTCCTGGGAGGTCTCCGCCTTGGTGTCGGCCGTGACCGTCAGCCCGCCGCCGGGCACCCCGCCCGGCAGCCTCGTCAGCCGCACGGCGAGGGCCGAAGCCGCCTTGTGCACCGCCCAGCCCCATGACGCGGTGCCCGCCGATCCGCCCGCGAGCGGCGCCGCCGGCAGGTCGGTGCTGCCGATGTCGATGCGGACCGATTCCAGGGGTGCCCCCAGGGCGTCCGCCGCGATCTGGGCGAGCACGGTCCGCGCACCGGTGCCGAGATCGGTCGCGTTGACCGCGATCCGGTACGTGCCGTCGGCGTCCGCCTGCGCACTGGCGCGCGACGGGCTGATCAGCACGGGGTAGGTGCTCGCCGCGACGCCCGTGCCGAGAAGCAGATCCCCCTCCCACCGCACCCCGGGGCGCGGATCGCGGCCCTCCCAGCCGAAGCGCCGTACTCCCTCGCGCAGGCAGGCGACAAGACCGCGGCTGCTGAACGGGCGGCCGCTGTCGGGCTCGACGTCGGGCTCGTTGCGCATCCGCAGTTCCACCGGGTCGATCCCGGTGGCCTCCGCGAGCTCGTCCATCGCCGATTCCAGCGCGTACATCCCGGACGCCTCGCCCGGCGCCCGCATCCAGGAGGGGCTCGGCACGTCGAGGGCCGCTACCCGGTGCACCGTACGGCTGTTGGGGGAGGTGTACATGACGCGGGCAGGCACCGCGGCCTGCTCCACGAACTCGCGCACGCGCGAGGTGTGGGTGACCACATCGTGCTCCAGCGCCGTGATCACCCCGTCCGGACCGGCGCCGATCCGTACCCGGTGCACCGTGGGCGCGCGGTGGCCCACGACCGCCGCCAGCTGGCGCCTCGGCAGGGCGAGCGTGACCGGCCGTGCCGTATGCCGCGCGGCCATCGCGGCGAGCACCACCTGCGGGCGCGGTGTGCCCTTGGAACCGAAGCCGCCGCCGACATGCTCGGAGACCACCGTGATGTCGTGCCGGTCCATCCCGAACATCGTCGCGAGCACCTCGCGCACGATGCCCCCGCCCTGACTGGAGTCGTGCACCGTCAGCCGGCCGTCCCGCCACTCGGCGGTCGAGGCGTGCGGTTCCATCGGATGGTTGTGCAGCGCCGTCAGCGTGTACGTGGCGTCCACCCGCACCGTCGCGGCGGCGAACGCGCCCTCGACGTCGCCGCGTTCGCGCACGCCGGGGTAGCCGCCGTTCGCCTCCTGAGGCGTGTACAGGTCCGGACGGTCGCCGGTCAGCCGGACGTCGTGCTCCTCGGCCTCGTAGGAGACACCCACGGCGGCGGCTCCCGCGCGCGCGTTCTCCAGCGTGTCCGCCACGACGAGGGCGACGTACCAGCCGCGGTGCGGAACGCGTGCGTCCTGGAGGACGGCCAGGGTCGCATCGTCGCAGGGTTCCAGACGCGGCGCGTTCTCGTGGGTGAGGACCGCGAGGACGCCGGGGAGCGCCAGTGCCGGGCCGCTGTCGATGGAGGTGACGCGGCCGCGGGGGATCCCGGCGGCCACGGGCCAGGCGTACGCCCGCCCTGGCGGATCGGCCTCGGCGGCGTAGCGTGCCCGCCCGGTGACCTTGTCACGTGCCTCCCGGCGCACGGCGTCGCCGCCCAGGACATCCGACCCGCTCATCGCGCCTCCCCCGAGGGCACGAGGCCGCTGAGCACCCGCACGGCCAGGTCACCGGCGAGCCGTACCTTGAAGCCGTTGTCCCGCAGCGGCTCGGCCGCATCCAGCTCCGCCTCGACCGCATGCTCGAAGGACGCCGTGGCGGCCGGCGCGCCGACCAGCCGCTCCTCGGCCGTCCAGGCCCGCCACGGACGGTGCGCCAGCCCGCCGAAGGCGAGCGCGACATGCCGGATCCGGCCGTCCTCGACGGCGAGGACCGCCGCGACGGAGACCAGCGCGAAGGCGTACGAGGCACGATCGCGGACCTTGCGGTACACCGAACGCGCGCCGTCCGGCGGCCGGGGCAGCTCCACGGCGGTGATCAGCTCGCCGTCGCCGATCTCGGTGTCCCGGTCCGGACGGTCGCCGGGCAGGCGGTGGAACTCCGTGACCGGAAGGGCCCGTTCGCCACCCGTGCCCCGCAGCCGCACCGAGGCGTCGAACGCGGCGAGCGCGACCGCCATGTCGGAGGGGTGCGTGGCGACGCAGTGCGCGGAGTGCCCGAGGACGGCCAGGTCACGGTGTACCCCCTCCCTCGCCGGGCAACCCGTCCCCGGCACACGCTTGTTGCAGGGCTTGGAGAGGTCCTGGAAGTACGTGCAGCGGGTGCGCTGAAGGAGGTTGCCGCCGGTCGTCGCCGCGTTGCGCAGCTGACCCGACGCCCCGGCGAGCAGCGCCTGCGACAGGGCGGGGTAGCGCGAGCGTACGGCCCGATGCGCGGCGAGATCGCTGTTGCGTACCGTCGCACCGATCAGCAGACCCCCGTCCGGAGTGTCGTCGACGCCGTCCAGCGGCAGCCGCCGGACGTCGACCAGCACGTCGGGAGCGGCGACGCCGAGCTTCATCAGATCGACCAGGTTGGTGCCGCCGGCGAGGTACTGGGCCCCGGGGTGGGCGGCATACGCCTCGACGGCCTGCTCGGGGCTCATGGCGCGGACATAGCCGTACGGTTTCACTGGCTCACTCCTCGACGACGTCCTCGATCGCGGCCACGATGTTCGGGTAGGCACCGCAGCGGCACACGTTGCCGCTCATGCGCTCGCCGATCTCCTCGCGCGTCAGCTCGACCGCACCGCCCGGGTGGTCCACGGCCGTCACCTGGGAGGGGTGACCCTGCGCGGCCTCGGCCAGCATGCCGACCGCCGAGCAGATCTGACCCGGAGTGCAGTACCCGCACTGCAGGGCGTCGCGTCTCACGAACGCCTCCTGGAGCGGATGCAGCCGCCCATCCGCGGCCAGCCCTTCGGCCGTGATGATCCGCGACCCGTCGAAGGACACGGCGGGCAGCAGACACGCGAGCATCCGCCTGCCGTCGACCAGCACCGTGCACGCACCGCACTGGCCGTGGTCGCAGCCCTTCTTCGGCCCCGTGACGTCCAGCCGCTCACGCAGGGCGTCCAGCACGGTGGTGCGGTGGTCGAGGGAGATCGTGTACGCGACGTTGTTGACACGGAGGGTGAGGACGGAGCGGTGGGCGTCCGCGGCATCGGCGGTGTCCACGCTCCCCTGTCGCCTGCTTTCTTCCACGCCTGGCGCCTTTCCGTGTCCCGTTCACCGAACCGTGGGCCGCCCAGCGGCGGCTGCTCCTCCCAGCCTGTGACGGATCACGCCGTCACGCTCGCCGAGCGCCCCGGCGAATGGACCGCCTCCCGCACTCGGCTCAGGCCTCGTCCGTGTCCGGGGAGTGCGGGCCCTCGAGATCGCGCTGTTCGAGCGGGCGTACGGCCGGTCCCTGGAGCACCGATCCGTCGACGCCGAACCGGGAACCGTGGCACGGGCACTCCCACGTGCGCTCCACGGAGTTGAACGACACCAGACAGCCCAGATGTGTGCAGCGTGCGGAAACGGCGTGGCAGAGGCCCGCGTCGTCGCGGTACACCGCGCTGCGCCGCCCGTTCAGACGGACGACCGCGCCGGTGCCGGCCGGGATCTCGTCGGCCGAGTCGACATGGGTCGTGCGCAGGCGGTCGCCGACGAAGTGCTGGGCGACCTCGGCCTGCTGGGAGAGCATCGTCGGCGCCTCGCGCAGCGTGCTCCACAGTCTGCGCGGGTCGTACAGCTCCGTCCACGGGGGAGGGGCGGCGCAGATCAGTTCGGCGATCAGCCGTCCGGCCAGCACACCGCTGCTCATGCCCCAGCCGCCGAAGCCGGTCGCCACGAACGTGTGGCGGGCCCCCGGGTGGAACGTGCCGATCAGCGGGACCGAGTCGCTGGGGTCGTTGTCCTGGGCGGCCCAGCGGTAGCGCGTCTCGGCCACCGGGAAATGGGCGTGCATCCAGTCGTCCAGACGGCGGAACCTCTCGGCCGTGTCGGCGGTGCCGGGCGTGAAGCTCTCCCCGGTCACGATGAGCAGTCGGCTGCCGTCGCCGAGGGGCGCCGTGCGCACGGATCGCTTGGTGCCCTCCTCGCAGATGTACATCCCGTCCGGATCCCGGTCGGCGGCGACGGGACCCGCGACGACCAGTTCACGGCGCGGCGACATCCGGGCGAACAGCAGCGCCCGGTCGAAGACGGGGAAGTGGGTCGCGACGACGACGTCGCGCGCCGTGACCGTCCAGCCGTTCTCCGTCGTGACCTGGCACGGCCTGCCCTCCCGCAGCCCGGTCACCCGGCTGCGCTCATGGATGGTGCTGCCGTACGCGGTGATGTCGGCGGCCAGCGCGAGAAGGTACTTGCGCGGGTGGAACTGCGCCTGACCGTCGATGCGCACGGCGCCTGCCACCGTGAAGGGCAGACCCGTCACCTCGACGTACGAGGCGTCCAGGCCTGCCGCCCGTGCGGCCTCGGCCTCGGCCCGCAGGGCGGGGCGCTGCGCGGTGTCGCGCGAGTAGGTGTACGCGGGTACGTGTTCCAGCTCGCAGTCGACGCGCAGTTCCGCGGAGATCTCGGCCACCCGCTCGACCGCCGCCTGCTGTGAGCGCGCGTACAGCTTGGCGCCCTCGGGTCCGCGCGTGCGGCGCAGCCGCTCGTACCGCAGCCCGTGCTGGGCGGTGAGCTTCGCGGTGGTGAAGCCGGTGACGCCGGAGGCGATGCGGTCCGCCTCCAGGACGGCGACCGAACGCCCGGCCCGGGTCAGTTCCCAGGCGGTGCTCAGTCCCGCGATGCCGCCGCCGACCACGACGGTGTCCACCGTCTTGTTCTCGGCCACGGGCGGATACGAGGTGGTGCCGCTCGTGCGCAGCCAGTGCGACTCGGTGGTGTGCGGCGGGGCGGCCAGGGGCGGGGTCTCTGGGTCGTTCGGCATGCCGGGCGAGTGCCCCGTCCGCCGCGACCGAAGCCTGCCTCTCCGGCCTTTCATCCCTTTTGTCGGGACTGGCGGCCGGGCTTGCGGGTACCCGCATCTCACGTCAACGACAAGCCGGGCCCCGGCGATGCCTCAGGACTGCCGGGACCGAGGGACAAGAGGAGATGTCAGCCGTGGACCCCCAGGCCGACACCGAGCCGATGAGCAGCGAGATACCGGAACACGAACGGGTGCGGACGTGCGTCCCCGCCATCGTCCGCAGAGGCGGCGAGGCGGACCGGGCCGACAGAGGTGCCGAGACGACCATCGTCCGGGGTGAGGACTGAGCCACCCCGTACATCCGCCCGACTGCGTATGGGAGGCGCGGGTAATGGACGGAGCCGGACTGTCCCAGAGGGAGCGCGCGATACTCGCTGCGATCGAAAGGGATCTGCGAGCCGACGCGGTCCTCGACCGGCACCTGCGGACGATGCGCACAGGACCGCCGTTCCGGCGAGCCCCGAGCGGGTTCCGCAGGCATCTGCTCGCCGGCGGGACCTGTCTCTGTGGTGCGGTGACCGCGACGCTGCTGGTCATGGCCGCGTCGTCCTCGTCACCGCCCCTGATCTGGGCGTTCGCCGGGGCCTGGGTGCTCACTCTGGTGGGGCTGCTCCTGCTGGTCTGCCGCTGGTCACGGCGGCTCGTCGCCGGTTCGTACGGTGACTCCGGTGGCGGTGGGGGTGGTGCCGGGGCGCCCGGCGACGGAGGCAGGGCGGACGACGAGCCTGGCTGAGGGGGCCGAGAGCGGGCGGAGGACGAGCCCGGCCGAGCCGGGCCGAGCCGGGCCGCGAGGCTGCGGCGCATGGAGGCCGCTGAGAGGCGCTGAGAGGCTGAGCGCTTCGTAGCCCGAGAAGCTGAGCCCGAGATGCCGAGCCGGCGAAGCTGAGCCGGGGACCTGCGCGGTCCCCGGCTCAGCGGTGTCCGGTGCAGCGGTCAGCCGCTGCGGACGGGCTCAACCGCCGTGGCCGCCGCTGCCGAAGGCTCCGCCGCTGTCGTCGGCATCGCGCGGGGGCTCCTTCTCGGGGGCAAGCCGGGACGGCATGTTCCCGTAGCCGTGCAGTTCGTGCGGGGTCAGTCGGCCGGGAGCCTGGTGTCCCTGGGTCGGGTCCAGCTCGTCCGGCTCGAGACGGCTCTCGACGTGGGTCTGATGGTCTGGCGGAACGGGCTGCTCCTCCCGCGAGGGGGGCGTGTCGCGCCGCCTTCTGGCACCCACCTGCCAGACGATCCACACGAGCAGGACCAGCAGGCCGAGCACCACGAGGAGGAAGACGATGACCGCCGGCGCTCCCTCGCCTGCGGCGAGCACCGTGGCGGCGTCCTGAGCCGATTGACTGTAAGTGGCCATGGCTATCGGTTACCCATTCTGGCTCTCTTATGAGCCAGTATGGACCCGGAAGCCCTAATTGACGGCACGCAACGGAGCCGTGCTCTCCCGCTCGATCAGCTCCGACAGCGGCACCTGCACCTGCACCTGCACCTGCACCACCGAGCGGGCCGGTCCTCCGCACCGCCGGCACCCGGCCGGCGGTCGGGTTCGACCTGGCACGGCGGCAGCAGCCTTCGCGTCGACGGCACCCTCGACGCGCCCGCCACGCTCGACCTGTACGCCACCCGGTGCCACTCGCCGCGGACACCGTCGTCGAACTGACCCACTGACCCACCGCGCCGACGCGGGCGAGGTCACCGTCGAACCGGCCGTCGCCACCGCCGAAGCGGCCGGCCCGGGCCGGCCACGCCCTACGCGTAACTGCCCGTCGGCACCGCCGGAGCGGGATGGAGCACACGAACCGTACGGCTCGCGGGCCTGACCGGCACCGTCCATGCCATCGCGTACGGCTCACCGGCAGCGGCGGCCCCGTGACATGGCGGCTCGGCGCCCTCGCCGTGCACGCCGGGACCGTAGCCGCCCCCGCCGCTCCGACGGCCCTGCGCGTCACCGACGCCTCCGCCGCGGGCCTGCGCCTCGCCTGGCGGCCCGCCCCCGGCGCCGTGCACGACTACACCCTGCACCGTGTCCTGCCTGACGGGACACGGCGCTTCCTCGACGCGACTGCCGGCGGGCCCACTTCGTCCCCTGCCCGAAGCCGGAACAGGGTGAACGGGCCGCCCGGTTCGAACTCCGCGCGGTGGGGGAGCTGTACACCGTGTCCACCGCCGCAACCTCCGACCACCCCTGGTAACGCCCCACCCGCCCCCGGAGCACCCCTCATGCATGACGACCGCACTCTCGTCGAGGCACGCCTGAAGCGTGTTCTCGACGAACGCATCCGCCCCGCGGTGTACCCCGCATCCGTGCCGCTCGACGTGGCCGTGTGGAACGCGCCGGGCGAGCCCGTCCCGGTCGCCGAAGGACTCGCCGCGACGCCCGCGCCGATCGCCGCCGGCGACCGTTGGGGTGCTCCGTGGGGCACCAGCTGGTTCACCGTCACCGGGACGGTGCCGACCGAGTGGGCAGGCCGTACGGTCGAGGCGGTCCTCGACCTCGGCTTCGACGAGAACATGCCCGGCTTCCAGTGCGAGGGTCTCGTCTACCGCCCCGACGGCACCCCGGTGAAGGGCCTCAACCCGCGCAACCAGTGGGTCCGCATCGGCGCACCCGTCGCCGGCGGCGAAGAGGTCCAGCTGCACGTCGAGGCCGCGTCCAACCCGGTGATCCTCGACTACCACCCCTTCGTGCCGACGAGGCTCGGCGACAAGGAGACCGCGGGCAGCGAGCCGCAGTACCGGCTCGCCCGCATGGACCTCGCCGTCTTCGACGAGGTCGTGTGGCAGCTCGTGCTGGACCTGGAAGTGCTCGGCGAGCTGATGCACGAGCTCCCCGCGGACGGCGCCCGCCGCCACGACATCCTGCGCGCCGTGGGCCGCGCGCTGGACCGCGTCGACCTCCAGGACGTGGGCGGCAGCGCCGCGGCCGCCCGTGAACAGCTCGCCGGCGTCCTCGCCGCCCCGGCCGAACCCTCCGCCCACCGCATCAGCGCCGTCGGCCACGCCCACATCGACTCGGCATGGCTGTGGCCGCTGCGCGAGACGGTGCGCAAGGTCGCCCGTACGACCTCCAACATGACGGCACTGCTGGAGCACGAACCGGAGTTCGTCTTCGCCATGTCGCAGGCGCAGCAGTTCGCCTGGATCAAGGAACACCGGCCCGAGGTCTACGCCAAGGTCAAGAAGGCCATCACCGACGGCCGGTTCGTGCCGGCCGGCGGCATGTGGGTCGAGTCCGACACCAACATGCCCGGCTCGGAGGCCATGGCACGGCAGTTCGTGCACGGCAAGCGCTTCTTCCTCGACGAGTTCGGCATCGAGAACGACGAGGCATGGCTGCCCGACACGTTCGGGTTCGCGGCCGGACTGCCCCAGATCATCAGGGCCGCGGGCGCCAAATGGCTGCTCACCCAGAAGATCTCCTGGTCGCAGACGAACACGTTCCCCCACCACACCTTCCTCTGGGAGGGCATCGACGGCACGCGCATCTTCACGCACTTCCCGCCCGTCGACACCTACAACTGCTCGATGAAGGGCAGCGAGATCGCCCACGCGGCGAAGAACTTCAAGGACAAGGGCGCAGCGAGGCACTCGCTGGCGCCGACCGGCTGGGGCGACGGCGGCGGCGGCACCACCCGCGAGATGGTCGCCAAGGCGGCCCGGCTACGCGACCTCGAAGGGTCGGCGACCGTGAAGTGGGAGACCCCCGGGGAGTTCTTCACCAAGGCCGAGGCCGATTATCCGGCTCCGCCCGTGTGGGTCGGCGAGCTCTACCTGGAGCTGCACCGCGCCACCCTGACCAGCCAGGCGAAGACCAAGCAGGGAAACCGGCGCAGCGAGCACCTGCTGCGCGAGGCGGAGCTGTGGGCGTCGACCGCGGCCGTACGGGTGGGCTTCGCCTACCCGTACGAGCAGTTGGACCGCATCTGGAAGACCGTCCTGCTGCACCAGTTCCACGACATCCTGCCCGGCTCGTCCATCGCCTGGGTGCACCGTGAGGCGGAGAAGACCTACGCGGCCGTCGCGATGGAGCTGAACGGCATCGTCGGCGCGGCCCAGCGGGCGCTCGCCGGAGACCCGGCGGCCGGCCGGGAGCTGGTCTTCAACGCCGCCCCGCACGAGCGCCACGGTGTCGCGGCCGGCGGTGCCGCCGTGTCCGCCGTCGGCGGCACTGCCCGCCTGACGGGTGGGGAAGGGGGCGGGTTCGTCCTCGACAACGGACTGCTGAGGGTCCGGATCGACACCCGGGGCCTGGTCGTGTCCGCGTACGACATCGCCGCCGAACGCGAGACCGTCGCCCCCGGCAGGGCGGCGAACCTCCTCCAGATCCACCCTGATTTCCCGAACATGTGGGACGCCTGGGACGTCGACGCGTTCTACCGGAACAGCGTCACCGACCTCACCGAGGCCGAAGAGGTCCGCGCGGTCGACGCCGGGTCGTCCGCGGCCGTGCGCGTCGTGCGCAGCTTCGGCGCGTCGAGGGTCACGCAGGTGCTCACGCTCGCGCCGGGCGCGAAGCGCCTCGACATCGACACCGAGGTCGACTGGCACGAGACGGAGAAGTTCCTCAAGGCGTCCTTCCCGCTCGACATCCACGCCGAGCGGTACGCCTCCGAGACCCAGTTCGGCCACTTCCACCGGGCCACCCACACCAACACCAGCTGGGAGGCGGCCAAGTTCGAGGCGTGCAACCACCGCTTCGTGCACGTGGAGGAACCGGGCTGGGGCATCGCGCTGGTCAACGACTCGACCTACGGCCACGACGTGACTCGCACCGTGCGCGCGGCCGGCTCCGGCACCACCACGACCCTGCGGGTGTCCCTGCTGCGCGCGCCCCGCTTCCCCGACCCCGAGACCGATCAGGGCGTGCACCGCTTCCGGCACGCCCTGGTGCCGGGCGCGTCGATCGCGGACGCCGTCCGCGAGGGCTTTCGCATCAACCTGCCCGAGCGGCGCGTCACGGGTGACACCCCCGTCGCCCCGCTGGTCACCGTCGACAACGACGCCGTCGTCGTCAGTGCCGTGAAGCTCGCCGACGACGGCAGCGGAGACGTGGTGGTGCGGCTCTACGAGTCGGTGGGCGGCCGGGCCCGGACGCGGGTCGTCCCGGGCTTCACCGCCACCGCCGTCGCGGCGACGGACCTGCTGGAGCGCCCGCTCGCCGACGCGGCCCGGCCCGAACTGGCCAATGGAGCCGTCCTGTTGATCCTGCGCCCGTTCGAGCTGGTCACCCTGCGACTGTTCCGCGGGGCCTGACCGGAGGACACCCGGCCCGCCGCCTCACGCTTCCTGGAGAGCCCTGAGGTGGCGGGCCAGTGTGTCCGCCGACTGGAAGGTCGCCCCGAACAGGCCCACGTGCTTCCAGTGCAGCGCCCCGCCGGCGGCGACCAGGAACACCGCGCGACGAAGCCCGATCCCCGGCGCCGCGATGCCGAACGCCCGCGCCACCGTCCGGTCGGTGTCGGCCAGGAGCGGCATCCGCAGCCCGTGCCTGCGGGCGAAGGCCTCGTGGCTGTCCACCCCCTGCGGGCTGATCGCCCACACCTCGGCGCCGATGTCCGTGAACGTCTCCAGACCGCTGGAGTACGAGCACAGCTGCTTGGTGCACACGGCGGTCTCGTCGCCGGGGTAGAAGGCGAGGACCAGCGGCCGGCCCCGCTGCTCGCTGAGTGTGAAGTCGCGCCGTTCGAACGTGCCGTCGGTGCCTCCGGTCAGGACGCCACCGGGGAGGGTGAAGTCGGGGACGGGGGCGCCGATGTCGGGTGAAGATGCCATGGGCAGCATTCTTACTCTCCGGTAACCCGAAGCGCCAGGGCGGGGGAGACCGTTCTCAGCCGCCCAGCGAACAGCGATGGAGCAGATCGCGCCCGTCGCCCTCGCCCGCGCTGGGCAGCGGCACGGTACGGCTCGGCGCGGGCGCCCTGCCCTCCCCGATCCAGTCCTCCAGGGCGGTGAACGCCGAACGGTGGCACGGCGTCAGGGGACGCAGCCGGTCCGGGAACGCGTCGTACAGCGAGTCCACATGTGTGCCGCCTTCGACGCGGTAGTACCGCATCAGCTTCCCGCGTCCCTCCTCGCGCACCCTCCGCGCGTACACATCGGAGCCCTGCCCGATGGGCAGCAGCACGTCGAGCGTGCCGTGCAGGGTGATCAGCGGCTTGCCGATCCTGCCCGTCAGAGCGATCCGCTCGACCGCGTCGGTCACCTCGCGCGGCCGCTCCCCGTACACGTAGTCGGCGTCGCACGCGGGCGTGCCGGGAGCGCAGAACGGGGTCCCCGCCTCCGTCGCACCGTCGAAGTGCGGATCGAACTCCTCGCGGTAGATGCGCTGGGTCAGGTCCCAGTAGTACCGGTGGTGGAACGGCCAGAGGAACTCGGAGCCCGCCGGGTACCCGGCGGCCAGCATCCGGCGGTGCGCCTCCTCGGCCCCCGCGCCGCCTGCTGCGTACACGGGATAGCTGCGCAGCGCCGGGGGCAGGAAGGTGAGCAGGTTCGGGCCCTGCGCACGCCACAGATTGCCCTCCCAGTCCACCCCGCCGTCGTACAGCTCCGGATGGTTCTCCAACTGCCAGCGCACCAGGTAGCCGCCGTTGGACATGCCGGTGGCCAGCGTGCGCGACGGCGGCCGGTGGTAGCGCTGGGCGACGACCGCGCGGGCGGCCCGGGTGAGCTGGGTGACCCGCTCGTTCCACTCGGCGATCGCGTCGCCCGGTCGGGCGCCGTCGCGGTGGAACGCCGTCCCGGTGTTGCCCTTGTCCGTCGCGGCGAACGCGTAGCCGCGGGACAGCACCCAGTCCGAGATCGCGCGGTCGTTCGCGTACTGCTCCCGCACACCCGGCGAACCGGCCACGACCAGACCGCCGTTCCACCGGTCGGGCAGCCGGACGACGAACTGGGAGTCGTGGGCCCAGCCGTGGTTGGTGTTGCCGGCCGAGTCGTCGGGGAACCAGCCGTCGATCTGGATGCCCGGCACACCGCTGGAGGTGGCCAGACCCGCGGGCGTGAGCCCGGCCCAGTCCGCCCGATCGGTGTGACCGGACTCGATCGTGCCCGCCGTCGTCAACTCGGCGAGACACGACACCTCCTGGTGCCCGGCACCCGGCACGCGCAGCGCCGCGATCCGGGTGCAGTGTCCGCCGGCGGAGTCCTGGGAGGCGGTGGCCGGGACGGTGGTGGACGCCAGCAGCAGGGCGGCCACGGCTGCCGCGCGGACGGTCCGGTGGGACCGGACGCGTCCGCGGCGGTGCGAGGGCAGCGATGCGGTGCCTGGCGTCGGCGTGGCGAACAGCACGAAGAAGCCGCCTGAGAGAGGGGTCGGCACGGGGGGTCAGGGACAGGAGCCGTCGGCGACGACGAAGTGACCGGCCGGCGACTCCTTGAGCGTGTGGGTGACGAACGTGTTGTTGAGGCCCATGTACTGGCCGGATCCCTTGGCGTACGCGTAGCCGCCGGTGGTGGTCGCCCGGCCCGCCTGGACATGCGCGTGGTTGCTGCCCGTCCAGCAGGCCGCGCCCTGCCCGGTGGTCGACGCCGTGACCGCCCCGGAGCGAGAGCCCTCGGCGCCCTGCGCGTCCCGTGCGGCCACGCTGTAGACGTACGCCGAGCCGGCGGCCAGACCGGTGTCGGTGAAGGAGGTGCCCGCGGGGGCGGCGACCTGGACGCCGTCGCGGTACAGGACGTACCCGGCCGCGCCGTCGACCGCGCTCCACCGCAGCGACACCGAGGTGTCGTCGGCTCCCGCGGCCGCGAGCCCTCCCGGCGCGGGCAGCCCGCCCGGGTCCGGATCCCCGCCGCCCGTCAGGCCGAAGAACTCGCTCACCCAGCGGCTGGAACAGATCGAGTCGATGAAGTGCGGCGTGCCGGTCGCACCGCACTGATCGGGTCCGGTGCCGGGATCCACCGGCGTGCCGTGCCCCGTCGACGGCACCCGGTCCACCTCGACGGCGACTTGGCCGCCGGTGCCCAGATACTGTTCACGCCGCGTCCCGTTGGCTCCGATGGTGCCGGTCCTGTCCGGCGCCTGGCCGAGGCCGTGCACGGCGGTCCACTGGTCCCTGAGCTCACCGGCGTTCATCGGGGCGACCGTCGTGTCGCTGTCGCCGTGCCAGATCGCCACCCGGGGCCACGGCCCGGTGTACGACGGGTACGCGTCGCGCACCCGCTGCGCCCACACGGCGGGCGTCCGGTCGGTGCCGGGGCTCATGCACGGGAACGGACCCATGTCCTTCGTACAGTCGTAGGGGATCCCCGCGATCACGGCCCCGGCCTCGAACGCATCGGGGTAGGCGGCGAGCATGACCGCGGTCATCGCACCACCCGCCGACAGGCCGGTGACGAAGGTGCGGGACGGGTCGGCGCCGTACGCGCTCTCGGCATGCGCGACCATCTGCCGGACGGAGGCCGCCTCGCCCTGCCCGCGCCGGTTGTCCGCCGCCTGGAACCAGTTGAAGCAACTGCTCGCGTTGTTCGACGCCGTTGTCTGGGCGAGGACCAGCAGGAAGCCGTGGCGGGCGGCGAAGTCGGCGAGGCCCGAGTTGTCGGCGTAGACCTGGGCGCTCTGCGTACAGCCGTGCAGGGCGACGACGACCGGGGGCGCGGCCGGGAGCGAGGCGGGCCGGTGGACGTACATCGCCAGATTGCCGGGGTTGCTGCCGAAAGCGGTGACGCGTTCCAGCAGGACGGCCGCGTGGGCAGCGGGGGCGGGGGCCGAACACAGGCAGCCGAGCAGCACGGCGATGACGGCGACCAGCCGTCCGACGGACACGAGGCCCCCGGGCCGGGGGCTTGCAGGCAGTGACATCCGGGCCTCCCGCAGGCGAGTGGATGCCGGTCACAGTAGAAACCGGCGGCCTGCGGGAGGAATGGTGACGTGGCCCATAGCCGCGTCCGGCGACAGCGGCTCACGCCCCCTTGCGGAAGGGGGAGTTGTGCTCTAAGGCGCGGCCGGGGCCTCCTCGGAGTCCGGGGATTCGGGCGCGGACTCCGGGCCGGACTCGGGCGCCGGCACCGAGGGCTCGCCGGGCGGCGGGGGCAGCTCCCCGGGGGTGGGGTCGGACTCCGTCGGCGGCGCGGGCGTCGGCGCCTCCTCTGTCGTCGGCGCCTCCTCTGTCGGTGGGGAGTCCTCTGTCGGCGGGGACTTTTCTGTCGGCGGCTCCTCGGAGGTGGGCGACTCCGGTGGCGCGGTGGTGTGCTTGGGCGGTGCTGTGGACGGCTTGGGCTTCGGCGGCTCCGTCTGCTTGTCACGCCCGCCGGTGTCACCGGCCGGACGCGCGATCCACTTCTTCGCATCGGCGTCGAAGAGGATGAAGACATTCACGGCGGTGGCCGCAGGCACGACGACGACGACGTTCGAGGCGCGATAGCCGGGCCACGGCTTGCCCATCGTGCGTGGGCTCTCCTGCGCCACGGGCGGGGCCAGGGGATTGCCGCAGGCACAGCGCACCCGGGGCACGCCGCGGTCGTCGATCAGCACCGCGGTGCCCGCCTGCAGGACGGCCTGGTACGGGGTCGCCTTCCCGTCGCGATAGCCGTGGTTGGTGACCCGCGTGTCCACGCGCAGCTGAACGGGCGTCAGCGCGCGGAGATACGCCGGTACGCTGTCCGCCGCGACGTCCAGGGCCCCGGCGAACGCGCGGTTCTTGGCCGGGGCGGCGGTCAGCGCGGTGATCTGCTTCTCCACGTCGCAGCTGGAGATCTTGCGGCTACCGCCGTACAGACCCGGGGCAGAGCCCCGCACGGGCGGCGTCCCCGTCGTGCCGGGCGATGTCCCCTTCGACACCTTCGGGGTCGGCACGGCCGTTGGCGACGCCTCCCGCGCGGTCGACTCGGTGAACGGGTCGGGCCCGCTGGTGCCCGCACTCTGCAGGAACACCTCACCGGCGCGGGCGGAGCCGCCGTCGGGCCGCGTCAGCACGACGGACAGCACCACGGCCGCGACCAGGACGCACGCGAGCACGGCGATGCGCGGAGCCGACCGCCACCACGGGCGGCCGGGACCGCCGGGACCCGCGTGCGCGCCACCGGAATCGCCCGGCCCGCCCGGCCCGCCTGGACCTCCTGGTCCGCCGGGTCCTCCTGGCGGACCGCCCCAGGTGCCGCCGGGAGGCGGCGGCGTCCGGCCGCCGGTCTGCGTGGGGCCCGACAGCGGGCCCGAAGGGGGACCGGTGGGCCGGTCGGACGGCGGCGGTTCGGTGCTCACGGCTCTTCTTTCCCGGGAGGTAGGAAGGCGGAGGAGACGGTCTGCTCCGCTATGTCACTTTCCGTGCCTATTGTCTGCTCCGCTTCCGTTCGCCTCGCAAGCCGACGCGGTCGGCCCACCCGGGGCGCGCGGCGGTCCGGCCCTGCTTAGCGTGGCAGCGTGAGTCAGCATGCAACGACGAAGCCCCCGACCGGTACGGCACGCGCCGCCCACGGTTGGCCCCACGCGCTCGCGGCCGTGCTCGGCGGCCTCGTCGCCATGGTCGTCACCGCCGCGCTCGGCCTGTGGGCGGCCGGCGCGGCCGACCTGCCCGACGGAGCCTTCGTCCAGGTCCTGGCGGCCACCGTCGTCATGGCCGTCGGCGGCTCGATCGAGATCGCCGGCGAGGCCGGGGCGATCGCCGAGGCGGACGCGGCACTCACCGCCGTGCCGCTGTCCGTGACCGTGGCCGGCGCCCTCGCGGTGGCCGCCGGATTCCTGCGCCCCCTGCGCCACCGGGCCGTCGCCTCCGCGCCCGAACTCGCCGGCTGGGCGCTGCGGCTCGCCGCGCTGTGGCTTCTGGCGCTCATCGGACTCGCGGCACTCGCCCGCCACACCTTCACCATCCCGATCGAAGACCCCACCGGCGGACTGATCGAGGACCTCCTCGACGCCACCCCGCGCGTCGGCTTCCGCACCGAGGTGCCGCAGACTCTGGTCATCGCCATGCTGTGGCTGTTCGGCGTGCTCGCTCTGGCCCTGCTCGTCTCCCGCGGCGCACCGCTGCCCGCCGGACTGCTGCGGTTCCAGGAGGCCGTGCGCCCCGCCGCGTACGCCATGGTCGCCCTGCTCCTCGCCGCGCTGGCCATCGGCGTCGTCATCGGTCTGGTCGTCGCCGCGACCCGCGGGCATCCGGCCGACACCCTCGCCGTGATCCTCCTCGGACTGCCGAACCTGATGTGGCTCGCGCTCACAACCGGCCTCGGCACCGCCTGGGAGGGCAGGGTCCAGGGCCCGTTCGGACTGCCGATGCCAAGGCTCCTCGACGAGGTGCTGCGCACCGAGGACATCTCCGCCCTCGACCTCGGGACGCTCACCGAGCGGGACGGACGCGCTTGGTGGCTGCTCGTCGTCGCCGCGTTGCTGGTCCTGGCCTCCGCCGTCCTCATGGCGGTGCGGTCACCGGCCCGGATGAGGCCCTTCGAGCACGCCCTGCACATGGCGGTCGCGCTCGCGCTCACGGTGCCCAGCGCCTGTCTCCTCGTACGCCTCTCCGCGCACTTCGGCCTGTCCCTCCTCGGCATCGGCGACCTGGGTGGCGACCTGGGGGGCGAGGTGTTCCTGCGGCCGTACCTGTTGCAGGCGGTCGGTATCGGCGCCGGCTGGGGTCTCGTGGCCGGGTTCATCGGCGGGCTGATCGCCTCGCGGCTCCACCGGCGCGGCGAGGTCCCGGCGCCTCAGTGAACGCGACGCCCGCGGACGGACTGTGGGACGCGCTCATGGACCGCGCCGCCGCCGGGGAGCGGGGGATGCCGTGGTGAACCACGCCGCCCCGCGGAATGGGGGGACGGGTGATGCGCCGCCCGGGGAGCGGGGGGTGCCTCAGTCACCCGCGCCGCCGGGAGCCGCGGGATGCCTCGGTGGCGCGCCGCCCCGCGGAATGGGGGACGACTTGGTGAACCCCTCGGTGGAACGGGGAATGCCTCAGTGAACCGCTCCGTCCTGCGGACGGGGGACGCCTTCATGAACCGTGCCGCCGTCGGGAGCCGGGGGGAGGACTCGGTGAATGCGCCGCCCGGGGAGCGGGGGACGCCTCAGTGAACGCGCCGCAGTGGACCGGGGGTGCCTCAGTCACCCGCGCCGCCCCGCGGAAAGGGGGACGACTTGGTGAACCCCTCGGTGGAACGGGGGATGCCTTGGTGAACGCCCCCCGAGGAACGGGGGACGCCTCAGTGAACCCCCGCCGCCAGTGAGCGGGGGAGGACTCGGTGAACGCGTGCCCTGCGGACTGGGATGGCTTCATGGACCGCGCCGCCGCTGGGGACCGGGCGACGACTCCGTGAACGCGCCGTCAGCGGACCGGCGGGCTCGTCAGCGACCCGCGCCGCCCCGCGGACCGCGGAAGACCGGCCGTGCCCAGGACGGCGGTCCGGGCGGCGGACCGGGCTCCTCGGCCGGTGACGTACCCCGCCCGACCACCGCCGTGGGCGTACGCACCGGCGCACCGGCGCCCGCCGTCGCGGCCCGCAGGGCCGAGACGAACCGCCCACACGAGTCGTAGCGGTCCTCCGGACGCTTCGCCAGCGCCGTGGCGAGCACGCGATCGACCGCCGGGGGCAGATCGGGGCGCTGCGGGGTCAGTGGCGGAGCGGGATCGTACTGGTGGGCCCACAGCAGCGCCATGTCGTCCTCACGGCGGAACGGCGGAGCACCGGCCAGCGTCTCGAAGACGACGCACGCCAGGCTGTACACATCGCACCGCCCGTCCACCGGACGCCCCGAGATCTGCTCGGGCGCCACGTAGTCCAGCGTGCCGACGAACTGACCGACCGTGGTGAATCCGGTCAGGGACAGCGACTTCTTCGTCAGACCGAAGTCGGTCAGGTAGACGTGCTCGGGATGCTCGCTGTCGGTGCCCTCCGCGACCAGGATGTTGCCGGGCTTCACGTCCCGGTGTACCAGGTCGTGCGCGTGCGCCGCGTCGAGCGCGGACGCGACCTGCGCGGCGATCCGGCCCGCGGCGGCGGCCGGCAGCGGCCCCTTGCGGTCCAGCAGGACCCGCAGGTCCTGGCCGGCGACGTACCGCATCGCGATGTAGAGCAGTCCGTCGGTCTCACCGGCCTCGAAGACCGGCACGATGTGCGGATGGTCGATGGAGGCCGCGACCTTCGACTCGTGGGTGAAGCGTTTGCGGAACGTGTCGTTGCGCGCCAGTTCTGGGGCCAGCAGCTTCAGGGCTACGGTGCGGTCCAGGCGCAGGTCGCGCGCCCGGTAGACGACCGCCATCCCGCCCCGGCCGATCTCGCGCTCCACCAGATAGCCCGCGACCTGCCTGCCCACCAGCTCGGACGGCCTGCCCACCGGCAGGGACGCCCAGGGAGAGGCCCCCTGCATCAGCCCTCACCACCGCGCGTGGGCGGATGCCCCGGCCCCCGGCCGAAGCGGGTCGCGTCCGGGTGCTCCGCGTCCGGGTCGCGGGAGGGGGCGAGGGGGGCGGGATCGACGAGTCGGGTCTCCCCGGATCCCGGCGGCCGGTGGGCGGGTTCGTCGAGTGGGCCGGAGGGGCGGGCAGGGTCGACGAGCCGGGTGCCGTGCGGGGCAGGCGCCCGCCCCGGCCCGTCGCCGGCGCCGGAGTCCTGCACCACCTGCGTCGGGTCGGAACGGTCCGCGGGAGGCGGCTCGTCCCACGGCTCGTCCGAAGAGGCCGCCGGCTCGTTCGACGCCGCCAGCGTGGTCAGTCGGGTCCCGTCGCAGAAGACCCAGCGCTCGTGCTCGGCGTCGTACAGCCACATCGCCTCGCCGTCGACGACGAGGCCCACCCGCAGCCCCTGGGTACGGCGGCGGAAGTCCTCGCCGTCCGAGTGGCCGCCGACCAGGTCCTCGGCCGCGCGCCGGTAACGCCCCAGCGAGTCCTCCACCCGCGCCAGCAGGGGACGCGGATCGGCGGTCCGTGCCATCGGCTGTCCGGCTTCCGGCGGGGCCTGCGGCACGGACACGAGGAGCCGGCCGTCCACCCAGGCGGACCAGCCGTTGACGCACAGGATGCGCGCCCAGTCACCGCGGCGTTCCAGCAGATGGACGGGCAGCAGCGGATCCAGCGGCTCGGTGGGCAGTGACGTGTCCGGGCCCTCCCACGCCGGCATACCGGACCGTGGAACGACATGTGTCGGTGCGAAGTCCCGGGTGGACATGGTCATCGGCCTACTTCCGCATGATCGCGGGCTCGTGCCGGCGCAGCAGCCGCGCCACCGCGAATCCGAAGAGGACGGACAGCACCACCAGCATGCCCATGTCGAGCAGCCACACCCCGGCCGTGTGCTCGAACAGCGGGTCTCCCGTGAGCTTCCCCGGCACGATCCGGCCCAGATCGATCGTGCCCGCCATCGCGCCGAGCGCCCACCGCGACGGCACCAGCCACGCCAACTGCTCGATCACCGCCACACCGTCCAGCTTCAGCAGCGCACCGCAGAACACCACCTGGACGATGGCGAGGAGCACCAGGAGGGGCATGGTGACCTCCTCCTTGCGCACAAGGGCGGAGACCAGCAGACCGAGCATCATCGCCGTGAACGACAACAGAGCCACGGCCAGGGTCATCTCCACCAGCGGCGGCAGCAGGACGCCCTCACCGCCGGGCGCGCCGAGATCGACACCGGCCAGACCGACGAGGGTCAGCACCACGGCCTGCAGCACCGTCACCGTGCCGAGCACCACCACCTTCGACATCAGGTACGCCGATCTGGACAGCCCCACCGCGCGCTCCCGCTGGTAGATAACCCGTTCCTTCACCAGCTCGCGTACCGCGTTGGCCGCACCGGTCAGCACCCCGCCCACGCAGAGGATGAGCAGCGCGTTCATCGCGGTCTCCCGGTCGAGCCGGCTGCCCGAGAGGGCCCTGGTCATCGCGCCCATCACGAACGGCAGCGCGATCATGATGGCCAGGAACGTCCGGTCGGCGCTCAGCGCCGCCGTGTACCGCCGCACCAGCGTCCGCAGCTGCGCCCCCCAGCTCTGCGCCTTCGGCGGCGGAGCGACGGGCCCGCCCGGTGCAATGCCGCGCTCCCGCTTGGGCTGCCGGGTGGCGCCCGCGATGTACTGCTGGTGGAACGGGGAGTTCCGGTACGCTGCGGCCCAGTCGCGGTCCCTGTCGTTCTCGAACGCCTCGAACGCCGCCGGCCACTGGTCGAACCCGAAGAAGGCCAGCGCGTCGTCCGGCGGCCCGTAGTAGGCGATCCGCCCGCCGGGCGCCAGGACCAGCAGCCGGTCGCAGACATTCAGGCTCAGCACGCTGTGGGTCACCACCACGACCGTGCGGCCGTCGTCGGCGAGGCCGCGGAGCATGTTCATCACGGACCGGTCCATCCCTGGGTCGAGCCCCGAGGTCGGCTCGTCGAGGAAGAGCAGCGACGGCTTCGTCAGCAGCTCGAGCGCCACACTGACCCGCTTGCGCTGACCGCCGGACAGGCTGTGGATGGGCTGGTCCGCCCGCTGTTCCAGGCCCAGTTCGCGCAGGACCTCCGCCACCCGCTCCTGCCGCTCGGCGCGCGCAGTGTCCTGCGGGAAACGCAGTTCGGCGGCGTACGTCAGGGCGCGGCGCACCGTCAGCTGCGCGTGCAGGATGTCGTCCTGAGGGACGAGCCCAATGCGCCGGCGCAGCTCGGCGTAGTCGCGGTAGAGGTCGCGGCCGTCGTACAGGACTGTGCCCTCGTCGGCGGGGCGCAGCCCGGTCAGGGCGTTCAGCAGTGTGGACTTGCCCGCGCCGCTGGGGCCGACGACAGCCAGCAGGCACTTCTCACCGACCGGGAAGGAGACGCGGTCGAGGAGCGTCTTGCGGCCGCGGTCCACCGAGACGGCGAGATCCTGCACGTCGAGCGAGACCTCGCCGGTGTCGACGAACTCCTGCAACTGGTCGCCGACCAGGCAGAACGCGGAGTGCCCGATGCCCACGATGTCACCGGGCAGTATCCGGGCCCGGTCGATCGGGCGGCCGTTGAGATACGTGCCGTTGTGGCTGCCGAGGTCGGCGATCTCGTAGGTTCCGTCCGGAAGGGAGCGCAGCTCGGCATGCCTTCGCGAGACGATCAGGTCGTCGACGACCAGGTCGTTGTCCGGGGCGCGGCCGATGCGCAGCACGCGGGCGGGCAGGGGCCGCACGCTGCTGGGGGCGCGGAAGGCGCCGGTGGCGGACGGCATGGATACGGCGGAGGGCTGGGCCGGCTCGAAGTCGCGGCTCACGAGCACGGCCCGGGGCCCGTCCGAGGGACTTCCGAAGCGGATCTCGCTGCCCGGTCCGACACCCCACTCGTGGATGCGGTGGCCTTCGGTGTAGGTGCCGTTGGTGCTGCCCTCGTCCTGCACGGTCCAGTGATCGGCCACGGCCCGCAGCACCGCGTGGTGCCAGGACACCCGTGCGTCGTCGATGACGATGTCGCTCTCGGGATCGCGCCCGACGTGGTAGTTCCGGCTCGGACTCATGACCGTCGAGCCGGTGTCGGTCTCGACGACGAGTTCGGGTGCGGTCGCCGTCACAGGCCGCTCTGCCATGTCCCGAATTCTAGCTATGTGCCCCGTATGTCGCCCGATCGGAGGTGGCGGAGCGAGCAGGTGGGGGCGAGGTGGAGGAGCAGGTGTGGGCAGGTCGCGCAAGCGGTTCCGCCGCACTCCACCCCCGGTCGGCGCAGTCATCCGGCCGAAGGGCGCAGGCCCAGGGGCGGCCTTGCGCCGAGCGGGCGCCCGCCGCGCGTGTTGCGGGGTGGGCGGGGGCCGGTGCACTCTGATGGTGACCCAGAAGCGACAAGGGCTCACTCTTCGTACTCGGGGGCCATCCTGCGAATGAAGGGCCGTCGCGGTGAGGAGCCACGGTCATGAATGTTCCGGTTGCCTGTCACTGCAGAGTCGAAGTGCCGGCATCATCAGAGCGCATTCCCCAGATCCGGCGCATTCTCGCGGCGCATCTGCGGTACTGGAGCCTTGAGCACCATGTGAATCCCGTCTGCGGCGCCGTCGACGAACTCGTCGACAACGTCGTCCAGCACGTCAGCGGCGACAAGACGTGTGTGGTCGAGCTGCGCTGGACCGGTCGCAGGCTGATCGCGTCCGTCTCCGACCGGGACGGGCATCTGCCGCCGGTGCGCACGTCCTCCCCGTCCCGGGGAGGTCTCGCGAAGGTCGCGAAGCTCAGCGACAGCTGGGGCACCTGCGGCACGGAGCAGGGCAAGGTCATCTGGTTCAGCAGGCGGGTCAAGGAGGCCGAGCGCATCCTGACCGGCTCCCGTGCCCCGAGGCGGCCGGTCGTGGAGGTCAGGCCGCTGCCGCTGAACCTGCCCGCCCACCGGTCCGACGCGCCTGCCCTCGAGGTGGAGGCCGTGCGGTGAGGTGTCCACCGGTCCACGCCGCCGCGCGTGTGCCCGTCACCCGCGGGCCGGGCCCGGCGCCGGGACGCTGAAGCTCATCACGTCCGCCCCCTCGCGGCCCGTGCACGCTCGTCTTTGGGATGTCCCCGTCCGGTGAGATTCGTCCGGGACCTGTCGCCAACCAGTGCGGCCGGTCCCGAGCCCCGCAGGCGGGACCGGCCGCAAGGCGCGGTGACGGTCGCGTCGTCAGGCGGCGCTCCTGTCCTGCCGGTCGGCCGTGTGCAACGACGCCACCAGGCGGAAGAATCCGGCCTCGTTGCCCGCCAGTCCGACCGTGCTCAGCGCCTCGTCCGCCTCCGCCATCGGCGCGGACAACAGCGGAAGCGCCGCCGGGGCCCGTTGGGGGTCGGAGAGCACAGCTCTGGTGGTCTGCAGAAGCCGTACGTACGCCTGCGCGGCGGCGAGCTCGGGATCGTTCATCTCGCGGTTCCCCTCGTGAAGGTGTCGTACCGTCAAGCATCTCGTGCGGCACTGACAACGCCCTTGCGCCCTGGTCCCCCGGGGGGTACGCGAAAACGACGGGCGGTCCGCCCGGAGGTGGGCCGCCGGTCCGGGTGACGTGCTGAACCGCCGTGCGGCTACCCGTTGACGTTGGCGTTGCCGTGGTTGGCGGTCGCGTTGAGAGCCGTCACCGGGCCGCCTGCCCCGGGCCCCTGCGCCGCCCTCGCCGGCCGCCCCTCCGCGCGCAACGGCAGCTCCGGACCGCTCCCTTATGCCGCGATCGCTCCCGTACGCCCGGCGCGCCCCGGTGTGCCGGATCACACCCGTCGTACGGTGACCTCATGTGCTGGAGCGCCACGGCCGACCTCACGGCCGGTGCCGGGATCGCCGTCGTCGGGGCCGCCTGTGTCATCACGACCGTGCGCCGGGGCCGCCCACGCGATCTGCCGCTCGCCGCACTGCCGTTGCTGCTCGGCGCCCATCAGGTCGTCGAGGCAGTCCTGTGGACCGAGGGGGGTGGCGCGGGGGCCGCCACCACCGCCTGGGCCGTCATCGCCCTGCCGGTGCTCGCGGTCTGGGTCCCGCTCGGCGTCCTCGTCGCCGCACCCGCACACGCCCGCGTCCGGTCAGCCGTCCCGGTGGTCGCGGGCATGGCCACCTCGGCGGCGCTCGCGCACGTTCTGGCCATCCGGTCGGTGACCGCGGACATCCGCGGTCACACCGTCGGCTACGCCATCGGCCTGCCGCACCCCGCCTGGTTGCTGACCGGCTACCTCCTCGCCACTGTCGGCTCGCTGCTCCTCGCCACGGACCGGGCCCTGCGGCTGCTCGGCGTCCTCACCGGACTCGGGGCCGTTGCGTGTGTGCTGCTGTGGCGGACGGCGTTCGTGTCGACCTGGTGCGCGGCGGCGGCCGTCGCCTCGGTCGCACTGCTCGGCTGGACCCTGCGTTCCGTCCCGCCGGGGACGCCGGCCCACCAGCGGCACGCCGGCGCGGACGTGTCTTCCTGACGGTCGCGCCCGGGCGTGAGCGTCACGTCGCACGCAACCGCAGTGCGCTCCGCGCGTACACGGCCCGTGTGCGCGGAGCGTGCCGGCCAGTCGCGCCTGCCGGCACATGGCTCCCTCGGGCGGTGCCGGGAGGGCATACCCGTCTGTCCGTCCGCCACCGTCAGGCCCGCGCCTGGGCGGCCGGCCCCCTCTCGATCAGCGCCACGCGGGCGAACGGACGCGCGCACCCGCACGCGGCCGCGGAAGGCGGTCGACGTCCAGGCGGCGTCCCGGGGACCTGGCCGCGGCGTGGTGCGTCCGGCCGGCCTCCTCGCGGGACGACAGGAACTCCGGGCGGCTTCGGACCGGTCCAGGTCCTCGCGGGCACGGCCATCCGCTGCCTGTCGCCGGACCGCGTCGCGGTCGCCTGCGACCCCGGCTCGGCCGCCGGCCGCCAACCGACCCAGGAGCAGCACCAAGAGGTGGCCGCATCGGCCCGCGCAGCCGACCGATGCCCGGGCGCCCTCGCCCCGGCCGTGGCGCACTGCCCGCAGCCGCGTCCCGGCGAACCGCCCGCGCCCCGGCAGACCGCCCGAGCCCCCCGCGCCCCGGCAGACCGCCCGCGGCCGCCCCTGGCGCACCGGCCGTCCCCCGCCCGGGCCGTGGCGCACTGCCCGCAGCCGCGTCCCGGCGAACCGCCCGCGCCCCGGCAGACCGCCCGCGGCCGGCCCCTGGCGCACCGCCCGTGCCCCCGCGGCCGGCCCCTGGCGCACCGGCCGTCCCGCGCCCGGGCCGTGGCGCACTGCCCGCAGCCGCGTCGCGGCGAACCGCCCGCGTCCCGGCGAACCGCCCGCGCCCTGGCAGACCGCCCGCGCCCCCGCGCCCCCGCGCCCCGCGCCCCGGCAGACCGCCCGCGGCCGGCCCCTGGCGCACCGCCCGTGCCCCGCGGCCGCCCCCTGGCGCACCGCCCGTGCCCCGCGGCCGGCCCCTGGCGCACCGGCCGTCCCCCGCCCGGGCCGTGGCGCACTGCCCGCAGCCGCGTCCCGGCGAACCGCCCGCGCCCCGGCAGACCGCCTGCGGCCGCCCCTGGCGCACCGCTCGCAGCCGTGACCCGGCGAACCGCCCGCGCCCCGGCGCGAACCCCCACGCTCCGGCGAACCGCCTCCGCACCCCCGCACCCCCTGCGGCTCCGACCGACGCATCGTCGTCGGTCCCCTGGGTACCCGCAGACCCCCGGCAGGGCGTCCGCTCACGCCCGGACCCGGTCCGCTCGCACCGTCGCGGTCGGGGAGCGAGGCTTGAGGGGGCGGGGAGGGCGCGCCGGCCGGCGTGGACGGGTGGGCGTCACGGGACAGGAACGGAAGGCGGGAATCACGGTGAACACTGCACAGGAGCCCACGGAGTCGGTCGTCGTCACGGTCACCGGCTGCTCCAGCGAGGACGCGGACGCCGTCTTCCGCGCCCTCGGCCGCGCGTACCCCTCGGACCGCGCGGAGACCGAGGTGCCCCGGCACGTCTCCGAAGGCCACGCGACGGTGTGGACCACCACCTTCGACGTGTCCCACCCCCGCGGCAAGGCCGAGCCGGTACGGCTCGCGGCTCCCGTGACGATCGAGATGCAGGGGGGCTACTGGGCGGTGGACCGCATGAAGGACATGCTCGCGACCAGCTTCGACGTTCAGGAGGAGGGCATGGCGGCCGGCGACCAGGAGAAGGACGTCCAGCTGCGGCTGACCAGCGGCATCCATCGGTGACCGGTCCGGCGGACCGGGTCCGGGACCCAGACAGCACACCAGCCCAGGAGGACCGTCCATGCCCATCGCCACCGTGAACCCGGCGACCGGAGAGACGCTTCGGACCTTCGACCCCTTCGGCGCCGAGGAGATCGAGCGGCGCCTCCAGCTCGCCTCGGACGCCTTCCTGAGGCACCGTACGACCTCCTTCGCCGAGCGGTCCGCACTGCTGAACCGCGCCGCCGACCTGCTGGAGCAGGACCAGCAGGCCATCGCCCGCACCATGACCACCGAGATGGGCAAGCCGCTGGCCGCCGCCCGCGCCGAAGCGGCCAAGTGCGCCAAGGCGATGCGCTGGTACGCCGCCCGGGCCGAGGCACTGCTCGCCGACGAGCATCCGCCCGAGGCCGACGTGTTGGACTCCGGGGCCGCCCGCGCGGTGGTGCGCTACCGGCCCATGGGCGTCGTCCTCGCCGTCATGCCGTGGAACTTCCCGCTCTGGCAGGTCGTGCGGTTCGCCGCGCCCGCGCTGATGGCCGGCAACACCGGTCTGCTCAAGCACGCGTCCAACGTGCCGCAGACCGCCCTGTACCTGGAGGACCTCTTCCGCAGGGCCGGCTACCCGCAAGGCTGCTTCCAGACACTGCTGGTGGGCTCCGACGCCGTCGAGGGCATCCTGCGGGACCGGCGCGTGGCCGCCGCGACCCTCACCGGCAGCGAACCGGCCGGCCGCTCCGTCGCGTCCGTCGCCGGCGACGAGGTCAAGAAGACGGTGCTGGAACTCGGCGGCAGCGACCCCTACATCGTCATGCCGTCCGCCGACCTGGACCGAGCCGTGGCCACCGCGGTCACCGCCCGGGTGCAGAACAACGGCCAGTCCTGCATCGCGGCCAAACGGTTCATCGTCCACACCGACATCCACGACGCCTTCCGCGACCGGTTCACGGCCGCGATGAGGGACCTGACCGTGGGCGACCCGATGGACGAGTCCACCGACGTCGGCCCCCTCGCCACCGAGAAGGGCCGCGAGGACCTCGAACAGCTCGTCGACGACGCTCTCGCCCACGGTGCCACGGCGCAGTGCGGCGCCCGGCGTCCGCCCGGCCGCGACCGCGGCTGGTTCTACGAACCCACCGTGCTCACCGGCGTCGGCGAAACCATGCGCATCCACCGGGAGGAGGCTTTCGGGCCGGTGGCCGCGCTCTACCGCGTCGGCGGCGTCGACGAGGCCGTCGCCCTCGCCAACGATTCGCCCTTCGGCCTCAGTTCCAACGCCTGGACCCGCGACGAGAACGAGATCGAGCGGTTCTCGCAGGACCTCGAAGCGGGCGGCGTCTTCTTCAACGGCATGACGGCCTCCCACCCGGCCCTGCCGTTCGGAGGCGTCAAGCGGTCCGGCTACGGACGCGAGCTGTCCGGGCACGGAATCCGGGAGTTCTGCAACGTCACCACGCTGTGGCACGGCACGGACAAGGAGACGTAGCCCATGGTGCGCATCGGGTACACGATGATGACGGAACAGGCCGGACCGCGGGAGCTCGTCGGCCATGTGGCCGGGGCCGAGGCGACCGGCTTCGACTTCTCCGTCATCTCCGACCACTACTTCCCCTGGCTGGACTCCCAGGGCCACTCACCGTACGCCTGGAGTGTCCTGGGCGCCGCCGCGCAGGCCACCTCGACGATCCCGCTGATGACGCTCGTGACCTGTCCGACGGCCCGCTACCACCCCGCCGTCGTGGCCCAGAAGGCCGCGACCGTCCAGCTGCTGTCCGAAGGACGCTTCCGCCTGGGCCTCGGCTCCGGCGAGAACCTCAACGAGCACGTGGTGGGCGGCGGCTGGCCCAGCGCACACGAACGCCTGGAGTGGCTGGAGGAGGCCACCGACATCATCCGCAGGCTCCTCGACGGCGAGCATGTGAACCACCACGGACCCCACTTCGACGTCGTCGACGCGAAACTCTGGGACGTGCCCGAACGGCCCGTGCCCATCGGCATCGCCGTCTCCGGTGACAGCTCATGCGAGGTCGCCGGGAGCTACGCCGACCTGGTCATCGCGACCGAGCCGAAGAAGGAGCTGCTCGACGCCTTCGACCGGTACGGCGGCGCCGGGAAACCCCGCGTCGGCCAGCTGCCCGTGTGCTACGACACCGACCGGGACGCGGCCGTGGCCCGCGCCCATGACCAGTTCCGCTGGTCCCTCGGCGGTTGGCGGGTCAACGCCGAACTGCCCGGTCCCAAGTCCTTCGAGCAGGCCACCGAACTCGTCACTCCCGACGACGTCGCGGGACAGATTCCCTGCGGGGACGACGTGGACGCCTTCGCCGACGCGGTGCGGCCGTACGCGGAGGCGGGCTTCACCGAGGTCGCCCTCGTTCAGATCGGCGGGGACCGGCAGGAGCCGTTCCTCGACTGGGCCGGGCGGAAGCTGCTGCCCGCGCTCCGCGAACTCTGACCGGGCCGCGGGTCCGGCCGCGGAGCGCGCCCGGCCGGGCCCCCTTTTATCACGGTTGCGCACCAGGTGACACCGGCCTTCACAACACTCTGCCGAGCAGGCGTATGTCAGGTAAATTCCTTCTGTGCACGGCGAGTTGATCTCATGATGCGCGGCTGGCAGGGGGAGGCGGGGGAGCGCCATGGGCGGGAGACTGTACGGTCAGCAGGCCCTGCAGGAAGACTTCGTCCCCCGGCTGGTGGGACTGCACCACAAGGACGGGTACCAGGTCGCCTTCGCCTATCCCAAGGGTGCACCCGTGATACGGATCGTGGGCGGAAGCGGAAGCGGCAAGACCGCCCTGCTGGGTGCTGTCCATGACGCGTACAACGGCCGGGTGCCGCTCGCGCGGGTCGACCTCGGGGCTCCGGGTTTCGGCGAGCCCGGCGTCGCCGACGGCGACGACGACGTCCCCAACGCCTCCCGGATCACCCACCTGCTGTACCTCCTCGCCTACAAACTCGGCCTGGAGGTACGCCACTTCGGCCGGCCGATGGCCTTCCCACGGCTGTCGCTCGGCCTCCTCGTCGTCACCGCCTGGCGCCCGCAGAACAGCGACGAGATCGATGTGCGGCCCCCCGACCTGCGCCGGGCGGAAGCCGATCTGCGCACCCTCATCACCGCCGAGGACCCCGACGTACGCCGCCGCAGGGAGAGCCTCGGCCGCTGGTTCGACGTCGTCACCGCCAACCTCCCTCAGGTGCTGTCCGCCGTCCCCGGTCTCGACGCCATCGCCGGAATCGTCCTCGACACCGCGCGGGCACAGCTGTTGAGGAGCGAGCCGGACAAGGGCGCGCTCGCCTGGTGGGGCGGCCGGCTGCACCGCTCCCAGGGCTACCAGGGCGACTCCCTGCAACGGCTCTTCCAGTTCGTCCGCGGCTTCCGCCGGCTCGACGACCGCAGACGCACCGCCGAGGAGCATCTCGTCGCCGCCCTCCTCGACGACATCGACGCCAACTACGGCACACTGCGCCGGCTCAACAAGAAGCCCAGACCGCTGCTGCTCGTCGACAACGCCCACACCGACGTCGGACGCACTTTCCTCCACCTGCTCGACTCCGGGCACGGCGCGCCGGGCAAGGACCCGACGCGGCCCGTGGTCCTGGCCACGCTGCTCGGCAAGGGCCACCGGCACCCGCCGTTGAGCGAGGTCGGCGGCGACGCGGCACCGCAGGCCCGGCCCCTGGTGCTGAGCATCCCCGACATCGAACCCGCACACATCGCGGAGATGCTCAGCCCCGTCGACTACCCCGACCATCTGCCCCGCATCGTCGCCCGCTACAGCGGCGGCCGGGCGGCTAGTGCCCGCATCCTCGCGGACGCGGCCGTGCGACGCGTCGAGGAAGCGGGCACGATACGCAGCCGGGAACTCCTCGACGAAGCCGCACCCGCGCTCCTCACCAAACTCCTGCCGGACCCCGTGATGCAGGAGCGTCTGGTGCTGCTGTCGGCCGCGGCCGACGCGGGCACCCGGCGCGGACTGTGGACCTTCGCCCATCCCGAGGACCACTCCGAGGAGTTGGTCGCCGCCCGCGTCCGCGAGGCCGACGACTACCGCACCCGGTCATGTCTCGACGGCGACCGTGCCCTCGATCTGCTGTTGCGGCACCGGCTGGCCGCCACCATCACCCATGAGCGCTGGCGCGACACCCAGCTGCGCCTGCGCTCCCTGTGCGACCCGCGCGGCGACACCTATCTGCACCACACGCTGGCCCTGGGCCGGGTGGAGGAGGTGGTCTGCGTCCTGCACCACCGGTTCACCGTCGCCCCGCCCGCCGGGTGGCTGACCTCGCTCAACGAGATCTGCGCCGCCCCCCACCCCCGCGTGGGCTACCAACCCCCGGCGGGCAGTCCCACCCTGTCGTGCACGGCCTGCGGCAGCGACGTCCCGGGTCCTCACCACGAAGCCGTCGCCTCCCTGGTGCCCCTGCTGTGGCGGCTGTCCGATCCGCTCACCCTCGCTCCCCGTGAGGACGAACTGACCACCGTCCGCATCGCGCTGGAGACGCTGTACGGCAACAAGGCCGCGCACGGCGCCTACCGCGAGGCGTCCGCCGCCTGGCCGGCCCGTCTGCGGGCCGGAGCTCAGGCCCCCGACCTGCCCGTCCCGGAAGGTGCCACGTCATGACGTCGTTCATCGGAAGACTCCCCGGCGGGCCGCTCACCAAGACGGCCGCGCTCGTCGTCGCCCTGACCGTCCTCAGCGCGGCCGTATGGACCGGCGTCGTCGTCTTCGGGCCCGACCCGGCGTGCGGGAAGGGCATCGAGGAACGCGGCCCCGAAGGCGCCAGGGAATGCACGGGCGTCACCGACGGCAGTTTCGTCTTCGCCGCCAATCTCAAGGAGGTCAGCGCACGGATCAAGGCCGAGAACGAGCGGATCGAGGACGAACCGCACGTCTCCGTCGCCGTGATGCTGCCGATGGCACCCGCCCAGGGCTTCGAACAGGAGAAGACCCTCCACGAGGTGCAGGGCGCCTACCTCGCCCAGTACCGCGCCAACCACGACTCCAACAGCAAGAAGCCCGCGATACGTCTCCTGCTCGCCAACCCCGGCCGCAGCCACGTCCATTGGAAGCCCGTCGCCGAACAGCTCGGCGCCATGTCCGAGTCCACGACCGACAACCTGCGGGTCGTGATCGGTTTCGACGTCTCCACCGCCACCACCCAGGCAGCCATCGGCTATCTCACGCGGGAGCGCGGCATTCCCGTCGTCGGCGGCCCGATCACCGCCGACGACTCGGGCAACAGCCCCGAGAGGCCCGACGCCTACCCGGGCCTCGCCCGCGTCGTGCCCACCACCACCGACCAGGCCCGGGCCCTGTCCCACTTCAACAAGGACATCGACCCCAAGCACACCCTGGTCGTCGAGGACATCCGCACCGGCGACAACTACGTCGACGCGCTCAAGCGGGCCTTCGCCGAACGGACCCTCGGATCGCCCCGGGCACCAGAGCAGTACCGCGCGCCCGAGGAGTTCCACGAGGAAGGCACCACCGCCAACGCCTTCGACCAGATGGTCGACACCATCTGCACCTCGGCCGCCGAGTTCATCTACTTCGCCGGACGCCCCGTCCAGCTACGGCAGTTCGTCAACGAACTGGGCAACCGGGGCTGCACCGAGAAGAAGTACACCGTCATCACCGGCTCCGGCGCCTCCACCCTCTCCTCGGACAGGCTCCTCGACTGGGATGCCTTCCGCAAGGGCGTGACCCTCCAGTACGCCGCCGTCGCCCACCCCGACTCCTGGACCGGCCCTGACACGCCGGCCACCGGCGGCTCCGCCGCCGCCTACCGCACCCTTGCCGAGCTGGCGACCAGCAAGGAAGTCGGAAACATCGGCACGGTGGAACTCACCGACTCGCGGACCATCACCTTCTACGACGCGGGCCTCACCGCGATCACCGCCATCCGGATGCGCGACGACGGCGACCCCATCATCCCCACCCTGAGCCGCATCAGCGACTCGTGGCTGCGGCTGCACGGCATGGGCAAGGTCGACGGTGCCAGCGGCTGGATCTGCCTGGACAACTACGGCAACCCCTACAACAAGGCGGTCTCCGTCGTGGAACTCGCCCCCGACGCGCCCGGCCGCATCCGCTTCGTCGGCCTCGCCTGGCCGACCGGCCGGCCCACCCCCGCGGACTGCACCGCGAGTCGCACCTGACACGCCCGGCCCGCCCCCGCACACTCCACCGCGAGCCGCACCTGACACTGCACGGCGGCCGGAGGCCCCCGAAGGATCTCCGGCCGCCGCGGGGCACGTCAGACGTTGGGCACCTTCAGCTTGTCCCAACTGGTCTTGCCCGGAATGCCGTCCGCGTCGCTGCCCGAGTAGCCGAGCTTGCGCTGCCAGGCCGCGTACGACGTGCGGTCGGCCTCGGTCCACTTCGGGCCCGGGCCCTCCTCGTAGCGGCCGCAGCCCTCGGCGACCAGCCGCTTGCCCATCGCCGTGATGATCGGGCTGCGCCGCCCCGCCTGGAAGAACGCCGCGCCGGGGAACGGCTCGTACCGCGGCTCCGGCGGCGGTGGCGGCGGGCCGTCCGGGCTGCCGCCCAGCCGCTCCTTGATCCGGTTGCGCATCGAGTCCATGGTGAAACCGCGCGGGTCGACCTTTCCCGGCTGCCACTCCTTGTGCCCGATCACCGACCGGTGCGACCACCCGTGCGCCCGGCAGATCGCCGCGGACGCCTTCTCGACGGCCTCCAGCTGCGCCGCGGGCCAAGGGTCCTTCCCGTCACCGAGGTTGATGCACTCGAGTCCGTAGAAGTGTCTGTTGCCGTCGGTGTTGGCCTCGTTGTCGGCGGGCAGCTCCGACTCGTTGACCACCGCCCGCAGGACGTCGTCGTCGCCGAGGCCGGCATGGTTGGCCCGCCCGTTGCCGACGAGATAGACCGTGCCGTCCTTGGCTATGACACCGTGGCACAGCGGCCCCGGCAGACTGGAGTGGCCGTTGTAGCAGAGTTCGACGGAGCTCTCGGTGCCCTTCGTCACGGTGTGATGGATCATCACCCCGTTCACCGGGCCCCACGGTCCCTTGTGATTGCGGTTGTGCGTGCGCCAGCTGCGGTGCTCGACGACGCGCAGTCCTTCGTTGCGGAGGGCCTTCAGTAACCTGTCGGCCGACAGAGGTGTCGCCATGGTCGTGCTCCTTCCCCGGGAGTCCGTCAGTTCTCCGGTCCTCCCTGATCGTCCTGCCCGGTCTCCGTGTCCGCCGAACCGTCCTGCGCTGCACGCTCCGCGGCCACGACCTCCTCCTCCGCACTCGCCTCGGCCGCCAGCGCCTCCGCGTCGGCTGCCGGGATCGGTGCCGCCAAGCCGCCGAAGACCAGGCGCAGATCGGCGACGGACCCCTCACCGAGCACCCACGCCAGGGGTGCGTAGTGCACCTCGATGCCGTGGGGCGAGCGCAGCAGCGGACGGCGTGCGCTGTCGGTGGGCCACTCCACATCGCCCGTCGCCGTACGTGCCGCCACGGTCCAGAAGTCGCCGGAGCGATAGGTACGGCCGGGTTCGAAGTATACGAACAGGCCGTCCTCCAGCGGCAGCCAGGCACTCTCCTCGATCCGCAGTGCCCCGCCGCGCGCCTTCGCCGCACCTCCCTTGCCGCGCCCCGCGGGGGGCCGGTGGTCCCAGCGGCGCAGATACGGGTGGAGCTCGGGACGCCTGCCGACCGACGGGTCCGGCTCGCCGGAGAGCCGCACCCGGCGCCCCGGCAGGTCCAGTTCCTCGACCCGTAGCAGCGGCAGCGGTTCACGGCGGCTGGTGTAGGCGGTGTCGGTGAACTCGACCCAGTCGCCCACATTCAGGTCGAGCTTGTCGTCACTTCCCAGCGAGGCCAGTTCCACCCAGGTCCCGTCGAGTTCGTCGACCGGGAAGGTCACCGACCCGTTCTCCCTCGACCACTTGAACGTCGCGTCCTTCGCCGCTCCGCCCTCATGGATCTCCACCCGGTAGAGCTGGTTCTCCGGTCCGCGATAGCGGGCGTCCGGCTGCACCGGGCAGGGGTCCTCGTCCGCGCGGTCCGGGCGCTCGGTGCGTGCGGCCATCCGCGCCGTCGGCGCCTGCGCCGCGGCCCACGTGTCGAACGCGGCCCGCACCTGGTCCTTCGTCGCGCCGTCCTCGAGCTCGAGCGCCGAGCCCGGCACCGGGACCACCTGCCACACCACCTTCACGCGCGCCGCCGTGTCGGGCATGGCGGAACCGAGGGCGATCTCGCGCAGCAGCGGGTCCTCGGCGGCGGTCACGACCCGTTCCCACACCTTCAGCGCGGCCAGGTAAGGGAACTGGGTGGGCAGCCGGTCACCGGGCCGCTCCGGGTCCCGGTGGCCGTCGGGCTGGTCCCAGTAGGTCCAGGTCGACGGGGGTGCCGGAGTGTCGGTGGCCTCCCCGCGGGCGGCCCCGTCGGTGACCGGTACGCCCGGCGCCGGACGGGTCGCGTCGAGGAGGATGCCGTCGACGTAGTAGCGGCCGCCGCCGATCGACAGGTCGTCCAGCTCCCGGCTACCGCCGAGGAAGCGCACCGCGAAGCCGGTCGCCCCCTGCGGACCGCCGTGCTGTCCGATCAGATCGCGGGCGACGGTACGCGCTTGGTGCAGCTGGATCGCCGTCTGCTCGTTGGCGTCCGCGTCCAGCTGTACCCGGCCCTGCTGGGCGAGCACCGCCGAGTAGTGCCTCTCCGGCCGGAAGGTGACGCGGGAGATGTCTGCGTGCATGAGTTGTGCTCCCCCTCGGGAAGTTCGGCAGTCGTGAAAGTCGTGTCAGGTGACGGGGATGATCCCGGCGTCCGTACCGGCCGGGGTGTACTCGGCGAGCCGGGCCCGCAGGCTGTCCTCGCGCTGCGGTTCGTACAGGTCGTGGAAGACGCCCATCTCGGAGCCGTCGTCGGCGCCGCGCCGGATCTCCGGCGGGCAGACGCCGGCGAGCCGGGCGTACGCGGGCGTGCCGTACCTCTCGCTGGTGAACAGCGGGCGCAGCAGCTCATCGCCCGCGAGGTCCGGTTGGCAGCGGTGACGGCGCGGGGTGCGGGAGCCCGGGGGCACGTACGAGTAGCGCAGGCAGCCGATGCCGCGCCTGGCCACCCGCAGCCGCCCGGTGAAGACGCTGTTCTCGGCTATCTCCACCGCATGGGTGTGCACTTCGCCGATCACCGTGGTCCGGTGGGCGTGCAGCACCGCGTGCGCCAGCCGGCAGTCCGGTGCCGACAGCGCCTCCCGGTCGTGACCGGTGGCGTCCAGGACGCTGTCCCTGATGTGGATCGGCAGCGGATCGTGGTTCACCTCGTCCCCGATGACCTCGATCGTGCCCAGGACGCTGTGCTCGATCTGCACGCACGCCGTCGTCCGCTCCAGCACCAGGCTGGGCTCCTCCGGGGAGTGCGGATCGCACTCCGGCTCCAGCGACCAGCCCGGCACCAGCGTGCAGTGCCGCAGCACCACCGCGCCCACCGGCCCGCTCACATGCAGGCCGCGGCCCGTGATCAGCAGACCGTCCAGCACGATGCGCGGCGCCTCGGCCCCGCACTCCTCCTCCTGCGCCCGGACGTTGAGCGCGTCGGGACGGTTGCTGTACCAGTCGAGGAGACGGATCACCGGACGGCAGCCCTCGGCCGCACGCAGCTCCAGCCGGTCCCCCCGCTCCAGATCGAAGTCCAGCTGCTCCTGGTACGCGCCGCTGTGCGTGATCTCGATGACGCCCTCGGGCCCGCAGCGGCCGGCCCTGCGGTCCGCGCGCCACTCCTCGTACGCGTCCATGATCTTCTGGTGTCCGCCGCCGGGACCGACCCGGTAGACCTTCACCGCCGGTGAGGTGTCCCGCTCCCGCGGGTACTCGCCGCCGCCGATGTCGTCGCCGAACGCGTAGTGGTACGTCACCCACACGCCCTGCCGCGGCGCCGAACGCGACCCGAACGCGATCCGTCCCAGCACCGGGTCGACCGCCACCTGGCCGCGCCTGGGCCGGTAGCGCCACAGCGACAGATCGGCGACCACGATGTCCGACATCGGCACCGGCTCGTCCTGGCCGTCCCGCCAGATCGTGAAGCTCTTGCCGGGCCCGTAGTAGTCCGCGAGCCGGTCGGCGAGCTGCCGGCGCCGGATGAACGCGGGCACGTTGTCGATCGTGGCGATGTGGGTCGCCGACGGCTCCGGTACCGGATTCGTCACCAGCGGGGCGTCGTTGCCGAGGATCGAGAACGTGTACAGACTGCGTGCACGGTCGATGCAGTAGGCGGGGGCCCGGTTGAGTTGATATGGCTTCAGCCGCCACACGAACAGGCCCACCCCGGTCGGCGAGAAGCCGCCCCGGCGGCGCGCCGAGCCCGTTCTGCGCACATCCACCGACCGGGCGGTGTTCTGGAACGGCCCGCCCGCCAGGTCGAGTTCCGCGCCCTCCCGCACGTCGGCGAGCCGGCCGCGTCCGGCCCGCCGCACATCGGCCGCCGCCGGATGAGACCCGTACAGCTTCACCGGCTGGTGGTGGGAGACGAGCCGGGAGAACTCCACCGCCCGCGCGGGCCACCCCCCGATCTCCTGCGCCAGCTCCTCCAGCAGATGCAGCGTGCCCTTGCGGCGCCGGCCCGCGACCGTGGCCGCCACGTCGCGGCGCGGCGCGAGCGCCTCGGCGAGCGCATCGCGCGAGGCGTCCCGGCCCGCGTCACCGAGCCCGTCCGTGCGGACCCTCTCGTAGCCCGGCAGCGGCTTGTACCCCACCAGGTCGCCGATGTACGGCAGAACCCAGGGCGCGGCCGTCTCCACGAACAGGTCCTCGTACCCCTGCTCCACGCCGTCGCGCACCAGGTCGACCTGCTCGGCGATCACCGCGAGGAGCGCCCGCAGGGGTTCCCCGGCCTCGGCGTCCCGGAGCCGGTGCCACTGGGGGAGCAGCTCCGCGAGCCCGTCCGGTTCCCTGCTCATACGGCGCTCCTTTCGTGCGTGTTCATGCGGTGACCTCCGTGAGAATCAGCGTGTCCGCGACATGCGGGGACAGCAGGGCGAGCTGGGCGGGGCGGACACCGCGGAAGACGCACACGGCACGCCCCTTCTCCAGCGGCCGGGTGTCCGTGATGTCCGGGTTGAGACGTAGCAGTTCGGACAGCGGGATGCCGTACCGGGTCGCCACCTGGGTCAGGGTCTCGCCGTCGTCGGCGGTGACCGTGTGCACGTCCTCGTCGTACGCGGCCTGCCGCGCCGGGACCGTGGGCCGCACCTGGGTGAGCCTCTCGGCGAGGCGGATCAGGCCGTCGGGGGTGACCGACGCGGGCACCCCGCCGAAGACGTCCACGTCGACGAAGTCGACGCCGGGTACGCGATGCGCCGTCGCCAGCACGTCGGACAGCTGGGCCGGGCGGCCCAGTTCGCGCACCGAGGGGCCGAACTCGCGCAGCAGCGCCTGCCGCAGCCGCGGCTCCACCACCTGCCAGCTGTGGTCCGGAGCGAGCTTCACCTTCGCCGCGATCAGCAGCAGCACCAGCTCCCGCACGTCCACCCGCACCGGCAGGCGCGAGTCGCCGTACTCGGCCAGCGAGGACCGCAGGGCGCGCAGCACCTGTGAGTCCTCGGCGATCGGGATGTCGTCCACCCCGGCGACCGTCACATGCAGCACCTGCCTGCGGCCGTCGAAGACCTCCCGCGCCACCGCCCGGCCGATCCCGGCCCGGGAGCGTGCGAAGTCCTCGTAGTCCGCCACCGACACGAGCCGGTCGAGTGCCGACACCGCGAGGGGCACCGTGCACCGGGTCAGTCCGGGACCGTCGGCGTCCGCGCCGCCCGTGGCCGGCTGAGGGTTGGTGACGCCCGTGACCCCGAGCGGGCGGGTCACGGCCTGGGTGACGCGGTTCGCCCGCACGTTGGCCGCGCGGCCGGTGCCGAAGCGGTAGCGGGCGCGGACGTTCTCGCTCCCGCTGGGCAGCCGCGCCCCGTGCACCCCGTCGCCGAACGTCACCGTCGTACGGCCGTCGGCCGTGGTGCCGGTGACGTACACCCTCTCGGTGGCGCCGCGCCCGGCGAGACTGTCCACCTCGTGCCACAGCAGCCCGTCGACACGGACCTCGAGCACGGGCGTCGCCCCCAGGGGGGTGTCGGCGGGCAGCCACGTCAGCGGGGACTGCCACAGCGCGAACGTCTGGTTCGGGCGGTTCGCGTCCCCGCTGCCGATCGGCTCGTCCCGGCTCTCGCCGTGCGTCGCCGGCACCACGTTGCCGAGCACGCGCACCGTGTCCCGGCGATAGCGGTAGGCCAGCTTCCGCGTCAGCGAAAGACGCGTGTGCACATGGTCGCCCGGCAGACGCCGATCGAGTACCTGCTCCACGTCCGCGATCACCACCAGTTCCGTGCCCGTCACCCCCGAAGCGGCGGGGGACTGCGGCAGCACGTCCGTACGCTCCCCTGAGACCACCAGATGCCGGCCCGGGCGCAACCCGTCGTACAGCTCGGCGAGTTCGATCTCGTCGCCGTGCACGTCCTCGCCGAGCGGTTCGCCCGCGAGCCGCAGGGGCTGCCCGCCCGCGTGCACCGTGGTGTCGCGGATGTTGGACAGCAGCACGTCGTGCTCGTCCAGCCACGGATCGGCGAGAGTCAGCTCCGTGCCGCGGCCGGTGATGCCGTAGTTGGTGTACACGGCCGTGCGTACGGCGGTCACCCGGGTCGTGACGAAGCTCAGCCGCGGGTCGCCGGGGATCCCGTCGGGGCCCTCCGCGCCCTTGCGCGGACGCTCGACCGCCACCCAGCTGCCCACCGTCACCGAATCCTGCACCGAGTCCAGCGGCAGGACATGACGGTTCGCCGGCTCCGGCACCGTCGCGATACCGATGACCACGTTCGCCGGCTCGCTGCCCACCGTGTAGCTCACGGTCAGCTCATGGCCCCCGTGCCGGACCTGGCGGCGCTCACCGGGAGCGAGCCGCCAGTTCACCGGATCGCCGTTGTGCACGGCCACATGCACCCGGCCGTCCTCGGCGGGACGGGACACGAACAGCGTCCGCTCGGGCAGGCCGTCGAACAGCTGCGCCGTGACCCCGGGCTCCTGGGAGTCCGCGGGCCGCCTGCTCAGCCAGCTCAGATCGTGGTCCTGGCCCTCGCGTGTCCGCAGCGTGATCCGCCCCGGACCCAGCTCGAAGGTCTTCTCGGCCGGCAGGTTCTCCGACACCTGGACCGACGAACCCGTCTGAGTGTGCTGGAACTCGGCGCGCATCGGAACCCGGCCCGCAGGGTCGTACACGACACGCAGGGTCGTCAGCGCCGCACCCGTCAGCGGCCAGTCCGCCTGCCGGACCACCCGGCCGCGCTCGTCCTGCACCGGCCGCAGCGGAGCCGTCGCGCCGAACGGCGCCGTCGTCACCCGCATCGCCTGCAGGTCGCTGAGCAGCGCCGGCGCGGTGGGCGCGGCTCGCCGCCACGCCGCGTACATCCCGTCGGCGATCCGCGGATCGAGAGCGGCGAGCAGCTGGGCCCCCAGCTCGGAGCCCGCGGCCGTGAGCCGGTCTCCGGGCTGGGCCCGGGAGCCCGCGCCGGGCCGCACGTCACGGGTGCGCAGCGCCGGCAGCACCGCGCCCAGCGCCCGCAGGGCCGGCTCGCTCCCGGCCTCCTGCTCCTCCGGCCGCGGCACGGGGCGCGAGGGCTCCAGATCGGCCGCCCGCTCCCGCAGCTCGCCGACCACCGCCTCCAACTGCTCGAACCAGGCCGCCACGTCCTCGTGGGCAGCGGCCACGGCCTGCGCCTCGGCCAGCCGTTCGTGCGGACCGGCCAGCAGAGCGGCGAACGCCGCAGGCGTCGTGACACCGTCCAGGCCGGCCCGCAGCGGGGCGAGCACCGAGGCGTCGAACTCCTCGATGTACCGGCTGACCGGACGCGGATTGGGGTTGTCGGGCGCGGGCTCGCCGTCCTCGGTCGCCCGGTCGTCCTCCGTGATCCACCGCCGCAGCTCCTCGACCAGCTCGCCGAGCGTCGGCGGCGCGGACCGCGGCAGCGCGACGGCGGTCACGTCGTCGTCACGGTCGATCCGCGTCCTGGCGACGGGCAGCAGCAGCCGCTGCCCCGCAGCCCCGCCCTCCTCGCCGGCGAACACGAACAGCAGCCGGTCACCCGTGCTCAGCCCCGTGGACGTACCTGCCAGGAAGATCTCCGAGCGCCGTCGCAGATCGTCGCGGGTGAGCAGCGAGGGCCTGCGCCGGCGCACCGCGAGCTCGTTCCACGACGCCCGCGCGAGCAGGACCTCGCTCGTCTCGAAGACCTGCGACTCCTCGTCGGACGTCGTGGGCACGCTGTTGCTCCGCGCACCCCGGGGGATCAGCACGGACTGCTCCGCATCCCGCGGATCCCGGTCCAGGGTGTACGCCAGATGCGTGTCCGCCGCGACCCCCGGCCGCGACCGGTGTCCCACCAGCCTGCCCAGCAGCGCCAGCGAGCGGTGCTCGTTCGCCGTGCGCAGATACGCCTCGTCCGCGATCCGCTCCGAATGGAAGGTCAGCAGGTCACCGACCACCGCCCAGGCGTCCAGCAGCCCGATGGCCGGATCGTCCGGCGTACGGACCGTCAGTCCGCGCAGCGCCGGATAGGCGGGCGAGGCCAGCCGGTCCAGCATGGCGGACAGGAACGAGCCGTACTCGCCCACGCGGTAGTCCAGCGCGGCCCGGCCCGGAGGGTTGTACAGGGCCTTCGGCGCATGGCGCTCGTCGTGCCCGCCGCAGCCGCAGCCGCACGTGCCGCTCATCGCGCACCTCCGCCGATCTCGATGGACAGCAGCCCGTTCTCGGGTCGGTCCGGGTCGTTGTCGCAACGCGCGATCTCCAGCGGGCCGAGCCGCAGCACGCCTGCCTCCAGTGCCGTGTCGTCCGTCTCCTGCACGGGCCCGGCGTCGAACAGCCGGGCCAGCCTGGTCACCCGTACGCTCTCCACGCCCGGCACGGCCGCCGCCGCGGCCACCAGGCGGCTCAGCCGCACCGGTTCGCCGAAGGACAGCGCGTCGGGGTGGAAGAAGCCGAGCCGTCCGCCGGGCAGCCGCCGGCTGCCCAGCAGCCGGTACAGCTCAGCGAGTATCTGCCCGTGCTGGTGGCCGGGAGCCGCGCACACCCGCAGCGCGATGTCCAGCGGCACCATGCGTGCCGCTCCCACCACCAGGTCGTGGCCGATGCGCCGGTACGTCTCCAGCGCGTACGCCACCGAGTCGAGCAACTGCTGCGACGGCTCACCCGCGCCCAGGGCGTCCACGGCCACATGGGCCTCCTGCACACTGCCCGTCCAACGGATCTCCGCCGCCGCGCGCTGCACACCGGGCAGCGCCGAGGCCAGCGCCGCGTAGTCGTCGGCGGTCACCGCGCGCAGCCGCGAGCGCCGCAGATCCAGCGGCGCGAGCTGACGCACCTGCTCCAGCGGCTCCGGCTCGGTGCCGCCCACCGCGGGAAGCGGATTGCGCACTCCGGCGACGGGCATCGCCTCGCCCGTCTCCGACTCCCGCGGGTCGCGGCACAGCACCAGGTGGTTGATCGCCTCCGCGCCCACGTTCCCGGCGGTGCCGCCGCCGAGCCGGTAGTGCAGCTCCAGACGGGCGCCCGGCCGCGGCCGCGCCCCGTGCCGCCCGTCGCCGAACCGCAGCGCGATCCGGCCGTCGTCCTCCAGCTCCCCGACGAAGTGCCGGTCCCGCTTCCCGCTCGCCAGCAGGTCACGCCGAGCCGTCCACTCCTCGTCCCGCTCCGCGTCGACCACCCGCACCGCGGGCAGCGCCTGACGCGGGTCCTGGACGAGGGCCGCCGCGGGGCCGCGCAGCTCCGGCTCGTCCGGATGCAGCCCGGACGCGTACGCCGGACCCCAGGTGTGCGCGACCTCCCAGGCGATCCCGCCGTCGAGGACGGCGCCCGCCCGGGCCCGGGCCGTCAGCACCTCAAGCCGCCGCAGCTTCGAGGCCAGCAGCCGCTCGCTGCGGTGCAGCAGCTCCCGCAGGGCGGCCACCGGACGGCGGCGCAACTCCAGCCGTTCGAGCACCTTCAGCCCGAACAGGACCGTCAGCTCGGCGATCTCCGCCTCCGTCAGGCCGTCGCAGTCCCGGGCGCTGCGCCACAGCTCCACCAGCCGCTGCCGCACCCGCCCCGGGATCGCCGCGAGCCGGGCCGCCTGCCCGCCCGACACATGCGCCGGAAGAGGGAACGGCACGGACTGGACCACGGGAGAGCGGTGCAGGACCGGCCGCAACCGCGGCCGGACGCCTGGATACACGACCTGCGCGAGCAGCGTCTCCAGCGCCGCCGCCTGCTCGTACGCGGTGCCCGGCACCACCTTCTCGCGCCGCCGGCCCGCCAGTTCCAGACCGAGACCGGCCCGGCCGGTCTGGTCCTCCCCGACGATCGCGAACAGCTCCCGAATCTGACCGGCGGTCAGCAGCCTGCCGTGCCGCGTCTGGTCCAGCCGGGCACCGATCAGATCCGCGACCGCGTTCCCCGCGTTCCGGTCCCGGCAGCCGAAGCCGGCCGGCTCGCACGAGCCGAGGACGGCCGGCTCCGTCGGCACGGTCAGCATCTCCGCCGTGCCGTCACAGAACGTCAGGGAACGCCCGTGGTCGACCAGCGTCACATTGCCGCGCGCCACACTCACCTCGGCCACCGGCTCGCAGTCCGTGCCGCCCCGCGTGGACAGGCACACCGGGAACGTGAGCGCGTCCTCCCGCGCCCATGTGACCTCCAGCACCGGCTGGTCGCACAGGGCGTCCAGCACCGGGGTGACGGAGGTGAGCCGCACCGCCTGCCGGTGCGACGGGTCGGCGTCACCGGGCGTGCCCGAGACCGGCCCGCGCACCTCCTCGATCAGCAGCAGGTCGCCCGGCGCGAGAGACAACTCCCTGACGGAGCACCCCTCGTCGGCCCACGCGTCGCGCAGCGTCGCCGACGTCGCCCCCTTCGGCAGCGAGCACACCTCGCCGCCCCAGGTCCAGAATCCGATGGTGTTGTGCGCCGGGCGCAGCACCAGCGGCGCGGCCGCCACGACCGGCTCGAACACCTCGACCGACCCGCGCTCCCCGAGGACCGCCAGATCCCGGTCGTCGATCACCGTGCCGATCTCGGGCCGGTCCCTCGGGCCGAGCCGCGCGACGTCGACCGCGGCGAACCGGAACGTGCCCGGCATCAGGCTCAGTTCGCGCGCCACCTCGACGGTCACGAACGCGCGGGCGTTGCACCCGTCGTGCATCGGATAGTCGATCAGCCGCACATGCCGGCGCACCGACACCCGCCGCCGCGCGGTGTCGAGATAGGCCTCCGTCGCGACCGCGTCCTGCTGGTAGCTGATCCGGTCGGCGGTGTGCGCCAGCAGCTCCACCAGCGTGACACCGAGATCGGCCGGGTTGCGCTCCACCCAGTCGGGAGTGGTCAGCGCGAGCCGGTCCAGGATCAGCCGGCGGATCGTGTCGTAGTCGCGCGCCGTGTAGTCGACGACCGGTGCGGCCGGGAAGTCCGGCGGGCAGTCGCCCGGCTCGTCCTTGCAGTCGAACGGGGTGGGGCAGTCCGGCCGGAACGCGAAGTCGGCCGAGAAGTACCGCTGGTCGAATCCGGGGAACGGCTCCGTCCCCGGCCGCCCGTAGGGATCGGTGTCCACCACCGACAGCCGGTACCGGCTCGTGTCCCCGGTGCGGTCCAGCGTCACCAGCAGCCGGTCGTCGAGCTCCGGGTCCTCCTCCCGCTCCACGACGACGTCGACGGCCTCGATCCCGGTGACCCGCCGCCCGCCGTCGATACGGATGTTCTCCGGGCACAGCCCGTGCGGCGCCTTACCGAGGAACGTGACCGCCAGCGTCAGCCCGTCGTCACCCACCTCCACCGCGTCCACGCCACCGAGCTGCGCCGCACGCACCTTCCCACGCCTGCCGTCGCCACGGCAGACCAACTCCTCCACACCGTTCATGCGGGCCCGCTCCCCTCGAACACCTCGTCACGCAGGCTCCCGGTGGCGCGCACCGAATAGCGCAGAAACACCCGGACCACGTTCTCCTCGCTCACCACGTCCAGCGACTCCACCTCGATCAGCTCACCCAGCCAGCGCTGCAACGACGCCTCCACCGACAGCTCCAGCGCCGAGGCCAGCTCAGGGCTGTTGGGGGTGAAGACCAGATCCAGCAGCCCGCAGCCGAAGTCGGGCCGCATCACCCGCTCGCCCGGGCTGGTGAACAGCAACTGCTCGATGAGATCGCGTACATGCTCGTCGTACGCGGCATGGGCGGTACGCCCGCGCCGGTCGCTCCGGAACGGAAACGCGATGTCACTGCGGACGGCCCTCATCGGCACATCACTCCCTGTCGTCCGGCGGAGACGACCACCGGTCCCTGCGGCACGAGCGCGGCGCCGAAGCACTGCGCGGCCGTGGTGTCCAGGAGCACCGGCACGCCGTCCACCAGCACACCCCTGGCGCGTGGATCGAAACGGGCGCTGGTGCAGGGCCGCGGCACACCGTCCACGGTGTGGGCGCAGCCGGTCACGGCGAACACGTCCAAGGCCGTGTGGACGGGATGCCCGTCGACGCGCACCGCACCGGCCGCCGACGCGGCGAACACCCGGCCGCCGTGCGGACAGTGCATCGCCGAGGCGGCGCTGATGCAGACGCCGGAGTTACCGGAGTGTCCGGACAAGACTTCTCTCCCCGCTGTGTGGTCACTGCCGTGCGTGGTCACTGCTTGCCCGGCACGATCAGCCGGCCGTCGTTGATGTTGACCTCGGCGCCGCTGAGGACGACCGAAGCGCCCTGGCCGTTGGCGATGGTCACGCCCTTCTCGTCGACCTGGATGTACGCCCCGGTCGCGGCCTGGAGCCGGATCCCGTTGCCCCCCGGCACGTCACCCATCACGAACTTGTGCTTGTCGGAGGTCTGGATCACCACGTTCTGGTGTGCCGGGCCGCCCGTGAGCGCGTCCGGCGGCAGCTCCCCGCGCTCCCCGTACCAGCACCCCGTCCAGATCGGGTAGCTCGGGTCCCCCTGCTCGAACTCCACCCACACGCCCGCTCCTTCGGCGGGCACGACGTACTGCCCCGACCCCCGGCCCGTGAACGGCAGACAGGGCAGTGCCCACGTGGAGGTCTCGCCTCCCAGCACGTCCGGCACGTTGACCGTGACCCGGCCGATCTTCAGCGGGTCGTCGTTGCTCACCACCCGCCCCCGGAACTTGCCGAGGAACCGGTTGTTCCCTCCTGCTGCCATGCGCTGTTTCCCTGATCCCTTCCTACGGCCGGTCCTACGGCCGGATCCACGGCCAGTCTGTGGCCGCTGCTACGGCCGGACGGTGCTGCTGCGGGCGATCAGCCCCTCGCGCGAGAGCGTGAAGTTCTGCTGGTACGAGCCGGGCCTGATGTTGTGGGTGACGGACTTGACGTAGTAGTCGCCGTCGTACGTCACCCCGGCGCCGCGCACCCCGACCAGCTCGCGCGGCCGCAGGATGTACCCGTGCCGGTTGACGTCGAGCGACCCGGAACCGGAGATGGCGTCGGCGGACAGCGCGGCCCGCGCCAGCAGCTCGGCCTGCGCCTGTTCGGACTCCTTCTTCGCCGTGCCCGACAGCGTCCGGCGCTTGAGCGCCGGCGTCGCCCGCCGCCCCAGCGGCGGGCGCAGCGGCCCGATGTCCGGCTGCGGCAACAGCACCGAGTCGCGGGTCGCCGGGTTCTGCACGCGGGCCTGAGGCTCCTCCCGCGCGGTCCCGTCGTACGCGAACGTCAGCTGGTCCACGGTCGAGTTGACGTCCATGTTGACGTTCAGCGCGTGCTGACGGTCCCCGATCCGGATCTCCGGACCCCACACCGCGGTGGAACGGCCCGGCCGTGGACCGGGCTCCAGATAGAAGATGTAGCCGTTGGCCCGCGCCAGTTCGTTCACGTACCCGAGGTCCGTCCCGGTCTGGTACTCGACCCGCAGCTGCTCGCGCGGCGGCTGCTCGATCTTCTCCTGGAACACGCGCGGTTCGATGCCGTAGTCCGCGTACTTGGCGAGGATGCGGCCCACCCGCTGGGAGGGACGCTGATTCGGGTAGCGGTCGGTGCGCTCCTCGAGATCCATCAGGATCGTCAGGTCCTCACCGGTGACGGTGAGCGTCGAATGCCCCGGCTCGTTGCTCGCGCCGACCTCCTGCCGTACGACCAGGCCGTCCAGCAGCACCTGGGCCGTCCCCTTCACGCTGACCGAGAGGATCACTCTGGTCTTCGGATCGAAGAACCCCTCGGGCAGCAGTCGCCGCGACAGCGCGCCCCGCTTGGTGAGGTCGAACGCCAGCTGGAAGCCGCTGCGTTCGCCGGCGGTCGCCGTGATCTGCGCCGAAAGCAGCGCCTCCATGACCTCCGGCGGAACGGGCCGGGTCAGGCGCGGTCCCGTCTCGAGGGTGATGTGGATGGGCCCCTGCCCGACAGGCTGCTCAGACATACCGGTCTCCCGGCGCCGGGAACCCGCCGGCGTGCGGAACCCGGATCGTCCGGCCCGCCTCGGCGGTCAGCTCGGCCGGGTCCAGCACGGGGTTGGCGTCCGCGATCTGCCACCACTGGCCCGGGTCGCCGATGTACCGCTGGGCGAGCAGATCGGGACGGTCGCCGCTGCTGACGGTGTGCGGCGCGGACTCGTCCCCGTCCTGGTCCAGCGGGGGCAGCAACCGGCGCTTGGTGTACCGCACTTCGCTGCCGTCCTCCCCGCGGTGCACCCCGATCTCCGCGTCGTGGTACCGGCTCGACCGGGGGTAGGGGTGGGCGCCGGGTATGGCGTCCAGGGCGTTCTCGTACGGCTCGATGTCTGCCATGTCCTTCAGCTCCTCCCCATGACGCCGCCGCGCCCGCCGATCCCGAGCACGGCGAGCCCGCCGCTGCGCGCGGCCCGGGCGAGCCGCTCCTTCTGCGCGAGATGCGCCATGTACAGATCCGCCCCACGGTGCCCCGCTGGCAGGTCACTGACGCTCAGCACCTTCATGCCGATGCTCAGCGCGGCCCGGATCGGATTCAGGTTCACGTCGAACGCGGACTCGTTGATGGACAGTTCGGTGAGCCGCACGGGCATGACGCGCTTGCTGCCCCAGGTGAAGAGGGTGAGCGGCATCTCGATCGGACTGATCTCGATGGTCCCCTTCTTCGTCAGCCGGGACGCCTCCCGCAACTGCGCGGTCGTCGGATGCACGAGCATCTCGAGCGTCGCGAGCTCGGGATGGATCCCGTCGGGAGCGGCGACCTCGAACTGATCGGTGGCGTCGATCTCGGCGGTGAACTTCCAGGTCTCCTGTGCCGGCCCCTTGAGCCGCAATGCCTCATTCCGGTCCCCGCTCCCACTCCCGCCCCCACCGGCATCACCGGTCCCTCCGGCGGCCTGTGGCGAGAGACTTCGCTCCAGGGTGTCGGGGTTGAACTGGAGGACGATGATGCGCTGGGGCGTGCCGCGCTCGGGGTCGACGACGACGATGCCGGAGCGGATGGGCTTGGGGATGTCGGGGTAGCGGGTCACAGGCGCTCCTCGAGACGGGTCCGCAGGTCGGTGTAGTCGTGGTCGGGGAAAACAGCGGGGAATACGTCAAGCATGTGCTTCATGGTCGGCACATGGATGCCGGCCTCACTGTCCTCGGTATCGGTGAACAGATGTTGCCAGCCGTAGGTTCCCTTTGTCGCGAGAAGGACATCGAGGTAGGTGCAGTAATCCAGATCCATCTTGAACAGGCCCAAGGGGCCGTCGTGGTACCAGATTTCCGGACTCGTCGTTCCGGGCGGAATCCGCAGAGCGGCGAATGTGTCACCGCCTCCGCGAGGCTGGTCGTCGAAGAGGCAGAGCTCCGAGTAGAGGCGACTTTCCTCGTCCGTGGCATCCTCGTCGTCCACGTCCACTCCGACGGTGAGCAGTGAGGCTGCCAGGTGGCCGACTGAGAATTCTCCTGAAAAGGAGACATCTTGGTGATCGAACCGCCAGTGGGCAGAGATTCCCTCGAAGCGAAGAAAGCACCGCTGGAGTTCTTGATCGAGCTCTAGGTCTCGCCATGAAGAAATTTTTACAAAGGTCGCGCCGGCGTCGCCCACGGCCACTTCGATCGGCCCCCGCTCCATGTGGTACACCCGCACCTGGGAGGCCTCTTCGAGCTCCCTGAGGGAGTCGAGATGCCGCTGCTCGTACTCGGTGTATTCCACTGCGTGCCGCTCCTAGTGTCGATCGAATCGAATATCTTTTTCTCGCGTCAGGATCTTCTGCAGATCCTGACCGAATGAGATGACTTTTTCAGCGGGTAGGTTGCTGATGAGGTTGGTCATCCTGAGCTTGAGGGATCTCATGTTGCGGAATGGTCCGATGCGGTGAAGTTTCTCGGCGAACTCGTCCGAGACCGTGAATTCTCCCGCTATCCGTCGAGCGCTCACTTGGTTGATGTTGAAACGAGTGTCCGTGTCCAGCAGCTCCGGGAGTTCGAGGTTGTCTCGTGAGTATGAGTATTTCGTGGGGCCTTCGGTCCATTTCCGATTCTTGCGATCGAGGTCGTATCCACCCCATTTCATTCCGAGCGACTTGGGGAATCCGTAATCGTTGTGGCTTCGGTTGTCGGAGTAGAAGGAAACGTCGACCTTGTACCAGATCATCTTCTCTGACGGTTTGCCCGTCTTGGGCTTGACAGCGCGCTCGGCGTACTTCTCCACCTCGTTGTAGAACCTTGTGTTGAGCGACGTCAGGGTTGGCACCAAGTTGCTCCCCTTGGCGGGCCCGGACAGCTTTCCATGGAGAAGGTGTGTGCGTCCCCACTTGGGTTTTCTTCCTATGGTTCGAGGTCCCCAGCCAATAGGATTGCCGTCCGCTGCCGCGGTCGATGGTTCACCGTCGGATGCCGTGCTGTTGATTCCCGTCGCCTTGAAGCTTTCGCCGCGTACTCCGTCTGCGAACTCGGGGACGACCATGGGCAGGAGCGGGACATCACTTCCGATGGTCCGGGCCTCGAGCCTTCTGGCCAGCCGGCGCAGCAGCAGTTGGAGAACTCGGTAGGCCCTCTCTTCCGCAGGAGTGGCACTTGTGGACGTACTTGCCGGGAGCTGCTTCTGTTTGTCCCTGACTCTCAGCAGGGTGTCTCGTGCGTCCTGCAGTTCGGCTCGCTCGGTCTCCTGCTCCTGGGGGGTGGCAAGTGAAGGAATCTCTGATTCCCACTCGTTCAGGTAGGTGTCTATACCGGCTGGCCTGCTGTGCACTTCCAAGTCCGCACGCCGCCCACGCCCGCGATACTGGAGGGTGTGCCTCGTTGCATCCTCTGCTTGGAATTTTGCCTGCGGCATGTCGGGTTGACGGCGATTCTCGTTCTGCCGGTTCGGCTGCCTGTTCCTCCTGCGGCGCAAACGATCTTTGATCCGCCGCCACAAGTCCTTCAGCCGCCGCGCGAGGTTCCTGAGCTTGTTCAGCAAGCTCCGCGCCTTGCTCCCAAGGCGCCGCAGCGCCTTGCGCACCTTCGCCAGGGCGTTCTTCACCGCGTCACGGACCCGGCTCAGGACGCTCGGCTTCTTCGGCTTCTGCTTGCTGTCCGCCGGCTTGCGCTTCTGGCCCGGTGCGTCCTTGTTCGGGCGCTTGCCGTCCTTGGCCGGCGTGCGTGACCCGGGGTCCTTGTCCTTGGGTTTGGCCGGGTCGGGGCGCTTCCCGTCAGGGCGCCTGTCGCCCGGGCGGCGCGAGCCGGGGCCGCCGTCGCGGTTGTCCGGGCGCCTCGGGTCCGTGCGGTCGACGGGCCTGGGCCTCGAGGTGGGCGACCGGTCGTCGTCCTCCTTGTTCCTGTCCTTGTCCTTGGCCGGAGGCTGCTCGGTCTTGCGGCCCGGAGCCGGAGGCTCTTCCGTTCGCTTGGGGCGCGTGGGTTGGGCGGGGCGGGGTGCCGGTTCCTGCCGGCGGGGTGGGCCGGTCTTCGGATCCCTTTCCGGATTCCTTTCCTGCTCCTTCTTCGGGTCCTTTTCCTGGTCCTTCTTCGGGTCCGGACCCTTGTCCTTCTTGCCCAACTTGCCCGCGCGATCGCGCAGCGCCTTCCCCACCTTGCCCAGGTACTTCCCGACGCCGCTCACCAGCCACTGGTAGATGAGCTCCAGCAGGGCGACCACACCGGAGGCGACCGCCTTGGCGAACGGCAGAGCTCCGTTTCCGCTCTTGACGGCCTTGAGGAACGTCATGAACATCCCGAACGCACGCAGGATGGCGCCGAGCGCGTCGTACGCCGTCTTCAGCGCGTCGATGATGGCCATGACCCAGCCCGCACCCGGGATCAGCTTGGCGACGACCTTGGTCACAATCAGTTCGCCGATGATCAGGGGCAGTTGTGGAAGGGCCGCATCCCAGGCCATCTTGGCCATCTCTTCTTTGGATGTGCCGCCCTTCACCAGCCGGTTGAACATCTCCATCGGGATGCCGATGAGCTGCTGGACCTTCTGGTTGAACCACTCCTTGACCGCGGCCTTGATCTCCGTGAAGAGGTGCTGCTTGGCACCGGTGACCGCAGCGTCCTTGGCCTTGCCGATCCAGCCACCGGGGTCGCTGAGGATGTCTGTTGCGATGGCCGCCCACTCGCCCAGGCCCTTCAGCAGCGCGGCGCCCATCTCCATTGCCTTGACGGTGACCGTCTCCGCGATACTCACCGCGGTCAGGAGACCCTTCTCCAGGAGGTCGAGGCCGGCCAGCAGCATGTCGCCGAAGGCGTCGATCAGCTTGCCCGCGATGTCCTTGAGCTTGTCCGCGACCTCGTTGACCTTCTTGACCGCGGCGTCGCGCAGACCGTTGATGGTCTTGCGCCACTTGTCCCGCATCGCGGGGTAGTCCTTGAGCAGTTCGTCACCGAGACGGATGAGTGCATCGGCGAACTTGTTGATCTTGTCGATGACCCACTTGCGTGCTTCGTCGATGAATTTGAAGACCTGCTTCTTGAACTCCTCGATGACTCCCTTGACCAGATTGCGGGCCTTCTCGAAGACGTCCTTGATGGCCTTCTTGAGCTTGTTGAACTGCTCCTTGATCCAGTCCAGGCCCTTCTCGAACCAGTTCCGCGAGTCCTTCTTCTCCTCGTCGCGCTTCCGCACGACCTCCTTCTCGGCCCCGGTGCGCTGGTCGTCGATCCTCTTCTGGTCGTCCTTCGTACGCTGGTCGACGTCGCTGTCGGTCTTCTCCTGCTTTTCCTTGATGTCCTTGCGGGCCTGGGTGTACTGCTTGCCCTTCTTGCCGTCTATCTCGCTGAGCTTGTCGTCCTGCTCCTTGCGCCAGCCCGCACGGGACCGTGTGATCTCGGACCGGCCCCGATCGCGGGCGGTCGCCTGCTCCTTGGTGCTGATGTCGATCTCGCGCTTGACGTTGCGCTGGTACTGCCGCCGGTCCTGGCCGGCCTTGGTCTCCTTCTCCTTGCGGGCAGCCGTCATCTTCTGCCGTGCCTGCCCGAATGCCTGCTTGATCTGAGGACCCTGCTCGTGCTCGGCCACCGCCGACACGGCTTCGACGGGCAGCCCGGCGCCGGGGGCACCGGCGGGTCCGCCACCCTCGCTGCCCGGCCGCTTCCCACCGCCGATCTTCGCGGTCAGGGTCTCCTTCGGCACATCCGGGAAGATCTGATCCTCGCCCATCGGCCGAGCCGCGTCGTCGCGGCCGGAGGCGTGGAGCTCGGCGCTCTTGTCGTCAAGGAGCTTGGTCTGCTTCTCCGTTCGCTCCGGGTCGGAGTCGTCCTTCAACGGCAGCTTGGGTGCGTCACCGACCTTCGCGCCCTGCAGTCCCTTGTCCGTCGTCGGCAGGTCGTCTATCGAGCCCATGAGTTTGTCGAGCGGCAGAAGCTTGGACAGCACCTTCTTGCCGAGCGCGAAGGCGATCGTCTTGCCGATGTCCCACCAACTCGGCTCCTTCGCGTCCCCGCCGGGCAGTTCACCGCTCGGCGTCTTCTCGCCCTTGATCTCCGGGGTGCTGCCCTGAGCAGCTTCGGTTTCACCGACGCGCTGCGTCGTGTACGAGCCGGGTGCCGAGGGCTTTGGGCCCCCGCGCAGGCTCTTCGACGAGCCCACAGGCCGCTCCATCGTGGGCGGCGCTCCCTTGAGCTCTCCGCGTTCCTTGGAGACGTTGCGGCTGACCGCGCCGTTGACGCCTTTCAGGGTCGTCAGCGCCAGGTGCGGCTTCAGGCTCGACGCGGCGGCAAGCCCGGCCTCGGGTGTGGCATTGCTGACGTTCGGTGCCGGTGCGGCTTTCTTCGGCTTCGCAGCCGCCCGACCCGAGCCACCGCCCGCACTGCCGCCTCCCGCTCCGCCGGCGCCGCGCCCCCGCGGAGCTGCCTTCACCGAGGCGGGTTTGTCGTCGTCGTGTCGCGCGGGCTGGTGCTTCGGCGGTGCCTCGGCCTGTGGAGGCGCCGACTTGACCTCATCGACGGCCGGGGTCACGCCTGTGTCACCGCCGGCGGCGGGTCGCACAGGGGTGGGAGCGGCGGCTACGGAGTTCGCCGCCGGGGCGGCGGAGGCCGCCTTCGCCGGAGCGCTGCCCCCGCCTCCCGATGCGCCACCGGAACCGGAGCTCGCGCCGCCGCTGCCTCCGGCGGGAGCGGCCCGACCGCGGGCGTCGTCCTCCGCTTTCGCGAGCTTCCCGGAACCGGAAGGCGTCGTCGCCTCCGATCCGGCGTCATCGGCGGAAGGGGCATTCTCCTTCCCTGTCTCGGAGGCGAGTTCACGATCCTGGGCCTCGCCCTTGGACTGCGCCGCGGCGTCGGTGTCCTTCTCGGCGGAGTCGCTGTCGGGGTCCGCTTCAGTCTCCGATGCCTCGGCCTCCGCCTCGGTCGTTTCCTCCTCGCCAATCTCGTCCAGGGAAGACGCCAACGCCTCGGCGTCCTCGGCGGACATGCGGGATTCGGACGGCCGGTTCGCCGTACCGCCCGGTGAGCCCTTTCCGACCGGCTGGGTGCGCGCGCTGGCGGTGGACGCGTCGAGTGCTTCCGGGGTGAGGGCATCCTGGTCCGTTGCGGAAGCAGCGTCGGCATCCGCCTCCTCCTCGGCCTCTGCGCCGGCGAGCATGTCCTCCAGCTCCGCGACGGCCTCGGTCTCGCCGCCCTCGTCCTCGCTCGACTCCTCACTGTCAGGTCCCTTGCCGGATGCGTCATCCGACTCCCGCTCGGCGGGCGTCCGAGCCTCGTTGCGTTCGGCAGCACTCTTGTCGACGGGCTCCGGACGCATGGCACGGACCTGGCGGGCGGACGATTCCTTTGTCTTGTCCTCGGCCCGACCCGGCTTGGCGGAATTCTGCGGCTGCTCGGACTCGGCCTGAGGCGGACCGTCCTTCCCGTCGCGAGCGGCGCCCGTGTCCTGGGCGCCACCAGGGCTCTTTTCCGTGCCCTCGGACTTCCCTTCCACCTGCAGCGACTTCGCCTCGGTGGCATCCTTCGGCACCTGCTCGCCCCGCCGGCCTTGCTGCGCCGCCCCTGTCTGTCCGCCGTCCGCAGGAGTGGACCGGCCGACGCCGTCCTCCGGTGCGCGCGCTCCGCCGGCGGCGCCGTCGTCGGTCTTCGGGTCCTCCGCCTTGCGCCGCTGGGCTGCGCGGATGCGCTCGTTCTCAAGCTGTTCGCCTTGTTCGAGCAAGGCTCGCCAGGTGTCTTCCTCGCTCTGCCGTTCCTGCTCGATCTGCTCGACGGTGTCGGCGACTCCGTGCGGAGCACTCAAGGCGCCCAACGGCAGCGGATCCTGGTCCACCTCGTCGACGAGGTCGATCAGTTTGCTGTGTTCCGGCGTTGGCAGTCTCGTCTCCAGGCGGTCCAGGACGGCGTCCTGCAAATCCGAGGACATTTTGGCGAGTTGGAGTCGGACCCGTCCCGAAGCGTCCGCGGGGTCACCCCTGAGCGAGCGCAGCACACCATTGACCAGCCGGTCGACGACGGTGTCGGGGTCCAGCTGCTCGGCGCGCATGAGGTCCGCGTCCACCGTCGCGTACCGCAGCCAGCCCGGCGTCGCCTGTCCCTCCGCCACGGCCGCGCCCTCTTCGGCCGCACCCGTCCCGGCCTCGTGGGTGGACCCCACGGACTCCTGCGCCGCCGACTCCGCCTCGCGTTCCGTCGCCTGCTGGGGCAGGCTCACCGCGCCCAGGTCACGGCCCGCGCGCAGCGCGCCGAGACCGTGCGGGTTCTGCACCGTGTGCAGCAGTTCGTGGGCGAGCAGCCGCTGCCCGTCCGCCGTGCCAGGGCGGTACGCGCCCTCGCGGAAGAAGATGTCCTGTCCGACCGCGACCGCGTCCGCGCCGAGCATCTCGGTCAGCGCGCCGGCGTCCCGGTCGGTGTGCAGGCGCACCCGGCCGAAGTCGTGCCCGAGCCGCTCCTCCAGCTCGCGCCGTACGCTCACGTCGAGCGGCTGGCCGGCACCGCTGACGATGTTCTTCGGCTCGGGGGCATGATAGGCCGACCGGTCCTTGCGCTTGCGGCGCTTGCCCGACTGGTCGGACCGCGACTCCTGAGAATGGGAAGTGCTCATCGCTGCACCTCGCCCCGCCCCGCCAGGCCCGCGTGCACCGCGCGCGCCAGCTCCTGGCCCAGGCGGCGGGCCGACGTGGTCGCGGGCAGCGGTGGTAGGCCCGCCAGGCCGTCCCAGGCACGGCCGCCGTCCGCGGCGATCGGAACGCCGCCCTCCCGCACCAGTCGGGCCAACTCGGCCTGGAACGCCGCCGACACCCGCTCCGGGTCCACGCCCCGGCCGAAGCCGTCGAGCACCAGCTCACCGATGTCCACCCGCACCGACGACTCGCGCGGTGCCTCGCGCGGTGCCTCGCGCGACGACTCGCGCGGTGCCTCGTTCAGACCCATCCGTGGACCTCCGAGGGTGTCAAGGAGCGGTCCAGCTTGAGGTATTCGGTGCGCGCGGCATCCAGCATGTGCCGCATCTGCAGCCGGTCGCCCTCCTCCGCGGCGAGGAACGCACCCGACAGCGCGATGTTGCGGATGGAGCCGCCCGCGACGGTCAGCCGGGCCAGCAGCTGCGGGTCGACGTCCTTCATTGGGGCGCGCGCCGGCAGGACACGACGCCAGATCTCGGCGCGCTCGCTCTCGCCGGGGAAGGGGAAGTCGACGACGAAGCGGATACGGCGCATGAAGGCCGTGTCCAGCGCCTGCTTCATGTTCGTCGTCAGGATCGCGAGCCCCCGGTACGCCTCCATCCGCATGAGCAGGTAGCTCACCTCGAGGTTGGCGTACCGGTCGTGGCTGTCCTTGACCTCGCTCCGCTTGCCGAAGAGGGCGTCGGCCTCGTCGAACAGCAGCAGCGCGCCCCCGCGTTCGGCCGCGTCGAACACCCTGCGCAGGTTCTTCTCCGTCTCACCGATGTACTTGCTGACCACCTGCGACAGATCGATGACGAACAGGTCCAGGCCGAGTTCCTTCGCCATCACCTCGGCGGCGAGCGTCTTGCCCGTGCCGGAGCCGCCGGCGAACAGGGCCGTGACACCGAGCCCTCGGCGCAGTGTGTCGGCGAAGCCCCATTCCTGGTAGACGGTGGGGCGCCTGCGGACATGCGCCACGATCTCGCGCAGAACCTTCACCTGCCGCTCCGCAAGGACCAGATCGCCCCAGCCGGCCTGCGGCTCGATCCGCCGCCCGAGCTCGTCCATGGCCATCCGGGCCTCGGCGAGCCCGGCTCGCCAGGCGAGGTCGGTCGCGTGAAGTTCGTCCTCCCCGGGCAGGTCGCGCGCCACGGCCGCGCCGGCGGACCGTACGAGGTGCGGCGGCAGCGAGAACTGGGCGACCAGGTCGCGCAGATCGTCCTCCGACACCTCCGGTACGCCGGCGAACGCGTCGGTCCACACGCCGAGTTGCTCGTCGGCGTCCAGCGGCGGTACGACGACGCGCTCGCCCCGCGCACGCGCCGTCCGGCGCGGCTCGGCACCCGAGACGACGAGCGGTACGGCCGCGCTCTCGACGAACGCGTCGACGGCCGCGGCCTGCTCGCGGTCCATGTCGCCCACCTCGACCAGCAGCGCGGCGGGCAACAGGACCGCCTCGCGCTGCCACAGCCGGGCGAGCTTGTCCCGCTCGGCCGCGCCGGTGGGGATGTCCTCCGCGGCCATCTCGTACAGGCCGAGTCCACGGCGGCGGGCGGCCGCGGCGGCGATGTCCGCGCGGCTGCGCATGTCCCCGCCGACCAGCTCGACCCGCAGCGGCGCGCCCGCCCAGCCCGCCGCGACGCGTTCGGCCGCGAGGTCGTAGGAGGCGGGCAGCGAGTCCGGCACCGCGGTGCGGCGCAGCAGCCCGTGCAGACGGGCGTCGAGGTAGGCGGAGCCGGCCAGGAAGTGCAGGATGCGCTCGTCGAGCCGGAGGCGGGAGGTGGTCAGCCGGGTCTCGTCGTCGAGGTCGACGATCCGCCAGCGCCGCAGGGGGGAGACGGGGGTGAGCGCGCTCCAGTGCGGTTCGCGGAGCGCGGCGAGGGCGAGGGCGAAAGTGGGATGCGCCCGCTCCGGATCACCACAGGCGGCGGCACACCGTGCGCCGGTCGTGGGCACCAGCTCGGCGGCCGCGGTCAGCAACACGATGTCTCGCTCGAACGGGCTGAGCCCGAAGCACGCGACAAGCGCGTCGAGCGCGGCGGGTGCGGCGGGTGCGGCGGGTGTGGGCGCGCCGGCAGCCGGTCGGGCGCCGCTCGGGGCGCCAGGCACCGCCGCCCCAGGGCGCCCCTCGGGATCGCAGCCGCGGGCCCGGCCGGCGCTCTCCCCGTCGGCCCCGCGATGGTCCTCGCCCTGGTGGCGGCCGACCGTGGCCATGTCGGTGTTGTGGTGATCCGTGCCCTGGCCGTGGTCGAGCGCAGCGCCGTGCGCGCCACGGCGGCCCTCGGCCACCCTTCTGCGCCGGGCCCCGGCCGCGCCGGCATCGCCAGCCGATGCACCGGCGCGTTCGGCCGGCTCTGCGGCGCCTTCGCCGCGCACCTCGATGACCGACTCGTCGGCGCCAACGCCGTCGTGTGCGCCTGGCCCGCGGCGGGCTTCACCGGCCCCGCGGGGCTCGTCGGCCCTGCCGCCGGCCGGACCCGCCTCCGGTCCAGCGCCGGTTGCTGGGGGCGTCGCACCCGCCCCGGCCGCGCCCGTGGCCGCAGCCGCGTCGGTCCCGCCCGCGACAGGTGTCGTCCCGCCCGCGGCCCCGCCGCGGGCCGCACGGCCCGCGTGGGCGTCGATGCGGGCGAGGACCTCGTGGATCGCCGACGTCAGTGCATGGGGCTCCCCGGCCCCCTCGTAGGTACCCATGTCCTCACCCGCCCCCGTGGTCGGCACTCCGGCTCAGCTCTTTCGGCCCTGCTTCGGCACTTCCGGCCCGCCCTCTTTGCGCGTCGGATGCGCCGGAGCGGCCCGTTTCGCGGGCGCCGAGCGTGCGGTCCGCTTGGCCGGCTCCTTCCGCGGCGCCGGCGCGGTGGAGGTGGCCTTCTCCGGCTCTGGAGCCGGCGCAGCCGACGCATCTGCCCCGACCGGCTCGTCGGCCTCCGCGGTCTCCGCGGCATCGGCGGGCGAGCCCGCCCCCGGAGGCACCGGCGCGCCCGGCGCACCGAACGGCAGGACGCGTACCGTCCGTTCCTTCACCGGCTTCGCCGGCGTCGGCCGCTCCCGGCCCTCCAACAGGACCAGCGACGCCTGGTAGGCGACCGACAGGGAGTACGGCGTCTGGTGCAGCATCCCCCACAGCTTCGACGTCTCGTCGATGTCCATCACCGTCGGCGTGAAGCGCACCTTCTGCGGCGACTCGGCGAGGTCCGAGCCCGCCAGGTACGGCCGCTCCGCCGCGAGTTCTATCAACTCCCTGGGCAGTACGGGGATTTCGTGCAGCGTGCGGATCACACAGCCGATGAGCCGCTGCCCGACGAGCTCCGCCTCCTCGCCGTACGCGCTGATCAGATAGTGCAGATCCAGCGCCGCCACCGGGCGCTTGACCAGGGTGCCGTCCGAGGACCTGGCCGGCAGGTCGACGTTGCGCATCGAGGGGTTCGGCGTCACCTGGTACAGGAACACCGTGACGGTCGGTTCGCTCGGCGGCTCGTTCGGCGGCTTGCGGGTCTCCACCTTGACCGCGATGTCCATCTCCGGGCCGAGGTTGCTCTCGATGAGCAGGGCCAGCGCCTGGGTGACCGTCGCGACGGCGAGTGCGTTGCTCATGGTCGGTCCTTCCTCTCGCCGCGCGACAAGTAGTCGTCAAGGGTCAGTAGGGGCGCGGTCCTTCCACCGCGCCCGGCCGGCCGACGGTCCGCCGCCTGCGGTGGTGGCGCCGCGCTGACCTCCAGTCGTCCGATCTGCACATGCACGACCCGTTCCGCCGGCCTCTGCGCGCGCCGGCCCACCGAGCCGAGCGCCGCGCCGCGGACCGCGGCCGCGTCGGACGGGCGGGGCGCGGGCACCGCGGTCACCGGAGCGGGTGCGGGGGCGGCGGTGTGCGCCCTCTCGGCGGGGGCGGCGGCCCGCGACGGCCTGTCACGCGCGTCGTCCGCCGCACGGTCCCGGCGCGCCGAACGCGGCGCCTGTGGTGCCGCGGGCCGTACCGGGGACGGCACGGGCGCGGCCGGCCGCAGCAGCGGCTCGTGGGCCGGCCGGCCCGGCGACCGCTCGCCCTCGGCCGCCCGTATCCGCTCCGTGCGCACTACCGTGCGGTTCTCCGTACGTACGTCGTGTTCGTGCCGGACCGACGCCTCGGTAGCGGGCGGCGGTACGTGTGCCGACGGGATCAGGGACGCGGGCTCGTCGGGCTCCCGCGGCCCGTACCGGAGCGCCTCCACGCGCTCGAACGGACCGGGCAGCCGTGGCCGCACCCGGGTGGGCGCACCGGCCGCCCCGCCCACCGGCGTGTACCGGGCGAGCAGCCGGTCGAAGTAGTCAGGCATCTGCGCACAGCTCCAGGTAGTAACGACGCCGCAGCGGGCTGAGCGCCAGGATCTCCGGCTCGCTCCACCCGTAGGCGGAGGCGAGGAGATGGACATCGAGCATCAGGTCCCGTGCCCAGGTGTCGAGTTCGGTCCACAGATAGGAGGTGATGTCCAGCTCGGCCGAGGTGGCCTCGCCGCATTCGGGGCAGGCGACGTTGAGCGTCACGTCAGCCGTCGGATCGGCCTGCGCCGCCTTCTCGGCGATCAGCCTTTCCACGCGCTCCGGCAGCAGCGCGGCCAGCTCGCCCGGAGCGACCGGTTCACCGCCCCGCAGCGCCGCGACCGTGCAGACCGTCACCAGCGTGCGGCGGGCCTCGTCCGGGCGGGACGCCGTCGCGGCCGCCGCGAGGTCGGCGACGGTCGGCAGCCGGAAGTCGACCACCCACTCACCGTCCGCCACCCGCAGCGGCCCTTCAGGCGGCGTGCTCCTCTTGCCCAGCACGCCCGCGTCGAGGTCGAACTCCATCGCCTCGCCGCACGCCCCGCACTCCACACGTACCTGCATGCGCTCGCCGAACAACGCCCGGCGCAGCGCGAACAGATCCGCCTCACGCTCTCCGACCGGCACCGACAGCAGTTCGTCGGCCGTGGCCGCCGGGCGGACGGCCCGGTGCAGCAGCAGCGATCTGTCCGCTGCCCCCTGCGCCAGGCCGGCCTCCCAGACGGCCAGCAGTTCGGCGGGTCCCACTCCTGTACCTCGGCGCGCCCGGCGGTCAGGCCGGGTGCGTGAAGGACGGTTCGACGGGCTCCGGCACCTCGTAGTCCCGCTCCCAGCCCTCGCATTCCAGCTTCACGCTCTGGATGGCGACGGCGTTGGCGTTCGCGTCGAGCTCGCCGAGGACCTGGTACTCGCTCACCCAGGCCCGGTACAGCTTGTGCGAGACGGCCACCTGCCCGGCCTCGTTGAGGACCTGGATGATGATGTCCTTGCGGAAGTCGCGCAGCGACACCTCCGCGCCGAGGCCCGCCCCGACCTGCCAGACCTTGTTGGCCCAGCGGTCGAACTCGGGGTCATGGGTGACCCCGCGCTCCAGGGTCACCCCCTCGAACTCGGAGCGGCCCGGGGACTTGCGGGGCGAGCTGGGGTCGCCGCCGTGGCGGTGCTTGACCACCTCGGTGGTGCGCTTGAGCGGACTGATCTTGCTGATGCCCGCGACCGTCCGACCGTCCCACAGGACCAGGAACTTGAAATTCTTGTAGGGGTCAAAACGATGGGCGTTTACCTGGAACTCAGCCATCGGTTTCCTTTGTGTTCCTCTTCCTCGGGCCTGGGACTACGACAGGTCGAACTGGCCGGCGATCTGCTGAATCTTGACGATCACGAACTCCGCAGGCTTGACCGGAGCGATTCCGATCACGACGTTCACCACGCCGCGCTCGATGTCGGCGTCGGTGGTGGTGTCCTTGTCGCATTTCACGAAGTACGCCTCGCGGGGCGTGCCGCCCTTGAACGCGCCCTGCCGGAACAGGTCGTTGAGATACGCCGATGCCTTCAGCCGGATCTGCTGCCACAGCTGCTCGTCGTTCGGCTCGAAGACGACCCACTGCAGTCCGCGGTACAGGCTCTCCTCGATGTGGAGCGCGAGCCGGCGCACCGGCACGTATTTCCACTCGCTCTGCAGGGCGTCGGCTCCCGCCAGGGTCCGCGCACCCCATACCAGCGGCCCCACGACGGGGTAGGAACGCAGGCAGTTGACGCCCAGCGGGTTCAGCAGGCCGTTGTCACGGTCCGTGAGCCGTACGGTCAGTGAGCGGACCCCGGCCAGGCGCGCCTCGGTGCCAGCGGGCGCCTTCCACACGCCGCGCTCGCCGTCCGTGCGGGCGATGACACCCGCGACGGCGCCGGAGGGCGGGAAGGCACGCAGCCGGCCGGTGAGCGGGTCGGTCAGCTGCAGGTGCGGGAAGTACAGCCCCGCGTGGTCGCTGCGCACGCTGTCGAACGCACCGATCCCGGCGCGTGCCGCGTCGACGCTGCCCCAGGTGGAGGGTGAGTCGACGAGCAGGAAGATCCGCCGCTCCCGGCACAGCTGCTCGGCCGCCGAGACGACGGTGACCATGTCCTCGGTCGACTCGTACGCCGCCAGCTCGGGCAGCACCAGCAGATTGACGTCGTCGACGTCGCGCAGCGCCTGCAGACCGGTCTTGTCCGCCTCACTGCCGATCAGGTCGCGCGGTCCGGGGGCGTCGCCGTCCTTGCCGCCCGTGAGCGCGAAGACCGGCGGGTTGACCGAGGCCTCCAGGCCCAGGTCGTTGGCGCATTCCCCGACGAAGCGCACCACGTCGTCCGGGTCGAGGGACCCGGCGACGACCTGGAGTCGGCGTCCGAACGCAGTGACCTCGGCCCCTGCGTAGGCGTGCTTGCCCGGCGCGTCGGGCAGTGCCCGCAGCTTGCGTTCCAGCAGCAGGGCGAGCTCGGTGACGTCCGTGGGCGGCTCACCGTCGCGGTCAGGCTCGTAGAGCGTGAACTCCCGCTCCACATCACCGATCTTGACCTTCAGCTCGACGTTCAGGTCGGGCAGCTCGGCGGCGAACGGCTTGGAGACCGTGCCCGAGGGGTCCGGCCGGTCCTCGTCGAGTGCCTTCACGCGCACGAGTGAGGATCCGGCGTTCACGACCGTCTCGGCGAAGCGGCCGTGCGCGGAGTGCATCGACAGACCGGTGAACGACTCACGCGCGTCGCCGCGTGCGTCCAGGACATGCAGGTTGAAGGTCTTGTCCGGGGTGGGGGTGTCGTGGTCGACGGCCACCCGCAGGCCCGAGCCCCAGACGCCGGGCTCCTTGGCGTGCACCTCCAGCGCGGGGCACTCGCTGCGCCCCTCCGTGGACTCGAGCGTGACGCAGGCCTCCTCGCCGGTGCCGGCCTTGGCCACGCGCACGACGACCGCGACCGTGCCGCCGTTGCCGAAGAACTGGTGCACCGCATAGCCGACAGCGCTCTGGGCGGTCAGACCGCCGAAGCGGCGCTCGAAGTCCGCGAAGCTGGTGATGCGGACCGGTTGGTTGAGCGGACCCCGGCGGGTGTGGCCCACGAATGCGGTCACCGAAGTGGTGACCGAGGCGATGGTACGGACGCTGCTGGGAAGTTCTTCGATGTATACGCCGGGATAGCCCATGTGCGTCGGCATTCCCCCTCCATTCCCTTCGCGCACCAAGAGATGAGGAGAGGACGTGAAGCACATGTCCGCGCATGCGGACGCAACGATCGAGCTCTTCACTTTCCCCCGCCACACACCCCGTGCGATATCGGTCTCGCAGGGCCATTCGCATGCGCATGCGTTTGTGGCTCCTGATGCATGAGTGCCTCTGCGAGTCTCGTTCGTCTCTCAAGTGCAGGTCAAGGACCGATTCGGTCATCCGCCGCGAGGTATCGGTGAAGAAGCGGTCGGCTGATCGGCGTGGTCAGCGCGATGTCGGTGATGAGATATGAAGACGAATTCACATCGACTTCACATCGCCGCGTCGGTCAGGGATTGAATCCGGCCGATCGGAAAACACTTCGGCGCGCCGCCTTGTGTCCCTGATGCAATGAATTGTGGCGGAATACCCGGGGGAGTGGCTGCGGTACAGCTGCGGCCGGCCGGAGTGAGCGCCGCCGGGACCGGTCCCGGCGGGCCCGACGTCCTCTTCCCGCGTCTGGCCACTTCACGCCCCACTGTTCGGACGTGCCACCGAGTTGGCGCCGCGGCGGACCACCAGGCGGGAGCGGGCGTGCCCGAGGCCGGAATGCGATCAACCCGGTGCCGCGGTCAACTCCCCGGGGTGCTCAGGGGGTTCCTTCCCGCCGACCGCTGACGAGGCGGAGATCCAGGACGGACAACGTCACATAGGGCGAGAGGGGGCGTCCACGGGCGGGCGCGCTCCGTCCACACCCGGGGGCCGGGCGCCGACGGGCCCTGTGCGGCGGTCCCGGGTGCGCTGTGCAAGCGCGCGGACGCGGTGTCGCCGTCGCGCAACACGATGGTCGGCACCATGCGTCCGGCCACGGCCGCGATCACGGGGCTGAGCGACCTGGACCTCGCCGCTGAAGGTGCGGGCGGCTTGTGCAACCCGCGTGCTGCATGATCTGCCTGCGCCACCTGTCCAGGGGACACCACCGCGCCTCGCCCACCGAAGGAGAAACTTTTCCGTGACCTCCGCCGAGCCGTTCACCCGCATCAAGATCCGCGTCGCGGCAGCCCTTTTCAACGACGACGAGATCGCCCTGATCCACCGCACCAAGAACGGCCAGGACCAGTACACGCTGCCAGGTGGCAACGTCGAACCCGGCGAACCCATCCACCAGGCCCTCGCACGCGAACTCGATGAAGAACTGGGCCTGGACCTCACAGAGGCGAGCAGCGTCCCGCAGCTGACCTGGATCCAGGACGCCATGGTCACCCGCCCCGGCAGCACCCCACCCCGTAAACTCCACTTCGTCTTCCGCGTCCACATCGCCGGCCCCACTCGCACCCGCCTACGCACCGTCGAGCACGACGACACTGCCGGCGCCGGCCACCTCGCCTGGAGCCACTACAAGGACACGGCCGGCAAAGCGCTGTTCCCACCGGTCCCGCTCGCCGAGCTCGCTACTCCAACCGCGCCGCTCGACGCTGCCCGGGCCCTCCTGCCGGCCCTGGACGACACCAACTACAACTGGATCTGACCCGCCGCGGGCCACGACTGAGTCCATTGCTGCCGGGACGCACGTACACCGGTCATGTCGCGCCCGGACTCGTGCACCGGCACCGCGCCCCGCCAGGCACTGTCCGGCGGATCACGCTTCAGGTTCGAGGGGGCGGAGGTCGTAGAGGTAGGAACGGTCGCCCTTGAGGCTGCGCCAGACGGTGGCGGGGGGTTCGAGTTCGTCACCGTCGCTGTTCAGGGGGTGGGCGGTGACAAGCCCGTCGGCGATCTCGCAGTGCCAGCCGTCGTCTGGTCCCCAAAAGCACCACACCTGCCCATCGGTTCGGCGATACGCAGGTCGATCGTGGCGCTCGCCGACGCGTTCGAAGCGGTAGCGAAGCCCGTCGACATGGCGAACGAAGGTGAAGGATTCAAGAGCCGTCATGCCTTCGGCACTGTACGGGGCAAGACGGTCCAATGGCGAAGGTGTTCTGGGCGTGATGGTGATCATTCCCCTGCCCGCGGGAGGGGACCGGTCCCGCGGGCCACGTCGTCCATCCGCAACAGCCTGCGCGGCTGCTTCGCCCGTGGTTCGTCCCGCCCGTTCACGCCGCTCCCGTCGTCGTACCGTTCCCCTCCCGGACAGGGCCGACCCGCTGTGACAGCGGTTCGGTTCGGTGAAGTCCGGTGCATGCGCGCACCGTCGACGTGGACGTGGGTGAAGCCGCCCGTCCGGCACGAGGGTTGCCGGTATCACTCCCGAACCACCGTTCGGGAGCGGGGAACGCACGGTTAGGCTGTGGCGCCTATGCTCCGCTTCCACCGCACCGGTCTCCCCCGCGCCGACCGCGCCGCGGCCGTCGCTCTGGCCGCCGTCACGGCCGCGGCGGCGCTGGTGTCCTGCACATCGCACGCGGGAGTGCGGGACGGCGGCCCCGCGCCGACGTTGTCGCCGCCGGTGCGTGCCTCGCCGCTGTGGCCGCAGTACGAGCCGCCCGTGCCGCCGTCGGCGGGTGAGCCCAGTCCCACGTACCGGCAGTACGAGGCCGTGCCCTCGGTCGCCGTGCCCGCGGACGGTCTGCGCGCGGTGTCGGTGCCAGATCTGCTGGACAAGGACCCCAACGTTCCGAAACTGGTCAGGGCCGCGCTGACGGACTGCCCGGGAGCACAGTGCGGGCTGCGCAAGCCGGTGTTCCGCGAGCTGACCGGTGACGGACTGGACGAGCTGGTGGTCGCGTTCGACGAGCCGAATGCCTCGTTGACACTCGTTCAGGTCTACCGGGCGTCGGGCGGCACGGTGCGTCCGATACTGATCACCTGGGGCCAGCTCGGGATCACCGGCGAGACGTTCGGCCACGATCTGGTGATCACCTCCACGGGCCGGGACGGCCGGTTCACCACGCGCTACCGCTGGAACGGCACGGTGATGGCGGCCGTAGCACCGCACGACGAGCCGGCCGGTCCCACGGCGGGGCCCGGTGCGGGTTCCGGGCACAGCGCAGCCCCACAGACGAGGACTCCCCGATGACACACCACCGGCTCTCCGCGCCCGGCGCGCCGGCCGAGGCCAGACTGCTGCTCGTCGAGGACGACGAGGTGATCCGCAACACCGTCCGCATGCTGCTCGAACGCTACGGGTTCACCGTGGCGACCGCGGCCGACGGACTGACCGGGCTGGAGATCTTCCGCGAGACCGATCCGGATCTGCTGCTCCTCGATGTGATGCTGCCCGATCTGGACGGCATCGGACTGTGCCGCCGCGTCCGGGAGTTCAGCCTCGCCCCGATCCTGATGATGTCCGCGCGAGGCGACACTCTCGACGTGGTGTCCGGCCTCGAGGCGGGTGCCGACGACTACGTGGTGAAACCGTGCGAGAGCGCCGTCCTCGTCGCCCGGATCCGTTCGCTGCTGCGTCGTGCCTCCTTCTCCCCGGTCACGGTCGCCGGGCGAGACGGCACGGCCGGGAACACCGACGGCACCACGGTGACCTTCGGCGATCTGACGATCGACACCCGGGGCATGGAGGTACGGCGCGACGGGCGGACGCTGGCGCTGACGCCGACCGAGCTGCGGATGCTGCTCGAGTTCGCCGCCAGTCCCGGTGTCGTACTGGAGCGCCGTACGCTGCTCAGCCGGGTGTGGGACCACGCCTGGCACGGCGACACCCGCGTCGTCGACCTCCATGTGCAGCGGCTGCGGGCCAAGATAGGCGCCGAACGGATCGAGACGGTCCGCGGCTTCGGCTACAAGCTCCGGCGCTGATATGGCTCTGCGCTGGCGGATCGCCGCCCTGGTCGCCGTGGCGATCTGCGCCGTGGCGACCGCCGTCGGTGTGATGGTGCACCACGCGTCGCGCGACCGGGAGCTGTCGCAGGCGCGGGACGCGGCTCGCACCACGCTCGACCGGGCAGCCGTCATCTACGCGCGCACCGGTTCGGTGCAGGGTTCGGGCGCGGAACTGGACGCGCGAGGGCTGCCCCGCTCCCTGGGCGCGCTGGTCGCACGAGGTCACCAGGGTACCGAGTTCACCACGGGCGAGCGTGGCCCGGCGATGTGGGCGGCCCGGCCCGCGGGCGGTCAGGTCCTGTCCGTACGCGTCGACCTGAGCGTGACGATGCGTGATCTCGCCGCGCTGGACACGAACATCGTCGTGGCGGGCGTGCTCACCACCGCGGTCGTTCTGCCGCTGGGCGTGCTCAGCGCGGGGCGGATGAGTCGCCGGCTCCGTACGGCGGCCGGTACGGCGCGCCGCATCGCCGACGGCGACCTCGACGCCCGGATCTCCGCGTCGCCGCGCCCGCAGGACGAGATCGCCGAGATCTCAGCGGCCGTGGACACGATGGCCGCGGCGCTCCAGCAGCGGCTGCGGGGAGAACAGCGTTTCACCGCCGACGTGGCGCATGAACTGCGCACGCCGCTCATGGGGTTGGTGACCGCGGCCGAGCTGCTGCCCGAAGGGGAGGCTGCCGGGTATGTGCGCGACCGGGTGCGCGTGCTGGGCTCGCTGGTGGAGGACCTGCTGGAGATATCCCGGCTGGACGCGGGCGCCGAGCAGGCGGATCCGTCCCGCTGCCCGGTCGGTCCGGCGGTGGCGCAGGCGGTGGCCCGGACGGGGCTGGCGGCGACGACCGTCGTCGAGGAGGCGGGGTCCGGTGACGGACCGGAGAGCCGTGAGGAGTCCGCGGGCGGGGCGGACGACGATGCTGCCGTCGTGTGGACGGATCCGCGCCGGCTGGAGCGTATCGTCGCCAATCTCGTCGTCAATGCGCACCGTCACGGACATGCGCCGGTCACCGTCACCGTGGCACGGCATCCGCGGGACGCCTCGGTGACCGTCTGCGTACGTGACCGGGGCGATGGTTTCCCGCAGTCCCTGCTCACGGACGGCCCGCAGCGGTTCCGCACAGGTGCGCGGGAGCGGGGTACCGGGCACGGCCTCGGTCTGACGATCGCCCAGGGCCAGGCCCAGGTGATCGGCGCCGCGCTGTCGTTCGCCAACTGCCCCGGCGGCGGGGCGGTCGCCACACTGAGGCTGCCCGACCGCCCGGCGCCGATACACGACTGATACGGACGGGATGCACGTCCGACGCACAGCCGAGGCCCGGCCGATGCAGGCCTTCCGCCCGACGAAGATCTTGGGCACAGAGGATGGCGCCCATGCGTATCAGGCGGAACCCGTACCCAACCGTGGAGCAGCGATTCATTCGCCTCGGCAACGACGTTGCGGAGACCGGCGCGCCGCCGGACGGCCCGAGAACGGCTCCGGCGGCCCGGCGGGGCACCTTCCGCCGTGGCGGTACACGCCCCCGGCCGCGGACGGGGGCGCGCACGGGGATACGCCGGCTGTTCACCTGGCGACGCCTGCTCGCGGGGGTGGTGACCGTGGGTGCTCTGCTCATCGGCGGGTTCACGGTGCTGTACATCGCCATCGACATCCCGAGGGCCAACGATCTGGCGAGGGCCCAGAGCAACGTCTATCTCTACAGCGACGGCACACGGCTCACGCGTACCGGCGACATCAACCGTGAGTCCGTGCCGCTCGACCAGGTGCCGAAGGATGTGCAGCGTGCGTTCGTCGCCGCCGAGAACAAGGACTTCTACAGCGACTCCGGCGTCTCGCTCAGTGGCACCGCACGCGGCATCCTCAACACCGTGGCGGGCCGCGGCAAACAGGGCGGTTCGACGATCACCCAGCAGTATGTGAAGAACTACTACCTGAGCCAGGACCAGACCGTCACGCGCAAGGTGAAGGAACTGGTCATCTCCCTGAAGGTGGACCGGCAGACCTCCAAGGACGACATCCTCGCCGGCTATCTCAACACCAGTTACTACGGGCGACTGGCGTACGGGGTGCAGGCCGCGTCACGGGCCTACTACGGAAAGGAGGCCGACGACCTCACCGTCGAGCAGGGGGCGTATCTGGCGGCGCTGCTGCAGGCCCCGAGCCAGTACGACTGGGCCGCGGCCACGCCCGGCGGCAGGCGGCTGGCCGTGGGGCGCTGGAACTACGTCCTGGACAACATGGTGGAGGAAGGCTGGCTGGATCCGGCCCGCCGACAGAACATGCGCTTTCCCGTGCCCCTGGCTCCGAAGCCGGCACAGGGGCTCGCGGGCCAGAACGGCTATCTGGTGGACGCGGCGCGGCGGGAGCTGATGGCCTCGGGCATCAGCGAGCAGGATCTGGCGGGCGGAGGCTGGCGGATCACCCTCAACATCGACCCGACCCGGCAGCGGGCTCTGGAGAACGCCGTCGCCGCCGGGCTGGACGGCGGCCCGGGTGTGGACGGCTCGGCGTCCGGAGCGGCAGACGGCTCCGACCGGCAGGCGGGGGCGGTGTCGGTGGACCCCAGGAGCGGGCGCATCGTGGCCCTCTACGGGGGCAGGGACTATCTGAAGCACTTCCTCAACAACTCGCTCCGCTCCGACTACCAGGCCGGACCGACATTCGCCCCGGTCGCCTTGGCGGCCTCCGCCGAGGCCCAGTGGGAGAACAGGGGTCTCGCGGACCCGGCGCAGATCCGCCGGACCGCGACGGACCTGGGCATGAGTCCGCAGGCGAGCGGTTTCACCGTGCCCGGCGCGACGACACTCGGACTCATGGGCGTCAGCCCACTGGAGATGGCGGGTGTCTACGCCACGCTCTCCCACGGCGGGAAGAAGGTCACGCCCTCGATCGTGAAGGCGGCGGAGCGGGCGGGTGAAGCGACACAGCTGCCGCCCTCGGTCGGCGGGCAGGTGGTGCGGCCCGAGACCGCGGGCACAGTCACCGCGTTGTACGGAGCGAAGTCGTCGCTCGGCAACGGCCGGTTCTCCGTCGTGGGCCCCGCGTCGAGCGCCCGGCCGGCGCAGACCGTGACCGTCGGCGGTCCGTCGGACGACAGGAAGGCCGACTGGTTCGTGGGCGGCTCCGCTGAACTGGTCACCTCGCTCGCGCTGTTCGGTGAAGACGCGACGTCGCAGAAGCAGGTGACGCTGAACGGCGCCGATGACGGTGACGCGGCAAGGATCTGGTCGATGTACACGGCGGGCTCCACCGACGGCCTGGCCCGTCCCCTCCCGGACACGCTCCCATAGCGGCTGTCCGTGATGTGGACCGCGTCCGGCATGGTGAGTTTGGCTGTTGTGCTTGGCCGGTCTGCGCCGACCCGGTGACGAGCGGCCAGGCGTATGCGGCAGGATGAGCGGTCGCACCCGATGTCGTACGAACGACCGGGCGTGATCAATGCATCCTGGATTCGAGCAGGTACAAGTGACGAAGAATCAAATCCGGCCGGTGGGCCGATTCCCGCGCCCTTCGGGAGGCGACCGATGAACCGGGACCTCACCCTCGGCGACGTGATCGTGGCCGGGATCGCCCTGGCAGCAGGCCTGTTGGTCGCGCTCCTTCTCCGCATGCTGCTGCTGTGGCTGGGCAAGCACGCGACGAGGACGCGCTGGAGCGGGGACGACGTCATCGTCCACGCGATGCGCGCGCTGGTGCCCTGGGCGGCGATCGCAGGTGGCGCGGCGGCTGCCGCTGCGGTGCTGCCACTGACCAGTACGGTCCAGCGGCACGTCAACCAGTCCCTGACCGTGCTGCTCATCCTCGTCACGACGATCACGGCGGCCCGGGTGATCACCGGCCTGTTGCGTACGGTCACGCAGTCCCGCCCTGGGGTCGCCGGCTCGGCCACCATCTTCGTCAACATCACGCGCGTCGCTGTCCTCGCGATCGGCTGCCTGGTGGTGCTGCAGACCCTCGGCATCTCGATAGCCCCGCTCCTCACCGCCCTGGGCGTGGGCGGTCTCGCGGTCGCCTTGGCCCTTCAGGACACTCTCGCCAACCTCTTCGCGGGCATCCACATCCTCGCCTCGAAGACGGTCCAGCCCGGCGACTACATCAAGCTGAGCAGCGGCGAAGAGGGATACGTCGTCGACATCAACTGGCGCCAGACGACGATCCGTGAGCTCTCCAACAACCTGGTCATCATTCCCAACGGCCGGCTCGCCGGCTCGAACATGACCAACTACAACCGCCCCGAGCAGCAGATGACGCTGCTCGTCCAGGTGGGCGTCGGCTACGACAGCGACCTGGACCACGTCGAGCAGGTGACCAACGAGGTCGTCGCCGAGGTGATGACCGAGATCACCGGTGCCGTCCCCGACCACGAGCCCGCCGTGCGGTTCCATACCTTCGGCGACTCCCGCATCGGCTTGACCGTCATCCTGGGGGTCGGTGAGTTCAGCGACCAGTACCGGATCAAGCACGAGTTCATCAAGCGTCTGCACAAGCGGTACCTGGCGGAGGGCATCCGCATTCCCGCGCCCGCCCGGACGGTCTCGCTCCAACAGGGCTCGGTCACCATTCCGCATCAGCGGGACGCGGCCACCGAGATCGACCCCCAGCCTCTCCGGCCGGCCACCGGGCCGGGAGGCGAAGACGCTGTCCCGCTGGCGGGTCAAGCACCCAGTGCGGAGGTCATCTGTCGTGACTGAGGTGGCCCCTGGGCCGACAGCGCACCAAAAGCAGTGCACGTCGCGGAGCAATGCCACCTCTGGCGAATGCTCGGCCCCTGGGAAACGGCGCCTCGGGCGGCGTTGATGCCGGATGCCACTACCGGGCTCAGGAGCTCCGGGTGTGATGGTCCAGCAAGCGAGTGAGCAACTGCACGAACTGATCGCGTTCGGCCGGACTCAGCGGTGCGAGCAGTTCGTCATGGAGGTCGTCCAGGACCTTGTCGAGGAGGCGTAGGTGGCGGCGGCCTTGGGCGGAGATCGTGATGATGTTGCGGCGCCGGTCGTCGGGATCCGGTGCCCGCTCGACGAGGTCACGCTCGGCCAGTTCGTTGAGCACGCTGACCATGTCGCTGCGGTAGATGCCGGAGCGCTTGCTCAGCTCCGCCTGGCTGCCCGGCCCGTACTCCTGTAGTGAGGCGAGCACGGCGTAGTGCCACTTGTGGGCGTCGGCCCGGGCCAGCCCCTCGGTGATCAGCCGGTCCGACCGCATGGTCAGCTGCGACAACAGTCGGCTCGCCCGCCGACGCAGCCTGTCGGGCGTCTTGAGCGCGCTGCCGTCGGGCATGTCCGCGGCTTCGGTTCTGATCACGGCGCCCATGCTACCCCTTGCGTTAGTCCGACTAACGATGTACGCTCACTCGCGCCGAGAATGTTAGTGTCACTAACGTTAGTTGAGTCAATCCCAAGGAAGGAAGATCTTGCCCACCAAGACAGTGCGGATTCCCACCACGGACGGCCAGGCCGACGCTTTCGCCGCCTTCCCCGACCGTGGCGGGCGGCACCCGGGGGTCCTGCTGTACACGGACGCCTTCGGCCTGCGGCCAGAGCTGGCGGAGAGGGCCCGCGAACTGGCCGGGCACGGGTACTACGTGCTCGTCCCCAACCTCTACTACCGGCACGGCCCGGCACCGGTGATCGAACTTCCCGAGCACATCGGAGAAGAGATCCGGCCCGCGGTCATCGCCCGGCTGATGCCCCTGATCGAGGCGCACACCACCGAACGGGTCCTGCGCGACGCCGACGCCTACCTCAGGTTCCTCACCACCCAACCCGAGGTCAGCGCCGGACCGATCGCCGCGATCGGCTACTGCATGGGCCCTGCCTTGGCCATGCGTACCGCAGCCGCCCACCCCGACCAGGTGGCGGTCGTCGCCGGATTCCACCCCGGTTTCCTGGTCACCGACGCGCCCGACAGCCCGCACCGCCTCATCCCCAGGATCAAGGCCGAAGTCCACCTCGGCCTCTCCGAGAACGACATGTCGTCCGAGGCCCTGACCGAGCTCCACCAGGCCCTGGATGCCGCAGGTGTCGACTACACCTGCGAGATCTACCCCGGTACCGTCCACGGCTTCACCATGTCCGACACCGACGCCTTCAACCCTTCCGCACTGCAGCGTCACTGGGACCGCCTGCTCCCGCTCCTCGGCCGCACCCTGGCCGACAGCTGACGCTCCGGCGCGGAGACCGAAATGTGGCGCGAGGACACCTGCCACGACCCCCACAACCTGCTGATTCGCGGCATCATGCGCAAGCTGGTCGACGGCGGTCGGCAGATCTACAACCGGATCGAAGCCGCCGGGAACCTGGTCGGGTCGTCGGCGGGCGACCTTCTCGCTCGAGAACGGCCAGTCGGGTCGGCTCCGGACGAGGTGGCGCACTGAGTCAGCAGTCGCGTTCACCTCGGTGCCGAGCCATCGGGCCCCTGAGGTGGCGCCGACTTTTCCCGTGTCTCGTCCAAGCACCCCGGCGTCCGCGGCAACGGCGTCGCCGTCACTGACGAACTTGCCGAACTCATACGGCAGGACGACGAGCTCCGCCGTCTGGAAGCCGAATTCAGGGCCGGCCGCAAGGACTCGGACGCCGACCCCGAAAGACCTCAGCTCCACCCAGTACGAGTCGCCGCCGGCCCCGGTTCCTCGCCATCCAGTTCGTGTCCGCAACCCAGCAGCCGTCCCGGAAGGTGTTCGGCGGCAACACCGCGACACCCGCGGAAACTACGCCAACCGGATCTCCACCCGCACGGGTGAGGCCGGGCACGTCCCGTTCATTTTCGGGCAGGGATGCCAGAACCGCGGATGGCGACCGGAAGAGCTTGACCTCCCCGGCACGTTCCTCATCGCCACTCTCGAGCCCGAGTTCGCCGAACCCGAGGAGGACCGAGGCGAGTACGTCACCGACGTCGGCCACCTCCACGCCCGCAACCTGCACCAAGCCACCCCGCCGGCCCCGGCCACGGCACGAGCGGTCCGCAACCACTCCCATGCCCGGGCCGCTGTTCCACCCGGACGGGATCCCCGGCGGCCGAGACGAATGGCCCGAACCTGTACCGCGAATTCGTGCCCCCATGGCTCCGCGGCCAAGGACGAGCTCACCGAGGTCGGCCCTTCGCCTCACGCGACACCGTCCGCCGTGCCCTGGCCGTCTGGGAGAAGCGCGGCATCCAGTCCCGCCGCGATGGCCGCGCCACCCGCTACTACCTCCCGACCACACCTGAGAAGGAGTGCGCCCCCATGCCCCTGACCTTCCGAAAGAGCTTCCGGATCTTCCCCGGCGTCCGCCTCGACATCAACCGGCGTTCCTGGTCCATCACCCTGGGATCCGGCCGGGGCCCGCGGCACACCATCAGCAGCAACGGGCAGCGCACCACATCGATGGACCTGCCCGGCCCCTTCGGCTTCCGCAGCCGGACCCGACGCCGCTAGGCCCCCGCCGACGCGCCCCTCTCCGCCAGGCCCCCTGTACCGGGTCCGCACTGAACTGAACTTCAGGGAACCGACCGGCTCCCCAGCCAAATGCCGTGGGCGGCGCCGTCCCGCACCGTCCGTACAGGACGCCCGGCCACCTCTTGGCTCTTGGTGGCGGTGGGCGGTCTGTTCCGTAAGGTTCAATGCCTCTGGCCCCGGCCGCACCGCATGGGCGATCTCCCCGACGCCCTTCGGCCCGCAGACCGCGAGGCGGTGTCTGTGCTGGACGCCTGGGAGGCGATCGAGAAGGCGGTGCCTCGCGGTGCATCTCGACGAGGAAGCGGGGCAGGCGTGTTCACGAACAACGTCCGCACAACACGTGCAAGCCCTGAATGGTTGCACACCGCAGGAGGTGCCATGTCCGGTCTGATGACGCGCATCAAGCAGTTCACCCGCAGTCCCCGGAGCCACAGGACGATTGTCGCGGCACGCCGCGCCGCAGCCGACCCCCGGAGGCGGGCCCAGGCGCGCCGCGTGCTGAGCCGGTTGCGCGCACGGCGCTGAGGTGTTTCCTTCGGCCTGTTCCCGCCGGTCGGCTGGACGAGGCCGGGCCCGGCGGCGCGACGCCTTCCGAGTGGCCTGGCAGCGGCGCCGATTCGCTGCTCCATGCCCCCGCTGACCGGCGCTGTCCCGCGACGACGGCGCGGCTCCGCCCATGAGGGGCGGGGCCGCGAGGGCCGAACGGTTCGGAAGACGGCTCGGAAGGGTGGATCAGTAGGCGGAGTCGACGTTGTCGATCGAGCCGTACCTGTCCGCGGCGTAGTTCGCGGCCGCGGTGATGTTGGCCACCGGGTCGGTCAGATCGCGCGGGGTGCCGTCGACGTGGTAGGCGTCGAAGGTCGGCTGGATGACCTGGAGAAGGCCCTTGGACGGCGTGCCGTTCTGCGCGTTGACGTCCCAGTTGTTCTGGGCGTTCGGGTTGCCGCTGGACTCCCGCATGATGTTGCGGTGCAGGCCCTCGTACGTGCCGGGGATGCCCTCGGACTTCATGATGTCGAGCGCTTCCCTGATCCAGCCGTCCAGGTTGTCGGCGTAGACCTTCTTCGCCTTCTTCGCCTTCTTGGGCTTGTCCTTCTTGGGGTTGTCCTTCTTCGCCGGCGAGACCTCGGCCGTCGCCACCGTGGCCTTCGACGTGCTCTCCGTGACCGGGGCGGCCTGCGCCGGCGAGGGAGCGAGGGTGAGCGCGATTGCTGCGGCGCCCGCCGTGGCCAGGCCGGTGACAGAGAACTTGCGGAAGCGGGCGGTACGGCGGGCGGTGGTCTGCGTGGTGGCGGTCATACGGAAGGGACTCTCCAAACGGGGGACGTCATGGGGGCGGCCGACCATGGTCGCGATCGGCGGAAGGCGGAGAAGGTCTCCGCGTCGGGGTCGGAGCGGCCGACCGGGCGGGTTACGCCCGGCCCCGGCGCTGGCTCCCCGGAACGTCAGCCATGGTTAGGGGCGGTTCGAGCCCGGCGCAAGAATGTGACCTACTACCCCACTACAGAGAAATGCCGCAAAGGATCACGTCCAGGGCGTATGCCCGGTATGTCAGGGGTGCGGTTTCCCCTACCGTCCTTAGTAAGTGACGTGGGTCCTATGCCCGGCATCACAAAAGGGGAGGTGCTGGGGGCGGGAGCGCTACTCGGAGTGGGCAGGCGTCACAGCCGATGTGGCGGGAAGGATCCGCGACGTACGAACCCATCGGACTGTGCCGTGTCGGCAGGCGAGGTGACCGGCTGTGTCGTGGACGACCTCGTGGCACCGGCCTACCGGGCGGGTGGAGAACGGACGTCGTTCTCGCCCGACCGGTCGCGTGTTCGCCGGAAGGGTCGAAGGGGCTCGTGTGGCAGCGTGCGCCCCGGACGCCGGCCGAACCGCGCCCAGTCGGGCGCGGGTGGACGCCGAGTTCCGCGGCGGCTACGGATTCGGCGGCCACGAAGACGACGGGCGCGACCGCGGCCGACGGCGACGTACCGCCGGCGACGCAAGCGGGGCGGGTCGGCCCGGCCGCGCCCGCCCCGCTTGCGTACAGGTCTAGATGCCCTGCCAGTGCGGCTTCGCCGCGTACGTGGCCCGGAAGTAGGCAGCGAGCTTCAGGCTGGAGGCCGCCGCTTCGTCGACCACCACCGTGGCGTGCGGGTGGAGCTGGAGGGCCGAGGCGGGGACCAGGGCAGCCAGCGGGCCCTCGACCGCGAGCGCCACGGCGTCCGCCTTGGCCTCGCCGGTTGCCAGCAGCACCAGGTGGCGGGCCTCCAGGATGGTGCCGATGCCCTGAGTGATGACGTGGTGGGGGACCTGGTCGATGTCACCGCCGAAGAACCGGGCGTTGTCGACACGCGTCTGCTGGGTGAGAGTCTTGATGCGCGTGCGCGAGGCGAGCGAGGAGCAGGGCTCGTTGAAGCCGATGTGGCCGTCCGTGCCGATGCCCAGGAGCTGGAGGTCGACACCGCCCGCCTCCGCCAGTGCGCGGTCGTAGGCGCGGCAGGCCGCAGCCACGTCCTCGGCGGTGCCGTCGGGCCCCATGAAGGCGGCCTCGCTCAGGCCGAGCGGCTCGACGACCTCGCGCAGCACGACGGACCGGTACGACTCCGGGTGCCCGGCGGGCAGGCCGACGTACTCGTCGAGCTGGCAGATCCGGGCGCGGGAGGCGTCCGCCTCCTTCGCCGAGACCTTGGCGGCGAGTGCTTCGTAGATCGGTAGCGGGGTCGACCCCGTCGCCACTCCGAGGAGGGCGTCGGGCTTGCGTCGCAGCAGGTCGGCCATGGCTTCGGCGATGAGTTCGCCGCCCGCGGCGGAGTCCGGAACGATGACAACTTCCACGAAGATCCCTGTCTCTGAAGCACGCAGTGGTGTAGACCAATCTACCTGCCGGAAGGCGTCCTGTCTCCCGGTACGAACGCTTACGTGCCGGTAACCCGGCGCCCATGGTGCGTGTGGCGGACACCGGCGGGGACGGGCAGTCCCAGGCGGGGGCGCAGCGCATCTGAGCGGCCTTCGCAGCCGCCGGCCCGGGTCTCGGCCCGTGGCAGGCGGCCGTACCCAGGGCGGATGGCAGTCACCGCACCGGCGCGGTGCGGCCGAGCGCCCGACGCCGAACGGCGGCTCGCGCCCGGGCGGACCGGGTGCGGGGGAGCGAGCCGGTGGGTTCGCCTTACGGACGACGGCCTTGCGCGCGGCCGCCACGGCCCGACGGCCCCGGGCGCGCCCGGGGCGAGGCGCGGGAAGGGGAACGGGCTTGGGCGGGGCAAGGCTCCGGTAGGGCGAGGCGCGGGAAAGCACGGCGGGCTCGGGCGGGGCAAGGCTCTGGTAGGGCGAGGAGTGGGAAAGCACGGCGGGCTTGGGCGGGGCAAGGAGCCCGGGAAGGCCCAGGAACCAACAAAGCCCATGCCCCGGACGTCGGAACAGCGGCAGTCGGCCCGGGAACTCCGGCACGACGCTGCCGTCCAGCGATGGCTGAAGCGCCGTGGCGACCGGCGACTGGCGCCGCGCCCCCGGGCAGGAGACCAGCTTCGCGCCCGACGGGGGACCGGCCGGATCGTGGCGGGCGAACCGCCCCGCCACCACGGCGATTTCACGGCGGCACTCCGGACACAGCCGGCGGGGAGCCCACATGCGCCCCAGTCCGCCAGTGCCCTCCGACAGCCCGGGCCGGCCGCACGGCCCGCCCGGGACAATGGGCCGGTGACCTACCGCTACCTCGTGCTCGGTACCGCACAGGCCCTGCGCCCGGACGGCACCGCCGCGCCCCTGAGCGGCGCCCGGCTGCGGGCGCTGCTCGCCGCCCTGGCCGCGGCAGCGGGGCGGGCGGTGTCCCCGGGCGAGCTGGCCGCACAGGTGTGGGGTGACGCGGCGGACCCGCCGGCCGACGAACACGCGGCGCTTCAGGCCCTCGTCGGCAGACTGCGGCGGACGCTCGGACGGGACGCGGTCGTGTCCGAACCCGGCGGCTACCGTCTGGCCGCCTCGCGGGACGCCGTCGACCTGTTCCGTTTCGAACGTCTCGTGGCGCAGGGCACCGCCGCACTCGACGCCGGTGATCCGGCCACCGCGGCCGCCGTCCTCGACGAGGCGCTCGGCCTGTGGCGCGGCCCCGCACTCGCCGATCTGCCCGGCCGGGACACCGACCCCCTCGTCGTACGTGCCGACCGGTGGCATGCCGATGCCCGCAGGCACCGGCTCGGCGCCCATGTGGCCGCGGGACGTCCGGCAGCGGCGCTCGCCGAACTCACCGCACTGTGTGCCGAGACGCCGCTCGACGAGCCCCTGCACGCCCTCCTCGTCCGTGCGCTGCGCGCCGCAGGCCGCCCGGCCGAGGCGCTTCAGACGTACGAGGACCTGCGCGTACGCCTGGCCGACCGGCTCGGCACCGACCCCGGTGGTGAACTGCGCGCCCTGCACGCCGAACTGCTCGCCGCCGCCGACGTGCCCCGCACCCCGGACCCCGGCCCCGCCGCCCGGGGAAACCTCCGCGCCCGGCTCACCTCGTTCGTCGGCCGCGAGCGCGAACTCGCCGAGCTGGCCGCGGCCCTGGACCGCCATCGGCTGGTGACCCTGCTGGGCCCCGGCGGCGCGGGAAAGACCCGGCTGGCTGTCGAGGCCGCGTCCGCCGCCGACTCGCCCGGCACCTGGCCCGACGGAGTGTGGGTCGCCGAACTGGCCTCCCTGCGCGACGAGGAGACCGTACCCGAGGCCGTCCTGACGGCGCTCGGCGCCCGCCGTACCCATCTTCGCGGCCCTGCCGACGCGGTGTCTCGCGACGCCTTCGCGCAGTTGCTGGAGCACTGCTCCGGGCGCCGCATGCTGCTCGTGCTCGACAACTGCGAGCACCTGATCGGGGCAGCGGCCCGTCTGAGCGACGCTCTGCTGGCGCGCTGCCCCGGCGTACGGGTCCTCGCCACCAGTCGGGAACCACTCGGCGTCCCCGGCGAGACGGTGCACACGGTCGGGCCCCTGCCCGACGACGTGGCGCTGCGCCTGCTCGGTGACCGCGGCGCCGCCGCCCGTGCCGGCTTCACGGTCGACGACGACCCCGCCGCCTGCGCCGAGATCTGCCGCCGCCTCGACGGGCTGCCGCTCGGCGTGGAACTCGCCGCCGCCCGGCTGCGCGCCCTGACGCCGCGGCAGATCGCCGACCGCCTGGACGACCGGTTCAGGCTGCTCACCGGCGGCAGCCGTACCCTGCTGCCCCGTCAGCAGACGCTGCGCGCCGTCGTCGACTGGTCCTGGGACCTGCTGACCGAGGACGAACGCACGGTGCTGCGCCGGCTCACCGTCTTCTCCGGCGGTTGCACGCTCGACCTGGCCGAGGAGGTCTGCGGCGCGGGGGCCCTCGAACCGCTCGCCTCCCTCGTCGACAAGTCGCTGGTCACCGCAGCGCCCGCCGGCCCCGACGGCATGCGGTACGGGCTGCTGGAGACCGTCGGGGAGTACGCGGCCGAGCGGCTCGACGAAGCAAGGGAACGCACCGCCGTCGAGCGGCGCCACCTGCACGCCTGTCGCGAACTCGCCCGCAGGGCAGACGTGGAGCTCCGCGGCCCCGGCCAGGCGGTCTGGCTGGAGCGGCTGGAGAGCGAGCACGACAACGTACGGGCCGCGCTGCGCACGGCGACGACTCGCGGCGAGGAGCAGGACGCCCTGTGCCTGGCGCTGTCCATGAGCTGGTTCTGGCAGCAGCGGGGGCACCAGACCGACGCGCGCACCTGGGCGCCGGCGGCTGCGGCGCTCGGCCCCGACCCGTTCACCGCGACACCGCCGCGGCCCGCGGCAGCGCTCCGGCAGCGGGTGACGGCCGAGCCGCCGCCCTGGTCCGACGACGTCCTGTGGGAGGCGCGCCGCGGGGTGCGACTGATGGTCCTCGCGACCCGGGACAGCGACGGAAGCGAACTGAGCGACCCGAGGACCCAGGAGTACCTGCGCGCCGTCGTCGCCGCCTACCGGCCGGAGCTGCCGCAGGTCTGCCGCCAGCCGGGGTCCATGTGGTACTTCGCACGGCTGATGCGGGGCGAGTTCACCGGGCTCGACGACACCCTTGCGGCCATGGTCGCCGACTGCGCCGCCACCCATGCCCGCCTCCGGCACGACCCACCCGCGGCCGGGGCCCCGGACCGCAACCGGGCCTGGGATCTGGCCTGGGACCGGGACCTGGACCGGGGCCGAGACCCGGGCACGGACCGGAACAGAGACCGGGACCGGAACCGAGACCCGGACCTGGACCGGGATCTGGACTGGGATCTGGGCTTCGCCCTGCTGCTGCGTGCCAAGCTGCTCGGCGACACACCCGGGGGCGACGGGCCCGGTGACGCCGACCGGGCGCTGGCCCTGTTCGAGTCGGTGGGGGACCGGTGGGGCATCGCCGAGTCCCTCTCCGCGCGCGGCGAAGGGCTTGAGCGCAGTGCCCGGTACGCCGAAGCGGCGGCGGACTTCGCACGTGCCATGACGGCCGCCGCCGAAGTCGGCGCGTATGCCCAGGTCCCGGTCCTCGCGGCCAGGCTCGCGGCCGCTCGGCTGCGCATCGCCACGTGCCCGGCCGAGAGGGACCGGGCCGAGCGCCAACTCCTCGACGCCGTCCGCCGATCCAGCGAGTTCGCCCCGGAGACCATGAGCGCGGCCCGCATGCTGCTCGTCCAGCACTACGGCCGCACCGGCCGCGCGCCGCTCGCGCGCGAGCACCTCCACCGGATCGGGGAGGAACTGAAAGATGCGAACGCGGCGCTGTTCGCCGGTGCGATCGAGGGCGCGCACGCCTGGCTGGACTGCCTCGGCGGCGACCACGCGGCCGCGGCCGCCCGCGCCGCGGACGCCGTCCGCCTCATGAACCGCCTCGCCCTCCTCGCCGCCCCCCACCTGATCGCCGATCAGTTCCTCTGCGCCGCCTGGGCATTCGGGCATGTGGGACGGTCGCACGACGGAGCGCGGCTCCTGGGCGCGTACGACCGGCACGGCAAGGTCGCCGGCGGGCTGGGCTTCCGGCCGTTCGCCGACGAGCGGGAGGTGCGGCAGCGGGCCGAGGAGGGCCTGCGCGAACTGCTCGGGACACGGGCGTACGCCTCGGCGTACGCGAGCGGCGGCGGGCTGTCCGTACGCGAGGCCGCGGGCCTGATTCTGCAGCCGCCGGGCGGGGCGGGGTGAAGGTCAGTCCCTCGCGCCCGGTGCCTCGGCGAGCCGTTCCTGCGCCTCGGCCAGATCCTCCTCGGTCGGGGCGTCGTCCTGGGTGAGGCGCGCACGCCAGTAGCCGGTGAACTCCACCGACCGCCTCGTCATGCCCCGTTCCTCGACGAGGTGCCTGCGCAGCGCCCGTACCGCGCCCGCCTCCCCGGCGAGCCACGCCCGCGCCGGTGCGTCGTCGAACGTGGCCCCCCGTACGGCCGCGACCAGCGGTTCGCCGTGCGCCGCCGGGCGACCGCCGCCAGTGTGACGGTGCAGCCAGTGCACCGTCACCCCGGCCGCGGTCGCGAACGACTGCTCGTCGGCCCGCTCGGGCACCTCGATGAAGGCCACCGCCCGAGCGCTGCGCGGCAGGGCCTCCAGCAGTGTCCCGATCGAGGGCAGTGCCGACTCGTCCCCGGCGAGCAGCAGCGAGCCCGTGCCGCCGCGCGGCGGGTGCGCGGCGAAGTACTCCGACGGCCCGAACATGCCCAGCGTGTCGCCGCGGCGCGCGGCGGCGGCCCAGCGCGTCGCCGGTCCGCCGTCGTCGTGCAGGACGAAGTCGATGTCGATCTCCCCGTCCTGCGGCCGGTGCGTACGGATCGTGTAGCTGCGCATCCAGGGCCGCTCGGCCTCTGGGATCGCGGAGTATGCCGCGTACCAGCGCATCACGTCACCGTCGGCGCCCGGCTCCGGCAGCCGGGGCGTCTGTCGGCCGTTCCGTGGGAAGTACAGCTTCACCTGCTGGTCCGGGCCATGGAGACGCAGGTCGGTGAGACCCGGGCCGCCGAAGGTGACACGGACCATGTGCGGGGTCAGCCGGCGGACGGCGGTGACACGGATATGACGGACCGGCAGGGGCTGGGGCATCGGATCTCCCGGACGAGGACGGTACGGATCGGGCTCACACCGTCGCAGCGGCTGCCGACACGCGGCCGACAGCTCACCGACACCGACACCGACACCGACACCGACACCGACACCGACACCGACTCCGACACCGACACCGACTCCGGCACCGACACCGCCACGGCCGGAAGGCTGGGCAGAGAGGTCGGGTCGTGGCACGGCCGGAGCCGGACGAGGGGCGCGGCACAACGATTTCGCCGCCGCACGGTTGCGGCGCGCAATGGTGGTCAGCCGTCCCCGGCGCGACGCGCGGTCGTTACAGCTGAGCCACCGCGGTGGCCCGGAACCGTGGTCAGCCGTCCCCGGCGCGACGCGCGGTCGTGACAGCTCAGCGCACCGCGACGAGCCGGCCCGAGGCGACCACGTTCCCGTCGCAGCCCGTGCGCTCGGAGTACGCGCCGCAGGTGATCAGCCGGATCTCCGCGTCCATGCCGTCCGCGCAGACCCGCTCCGCCGGGAAGTCCTCCTGCCGGAACACCGCGAGGGCACCGACGCCGGGAGCGGCCCGTCGGGCCTGCCACTTCAAGAGCGCCGAAGGGCCGCCACCCGCCCGACCTGCCCGGCCGCGACCTGCGTCGCGAGCCGCCGCCCGTGCCGGGAGCCGCCGCCCGTGTCGGGAGGTGTCAGGCGCGTCCGGTGGTGTCCTCGGCGGAGTCCGGCTCGGGCAAGTCGCGTGCGCCCAGGCGCAGATGCTCGATGTGGTAGACGGCCTCGTCCAGGAGCTGGGCGACATGCGCGTCGTAGAGGCTGTACTCGATCCGGCGGCCCTGGCGCGTCCCGGTGACCAGACCCAGTGTGCGCAGGAGACGCAACTGATGGGAGACCGCCGACTGTTCCATGTCGACCGCGGCCGCGAGCTCCGTCACTCCGCAGGGGCCTTGGCGCAGGCGCGTGAGGATCATCAGCCGCGAGGGGGTGGCCAGGGCCTGGAGCGTGGCGGCGATCGTCGCCGCGGAGTCCGCGTCCAGGTGGGCGACCGGTGTGGTGCCGCTGCTGACTCCGTGTCCCATGCCGCACATCGTAGCTGTGCGATCAATCGCATGAATGAAGACCTCTTCATATGTTCCGCTATGGTGGTGCTGTCAGCCGAGACGGCTCCGCCCCGCGCGGACCAGGAGAAGAGGTGTCCCGATGGTTCCCCCGACCTCGCCGACCACCGCGCCCGTGCACACGGTGCGGCGGGCCCTGCCCGCCGCACCGCCGGCCGGGCCGCGCACCCGGCTGTTCGCCCTGGTCGAGGTCCGATGGGCCGCCCTGTCCGCCGTCGCGTTCCTGTGCGCGCTGCCGCTCGACCTCGCCGGGGCACCGGCCTGGGCCTGGGGCCCGCTCTACGCCCTGTGCTACGCGGCCGGCGGCTGGGAACCGGGCCTCGCCGGCCTCCAGGCCCTGCGGGAGAAGACGCTCGACGTCGATCTGCTGATGGTGGTCGCCGCCATCGGCGCCGCGGCCATCGGGCAGTACCTCGACGGCGGTCTTCTCATCGTCATCTTCGCGACGTCCGGCGCGCTGGAAGCGCTCGCGACCCGGCGGACCGCCGACTCCGTCCGCGGACTGCTCGACCTCGCCCCGGCCCGCGCCACACGCATGGCCGACGACCGGCCCGACGAGTGGGACACGGTCGGTGTCGCCGACCTGAGGGTCGGCGACACCGTGCTCGTACGGCCCGGCGAGCGGCTGCCCGCCGACGGTACGGTCATCGACGGCGCGAGCGAGGTCGACCAGGCCACCATCACCGGCGAACCCCTGCCCGTGGACCGCCACGCCGGCGACCCGGTCTTCGCGGGCACCCTCAACGGCACCGGCTCCCTGCGCATCCGCGTTGACACGGACCCCGCCCGGTCCGTCATCGCACGCATCGTCGCCATGGTCGAGGAGGCGAGCGCCACCAAGGCGCCCACCCAGCTGTTCATCGAGAAGGTCGAACAGCGTTACTCGACCGGCGTCGTGATCGCGACGCTCGCCCTGCTCGCCGTGCCGCTCGCCCTCGGCGCCGACTTCACGAGCACCCTGCTGCGGTCCATGACCTTCATGATCGTCGCCTCGCCGTGCGCCGTCGTGCTCGCCACCATGCCGCCGCTTCTCTCCGCCATCGCCAACGCCGGACGGCACGGTGTGCTCGTCAAGTCCGCCGTGGCGATGGAGCGTCTGGGCGAGATCGACCGGGCCGCGCTGGACAAGACCGGCACCCTGACGGAGGGCGCGCCGCGCGTCGCCGAGGTGCGGGTGCTGCCGGACGTCCGCCTCACCGAGGAGCGTGTGCTCGTGCTGGCCGCCGCGGCCGAGGTCCCGAGCGAGCATCCGCTCGGGCGCGCCGTCGTCGCGGCCGCCCGCGAACGGGGCCTGCGGCTGCCCGCGGCGCGGGAGTTCGACTCCGCTCCCGGGCGCGGCGTGTCGGCGAACGTCGACGGCGCCAAGGTGCGGGTGGGCAGCCCCGCCGCCCTGCTCGCCGAGGCGTGCCCCGCGGTCGCCGCGGTGGAGGCCGAGGGCCGAACCGCCGTCGTCGTCGAGGCCGATGGCGCGCCGGTGGCCGTGCTCGCCGTCGCCGACCGGCTCCGGTCCGGAGCGCCGCAGGCGATCGCCGCGCTCACCCGCCTCACGGGCCGTACGCCGACACTGCTGACCGGCGACAACGCCCGCGCGGCCGATCGTGTTGCGGCCGAGGCGGGTATCGAGGACGTACGGGGCGGACTGCTGCCCGAGGACAAGGTCGCTGCCGTGCGCGAGTGGCAGGCGGCGGGGGAGAAGGTGCTGATCGTCGGCGACGGCGTGAACGACGCCCCCGCGCTGGCCGCAGCCCACACCGGCATCGCGATGGGCCGCGCGGGCTCCGACCTGGCTCTGGAGAGCGCGGACGCGGTGGTCGTACGGGACGAACTGGCCACCGTCCCAGCCGTCGTGGCGCTCTCGCGGCGCGCCCGCCGGCTGGTGGTGCAGAACCTGGCGATCGCTTCGGCCTGCATCGGCGTGCTGGTGGTGTGGGACCTGGCGGGCCATCTGCCCCTGCCGCTGGGCGTGGCGGGCCACGAGGGCTCCACGGTCCTGGTCGCCCTCAACGGTCTACGCCTGCTGCGGGAGTCGTCCTGGCGGGATGCGACCGGGGCGTGACGCGGGGCCACGCGGTGGTGCGGGAGCCTGCCGGCAGCGAGCGCCGAGGGGGCTGGGCCCCGGTTGACCGGCCAGTCCGGCCAGGCCCGGTGCCTTGAGGCCCCAGGCGGCGTGGGCGTCAGGCTGGTGACCCTGGTGGGCGGCCTGGCCCCGAACCCCGGTGCACCGCTCGTCCGGCCGGTGGGCGGCCTGGCCGGTGTGTGGCGCCGGCCCGGTGTGTGCGCTGGTCCGCCGGGTGGCCTGGTTCGGCGGGCGTCTGGCCAAGCCCTGGCCGGTGTGTGGCGGGTGGCTCGCTCCGGCGGGGGCCCCGCCCCGGCAGCGGCCCGGTTCCGGCAGGCAGCGGCCCAATGGTCAGGCGCATTGCGTCGGGCGGCCGGTCCAGCAGTGGCCCGGTCCCGCAGGCGCTCGGAGCCGCTACCCATGCCCCTGCGGCCCGCCCCCTCCGCACAGCGTCCGGTACTGCCCGGCCGGGCACGGGCAGCGGACGTCCCCGATGCGCCCTCCCGGCGTCAGGCCCGAGCCGCTCCCGAGATCCAGCGGGACAGGTCCTCCGAGGTACGGGGGCCCGTCTCCGCCGGCGCCAGCAGGCCATGCGACCGCAGCAGCTCCGTCACCGCCGTGCCCCACGGCCTCCGCAGGCGCGCCGCGTCCAACAGCGCCTGGTCCGCCAGGAGATCCGCGACCGGACCTGTGCGCAGGCCCGTGGGCGCGAGCACGGCCGCCTCGTCCGCCCAGCGCAGTGCCAGGTCCACATCATGGGTCGCCATCACCACGGTCGTACCGGAAGCACCCAGCGAGCCCAGGACCTCCAGCAGCCTCTCCTGACCGTGCGGGTCGAGCCCCGCGGTCGGCTCGTCGAGGATCAGCACCCGCGGCCGCATCGCCACCGCGCCGGCGATCGCCGCCCGTTTGCGCTGCCCGTACGAGAGCAGGTGTGTCGGCCGGTCCGCCAGCCCCACGATGTCCATGGCCGCCAGCGCCTCGTCCACCCGGGCGCGTACCTGCTCCTCCGTCAGACCGAGGTTCATGGGGCCGAACGACACGTCCTGTTCGACCGACGCCGCGAACAACTGGTCGTCGGGGTCCTGCACCACCAGCTGTACGCTCGTCCGCAGGCGGGTCAGCCCGGCGCGGTCGTACGTCACGGGTTCGCCGTCCAGCCGCAGCTGTCCCGTCACCGGGCGCAGTCCGCCGCTCAGCAGCCGTAGCAGGGTGGTCTTTCCGCTGCCGTTGCGCCCCAGCAGCGCCGTGGAGCGGCCCTCGGCGAGCGCGAAACCGACGCCGCTCAGCACGGCGGGCCCGTCCTCGTAGGCGAAACCGGCGTCCACGAGCTCAACGATCACAGGACGAACCTTTCCAGCAGGTGGGTGAGCAGCACGATGCTCGCCAGCAGCGCGGCGACGGAGGCGAGGAAGGGACGCGACACGGACGACCGGGGCACCAGAACCCGCAGCGTGCCGTCGTAGCCACGTCCGGCGAGCCCCGCCTGCAGGCGCTCCGCCCGGTCGAAGGCGCGGACGAACGCGGTCGCGCCCAGCCCGGCCAGCGAGCGCCACGCCGCCGCCCGGCTCGTGTGACCCAGGCGGGCGGCCTGTGCCTGCCGGACCCGGGTGATCGCGTCCAGCAGCAGGAAACTGATCCGGTACATCACCAGCGCCACGTCCACCACCGCCGGCGGCACTCCGGCGCGCACCAGCCGGGGCAGGGCGTCGGAGACCGGTGTGGTGAACGCGAACAGCAACACGCCGAGTGAGGCCGCGGAGGTCCGCAGCAGCAACTCCCCGGCATGTTCGGGGCCGTCGGGCGCGAAGGACACCGGTCCCGCGGCACCGCCCACGGCGAACAGCAGCGGCAGCGCCCCGGTGACGCAGAACCCGAGCGGGATGCGGAAGGCCCGCCACAGCTGCCGGGGCGCGACCCCGGCTGGGCCCAGCAGGACGCCGAGGGCGGTGGCGGCCACGAGGACAGCGCCCGGCCACGGCGGCAGGCAGACCGCCGTGACGGTCAGCCCCAGTCCGAGGACGGCCTTCTCAAAGGGATGGCGTCGGCGCCAGCGACTGCTGTGCGCCGCCGCGTCGATGGGCAGCATCGGCGGCTAGGGCACCTTCGTGGCCGGAGCGTCGCGGCCGTCGGCCCCGGAGAGGCCGGTCCGCGCGCTGCCTGACGTCGCCTCGGTGACCTCGCCGGTCATCTCGTCGGCGGCCCCGTCGGCGAGCACGCCGGTGGTCACCTCGCCGGTGACTTCTCCGGCGCGCGCCGCGGCCCGCTCCTCGCCCTGCCTGCGCCCCCTGCGCAGACCGAAGTAGTACGCCAGCACTCCCGCGCCGAGCGCGGCCTGGAGTGAGAACAGCGCCGACTCGATCTCGCCCGACGGCGGCTCGTACAGCGGGGAGAACCACGGCTCGTAGTCCGGTTCGAGCTCCGTGATCGCCGTCTCCGCCTGCCCGTCGGATCCGGTGAACGGCTCCTCCTTGTGGTCGCCGAGCCCCAGTGCGAGCGGCAGGACGGCCAGCGCCGCCACGACCAGCAACAGCAGCGTATTGATCCTCGCGTTACGGCTCATCGGACCACGGCCTCCTTCTTCGCGCCCGGGACCAGGACGCCGAGCCGGGCAAGGTCGCCCTTGCTGGACTGGCTGAGCAGCCGCATCACCAGCACGGTGAGCAGCCCCTCGCTCACCGCGAGCGGGATCTGCGTGAGTGCGAAGATGCCGCCGAACTTCGCGAGCGCGCCCGCGAATCCGCTGCTCGGGTCGGGGAACGCGAGTGCCAGCTGCACGCTGGTGACGCAGTACGTCGACAGGTCGGCCATGAACGCGCCGAAGAACACGGCCATCATCAGCGGGACGCCGGAGCGCCGCAGCAGCCGGTAGACCCCGTAACCGGCCCACGGGCCGACGATCGCCAAGGAGAACACGTTGGCGCCGAGCGTCGTGAGGCCGCCGTGCGCCAGCAACAGCGCCTGGAACAACAGGGTGATCGTGCCGAGCACCGCCATGATCGGCGGCCGGAACAGGATCGCGCCGAGTCCCGTTCCGGTCGGATGCGAGCAGCTGCCCGTCACCGACGGGATCTTCAGCGCGGAGAGCACGAACGTGAAGGCACCGGACGCGCCGAGCAGCAGGGTGGACTCCGGGTGGTCCCTGACTTCACGGGTCAGGGCGCGTACACCGTGGACGACGAACGGGGCGGCCGCGACGCCCCAGGCGGCGGCGTGCAACGGGGGCAGATACCCCTCGGCTATATGCATGGTCGGGAGACCCTCTCCAGCACCTCGTGGATGGACAGCGCGCCCTGGCCGGTCTCCTGGCTGACGGGTCATGCCGCCCGTGACTCCGCCTTCCCAGGTACCGCGGACTCCCGCGGTTGCCCAGTGACTTCCCCTGAGGGGGTGGAGCCGGACTTCCCGATCACAGTGGCGAGGGCCGCACCGGTACTTCACCGGTTTCCCGAACACCAAGGCTCCGTGACAGTAGTGCGCCGACCAGCGACATCACAAGCCGCGCACGGGTGCACCGGCCCGCTGCCGGGTGAGCCGTTCGCCACACCCGGCCGCACGGGCCCCACCTGCCACTCCTCACTCCTTGCGGTAGCCGTACGCCTCCGAGGCCGCCGCCTCCACCGCGTCCAGGTCGCCCCCGGCCGAAGCGGTCACCACCGCGGCCACCGCGCCCTCGAGGAAGGGCGCGTCCACCAGCCGTGTGCCGTCGGGCAGTTCGTCGCCCTCGGCGAGCAGGGCCTTCACCGTGAGCACGGCACTGCCCAGATCGACCAGCACGGCCACGCCCGCGCCACCGTCCACCTCCGCTGCCGCGGCCGAGATCAACTCCGAGCTGGTGCCGAGGCCGCCGTCCGGCGTGCCGCCCGCCGCGGCGACCGGGGCGAGCTCACCGCCGCCCGCAAGACCGCGTGCCAGAGCGGCGACCGAACGCGCCACGTCCGCGCTGTGCGACACCAGCACGATCCCGACCCGTCGGCTGTCGCCGCTCATCCGGCCGCCTCCGCCGTCTCGGCGAGCGCCGCCACGAGCAGCGCCGACGACGTCGCCCCCGGATCCTGATGCCCGATGCTCCGCTCCCCGAGATAGCTGGCCCTGCCCTTGCGCGCCTGTAGCGGCACCGTCGCCACCGCCCCTTGTTCGGCCGCCTCACGAGCCGCGGCGAACGACTGTGTGCTGTCGCCGAGCGCGGCGACGGCCGGCTCCAGAGCGTCCAGCATCGTCTTGTCGCCCGCCTTGGCGCCGCCCAGCTGGGCCACGGCCGCGACCCCCGCCCTCAGCGCCTCGGCCAGCTGCCCTGCGCTCACCTCGGCGTCGTCGCCCAGTGCCTTGCCGGTCCGCCGCAGCAGCGTCCCGTACAGCGGCCCGGAAGCCCCGCCCACTGTCGAGATCAACTGCCGCCCCGCCAGGACCAGTACGGCTCCGGGAGCGGCCGGCACCTCCTTCTCCAAGGCCGCGACGACCGCCGCGAACCCGCGCTGGAGGTTGCTTCCGTGATCGGCGTCGCCGATCGCGGAATCCAGCTCGGTCAGATGGTCGGCCTCGCGGTCCACGGCCGCGGCGGCGGTCGTGAGCCAGCGGCGGAAGAATGGGGCGTCGAGCACGGGAGACTCCTGGGATCGGATCACCGGTCGGGCGGCGGGGCGGACGCTCAGCGTCCCCACCGCAGGGCGGGCGTCTGCACCGGCGCGTCCCACAGCCTCAGCAGCTCCTCGTCCACCTGGCACAGCGTCACCGAGCAGCCCGACATGTCGAGCGAGGTGACGTAGTTGCCGACGAGCGTGCGGGCCACCACGACGTCGCGTTCGGTGAGCACCCGCTGCACCTCGGCGTTGAAGCCGTACAGCTCCAGCAGAGGAGTGCCGCCCATCCCGTTGACGAGCGCGATCACCGGGCGGGTGGGGCGCAGGTCGTCGAGGACCGCGCCGACGGCGAAGTCCGCGATCTCCCGTGCCGTCATCATCGCCCGCCGCTCCCGGCCCGGCTCGCCGTGGATGCCGACGCCCAACTCCAGCTCACCTGGCGGAAGATCGAAGGTGGGGCCGCCCTTGGCGGGGGTACTGCACGCGCTGAGCGCGACCCCGAAGCTGCGGGAGGACGCGTTCACCTGCCGGGCGATGGACTCGACCCGCTCCAGCGGGGCGCCTTCCTCGGCGGCGGCGCCCGCGATCTTCTCCACGAACAGGGTCGCACCGGTGCCGCGCCGGCCCGCCGTGTACAGACTGTCGGTCACGGCGACGTCGTCGTCGACCAGCACGGTGGCGAGCCGCACACCCTCGTCCTCGGCGAGCTCGGCCGCCATCTGGAAGTTGAGCACGTCACCGGTGTAGTTCTTGACGACGAACAGCACGCCCTCGCCGCTCTCGACAGCGGCGGCGGCCCGCACCATCTGGTCGGGCACGGGGCTCGTGAACACTTCACCCGGACAGGCCCCGTCCAGCATCCCGGGCCCGACGAACCCGCCGTGCAACGGCTCGTGCCCCGATCCGCCTCCGGAGACGAGCGCCACCTTTCCGGCGACCGGTGCGTCCCGCCGGATGATCACGCGGTTGTCCACGTCGACGTTGAGCTCGGGAAACGCGGCGGCCATCCCGCGCAGCGCGTCCGCGACGACGGTCTCCGGCACGTTGATGAGCATCCTCAAGGGTTCCTCCTGGGGAAGTTGCCGGCCAGGCCCCTGCTGAAGAGGGTTTGCCTGGTCGTCGGGTGTGTACGGGGCCGGCCGTGGCCCTGAGCGGTCGTCGGTCGGCGTCGGACGGGTGGTTTCTGGTGGGGCTGATGCTGTTTTCCCGAATGTCTGTCAGGCGCTTCGCCTGACATCGGCAGGCCCGGCGACAACATCCAGTATCGGAATCCAGTATCGGAGAAATGCGCCAGATCGGGGGAACGACGCCTCGATCGCGTCAGGGTTCCACCGAGATTCTCACTCGGTGTCGGGCTCGCTTCCGCGACGTGGACCAGTGGTCCTCTCGTGTGCGCACACCCGGGCGGCGGGCGTTGTACCCCTACTGAATCGGCGAAGGGGCCGGCTGGGAAGACCTCCCGGTCGGCCCTCTCGGACACATGCGTGCGTTCGGGCAGTGGGCGAGGCGCGCCGTGTGGTCTCCGGCCGCTGCCTCCGCCATGATCGCCGTGCCAAGAGGTCGGACGGTCCGCGCGCACCCCGGACGACCCTCGCCCCACGGTTGCCCGTCAGCCCAGGGTGGCGAGCAGGTCCTTGCATGCCTGTTCGCATCGGCGGCAGGCCTCGGCGCAGACGCGGCAGTGCTCGTGCATGTCCGCATGGCGCTCGCATTCGTCGGCACATGCCTTGCAGGCGGTCATGCAGGCCTGGAGCATGGCCCGGGTGATGTTGGCGTCGTAGCCGGTGTGCCGGGACAGGACCGCGCCGGTGGCGGTGCAGATGTCCGCGCAGTCCATGTCGGTGCGGATGCACTTGGTCAGGTCCCCCACCATGCCCTCGGACAGGCAGGCGTCCGCGCAGGCCGTGCACGCCTGAGCGCAGGCGATGCATTCCTCGATGCACCTGGTCATCGCGTCGCGGTCGACGCCACCCAGATCGGCGGGGTAGGTGCCCAGCATGTCCTTCACGACAGTGGCCATGGTCTCGTCTCCTTCGAGGTGGTCGACGCGGTCGCGTCGTCGGTTCGCTCTCCCCCCAGTGGAGTGACCTCTGGGCGACCGCGCAAACGGAGCGAAGAGGCGGGGGTGCGATCGGTGGGATGCCATGGGCGCACCCGCCCGCGGTAGCCGCGCAGCAGCGGCTGGAGCCGGGCCCGCAACGGGTGACGCGGGCGGGAATCGACGCGTCGACCCGGATCCTCCCGCCCTGCCGCTGCAGGCGCCCCGCCTGCGGAAAGCCGCGAGCGGCCAGGGACGAGCGAGCCCGGCCGAAGGACATCGGCCGCGACGAATACGCGGCGGTGCCGCATATGTTCGGCTCTCACGGGCACGCGCACCGAGACCGCGGCGGACGGCCGAGGCCTCCCCGGGAAAGACATGGTGACGCGTGAGGGCGGGAGCATGAACACCACTGACGGCGAAGGCGAGATGGCGGCCGAGAAGCGCATCGACGTCTCCACGGCCATGCGCCGCGCCTCCGGGCAGCTCGCGGAATTGCTCCGGTGCGAGCCCGGCGCCGTTTCCGCGTTGAGGGCCACCGACGAAGGATGGTGCGCCGACGTGGAGGTGGTCGAACTGATAAGGGTTCCCGACACCATGAGCGTCATGGCCTCCTATCGCGTCACGCTCGACGCCGACGGCCGGCTCGTCGCGTACGAGCGCAAGCACCGGTATGCGAGGGGCCAGATCGACCGCCGCTGAATCCACCGGGCCTCTGCCGGCGACGCAGCCGGCCGCGGCCCGAACCAGATCATCGGATGGAGTCCGCTGTGACACTCGTCCAGCAAAGCAGCGCAACGACCGGCACAAGCGGCTCGGGAAGTCTTTACGACGTCCTCGAACTCATACTCGACCGAGGGCTCGTCATCGACGCCTTCGTGCGCGTTTCCCTGGTCGGCATAGAAATACTCAAGATCGACGTACGGGTGGTGGTCGCCAGCGTCGACACGTATCTGAGGTTCGCCGAGGCGTGCAACCGGCTGGACCTGGAGACCGGGCGCAAAGCGCCCGGCCAGCTCACCGACATCGTCGGCGACATGAGCGAGGGCGGGGCCAAGGGCAAGTCGAAAGGCGCGCTGAGCGGCGCGGTGGAGGCCCTTACCGACTCGTTCAAGGGCGACCGCGACCAAGCCGAGGAGGAACCGCGCAAGCGTCCGGCGCGCAAGGCCGCCGGGCAGCAGACGTCCGCGAGCCGGGGGGAGTAGCCCGTGCCCACCTATGTGTACGCCATCACCCGCGCCGACCATCCGCTGCACATCGATGACGTGCCCGGTGTCGGTGACCCGCCCGCGCGGCTGCGTGCGGTCACGGCGCGGGACCTGACGGCCGTGGTCAGCGAGGCGCCGCCCGGTCTGCGCGCCAAGCGCCGCGACGTACTGGCCCACCAGCAGGTGATCGAGCGGCTGATGGGCGACGGAGCGACCCTGCCCATGCGCTTCGGTCTGCTCGGCCCCGACGACGACCAGGTGGCAGCCGTACTCGAACGGGAGCAGACCGGCTACAGCGAACGGCTCGCCGAGCTGGACGGCCATGTCGAGTTCCACCTCACGGTCTCCCGTGACGAGGACGACCTGTTGCGCGAGATCATGACGCAGTCCGAGGAGATACGGCTGCTCAACGAGCGCACACGGAACGAGCCCGTGGCCCACCACGAGCGCGTGGCACTCGGCGAGATGGTCTCCGACGCGGTGACGGCCCGCCGGCAGAGCGAGGCCGAGGAACTGGTGGCCCTGCTGGCCCCGGCCGCGGCGCGGACCGCACGGGGCGAGGGAACCGGGACCCACTTCCTCAACGTGTCGTTCCTCCTCAGAAGTGAGGACACGGCCGACTTCTCCCGGCGTGTCCGGCAGGAGGCGGAGCGGCGGGGCAGCGCCTACCAGCTCACGCTCACCGGGCCGCTGCCGCCGTACAGCTTCGTCTGACCGGCTCCGACCAGGACCGACAGGAGCAGCCATGGGACTGATCACCGGCCTCCTCACGTTCCCGCTCGCCCCCGTCCGCGGCACGGTGTGGGTGCTCGACCAGGTCGTCCTCGCCGCGGAGCGCGAGTACGACGACCCGGAGCCGATCCGCCGGGAACTGGCGGCGCTCGAACGGGACTTGACGAGCGGCCGTATCGGTGCGGAGGAGTTCGACCGGCTGGAGGACCGACTCCTGGACCGGTTGGAGGAGATCGCAGCACACCGACGGCACACGTGGAGGAACGGCTGACCGTACCGCGCCGACACCGGGCACGGGGGCGGCGTTCTTGTGGTGGCGCGCGACCGACACCGGCCACGGGGCGGCGTTCCGGCCGTGGCGAGAGAACGAGGTGCACCAGCAATGACGGACAACTGCAGGCCGGGCACAGCCCCGGCAGGAGATCGCGGCATGCCGCACGGGGGCGCGCCGGAGGCAGGGAGGAGGCGGACGCCATGACCCATCCACTCGCCGGCCGCACGACCGCCTCCCCGTACGGGCAGCAGGGCTCGTCGGCCAATCTCGCCGACATCCTGGAACGGGTCCTGGACAAGGGCATCGTCATCGCGGGAGACATCCGGATCGACCTGCTGGACATCGAGCTGCTGACCATCAAACTCCGCCTCCTCGTCGCCTCCGTGGACAAGGCGAAGGAGATGGGCATCGACTGGTGGGAGCACGACCCGTCGCTGTCCTCCCGCGCACAGCAGCCGCGGCAGGCCGCCCCCTACGGCCCTCCGACCGCCGCCGTGGACAGTGCGCAGCGCGACGCGACCACGCCCGAGCTGACGGCGGAGCAGGAGAACGCGCGGCTGCGGGCCGAACTGGCCGAACTGCGGAGGGCGGCGGGACCGACGCGGGCCGCCACCGGCACAGGCACCGGCACCGGTACAGGCACCGCCACCGGCACGAGTAGGGACCGGCACGCGACCACCGAAGGGCGTGACGAGGAGTGAACACCACAGTGGACGCACAGCCGAGCCCCACAGCCGGCGACGAGCTGTCGTATGTGTACGCGATCGGCCGGGACCACGCGGCGCTGCAACGCACCGCCGCCCTCCTCGCCGGTGTGGACGACCGGGCCGTGCGGCCGGTCACCCGTGCCGGCGGACTCGCCGCCCTCGTCTCGCACGTACCGGCCGGCATGTTCGACGCGCAGGCGTTGAAGACGCAGTTGGAGGACCTGGGCAGGCTCGAAGCCATTGCCCGGGCCCACCACGCGGTCGTCGACGCCGCCTTTGCGGCGGCGACGGTCCTGCCCATGCGGCTGGCCACGGTCTACCGGGACGACGATCGCGTGGCCGCGGTGCTGGGGGAGCGCCACGACGAGTTCGACCGGCTGCTGCGGCGGCTGGACCGGCACGTCGAGTTCGGTGTGAAGGTCTACGCCGACCCCGGCAGCGTTCCCGTGCGGCGGCGGCCGCACGAGGAGCCGACGGCCGAGAGCCCCGGGCGCGCCTATCTCCAGCAGCGGCGTGCGCAGCGGCGCACCGGCGAGGATGTCCGCCGGGCCGCCGCGGCCATGGCCGCGGACGCCGCCACGGCCGTCCGCGACCTGGCCTCCGAACGGGTGGTGCACCGCCCCCAGGAGGGCGGACTGTCCGGCCGGAGCGGCGAGAACGTGGCGAACGAGGCCTACCTCGTCCCCGCGTACAGTGCCGACGGGTTCCGGACGAGACTCGACGCGCTCGTGCGCGACACCCCGGGTGTACGGATCGAGGTCACCGGCCCCTGGGCCCCGTACTCGTTCGCGACGCCCGTCGAGGGCGGCGGTGCCGCGTGATCGGCGGCGCGCCGGAGCGGACCGGCGCGGACTCCGCCGTGGGCCGGCCGGTCGCGCTGATCGACCTGCTGGACCGACTGCTCAACGGAGGAGCGGTCGTCACCGGCGACATCGTCCTGTCCGTCGCCGACGTGGACCTGGTGCACATCAATCTGCGGGCCGTCATCCGGTCGATCACGGCGGACGAGCCCGGCCCGTGGTGAGGCGATCCGGCCCGGCCGGCCGGGCTGTCCGTACGGTCTCGACCAAGGAGGAACCAGTGAACGGCGAACCCCGTGCGACGGCGCGGCGTCTGGAGACGGATCCGGAGACGGTGGAACGGGATCTGGTCGCACTCGTGCTCACCCTGATGGAGTTGCTCCGGCAGCTGATGGAGCGAACGGCGCTCCATCGCGTCGACCAGGGCGACCTGACGGAGCATCAGGAGGAGCGTGTCGGTATGACCCTGATGATCCTCAAGGAACGGATGGACGAGCTGTGCGACCGCTACGACCTCACCGTGGATGATCTGAACATCGATCTCGGACCGCTCGGATCCCTCCTCCCGCGCGGCACCGCTTGAGTCGTCACCGGCACCGGTGTGCCTGCCCGTGCCTGCCCACGAGAACACATCGACGCCAACTGGCCCTCGGCATAGCACAGTTGATGTCCGGAGCGGGGGATCGGGGCCGGTCCGGCGGATCGTGGCCGGCGTCGGCACCGGGACCGGCCAACCGTGCCGGGCCGGCCAGGTCGCGGAACGGCAGGTGTGTGTCCTACGACGTCCAGGTCGCCGTGCGCGGTGTCCCCCGGCCCCGCCGTCGTGGTGACGGGCTGTCAGCACGACGTACTCGGCGCCGCCCCGCGTGAACAGCGCCGCCCATTGGCATGGGTCGTGGTGCCCGGCGGTGAGGGCGCCCGTTGACATGGGTGGCACCCGGCGGTGAGGCGGATGCGCACCGCAGGTGCCGTCACACCGGGCGGGGCCCGGTGTGACGGCGCGCGGTCCTCACGCGGTCAGCGAGGCGATCGTCGCGTCGAGGTCGGTGTCCTCGGAGCGGTTGTGGGGCAGCTTGGCCAGCACGCGGGCCATGCCGCAGGTGTCGGTGAGGGCGGAGAATACGAGTCCGCCCGCGATGCCCGCGGACAGGAGCCGGGCGGCGGGACGTACCCGGCCGAGGGCGAGGCCCGCCAGGACCAGGGATCCGGCGGCCAGCCGGACCTGCCGCTCCATGGCCCACGCCGTACGCGCCCCCGCGGGCCGGTGCAGGTCGTGGCCGAGCTCGACCCAGCCTTCGGTCCCGCCGGTCAGCGTCGCCGCGCTGATGCCATGGCCGACGAGTGTGCCGCACGCCTGGGCGGAGCGGGCGCCGGAGGCGCAGACGAGGAGCAGATCACCGCGGTCGGCCGCGACCCTGAGGGCGGGCAGCGCGCGGTCCAGCCGGTCGAGCGGAATGTTGTGGGCGCCCGGCAGGTGGCCGCCGGCGTACTCGCCCGGAGTGCGTACATCGATGACCGTCAGCTCGTGCAGCCGGGGGCGGGCCTCGGAGACGGACAGGGAGGAGCTCGGCATGGTCGTTTCCTTTTCCTTGTCTTCCGGGTTGTCCTGGCCTGGTTTCCCGATCGGACGTACCCCGCCCGTACGGTACCGGGAGGGGTAGGCGTCCGTGGACCGCGCCTGTCGGGAGGGACTGCCGGGCGGGACGTCCCGACGCCGCCCCGGCTGTTCGCCGCCGCCGCCGTGTTGGCCCTGCACCCCCGCGGCGCGCGAGGGCAGAGGCGGCGGGAGAACCCAAAGCCACATAAGACGATGGGCGCGGGGGGGGGGGGGGGGGGGGGGGGGGGGGGGCGCCCCCCCCGCCCCCGGGGGGGCGCCCCCCCCCCGCGGGGCCCCGGCCGGGGGGGGGGCCGGCCGCGCCCCACGGCGTGCTGTCACCCGTACGGAATTCTCTGCATGGCGCGGCGGGCAGGGCCCCCGGAGGCTCGAAGCCTGTGCGCGTCGGGCGTACGGGACAGTGGGAGGAGCAGATCATGAGCCAGCAATCACCCCCGGTCGGAGCGACGCCGCCCGTGCCGGACCCCGCAGACCGCTGGGTGACCGGCGGAGTGGCTTTCGCGGGTGTGCTGATGCTGTGCGGCGGTGTTCTGGCCGTGCTCCAGGGCATCGCCGGGATCGTCGAGGACGAGTGGTACGTACGGGTCGGTGACTACGTGTACCGGATCAGCCTCACCGGCTGGGGCTGGATCCACCTCGTCATCGGCGTTCTCGTCGCGTGCACCGGCGCCGGGGTCCTCAAGGGCGCGGAGTGGGCCCGGGTCACCGGCATCCTGCTCGCCTCCCTCAGCCTGATCACGCAGTTCCTGTTCCTGCCGTACTCCCCGATCTGGTCGGTGATCATGATCGCGCTGGACGTCTTCGTGATCTGGGCACTCGCCGCGTACCGGACCTCGGCACGGGTCGTCTGACCGGCGGCGTCCGGCACCCGTGCCGTGAACCACGCTTTCTTCAGAGGAAGTCGGACGTTCCGCCGGGTCCGGTCGCTCTCGTGACCGGCGCATCCCCGGCCACGGGACACATGCGATCCGTCGCGACAGATCGGTCCGAAGGGCTGCGTTCCGCGCTGGTGCGGGGGGAGTATGGGATGGATCCCGCCATCCCGGTGTGAGGACGTGAGCGGACCGGCGTGCCTGAGCATCGTGACTGGGGAAGGAGCGACTGTGGGCAGCAGCGCTGACGTGTTCCGTGCCGGCCTCGTAGCAGACGGCCGCGCGGACGCGGCGCTGTCGCCGCCGGGCGCGCTCATGGACGTGCTCTCGGTCGCTGCCGTCGTGCTCGACTCGCAGGGCCGCATCGTGCTGTGGAGCCCACAGGCGGAGCAGCTGCTCGGCTACACCGCGCAGGAGGCGCTCGGGCAGTACGCCGCCCAGCTACTGGTCGCCGACGAGCACTTCGACCTGGTGCTCAGCCTGTTCCAGCAGGTCATGGAGAGCGGGCAGGGCTGGGAGGGCGTCTTCCGGGTACGGCGCAAGGACGGCTCCACGCGGCTGCTGGAGTGGCGCAACATGCGGCTGCAGGACGACCTCGGCGGCTACTACGCGCTGGGACTCGCCACCGACCAGGCGACGCTGCGCCGCGTCGAGCGGGACCTGGCCCTGTCCGTGCGCCTGGTGGACCAGTCCCCGATCGGCCTCGCCGTTCTCGGCAGCGATCTGCGGTACGTGGCGGTCAACCCCGCGCTGGAGCGGATTGGCGGCCTTCCCGCTGACGAGCTCGTGGGCCGCAGCATCCGCGAGACGCTGCCGTTCGGGGACGCCGAGAGCCTGGAGGCCGCGATGCGCGACGTCCTCGCCTCCGGCGCGCCGCTCCTGGACCGGTATGTGCTGGGCCGGGTCCCGTCCGACCTGCTCGGTGAGCACGCCTGGTCGGTGTCCATGTACCGGCTGGAGGACCCCGGCGGACGCGTACTGGGCCTCGCCGTCTCCGTCGTGGACGTCACCGACAGGCACCGCGCGGCCACCGAGGCCGAACGGGCCCGCCGGCGCCTGGCCCTCGTCGCCGACGCCTCGGTACGGATCGGTACGACCCTCGACCTGGAGCAGACGGCCCGCGAGCTCGCCGACGTCGCGGTACCGGAACTCGCGGACGTGGCCGCCGTCGATGTCCTCGACAGCGTCCTCGCGGGTCCCGACGGCCGCCCCGTCAGGGTGCGCGAAGGGGGGCCGATGCTGATCCGCGCACTCGCGGTGGCCGCCGCGTACCCGACGGTGGCCGTCGAGGCCGCCGACCGCCCCGGCGAACTCGCCCGCTACGACGCCGGACGCCTCGTCACGCAGTGCGTCAGCACCGCCCGCCCGGTCACGATCCCGCGGCTGGACGAGCAGGATCTGCGCGACATCGCCCGGGACGGCAGGGCCGCGGGAATCCTCGCGGAGGCCGGAATCCACTCCTACATGGCCGTGCCGCTGATCGCACGCGGCGAGGTGCTCGGGGCGCTCGACCTCAAACGGGCCCGGAATCCCGAACCGTTCACCGAGGACGACGTCCTGCTGGCGACCGAGTTCGCCTCGCGTGCCGCCGTCTGCATCGACAACGCGCGGTGGTACCGCCAGCAGCGGCAGACCGCGCTCACCCTCCAGCGCAGCCTGCTGCCCGAGACGCCCGCTCACCTCGTCGGTCTCGAGGTGGCCTCCCGCTACCAGCCGGCGAGAGCGAACAGCGAGGTCGGCGGCGACTGGTTCGACATCATCCCCATGGAGAGGGAGCGCACCGCCCTGGTCATCGGCGATGTGATGGGCAGCGGGATCAACGCTGCCAGCGCCATGGGGCGGCTGCGCACCGCCACCCAGACGCTCGCCCGCCTCGCGCTGGACCCCGCCGTCGTGCTGCGCCACCTCGACGAGATCACCGCCGGGCTCGACCCGTACATCGCCACCTGTATCTACGCTGTGTACGACCCCCACCGCGCCCAGTGCTGTATCGCCAACGCGGGCCACCTCCCGCCCGTGCTCGTACGCAGCGGCTGCGCACCACGGCTCCTCGACCTGCCCACCGGGACACCGCTCGGTGTCGGGGGTGTCGCCCTGCGCAGCGTCACCGTCGGCATCGATCCGGGGGACGTGCTCGTCCTGTACACGGACGGTCTGGTCGAGACACGCGACCAGGACATCGACGCACGGCTGGACATGCTGCTCGGCCTGCTCCAGACCTCGGATCCCGAGCTGGGCCAGACCTGCGACCGGCTGCTGCACGCCCTGCGCCGGCCGGACACGCCGGACGACGTCGCCCTGCTCGTCGCCCGGGTGACCGGCTGACACGTCACCCGCGAGCCCATAGGCCGGCCGGCCCGACGTCAACCCCCGTCTACGGAAGTCCACCCACGGGGCGGGGGCGGCCTCCGCCCGGGGCTCGGCGTGTCGGGCGAGCAGCTCGGCACGCCGGGGCGTGAACCGCCGGCGCAGCTCGGCCACGAACGCGAGGGCCGCGTCGGTCGCGGACGCGGGGACGCCAGGGCGGTCTCGGTGACCGGTCGCCCTACTTCGTCGAGTCGCGGCTGCGCGACTTCGGAGCGAAGGTCACCACCGGGCCGGCGTGGTCGAGCACCGTGGTCGAGGACGGCAACCTGATCACCGGCCAGAACCCGCAGTCGAGCGCCGACACGGCCCGGCGCGTGGTCGGGGCGCTGGCCGCCCGCTGGACCGGGGTCTCACGCGGTGTGTGGCACGGCCTCCAGCGTGAAGGAGTGCCCGGCGGGATCGGCGTACACCCGCGCATTGCCCGCGCCCGGTCCGGCGCCGCTGTCCACCGGCGTCGCTCCCAGGCCCACCGCCTCGCGCTCCGCGGCGTCGAGGTCGCCCTCGGCGACACGGATGTACAGGTGCGACTGCTGGGAGTCCTCCGGGCGTGGCCAGCTCGGGGGCGCGTATCCATGATCGCGCCGCACCGCGAGCCGTACGCCGTCCGGGCCGGCCACCTCGACAAAGTCGGGATCGGCGCCGACGCGGACCTCCGCGTGGAGCAACGCCGCGTAGAAGTCGGCTAGTTGGCGGGGTTGTGTCGAGTCGAGGACGAGGACAGGAGTCTTCGTAACCGTCATGCGCTCCGCCTACCCCGGCGACGCGCCCCAACACGGCCCCTCGTCCGACGGGTTCGGTATCGAACCGTCCGGCCGAGGGGTGAGGCGGGTGCCCTGGCGCGCCCGGCAGCCTGAGGCGCATGGCCCTCAGGGCCATGCGGTGCCTACCCGGCTCACATGGCGCCTGCCCGTCTCATCGCGGGCCGGGCGGACAACGGGCGCCGTCCGCACCTGGCATTTCCCCCGGCTGCACGTCGCCGTATGTCGCCGTCATGTCGCCGTCGGTCGCGAAGCAGACCTGTTCGTCTCTCGGCGGCGTGTGCCGTCCGGGCCGAGCGGCCTCATGATCGTCCAACGGCACGCGTGGCCCGCGCGGGCCGGCCGCCGCGACGTGCTCGGCCGCATGGCCCATAGGGGCTGCCTTGGGGTCGGCTATCCGTCTCGGACGGGCGCCGGGCTCGGCTGGCCAGTGGGCACGGGCCGGCGGGCACGAGCGCGGCCGGCAGCGTGGTGTCGTCACCGACGGTCGCGGACCGGGCGACCGTTCGCCGTGCGAGCAGGCCCCTGCCGGTGCCGCCCCGCTCGCCGCGGGGCCATGCACTCACCGGTCAGGCCGCGCGGACTGCGGTTATCGGGACGTCGAGCGGGCACCCGCAGGGCGACGGCCGGTGGAGTCAACGGCTGAGCGTGGAGTCCGGAACGTCCGGCAGGCACTGCCGTATCGGCGCACGTGGCGACACGGTCGCATACAGTGACATTCGGGCTGGCCTCTTCCCGCCGCACGCAGGAACATGGGTTCCGGGACGCGGCACCAGCCAGGCGCCGCCGGCCCGAGCGACAGGTCCCAGCCGAGCCCCCGACACCGGGACATGGTGATGAACGACAAGACGACCCCGGCCCGGTCCGCGACCGCCGCGCAGAGCGCGGCGGTGTTCGGCGCGCCGTGCTGGGTCAGCCTCATGGCTCGCGACCTCCGGGCCGCCCAGGACTTCTACGGGGCCGTCCTCGGGTGGAGGTTCCGAAAGGGCAGGCTCGGCGAGGACTTCAGCGTCGCGATCGCCGATGGCGCGCCGGTCGCCGGTATCGGCGCTCTCGCCCCCCGGCTGACGGTCGCGGTGGCGTGGACCCCCTACTTCGCCGTCAGGGACGCCGACGAGGCGGCCGGCCGGATCAGGGAGCGCAGCGGCACGGTCGCGGTCGGCCCCCTCTCCCTGGCAACCGGACGCGGGGTGCTCGCCGCGGACCGTGACGGCGCGGTGTTCGGCATCTGGGAGGGCGAGCTGGTGAGGGACTGGCCGGCCTGGCGGGACAGTCCGCCCGCCTGGATCAGGTTGCTCGCCAGGGACGCCTTCGAATCCGCCATCTTCTACGGGGAGATCCTCGACTGGGCCTCCGACCGCGCCGGCTGCTGCGAGGTGAGCTACGCGGAGGACGCGGTCCTGCTGCACCGCGGCGGACGGGTGCTCGCCCGGCTCACTTCCGGCGCCGACGGCACCGCGATCAACCCCCTGCTGCACCCACGCTGGCACGTGCACTTCGCCGTCAAGGACGTCGAGGAGACCGCGCACACGGCCCGCAGACACGGCGCGACCCTGCTCGGGGAACAGTCCACGGCACGCGGCATGGAGGTGAGCCTGCGCGATCCGGACGGCGCGATCTTCACGGTCAGCTCGTTGGACGACGCGGTTCCGGGCCCTGACGCCAGCCTCGTCGGCCCATAGCGGCCCGTAGCGTTTCGGGCCACCCGGGCCACCCGGGCCACCCGGGCCACCCGGGCCACCCGGGCCACCCGGGCCACCCCCGCCCCCGCCCCTCGGGGCCTCCGACCCGCCCATCCCCGACCGCGCCGGACGCAGAGAGGCCGTGATGGAACGCGCCGCCGTCTTCGACGTGGACGGGACCCTCGTCGACACCAACCATCTGCACGTCACCACCTGGTGGGAGGCCTTCCGGCAGGCCGGCCACCGCGTCGCCATGCACGACATCCACCGCGCCGTCGGCCTCCCCGGCGGCGACCTCGTGGCCCACCTGCTGGGCGACGGCCGGGACAAGAGCCGGGACGACGCCGTCAAGGCAGCGCACACGGCCCTCTACGCCACGTACTTCGGCCGGCTGCCGCCTCTAGACCAGGCCGGGCAGCTGGTGCGTACGCTCTCCCGCTCCGGGTGGACCGTGGTGCTGGCGACCTCGGCCTCGGGGACGGAGCTGTCGGCGCTGCGGCGGGCCGTCGACGCGGACGACGCCATCAGCGCCATGGCGAGCGCCGACGACGTCGCCGAGGGCAAGCCCGCGCCCGAGCCGGTCCAGCAGGCGCTGGAGCTCGCGGGCGTGCCCGCCGAACGCGCCGTCTTCGTCGGGGACACGGTGTGGGACATGCGGGCCGCGCGGCGCGCGGGCGTGCTGTGCGTCGGTCTGCTGTGCGGCGGCATTCCCCGCGCGGACCTCATCGAGGCGGGAGCGGACGCCGTCCACGACCACCCGGCGGATCTGCTCGCCGCCCTGCACACCGGCCCGTTCGCGGAAATCGTCCGCCGGACCACGAGCTGACACCGGCCCCGCGCGAGCCCCGTGGGGAGGCCGTCAGTGGGCCTTGTGCCCCGCCAAGGGCGCGGTCGGCTCGCCACTGCCCTCCCGTACGCCCCGCAGGAACGCCTGCAAAGCCTCCACCGAGGTGTGCGCCGGACGCCACTCCAGCTCCTCGCGGGCCCGCGAGGAGTCCATCAGCGGCAGACGCAGCACCGCGTCGAAGAGCTGGGGCGATGCCGGTACGAGGCGCATCGCCCACGCTGCGGCCAGTGCCGCGTGCACGGGCCCCTTCGGCACCCGCACCACGCGCGCGTCGAGCAGTTCGCCGAGCACACCCGCGTCCACCACAGGGTCGGCGGCCAGATTGAACGCCCCGCGCGCGTCGAGAATGACGGCGAGGAGATAGGCGTTCGCGGCGTCCTCGGTGTGCAGCACCTGGAAGCGGAGTCCTTCGATGTCCGGTACGACGGGGACCAGCGACGGCCTGATCAGCGAACCCGGCATGAAACGCCCGGCGAAGATGCGGCGCTGCTCGCTCGCCGAGGTCTCCTTGAACAGGAAGCCGGGGCGCATCCGCACGACACGGACCTGCGGATGCCGCTCCTCGAAGGCGTCGAGCACCCGCTCCAGGTAGGCCTTCTCACGGCAGTAGGCGGCATGGGGCAGCCCGTGGGTCGGCCACGACTCGTCGACGCCCGGAAGGGACTTCGGGCCCGGGGCGTACGCGCCCACGGACGAGGCGTGCACCAGCGCGGGTACACGGGCCGCCACGACGGCGTCGAAGACCCGCAGGGAGCCGAGGACGTTGCTCTGCCAGGTCGTGCCGGGATCGTGCGTGGGCTGGAACCGCCAGGCCAGGTGCACCACCGCGTCGGCGTCCTGGAAATGCCGGCCGAGGTCGGTCGCCGCGTCGTCGGCCGAAAGGTCGACGGCGGCCCACTCCGTCCGGGAGATGTGCAGCTCGGGCGGGCGGCGCGCCAGCCCGAGGACCGACGCGATCCGCGAATCGCCGGAGAGTGCCCGCACCACACTCGTGCCGACATTCCCGGTTCCCCCTGTGACCACCACTCGCAGCCCTGTTGTCGCGCTCATCGGGCCTCCGTCGTGCCGTTGTCCCGCAGTCGGATGTTCGGTGCCCTCCGGGTCCCCCCACCGGCCGGACCGAAACAGGCGATTCGCGTGCCTGCGACGCGCACGCCGGCCACAACGCCTGCGACGCCCATGCCGAGTCGCGACGCCTGCGACGCGCACGCCGGGCCGAAACCGCCGCCACGCATGCACGATGCCGACTCCGCAGGCGAATGATCGGGATGAATGCAGCTGATGCGGGCACCCGGGGATCACGGCCGGGCGACGACCGCCCGCACGAGACCCCCGAGGTGGCGACCATGGTGACAACCGCGACGCCGGAGAGGACGCGTCCGCCCGGGCTGCTGCGCACCCCGGGCGTGTACGTCCCGCAGAGCGACACGTTCCTGTTGCAGGACGCGATGGAACGCGAACCGCTGCGGCCGGGCGCCGAGGTATTGGACGTGGGAACGGGCAGCGGTGCCCTGGCGCTCGCGGCCGCCCGGCGCGGTGCGCGGGTGACCGCCGTCGACACCTCCTGGCGCGCCGTGCTCACCACCCGCGTCAACGCCGCCCTCGCCGGCCACGGTGTGGAGGTGCTGCACGGTGACCTTCTCGCACCCGCCGTCGGCCGCCGTTTCGACCTGATCGTCGGCAACCCGCCGTACGTGCCCGCACCGCAGGCGCGGCCTCCCCGGCGCGGTCCGGCCGTCGCCTGGGACGCGGGGCCCGACGGACGCGCGGTGCTCGACCGGATCTGCGACGGTGCCGCGGCGCTGCTGCGCCCGCGCGGGGTGCTGCTGCTCGTGCACTCCGCGCTGTGCGGCGTGGCGCCCACGCTGGAACGTCTGCGGCGCACGGGTCTCGAACCGGACGTGGTGGACCGGGAGAAGGTGCCGTTCGGGCCGGTCATGACCTCCCGGGCCGCCTGGCTGCGACAGCGGGGGCTCATCGCCCCCGGTGAGGACAAGGAAGAGCTGGTGATCGTCCGTGCCGACCGAATCTGAGCGGCCCCGCCGCATCACTCCCACCCGCGAGGGGCCGATGCTCGTCGAGGGCCCGGTGGACGTCGTCCTGGACGACGGGACCGTTGCCATGTCCGACCGTTTCACGGTCGCGTTGTGCACCTGCCGGCGCAGCCGGGCCTACCCGTGGTGCGACACCAGTCATCGGCGGCGGGTCAGGAAGTGAGCGCCGTGCAGGGCCCCACGCCCCTCGGGCGGGGCACGGCGGAGCGGCTACTGCCGCAGGCTCGCGGCGAGCTGTCGGGCGCCGTCCTCGATGCCCTGCGGGGCTCACCGGTCGTGGCACGGCTTCCCGCCGTGCGCGAGGCCGAAGGCGCCGATCCCCTCGGCGACGACCTGCAACTCGCCCTGTACGCCTGCTATGAACTGCACTACCTCGGCTTCGTCGGCGTCGACGGGGCCTGGGAATGGGACCCGGACCTGCTGCGGTTGCGCGCGGGCATGGAGGAGAACTTCCTCTGCGCCCTGCGCGCCGGGACCCGCGGCAATCCGGACCTCGAGGAGGCACTCGGCGATCTGCTCGTCGAGCCGGTCCGGGGCACCGGGGTCAGCCGCTACCTGCACGAGGAGGGCTCGCTGTGGCAACTGCGCGAGTACGCGGCCCAGCGCTCGCTCTACCACCTGAAGGAGGCCGACCCGCACGCCTGGGTCATCCCGCGCCTGCGCGGCCGGGCGAAAGCGGCGTTCGTCGCGGTGGAGTTCGACGAGTTCGGCGGCGGCCGGCCCGAACGCATCCACGCCCGCCTCTTCGCCGACCTCATGGCCGACCTGGGCCTCGACACCGCCTACGGCCGCTACACCGACGCCGCGTCCGCCCAGATGCTGGCGACGGTCAACCTGATGTCCCTGTTCGGGCTCCACCGCGCCCACCGCGGCGCTCTGGTGGGCCACTTCGCGGCCGTCGAGATGACCTCCTCGCCCGCGTCCCGGCGGCTGGCCGCGGCGATGCGTCGCACCGGGGCGGGCAGCGCCGCCGAGCGTTTCTACGACGAGCACGTCATCGCCGACGCCGTCCATGAGCAGATCGTGCGACGCGATGTCATCGGGGGACTGCTGGAGGGCGAGCCGTCACTCGCCCCGGAGGTGGCGTTCGGGATCGCCGCCACGGCGTTCGTCGAGGACCGGTTCGGGGAGCAACTGCTGGGCGCCTGGCGGCAGGGGGCGAGCAGTTTGCGGACGCAGGTGTGACATGAGACGGCGACGGAGGCCGGCTCGGCCGTACGGCTGTGAACCCACTACGGAAACCTTACGGCTGTGAACCACTACGGAAAGTGATGGCCCGCGTGGCGGAATGGGCCGCTCCGGATCACAATGAGGCACCGGACGGACGTCGTTCCGCCGTGTGGCCGGGGGCCGCAGAAACCGGGAGACCCACGATGCTGATGCCCGACACGAGCGTCATCACCAGGCTGATTGCCCGCTACCGGGCCCAGGAACACCACCTCCTCGCGGCTCCGCACGACGAGCACGCCCGAAGACGCTTCGAGGACACCGCCTATACGCTGTGCGTCCTGATGTGCGAGCGTACGGCCCGCGAGGCGGTGCTGGCAGCCGAACGCTACGTACACCGCCACGCCCGCTCCGGCGCGCAGCCCATGGGCAAGCGCGCGGCGTCCGGCGGCTGCTGACCAGGCGGGCGTCCGCAGCGGCCGGCCGGACCGGCGAGGGAAGGCCGAACCGGCTCAGGAAGGACCAAGGTGCCCGAAGTCCGCAGAGCGCTTCCCCAGCCCGTCGCCGGCTTCGTGCGCCGGCGCAAGGAACCCGTCGTCACCCAGACTCTGCGCTCCACGGCGGCGGCGACCATCTCCTACGTCGTCGCCCTGCACGCGGTCAACAGCTCGGCGCCGCCGCTGACGGCCCCCCTCACCGCCCTCCTGGTCGTCCAGGTCACCCTCTACTCCACCCTCACCACCGGCATCCGGCGGGTGAACTCGGTCGTCGTCGGCGTACTCATCGCCATCGGGTTCAGTGTGCTCGTCGGGCTGAGCTGGTGGAGCCTCGGCCTGATCATCCTCGCCTCCCTCGTGGTCGGCCACATCGTGCGCGTCGACGAGTTCGTCCCCGAGGTGGCGATCAGCGCCATGCTCGTGCTCGGCGTGACCCAGGTCGCCGACACGGCCTGGGACCGGGTGCTGGAGACGCTGATCGGGGCGGTGGTGGGCCTGCTGTTCAACGTCGTCTTCGTGCCGCCGGTCTGGGTGGAGACGGCCGGGGACTCCATCGAGGACCTGGCGCGGCGCATGCGGTTGCTGCTGCTGCGGATCGGCGAGGAACTGACCAGCCCGACGCCCGTCGAACGCGCCGCGGCCCGCCTCCACGAGGCACGCCGGCTCGACAACGACGTAGCCGACGTGGACGCGGCCCTGCGGCAGGCGGAGGACAGCCTGCGGCTCAACCCCCGTGTCAAGGAGGGCCTGCTGCACCGCATCGTGCTGCGCACCGGGCTGGACACGCTGGAGATCTGCGCGGTCGTCCTGCGCGTACTGGCGCGCACGCTCACGGACCTGGCCAAGGAACGCAGGGACGAGGCCCTCTTCCCGCACGAAGTGGGCGTCGCCCTCCAGGAACTGCTCGGCCACGTCGCCGACACCCTCGTCAGCTTCGCCGTCCTCGTCACCACCACGACCAGCGGCAGCGCGGATGCCGCCGAGGAGCGGCTGACCGGCGAACTCGCGGCCGCCCGCACGAGCCGGGACAACGTCGCCGAGCTGCTGCTGCGGGGCGTACGGGACCTGCCCAGGCAGTGGCAGCTGTACGGCGCCCTGCTCACGGAGGTCGACCGCATCCTCGACGAACTCGACCTCGACCACCGTTCCCGGCGCCTGATGGAGGAACTCGACCGCCACACCAGGGAACGGCGGGAGCGCCGCCCGCAACTCTTCTCGCTGTTGGACCGGGCGCGCGGACGCCGCAGGCGCAGTCCCGCGGCCCACTGACCGGACGCGGGGGCACCAGTGCGGTGTCAGTTCTCCGGAGCGGACCGCACGGCGATGACGAACCCGTCGGCGGGCCGGGTGGGGATCCGGCCCAGCGGGATGGACAGGTCCTGCTGCGGCACCTCGTACTCCAGCCGTGCCAGCCGTACCGCCAGGGTGGCCAGGAGCGCGACGACGATGTCCTCGCCGGGGCAGCGGTGGCCGGTCGCCACGTCGCCGCCGCCCTGCGGAATGAGGCCGTACGGGTCGGCGGGAGGACCGCCGGTGAAACGGGCCGGGTCGAAGACGTACGGGTCGGGCCACAGAACCGGATCGTGGTGGTGCCCGTACACGTCGAGGACGACCAGGGTGTCCTTGGTGATCTCCTCGTCCTCCCAGCGCAGATCCGCTGCTGCCAGACCGGGCACGAAGGGCACGAAGGGGTAGAAGCGGCGGACCTCGTGGGCGAACGCCTCCGCGTAGGCAGGATCGCCGGCCCGCAGCGCCTCGCGATGCCGGGGCCAGCGGTGCAGCGCATGCGCGGCGAACGCCATGAACCAGGCGACGGCGGCCGTGGGGCGCACGATGTTGAGCACCTCCACCGCCGCAGTGTGCGTGTCCAGCGGCCGGCCGTCCGCGTCCCGGTGCAGGGCGACCGTGCGCAGCGCCGATCCGTGCGGCGCGCCGTCCTCGTCCGGGACCGCGTCGCGGCGCACCGCCTCGATCAGCTCCCCGATCCACGCCTCCTGACGGGCCCTGGCCTGCCGGGCCCGCCGGTGCCGGGGGCCGGCGGCGGCGAATCCGTCGACCATGGCCACGAGGTCGTCCGCCATGGCCGGGGCCTCGTCCTCGCCGAGCGGGAAGCCCGCCCACGAGCAGACCGCACGTGTGATCACCCGTGCGGCCTCGGTGAACAGCTCCGTGCGCGGCATCGTGGCCCACGACCGGGCCGCGAGGTCCCACTCGGTGCCGGCGTGCTCCGCGAGACGGCCCACGGCCTGCTCGTTGCCCAGCAGGGACACGAACAGCGCCTTGCGGGCGCGGTGGTTCTCACCGTCCAGGGTGTGCACGGCCCCGCGCCCGAACAGGGTGTCGAGCACGGGGCCGGGCAGCGCCCCATGGCGCCTGACATGGCGTTCGTCGTAGAAGAAGCGTGCCGCGTCCACGCCGTGCAGCAGGACGGCCCGGCGGCCCAGCAGCCTGGTGCGGACGGGCGCGCCGCCCTCCCTGCGCAGCAGGTCGGGGAGCCAGGCATAGCCCTGGGTCAGGACGGAGATGGTGGCGTCGGGCCGCAGCGTCTCGCGAAGATCCATGCGCTCAGGGTTCCCCGCACCGCGGGGGAAATGATCAGTTTCGTGGCATTACCGCTCATGCGGCGTCCCGCATGACCTCGTTGCGGAGCTGGTCGCAGCAGCGGCTGATGAGCCGGGAGACGTGCATCTGGGAGATGCCCAGGGTCTGGGCGATGCTGCTCTGCGTCATATCGCGGAAGAAACGCATGTAGAGGATGCTCTGCTCCCGCTCCGGCAGCTTGCGCAGGCCCGGTTTGACCGCCTCGCGGTCGACGAGGACGTCGATCGCCGGATCGGCGGAGCCGAGGGTGTCCCCGAGGGAGTAGCCGTCGTCCGCGCCGGGCAGCTCGGCGTCGAGGGACAGGGCGGTGAAGCTCTCCAGAGCCTCCAGACCGAGGAGCGCGTCCTCCTCGCACACGCCCGCCCGCTCCGCGATCTCGGTGACCGTGGGGGAGCGGCCCGAAATCGTCTGGGTCAGGTCCTGACGTGCGAAGCGGACCCTGTTGCGCAGGTCCTGCACCCGGCGGGGGACGTGCAGGGCCCACATGTGGTCCCTGAAGTGACGCTTGACCTCACCGACGACGGTGGGAACGGCGAAGCTCTCGAAGGCTCCGCGTGAGGGGTCGTAGCGGTCGACGGCCTTCACCAGGCCGAGTGCGGCGACCTGTTGAAGATCCTCTAGGGATTCGCCGCGGTTGCGGAAGCGGCCCGCGATCCGTTCGGCCATGGGCAGCCAGGCCGCCACGATCTCCTGCCGCAGCTCCTGCCGCTCCGGCCCGTCGTCCAGCTCGGCCATCCTTTGGAAGGCCTCCGCGGTGTCGGGGGCGTCGGAGTGCGAATGCTTGCCTTGTGGCAACGTGCGCATGATGTCGGGTCTTCCTGCAGGGTGTGGTGCCTTGAAGGATTCGACTCATCCGCGGAAAGAGCTCGGGGCCGGTCTCCCGCACCCGGAGCATCGACTCCCGCGGGGTGTGCTTCCGTCCGAAGCACAACACGCGGCTGCCCGGGACTTCACGGCCAAAACGTGCCACGAAGGGCGCTTTTCGCGGCCCCGAACCGGCTCAGGGGGCGGCGGTCGCCCGCACCGGCAGGTGGTAGACGGCGAAGGCGTGCCCGATCACCGGCTGCGCGACATTGCGAACCTTCACACCACCGGCCGTCAGGCCGTGCTCGATGCCCAGATGCGCGTGCCCGTGCACGGCGAGGTCGGCGCGGCCCTCGTCCACCGCCTCCGCGAGCAGGTAGCTGCCCAGGAACGGATAGATCTCCAGGGGCTCGCCGGCGAGGGTGTCCGGTACCGGGGAGTAGTGCGTGAGCGCGATCCGCACCGCGCAGCCGCGGTCCGCCAGCTCCAGCAGTGAACGGCACAGATCCGCCGCGCACCGCCGGGTGTAGCGGACGAACGCCTTCATCTCCGGTTCGCCGAACTCGCCCGCGCTGCGCCCCGCGAATCCGCCGCCGAAGCCCTTCGTACCGGCGACCCCGAGCCGGGTGCCGGCGATGTCCAGCACCGTCCCGGAACCCTCGAGCACCGTCACCCCGGCCCGCTCGAGTACCGCGGTGACCTTGTCCTCCTGATCGCTGTGGTAATCGTGGTTCCCCAGCACGGCGACCACGGGCACGCCGAGCCCCTCGACCTCGGCGGCCACGACCTCCGCCTCCTCCACCGTGCCGTGCCGCGTCAGATCACCGGCCAGCAGCAGGACGTCGGCGCTCGTGCCGAGGGTGTCGAAGGCCGGCCGCAGCGCACCGTGGCTGTCCGGACTCAGGTGGATGTCTCCGACGGCGGCTACGCGTATCACTCCAGCTCCTCGGGGCTTTCGGGGGCCGTGGCGCCGGCGATCATCAGATCGGCCCGTACCGGCAGCCCACCGAGTTCGGCTTCGGCGATGCGCAGGATCTCGGTCCGGCAGGCGGCGCTGGCCACGGTGCCGTTCAGGTGCACGTATCCACCGCGCATGTCGATCTGGACACCCAGTTCCGCGATGTCCTCCTCCGCGAGCCGCTCGCGCAGGCGCGCGATGCGGTACTCGGAGGCCTCGAGGCCGTTCACGGCGCACCTCCCGGGCCACCGGGCCGCGGCGGGATCACATCGAGCCGCTCCAGCAGATAGAGAAACGCGTCGGGCATCGGGGACGCCGCGTACTCGCGGCGCAGCGCGTCCCAGTCGACCCGTTCGCGCAGCGCCCGCGCGACGGGCAGCAACCGCCCGAAGTCGCAGTGGTGCTCGGACAGCGCCGCGAGCCTGCTGCTCATCAGGTCGGTCGGCGCGAGCACCGGCATGTGCACGGAGTCCACCGGTACGACCTCCGCCCGGTCCAGCAACTCCTTGGTGACCGGCCGGTGCGCCAGCTCGAAGATCAGGTCGATCTCCTCGCCCCCGGTCCGTGCTTTCACCAGCCAGTCCTCCGGCGGGGACACGACCTCCACCCCGCCGTCGGTGAGGGCCCGCACGACCCCCTCCGCGTCCTTGCGCCGCAGGCAGAAGTCCGAGTCGTGCTGCAGCCGCAGGGGAACGCCGTACGCGTACACGGCCACGCTCCCGACCAGGGCGAACGGGTAGCCGGATGCCTTGAGCAGCGCGGCCACCTCTTTGGTGGCCTGGAGGATCGACTGGGTGTGGTCCTCGGGCAGCGGCGCGGGTTCCGTCCGGGACGCCGTGGCCGCAGCACTGCCGCCCGCGCCCGTCACCCGGCCGGAAGGCGGCCGCAGCGGTGCGGCGCGCGGAGTTTCCTTGATGGGGTTCATCGCCGGTGCTCCGTCCAACGTCGGGAACGTCATGTACCCCCTCGGCGGCTGTTGATCCATGCTCGCACCTGTCGGGGTGGAATTCATGGAGACCGGTGTGCCAGCGCCGCAGGCGGGGTACCCGCAGGCTCCTCCGGTACGGCCGTCCACCGGTCCGCGGCGTGAGGACACCGACGGAAAGCGGTGGGCACGACGGCCCGTCCGGTCCACAGTCGTAGAGCCGCAAGCCGCGCCTCGCGCCGGCGCCGGCGCCGGCGCGAGGCAGAGGAGGCGAGAGCCCATGGGGCCGGAAGCCACCAGGGGGGCCGGGAATCCGGCGGCCACCGGAGAGGAACGGTTCTCTCTGACCACCGAGCGGCGGGCCGACGCCGTCGTCCTCACGCTCAGCGGCGAACTCGACCACGACACGGCCGGACCCCTGCGCGAGGCACTGGAGCGACATGTGGGCCAGGGAGCCCGGCGCATCCTCGTCGACTTCGGCCCGCTCAGCTTCTGCGACTCCACCGGCCTGAACGTCCTCCTGCACGCCCGGCTTGCGGCACAGGAGGCCGGCGGACGCATCGAACTCGCCGCGCTGCGCCCCCCGGTGGCCCGGATGTTCGAGATCACCGGAGCGGAAGCGGTCTTCCAGGTGTACGCCGGCGTCGACGAAGCGCTGGCGGACGAGCGGCCGGCATAGCGGGGGACCGATGAACACGACCCTCCGCGGCCCCGGACAGACCCGCAGGCTGACGCTGTACGGCACGAAGGGCGTGGTGAGCCGATGCCGCGACTTCACCCAGGACGCGCTCTACGACTGGGGGTGGACCCGGGGCAGGGACCTGATCGGACTCGAGGACGAGAACGGCGAGGTCGTCGAGGACGTGCTGCTCCTCGTCTCCGAGATCGTGACGAACGCCTGCCTGCACGCGGGCGGGCCGCAGGAAATCGTCCTCCACCAGTTCGGACCGCGGCTGCGGATAGAGGTGGCGGACGCCAGCCCCGCACCGCCGCGGCGCCGCGTGCCGAGCGACCTCACCCAGCCCGGCGGTCACGGCCTGATCATCATGGAGCGCCTCGCACACAGCTGGGGCGCCGAACCCCGCGGCTCGGGAAAGGTGGTCTGGGCCGAGATTCCCGTCCCCCCGCCCGCACACCGCGGGGAAGCGGCCGGCGGCGCGAGCCGGGCCGGGCCGTGAATCCCGCCGCCGTGAATCTGCTCAGGCACTCGGCCGCTCAGGGCCTCGGCGCTCAGGTCGCCTCAGGCTGTGATCCCCTCGCGCAGCGTCGCGAGGATCCGCGCGAGCAGCCGGGAGACATGCATTTGGGAGATGCCCAGGCGCTCACCGATCTCCGACTGCGTGAGCTCCTCGCGGAAGCGCAGCGACAGGATGAGCCGGTCCCGCTCGTCGAGCGTGGCGATCAGGGGCTTGAGCGCCTCCAGGCTGTCCACGATGTCGAACGCCGGATCCTCCACGCCCAGCCGGCGCGAGACCCCGGTGGACGCCTCCTCCTCGTTGACCGCCGTGTCCAACGACTGGGCGGTGTAGCCGTTGGACGCGCGCTCGCCCTCCAGCACTTCCTCCCGGCTGACGTGCAGATGCTCGGCCAGCTCGGCTGTGGTGGGCCGGCGCCCCAGCTGCTGCTCCATGACGTCGAGTGCCTTCGCGAGCTCGATCCGCAGCTCCTGCAGCCGCCTCGGTACGCGGACGGACCAGCTGGAGTCGCGGAAGTACCGCTTGATCTCCCCGACCACGGTAGGCAGCGCGAAGGACGCGAACTCCACCTCGCGTGCCACATCGAACCGGTTGATCGCCTTGATGAGCCCGATCGTGCCGACCTGGATGATGTCCTCCATCGGCTCCGCCCGATTGCCGAAGCGTGCCGCCGCGAACTTGACCAGGCTCAGGTTGAGCTCGACCAGTGTGTTGCGGACGTACGCGTACTCCGGGGTGCCCTCGTCGAGCTCGGCCAGGCGCCGCAGAAGCGTCGTGGAGAGCGGGCGTGCGTCCGCCGGACTGACGGCCCGGGGATCGGGAATCTCCGGCACCCCGGCCGCTGTGGCTCGGACCCTCCGGTCCGGGCGTGGCGGCGCGGCCGCCGTACGGGTCGATTGCTGGGTGGGTGCGGTGCTGGACATCAGGTTTCCTTCGACGGGGCGGAGGCCGGCGCTGCCGTTTGCAGCGGGACCGTCGGGTGAATTCCTGTTCTCGCAGATATTCCCTCATTTGACTGCTTTGATACCGATTTGCTGGGAACTGGCACCGATATGGGAAGCACGTCGCAACTACGCCCGGTGACCACCGGCCGCCGCTTCGCCCTCGACGGCGAAGCGGGTGTGGTGGCGCGCTGCCGTGACCTGACGCGCGAGGCCCTGCACGACTGGTTCCCGCTGGACGGGCCCGACGCCGCGGTGGCGGCCGGCGACGTGCTGTTGCTCGTCTCCGAGGTGGTCACCAACGCGTGCCGGCACGGCGGCTTCCCCTACGAGCTGGAACTCGCCCGCGGTCCCGGCCGCATCTGGGTCCAGGTCAGCGACACCAGCGCGCTGCGCCCCCGCCCCCTCGGCCCGCACCGCGCGTCCCGATCCTCCGGACACGGCCTCTACCTGCTGGAGCGGCTCTCCGCCGACTGGGGATGGGCCCGGCACGGCACCGGAAAGACGGTCTGGTTCGCGGTGGACATGCCCGAGTGAGCCGGTCCCGGTCGCCGTGGACGTGCCTGAGGCACCCTGTCCGGTTCGGCGCCGACGGCCCGAGTGAGCCGGTCCGTCCACTGCTTGGCGGGCCCGAGCCGGCCGGCCCGTTCGCCGGGGACGTGCCCGCATGAGCGGCCCGCACTGGCGGCGCTCCCGCTGGGGTGTCACGGCCATGCCCGCGTGCCACAGTGGAGGAAGCCGTAGGCGGTGCCGCGCGACGCCTGGTGACGCGCGCACCGCGCCCCCCACAGCGCGAGGTCTGCGATGGATGAGTCCGCCCGCGGGCCGGGCCCCGACCGGGGCCGGCCGTCCGCCGAGCTGAGCGAGGAGGGACTGAGGAAGCTGCTGGCCGGCCTCATCGCCGTACGCGACGGGGACCTGTCGGTCCGGCTGCCGAGCGACTCCCCGGACCTGCTCGGCGAGATCGCGGGAATCTACAACGACATGGTCGACCAGCTCTCCCTGGTCACCTCCGAGGTCACCCGCGTGGCACGCGAGGTCGGCGGGCAGGGGCTGCTCGGTGGCCAGGCGCGGGAGCCGCGCGTCAGCGGTGTGTGGAGCGAGCTGACCTCCGGCGTCAACACCATGGCCGACAACCTCACCTCACAGGTGCGCTCCATCGCCCAGGTCGCCACCGCCGTGGCGCGCGGCGACCTGACCCAGAAGATCCGCGTCGACGCCCGCGGCGAGATCCTCGAACTCAAGGAGACCATCAACACGATGGTCGACCGCCTGTCCTCGTTCGCCGAGGAGGTCTCCCGGGTGGCCCGCGAGGTCGGCACGGACGGCAACCTCGGTGGACAGGCCACCGTCCGCGGTGTCTCCGGCACCTGGAAGGACCTCACCGACAACGTCAACTCCATGGCGAACAACCTCACCAACCAGGTGCGCAACATCGCCCAGGTCACCACGGCCGTCGCACGCGGTGACCTCACCCGCAAGATCGACGTCGACGCCCGCGGCGAGATCCTGGAGCTGAAGACGACCATCAACACGATGGTCGACCAGCTGTCCTCGTTCGCCGCCGAGGTCACCCGGGTGGCGCGCGAGGTCGGCAGCGAGGGCCGGCTCGGCGGACAGGCGGAGGTGGCGGGCGTCTCGGGCACCTGGAAGCGGCTCACCGAGAACGTGAACGAACTCGCCGGCAACCTGACCCGCCAGGTGCGTGCCATCGCGGAGGTCACCAGCGCCGTGGCCGAGGGCGACCTCACCCGCTCCATCACGGTCGAGGCACCGGGCGAGGTCGGGGAACTCAAGGACAACATCAACGCGATGGTGGAATCCCTGCGCGCCACCATCCGGGCCAATGAGGAGCAGGACTGGCTCAAGACCAACCTGGCGAGGGTGTCCGCCCTGATGCAGGGCACCCGCAACCTCGACGTCGTCGCCGAACGGATCATGGAGGAGGTCCCGCCGCTGGTCCGTGCCCAGTACGGCGGCTTCTTCCTCGCCGAGCACGCAGCCGACGGTACCGAACTCGTGATGATCGCCTCGTACGGCTCTCCGGAGGGACCCGAAGCGCCGCCGCGCCGCTTCCGCATCGGTCAGTCCCTCGTGGGCCAGGCGGCCCGCAGCCGGCGCGCCATCGAGGTGCACGACCTGCCGCCCGGCTACGCCACCATCACCACCGGCACCGGCGGCACCGACCCCAGCCACCTGATCGTCCTGCCCGTCGTCCACGAGGGTCAGGTGCTCGCCGTCATCGAGCTCGCCGGCGTCCGCCCGCTGACCGTCCTCCACCGCGACTTCCTCGACCAGTTCATCGAGACGGTCGGCGTCAATGTGAGCACCCTCGTCGCCAACACGCGCACCGACGAACTGCTGGAGCGGTCCCAGCGGCTCACCGCCGAACTCAGCGCCCGCTCCAAGGAACTGACCGCCCGCCAGGAGGAGCTCCAGCGCTCCAACGCCGAACTCAAGGAGAAGGCGGCCCTGCTGGCCGACCGCAACCGCGACATCGAGCGGAAGAACCTGGAGATCGAGCAGGCCCGCCAGGAACTGGAGGCCCGCGCCCAGCAGTTGTCCAGGACCTCGATGTACAAGTCGGAGTTCCTGGCCAACATGAGTCACGAACTGCGCACCCCGCTCAACAGCCTGCTCATCCTGGCCCAGCTTCTCGCACAGAACCTCGAAGGCAACCTGACCGAGAAGCAGGTCGACTACGCGCAGGTCATCCACTCCGCCGGCTCGGACCTGCTCCAGCTCATCAACGACATCCTGGACCTGTCCAAGGTCGAGGCCGGCAAGATGCCCGTCCACCCGACCACCTTCGCGCTCGCCGGCCTCATGGAGTACGTCGAGGCCACGTTCCGGCCCGTCGCGGGCGAGCAGGGCCTCGCCTTCGAGGTGATCGCGGAGCCCGGCACCCCCGAGCGGCTGACCACCGACGAGTCCCGGCTGCGTCAGGTGCTGCGCAACCTGCTGTCCAACGCCCTGAAGTTCACCGAGCAGGGCAGTGTCGAACTGCGCGTCGCCGGTGTCCCCGACGACCATGTTCCCGCCTCCCTGCGCGGCGCCGGGCCCGTCGTCGCCTTCCACGTCCTCGACACCGGCATCGGCATCCCCTCCGACCGGCTGGAGAGCATGTTCGGCGCGTTCCAGCAGGGCGACGGCACCGCCTCCCGCCACTACGGCGGCACCGGCCTCGGGCTGTCCATCAGCCGTGAGGTCGCCAGCCTGCTCGGCGGTGTGATCGAGGTCGACAGCACCCCAGGACGCGGCAGTTGCTTCACCCTCTATCTGCCGGTCCACGGGCGCGGGGGCTCGACCGAGGCGTCCGCCGCCGCGGAAGCGGAGGAGGCCGACGAGCCCGCAGGCACGCCGGCGGCCGGGCACACCGTCCTCGTCGTGGACGACGACAGCCGCAACGTGTTCGCGCTCACGGAGATGCTCGAACACGAAGGCATCCGCGTCCTGACCGCCGACAACGGCACGGCCGGCATCGAACTGATGCGTACCCGCGAGGACATCGAGCTCGTCGTGATGGACGTGATGATGGCCGGCATGGACGGCTACGCCACCATGGCAGCCATACGCAAGCTCCTGCGCGGCCGGCACGTGCCGATCGTCGTCGTCACCGCCAAGGCCATGCCGGGCGACAGGGCCGAGGCGCTCGCCGCCGGGGCCGACGACTATGTGGCCAAGCCCGTCGACACCCTCCAGCTGCTGACGAAGATCCGGACCCTGCTGTCGGGAGAGCCCCGCCCGTGACGCGTGACCCGTGACTCGCCGGCACCCGGCACGGGCACCCGCACGGCAGCCATGTGCGTACGTGGCGGGGCCCACCGGCCGACCCCGGCTCAGCGCAGGCGGATGGCGATCAGGCTCGTGTCGTCGTCCGTGTCCCCGGTGGCCCCGCCGAGCAGCCGGTCCACCTGCTCCTGGACGGAGCAGGGCCCGAGCTCCTCGGCGGTCAGGCGCAGTGCGTCCAGCCCCTTGTCCAGGCCGTCGTGCCGCCGCTCGATGAGACCGTCCGTGAACAGCAACAGTGTGTCACCGGGGACCAGCCGGGTCGTGCGCTCCTCGTAGGAGGACGTGGGCAGGGCGCCCAGGAGGATGTCGTGCGGCGGCTCCAGCAGCCGGCCCCGGCCCTCGCGCACCAGCAGCAGTGGCAGATGACCCGCGCTCGCCCAGCGCAGCACACGGTCCGAGGGGTCGTACAGCGCGCAGACCGCCGTGGCCGTGGGGTGCCCCGGCGCATGCAGCGTCACCTCGTTGAGCCAGCCCATGAGCCGGCCCGGCGGATGACCCGTGAACGCCAGTCCCCGCAGCGCGTTGCGCAGCGCGACCATGCCCGTCGCCGAGTCGATCCCGTGCCCCGCGACATCGCCGACCGCGACCAGCACCTGCCCGCCCGGCAGCGGCAGGATGTCGTACCAGTCGCCGCCGACCCGGTACTCCGCCGCCGCCGGCCGGTAGCGGGCCGCGGCGCTCAGCCCCGGCAGCACGGCCGGTGACGGGATCTCGGGCACGATGGCCTGCTGCAACTGGAGCACCACCCGGTGCCGCAGCAGGGCCTGCGCGCGCACGGCGTTGAGCTGGTCGAACGTCGCGGTGAGCGCGACCTCGGTGTGGTACTCGGCGGAGATGTCCTGGTAGACGCCCGTGATCCCGGTGAGCGTGGACTCGCGCAGCAGCGGCTCGGCGGCGATCCGCACATGCCGCGGCCCGCCGTCCTGCCGCAGCACCCGGACCACGGCCGCCGCGCCCTTGCGGCGCTCCACCACATCGGCCAGCAGCTCGGCGAGATCGTCCGCGTCCTCGGGGTGCACGCGCGAGCCCAGTTCGGCGAGGGGGATGGGGGTCGCGTCCCGGGGCATGTCGAAGATCGCGTACGTCTGTTCGGTCCACGCCGTCCGGCCCGTGACCAGGTCGTCCTCGAACAGCGCGAGCCCCTGCAGCCGCCCCACCGCCCGGCCCACCGCGGTGCGGCGGTCGCTCGCCGTGTGCCAGAGGACGACGGCGCGGTCCCTGCCCGCCGGCAGGACCCGCACGTCCAGCAGCGGAGCGGGGGAGTCGCCGTTGTGCTCGGCGGGCAGTCGCGCCGCCCGCTGGAGGAACCCCGCGTACTGGGCGCGCCGGGCCATCGCCGACAGGTCCTTGTGCACCAGCGGGAACGCCACTTCGATGGGACGCCCCGCCACCCGGTGGGCCCCGCCGAGAGCCTCGGCGGCGTGCGCGTTGACGTGCTCGATGGACAGCTCCGAGGTGCCAGGGTCCCGGTGCAGGGTCATGGCGGGGTGGACCAGGGAGTCCAACAGATCGTCCAGCGCGGGGAATTCGGCGATCGGCTCGGCCGTCGCGCCCAGCAGCCGGCCGGCGACCTCCACCAGACCCGGCAGCACCATGCGCACCTCGTCGTCCAGCTCGGTGCTGTCCGGCCACACCGCCAGGGCAAGGCCCACCGCCGAGCCGCGCACCCGCAGCGGGAGGACGGCCCGTGCCGCCCGCTCGGAGGGGCCGGGCAGCACATGGCCGTCGGTGGTGCCCGACGGCAGCCAGACCGGTTCGCCCTCCATGAGCGCCTCGCGTACGGGCAAGGGGACGGCAGGCGGGATCCACCGCCACTGGGCCGCCTCCAGGGCGCTGACACCCGCATGCCCCACGAGCTCCAGGCAGCCGGACTCCGTCAGCCGCCACAGCCACAGCGCCTCCACTCCCAGCGGACGCAGACCGCCCTCCAGCAGCGTGGCCGCACCCTGCGACACCGAGTCCTCGGCCTCCGCCGCGGCCGTGACCCGGCGCAGCCGGCGTGCATCGGTCCACACCGTGCTGCCGGCGGACGGTGCGGACACGGCCATGGACCCGGCCACACCATTGACGATGTCGGCGGCGATGTCCTCCTGGCGGGTCGCCGCGGACCGCGCCAGCCGTGCCAGATGCTCGGCCGCCTCCGACGGGGTGGTCCGCAGCTGTGCGGCAAGGATGCCGGTGGCCAGATCGGTCAGATGCCGCCGGGTGATGTCGTCCCGCAGCGCGGCGTTCTCCTCGGCGAGCCGCTGGAGGATCGCCGGCGTGCCGTTCTGCCCGCCGCCTCCGAAGGACCCGTGCGCAGGCATGGTCTCGACCACTCCCCTTCCGGGCAGCGGTGGCGACCGGGAAGGATCGCCGCCCGCTGTGGAGTTTACGCGCGGCCGGGAGTCGTGGCACGTGTGCGCGAGCACTGCGGGCGCTGCCGGATTGCCGCCGGACGGCGCGGGTACCCGAAGTACCTAATCGCCGCCGCAGTCCGGTCGCGGCGATTGCGGCGATTGCGGCACCGTTCGGTGCGGCGCACGGTGGACGGGTCGGATTCCGTCCAGGTCAGAAGGAGTGGTCATGCCACGCGGTTCCAGTTCCAAGAGGGAACGGCAGTACGAGCACATCAAGGAGAGCGCCGAACAGCGCGGAGAAAGCACCAAGCGCGCCAAGGAGATCGCGGCGCGGACGGTGAACAAGGAGCGGGCCCGCTCGGGCGAGTCCCGTACGGCGAGTAAGACGTCCAAGCAGGACATGTCCTCCTCGAGCCGGGGCGGGAAGCGTTCAGGGAGCGGCGCCGGAGGACCGACGTACGACCAGCTGTACGCGGAGGCGCAGCGCCGCAATGTGCACGGCCGCTCCTCCATGAACAAGGCGGAACTGAAGCGCTCCCTCGGCAAGTGACGGCCTTCCCCGGCCCGGCCCTGCCCGGCGGTCCGGCCGACCGGGCACGCGTACGTCACCCGGCCGGCCGAACCTGCCGGATGTCCGTCGGCGTCCCGATGCCGTGAGCGTTCGGGTCGCGATGACCGTCACCGTCCCGATGCCGTGAGCGTTCGGGTCCCGGTGACTGTCACCGTCCCGATGCCCGTCACCGTTCAGTCCCGATGACCACCGTTCAGCGGTGCTCCGCCGTCTCCCCGGCCTCGGTCCTCACCGCATCGGCGACCTCGTTGTCCACCGCCGCCCGTACCAGCGCCGCCGCGAGGTGCGCCGGATCGGTGTGCCCCGTGGACTTCAGGCTCCGTGCGGCCTTCAGGAGGGCTTCCCCATCGGCGGGCAGTCCCAGCCGGCGTGCCCCCTCCAGGGCCTTGTCGTCCAGCAGTGGACCCGCCTCGGGCCACACGCTCTGCACCTCTCGCAGGAAGATCTCCACCCCGGCCGGCCCGAGACCGGGCACCTCGCGCAGCAGTTTCCGCAGTTCGCCGGCGTCCCTGCCGGCTTCCTCGCGCATCCTGCGCAGATCTCCGCCGTACTTGTCGATCACCAGCTCGGCCGCCTTGCCCAGCTGGGTCGCCGTGCTCTCGTCGTAGCGCCGGTAGCCGCCCCGGCCGAGGGCGTCGACCCGGTCCTGCCAGGACGCGTCGGCCATGGCGCGTGCGCTGCGCATGCCCGCCCCGCTCAGCTCCCTGGCGGAGGCGACCGCGGCCGAGCTGCGGATACGGGCACTCAGCAGACAGGTGAGCACCAGCAGCCGGTACAGCGGCTGTGGGGTGTCCCGCAGCCGGATCCCGGCCTCCTCGGCGTAGGTGGCGCCGTGCTTGTCCAGCAGCACCCGCAGCACCTCGCGCTGCTCGGGCGGTGACACGGTCCGCGCCGTCATGTCCGCCCACCGTCCCCGTACGGCCCGCGCAGCAGCGCACCGAGACCGCCTGCCGGGATGTCGTCGCCGGCCGCGGGGTGCACACACTCCACCCGGGCACCGGTCATTGCCGCCGACCGCAGCAACGCGTCGTCGGCACGGGCGGGCTCGGGGCGCGTCTCACCGAGGTACCGGACTTCGGACCTGCGCACCGAGAGCTGGTCGGGCTCGGGCCCGATCCAGACCACCTGGCCGTTGTCGGAACCGTCGGGCCGGACGAGGAGCTCGGCGATCCGGTGCTGCCGCGCCGCCTCGACCAGCGCCGGAACACCCTCGGCGGTCGCTTCGTGGGCCGAGCGGAACCGGTCCAGCTCGTGGTCGGCCCGCCGCCGCACATGCTCTTGCCGCGCCCGGTCGACGTCCTCGTCGAGCAGCCGGGTCGACGCGCCCCCGGCCCGGCCGCCGTGCTCGGTCTCCACCACCAGGTCCTGCAACGCCTCGGGCAGCCTGCGGTGCACCGCGGCGCGCTCACGGGGATCACCGGCGAGGACGATCAGATCGGCGTGGGTGTCCGCCTGGCACTGGGCGACGGCCGCCGCGGTCTCGGCCGCGTTGTGTTCCCAGGTGTTCTCGATGCTCCGCTGGAAGTGCCGTGCCGACCAGTCGGCGCGGCCCGTGCGGTGCACGGGATACTCCCTGCCGCCGACCGTCCCGGCGTCGCGTCCGCCGAGGGGCATGCGGACCTCCAGGCCGGCGCCCAGCCGGTCGACGCAGGCGATGACGCACACCGGATCCTGCGCGGCGAGGTCCGGCAGGGGCGCGACCCTGGGCAGCGCGGACCAGGTCACGTCCATGGGAGCGGGCGGCCGCGCGCTCAGCGGCTGGTCGAGCACCACTTCGCCTCCCGCGGCGTAGACGGCACGTCCGGCACCGTCCGCGCCGTCGGGACGGGCGGTCAGCGCCTCGTACACCGCGGCTCCGGTCGCCTCGTCGCAGCCGAATGCGGCGAGTTCGTCGCAGATGTCGCGCGCCTGGAGCTCGCGCCGGGCGGCAGCGGACTCGTCCGTCCACCCCGTGTCGACCTGCACGCTCGCCCAGGGTCCGGGACGCTCGTAGAGAGGTGTGAGAAACGCCGGCTCCATGGTCTTCCTCCCTCGGAGGCCGGGTATCGCGTCACAGGCGGGTACCCGCGAGGTGGCCGGCCATACGCCGGACCCCGCGCCCGTCGAGGCGGCGCGGGAACCGCGAGAATCGGAAGGGACGGTCAGCCGTGAACGAGACCGAGCGCAAGGGTGTCGACCCGGCACGTCTGGACGAGCAGGACCTGCTGCGGGAACTGGAGACCATCCACCGCAGCCGCCACGACACGCTGCTGTACGGATCCGCAGCCGCGCTCGCGGCGCACGACGTGCGCATGAAGGAACTGGAGAGCGAGTACCTGCGCCGTCACCCCGACCGCCCGGTCGCCGCGGGGCGTACCCGTGAAGGCGCCCGGCACCGGACGTGACCCTGGGGCGGGGCCGCTCGTGGCACCGACAACGTGACCGGTGGCGGGCGGCCCCTCGCGGCCTCGCGGATCCGTCCTCACGGGATCGGCTCCCGGGCGCCCCTCGCGGATCAGCCCTCCGGGATTCAGCCCTCCGGGATTCAGCCCTCCGGGACTCCGCCCTCGCGGGACTGGCTCAGCGGCCCGCCGTGACGCCCGCGCTTTTCGCGAACTCGGCGGTGAACGCCTCGCAGAACGCCTTGAGGTCGGCCGGCTTGCGGCTGGTGATCAGGGTGCTCGGCGCGGCCTCGCAGACCCGCACCTGCTCGTCCACCCACTCGCCGCCCGCATTGCGGATGTCGGTGCGCAGACTGGGCCAGGACGTCAGGGTGCGCCCGCGGACGACGTCTGCCTCCACCAGCGTCCACGGGCCGTGGCAGATCGAGGCGACCGGCTTGCCCGCCTCGAAGAAGGACTTGATGAAGGCCACCGCCTTCTTGTCCATGCGCAGGGCGTCCGGGTTGGCCAGCCCGCCGGGCAGCACCAGGGCACCGTAGTCGTCCGCGGACGCCTCGGAGACCACCTGGTCCACCGGGAAGGTGTCCGCCTTGTCGAGATGCTTGAAGGCCTGGACCCGGCCCGGCCGGGTCGAGATCAGCCGGGGCTCGTGGCCCGCGTCCTTCGCGGCCTGCCACGGATCGGTGAGCTCGATCTGCTCCACGCCTTCGTGGGCCGTCACAAACGCGATCAGCATGATGAACGCTCCTTGCTCTGTCCCCTTGCTGCTTCGCCCGGCCGGGTACCCGGAGCGCCCGGCGGCGACACCATCGCCCACGCAGGTTTGGAGCGGACACAGCGGGGGACCCGGCCGTCCGGTCGAGCGGCCGATGGGATGAGGCCGGGTGCGGACGGCGGACCGCACCCGGCCCGCCTCTCGAGCGGGCTCTACTGCGGCCGTGCGAATGCTTCGAGGAGGCGCTCCGCGGCCAGCGTCGCGGTCAGCTTCCCCTCCCGTACCCGCTGTTCGACGTCCGGCGCGAGATCCCGTACGGCCGGATGCCGGTGCAACCGCTCCACCAGCGCGTCGCGGACCATGGCCCACGTCCAGTCGATCTGCTGGTCCCGCCGCTTCGCCGCGAGCCGCCCGGTCGACTCCAGCACCGTCCGGTGCCGCTCCAGCCGCTCCCACACCGCGTCGAGCCCGCTCTCCTCGCGGGCGCTGCACGACAGCACCGGGGGAGTCCACGCCGCGTCGGCCGGGTGCATCAGCCGGAGCGCACCGGCCAGTTCACGAGCGGCGGAACGGGCGTCGCGCTCGTGCGGGCCGTCCGCCTTGTTCACGGCGATCACATCGGCGAGCTCCAGCACACCCTTCTTGATGCCCTGGAGCTGGTCCCCGGTCCGGGCGAGGCTCAGCAGCAGGAACGAGTCCACCATGTCCGCCACCGCGGTCTCGGACTGGCCGACGCCCACCGTCTCCACGAGGACGACGTCGTAGCCGGCGGCCTCCATCACGATGATCGTCTCGCGGGTCGCCTTGGCCACGCCGCCGAGCGTGCCGGCGCTGGGGGAGGGCCGTACGAACGCGGCCGGGTCCACCGCGAGCCGTTCCATCCGGGTCTTGTCACCGAGGATGGAGCCGCCGGTACGCGTGGACGACGGATCGACCGCGAGCACCGCGACCCGGTGGCCGAGGCCGGTGAGCATCGACCCGAGCGCGTCGATGAACGTGGACTTCCCGACGCCGGGCACACCGCTGATGCCCACCCGCCGGGCGGAGCCCGCGTACGGCAGCAACGCGGTCAGCAACTGCTGGGCGAGCACCCTGTGGTCGGCGCGGGTGGACTCGACGAGCGTGACGGCGCGGGCGACGTACGCCCGCGACCCGTCCCGCACGCCCTTGACATAGGCGTCGATGTCGATCTTCGGCGGCATGGCCTACAACTCGTGGCCGAGGGACGCGGCCAGGGTCGCCACGAGATCCCGCGCCGCGTCGGGGATCACCGTCCCCGGCGGGAACACCGCCGCCGCGCCCGCGTCGTGGAGCGCCTGGACGTCCTGCGGCGGTATCACACCCCCCACGACGATCATGATGTCCTCGCGCCCCTCGGCCGCCAGCTCCTCGCGCAGCGCGGGCACCAGCGTCAGATGTCCCGCGGCCAGCGAGGAGACGCCGACGATGTGCACGTCCGCCTCGACCGCCTGCCGTGCCACCTCGGCGGGTGTCTGGAACAGCGGACCGACGTCGACGTCGAAACCGAGGTCGGCGAAGGCGGTCGCGATCACCTTCTGGCCGCGGTCGTGCCCGTCCTGCCCCATCTTGGCGACCAGGATGCGCGGCCTGCGGCCCTCTGCCTCCTCGAACGCGTCCACCAGGGCACGGGTACCGTCCACCGCGGGTGACATGCCTGCCTCGTTCCGGTATACCCCCGAGATCGTACGGATCTGGCCCGAGTGCCGTCCGTACACCTTCTCCAGGGCGTCGGAGATCTCCCCGACAGTCGCCTTCGCGCGCGCCGCGTCCACGGCCAGCGCCAGCAGATTGCCCTCCAGGCCGCCGCCCTGCCCGGGCCCGGCCTCCGCGGCCGCGGTCAGGGCGCGCAGCGCGTCCTGACAGGCCGCCTCGTCGCGCTCGGCGCGCAGCCGGCGCAGCTTCTCCACCTGCTGTGCCCGGACCTGGGAGTTCTCGACCTTGAGCACGTCGATCTGCTCGTCCGACTCGACCCGGTACTTGTTCACGCCGATCACCGGCTGGCGGCCGGAGTCGATCCGGGCCTGGGTCCGCGCGGCGGCCTCCTCGACCCGCAGCTTGGGGATGCCCGCGTCGATGGCCTTCGCCATGCCGCCCGCCGCCTCGACCTCCTCGATGTGCTGCCAGGCACGGCGCGCGAGATCGTGCGTGAGCCGCTCCACGTACGCGCTGCCGCCCCACGGGTCGATGACCCGGCACGTCCCCGACTCCTGCTGGAGGAGCAGCTGGGTGTTGCGGGCGATGCGCGCCGAGAAGTCGGTCGGCAGGGCCAGCGCCTCGTCAAGGGCGTTGGTGTGCAGCGACTGTGTGTGGCCCTGCGTCGCGGCCATCGCCTCGATGCAGGTACGAGTGACGTTGTTGAACACGTCCTGGGCCGTCAGCGACCAGCCTGATGTCTGCGAATGGGTGCGCAGCGACAGCGACTTGGGGTTCTTCGGGTCGAACGTTTTCACCAGCTTCGCCCACAGCAGCCGCGCGGCGCGCAGCTTGGCGATCTCCATGAAGAAGTTCATGCCGATCGCCCAGAAGAACGAAAGCCGCGGTGCGAACGCGTCCACGTCCATGCCCGCCGCGATACCGGCCCGCAGATACTCCAGACCGTCGGCCAGCGTGTAGGCGAGCTCCAGGTCGGCCGTCGCTCCTGCCTCCTGGATGTGGTAGCCCGAGATGGAGATCGAGTTGTAGCGGGGCATCTTCTGCGAGGTGTACGCGAAGATGTCCGAGATGATCCGCATCGAGGGCGACGGCGGATAGATGTAGGTGTTGCGGACCATGAACTCCTTGAGGATGTCGTTCTGAATGGTCCCGGCCAGCTTCTCGGGCGGTACGCCCTGCTCCTCGGCGGCCACGATGTACAGCGCCAGCACGGGCAGCACCGCGCCGTTCATCGTCATCGACACGCTCATCCGGTCCAGCGGAATGCCGTCGAACAGCTGCCGCATGTCCAGGATCGAGTCGATCGCCACACCCGCCATGCCGACGTCGCCGGTCACCCGCGGATGGTCGCTGTCGTAGCCCCGGTGCGTCGGCAGGTCGAAGGCCACCGACAGGCCCTTCTGCCCGGCGGCGAGGTTGCGCCGGTAGAAGGCGTTCGACTCCTCGGCCGTGGAGAAACCCGCGTACTGACGGATCGTCCAGGGCTGGTTGACGTACATCGTCGGGTACGGGCCGCGCAGGAACGGGGCGATGCCCGGATACGTGCCGAGGAAGTCGACCCCGTCCAGATCGGCGTCCGTGTACAGCGGCTTGACCGGGATGCCCTCCGGCGTCTCCCACACCAGCTCGCCCGCGTCCTTGCCGGTGGCCGCCTTCAGCGCCGCACGCCAGGTGTCCTCACCCGCCGCGCCCGCCGCGGGCCCCAGCTCGATCCCCGTGAAATCCGGGATTCCCATCACGCCACTCCGATCCGGTCGAGCACCGAGGTCAGCACGGCGACCGCGTCACCGCCCGCGACGACGAACTCGTCGACCCCGGCCTTCTCGTACGTCTCACGCTGCTCGCCGGGACGGCCGGCGAGGAACACCCACCGCGCGCCCGCCGACTTGAGGGCCTCAGCGACCGGCCCGGCCTGCTCCGCGTACCCGGCGTCGCTGGAACAGAGGCACGCCACCTGCGCACCGCTCATGGTGAACGCCGACGCGGCCGACCCCGCGTCGACGCTCACCGGCTCGTGGACCGGCTCGATACCGCCGGCCTGGAACAGGTTGGCCGCGAACGACGCCCGCGCGGTGTGCGCGGACGCGGGCCCGAGAGCCGCGAGGAACACCCTCGGCCGTGCGCCCGTGGCCGCCAGATGCGCGTCCGAGCGGGCCCTCAGCTTCTCGAACGCCTCGTCGCGGCGCACCACCGGCAGACCACCGGCCGGCCGCGCCGGTGCGGCGTCGCGCCGCACCGGGGCCTCGGCCGGCAGCGGGAACTCGCTGACACCGGTGACCGGTTCGCGGCGCGTGGCGAGCCGACGGCTGCGGTGCGCCCACGTGGCGCCGATCCGCTCGCCGATCAGACCGCCGCGGAGCGCGGCCGCCTGCCCGCCCGCCCGCTCGATCTCCTGGAACCACGCCCACGCGGCCTGCGCCAGCTCGTCCGTGAGCTGCTCCACATACCAGGAGCCGCCCGCCGGATCGATCACCCGGCCCAGGTGCGACTCCTCCATCAGGATCGTGGAGGTGTTGCGGGCGATCCGGCGCGCGAACGCGTCCGGCAGGCCCAGCGCATGGTCGAACGGCAGCACGGTCACCGAATCGGCGCCGCCCGCTCCGGCGGCGAGCGAGGCCACCGTCGTACGCAGCATGTTCACCCACGGGTCGCGGCGCGTCATCATCACCGACGACGTCACCGCGTGCTGACGCTGCGCCCCGAAGTGGCTGGCGCCGCCGGACACCTCGGCGACACGGGACCACAGCCGGCGCGCGGCCCGCAGCTTGGCGATCGTCAGGAACTGGTCGGCCGTGGCCGCGAACCGGAACTCGAGCTGTCCACAGGCCGCGTCCACGCCCAGCCCGGCGGCCGTCAGCTCGCGCAGCCACGCGACCCCGGTCGCCAGGGAGCAGCCGAGCTCCTGCGCGGCGCTCGCGCCCGCCTCGTGGTAGGGCAGAGCGTCCACCGTCACCGCCCGGAGGCCCGGGTACGACGCCGCACACCGTCGGGCGAGGTCGGCGGTCGCCGCCATCCGGCCGTCGAGACCCTCGTACCGGCCGGTGCGCGCGGCGAGGCCGAGGGGATCGGCGCCGAGGTTGCCGAGCGCCGCCGCGGGGGCGACACCACGCTCCTCGTACAGCCGCAGCAACGCCTCGGCCGCCGCCTCGAAGCCCTCGCCCGCGTCCAGCACGACCGGGGCGAGATCCAGCAGCACGCCGTCCAGCGCGGCGCCCAGCGCCCCGACGGGCAGCCCGGCGTCCCCGACGGTCAGCCACAGCGAGGTGACGCCGTTCTCCAGGTCGGTCAGCACCGCCTCGTTGGCGGCCACCGGATCGGGCCGGTCGTGGCGCTGGCGTACGTCCCAGCCGGACACCACGCCGCCCTCGGGCCTGCCGCCCCGGGTGAAGGGGGCGAAGCCGGGAAGGCCGGAGCTGTCCGCACCGCCGCGGGCCGTGTACAGGGGACGGGTGGTGAGCCCGTCCTCCAGGGCCGTGGACAGTACGTCCTCGGCCGCCGTGCCCTGGGCGTCCTTGCCTGCCTTGCGCAGCACGCCTTCGACCAGGCGCTGCCACTGCTCATGGGTCGCATCCGGGAACTCGGCGGCCAGTGAGAACCCGTCATCGGGGAGGACCGTCATGCTCGGATGTTAGGACAGGTGCGCAAAGGTGCAGCAGGGGAGAAGGCTGTGACCTTGCCCTCTCCGGTCCGCTCTTGATCCTTTGGGCGGCGTGCCCTATCCGCGGGCATGTCCCTACCGCAGTCGGGTACCTGAAAACGGACGATCCGAGCAGACCGACATGAAGAGGTGAGTCGCATGGGTCTGGGCGGGTGCATCATCCTGATCGCCGCCGGAGCAATACTCACGTTCGCCACCGACTGGGAGGTGGAGAGCGCCAACCTCGATGTCATCGGGGTGATTCTCATGGCCGTCGGATTCATCGGCGTCGCCACGTTCACGAGCATCGCCAAGCGCCGCCGCGTCGTCGTACCCCCGACGACACCCGTCGTGGACGAGAAGCCGAACCACCGCACCTACGAGTGACCTGCCCTTTTCGCCCCTCCCGGCCATGCGGCGAGCCCCGGCCGGCGGTTTGGGAGCCGGGCCCGCGGGCACCCGCACAGCGCTCCGCCTGCGCGTGCGCGGTGTCCCCCTCCAAGGAGCGAGAAGATGCGAGTCCCATCAGCCGAAGCCGAGCAACTCGCCGAACTCGGACAGCAGTTGCGCGTCGACGCGGTGCGCGCGGCCGACGCGGCGGGGTCCGGGCACCCCACGTCCTCGATGTCCGCGGCCGACCTCGCCGCCGTCCTTCTCGCGCGCCATCTGCGCTACGACTTCGCCCGGCCCGAGCACCCCGGGAACGACCGCCTCGTGCTCTCCAAGGGCCACGCCTCACCCCTGCTGTACGCCCTCTACCTGGCCGCCGGGGCGATCGACGAGGATGAGCTGCTCACGTTCCGCAAGCGCGACAGCCGCCTCGAAGGCCATCCGACACCGCGGCTGCCCTGGGTCGACGTGGCCACCGGATCCCTCGGCCAGGGACTGCCGGTGGGCGTCGGCATGGCGCTCGCGGGCAAGAGGCTGGACCAGATCCCGTACCGGGTCTGGGTCCTCTCCGGCGACAGCGAGATGGCGGAAGGCTCCGTTTGGGAGGCCGTCGAGCACGCCGCGCACGAAGGGCTCGACAACCTGACTCTCGTCGTCGACGTCAACCGCCTCGGACAGCGCGGCCCCACCCGGCTGGGCTGGGACCTCGACGCCTACGCACGCCGGCTGGAGGCGTTCGGCTGGCACACCCTGCGTATCGACGGCCACGACGTCACGGCGATCGACGCGGCACTCGCCGACGCGGAGGCCACGACCGGCCGGCCCACCGCCGTGCTCGCCAGGACCCACAAAGGACACGGCGTGGCCTCCGTACAGGACCAGGAGGGCAGGCACGGCAAACCGCTCCCGGAGGCGGACGAGGCGATCAGGGAACTCGGCGGCGTCCGCGACGTCCGGATCGAGGTGGCCCGCCCGCCCGAGGTCCGCGTATTGCACCGGCGCGGCGGCGGACTGACGCTGCCCGTGTACGAGATCGGTGACGAGGTCGCCCCCCGCACCGCCTACGGGCAGGCGCTCGCCGCCCTCGGCTCCGCGCGCACCGACGTCGTCGCCCTCGACGCGGAGGTCGGCGACTCCACCCGCACGGAACTGTTCGCCAGGGAGCACCCGGGGCGCTACTTCCAGTGCTACATCGCCGAACAGCAGCTCGTCGCCGCCGCCGTCGGCATGTCCGCACGCGGCTACGTCCCCTTCGCCGCCACCTTCGCCGCCTTCCTCACCCGCGCGCACGACTTCATCCGCATGGCCGCCGTCAGCCGCTCCTCCATCAACGTCGTCGGCTCGCACGCCGGCGTCGCCATCGGCGAGGACGGGCCGTCGCAGATGGGACTGGAGGACCTGGCGATGTTCCGCGCGGTGCCCGGCAGCACCGTGCTGTACCCCTGCGACGCAGCGCAGACCGCCAGGCTCGTCGCCGCCATGGCCGACCTGCCGAACGTCAGCTACCTGCGCACCACCCGCTCCGACATGCCCGTGCTCTACGGCCGGGACGAGGACTTCCCCATCGGCGGATCCAAGGTGCTGCGCTCCTCCGGCCGGGACCGCGCCTGCGTCGTCGCCGCCGGAGTCACCGTGCACGAGGCGCTCGCCGCCGCCCGTGCACTCGAACGGGAAGGCATCCCGGTCCGGGTCGTGGACGCGTACTGCGTCAAACCCATCGACACCGCGACCCTGCAGAACGCCGCGGACGACACCGGCTGTCTGATCACCGTCGAGGACCACCACCTCGAAGGGGGCCTCGGCGACGCGGTTGCCGAGGCGTTCGCCGACGGACGCCCCGCGCCCCGGCTCGTACGCCTGGGAGTTCGCGGTGTTCCCGCATCGGCGACGGCCGCGGAGCAGTTGCACGCGGCGGGCATCGACGCCGAGTCGATCACCGCCGCCGTACGGCTGCTCGTCGCGGAGGCGATGGTGAGCCCATGAGTCCCCATCGTGTGGCGGCGGGCGGGCGCAGCGTCGAGATCAAACGTCCCGACAAGCTGCTGTTCCCCGACGACGGGATCAGCAAGGCGGACCTCGCCGCCTACTACCGCCGGATCGCGCCGTACATGCTCCCCGAACTGCGCGGCAGACCACTGATGCTGGAGCGGTACCCGGACGGCACCGGCGGACCGCGCTTCATGCAGAAACACACACCGGACCACTACCCGGACTGGGTTGGCAGGGCGGAGGTCGCCAAGGAAGGCGGCACCGTGGTGCACACCGTCTGCGACACCACGGCCACCCTCATGTACCTCGTCGACCAGGCGTGCGTCACCTTCCACCGATGGCAGTCCCAGGTGAAGGCGGCCGACAACCCCGACCGGCTCGTCTTCGACCTCGACCCGCCCGGCGACGACTTCACGGCCGTACGCCGGGCCGCCCACCAGCTCGGCGAACTCCTCGACGAGCTGCGGCTGCCCTCCTGGCTGATGACCACCGGATCCCGCGGACTGCATGTCATCGTGCCGCTCGCCGCCACCACCGGCTTCGACGAGACCCGGGCCTTCGCCCAGGACGTGGCCGAGACGCTCGCCGCCCGCGACCCCGCCCGCCTCACCACGGCGGCGCGCAAGAAGGCACGCGGGGATCGGCTCTATCTCGACGTCCAGCGCAACGGTTACGCGCAGACCGCCGTGGTCCCGTACTCGGTGCGGGCGAAACCCGGCGCTCCGGTGGCCACCCCGATCGGCTGGGACCAACTGGACGACCCCGCACTCACCGCACGCCGCTGGACGATCGCCGACGCACTCGACCAGGCGCGTGCCGAGCCGTGGAAAGGGGTCGCCGGCGGCCGCAGGGCAATCGGCCCGGCCGGTCGCCGGCTGGCGGGCTTGCGTCGGTGAGCGTTCGTGGGCGGTCCGTCGGCCACCCCCGATCCGGCAAGTGCCCGCACGGTGCGGCGAGCACACCTCCCGAGGCGAAGGGAGTCCGTGATGGAACAGGTCAGGGAAAGCGGCCGGCATGGCCGTGACGAGACGGAGGAGGAGCGGGCGGACCGCCGATTCGGTGATCTGCTCCAGGAGTTGCGCGTCGCGCAGACCGGTGTACAGATCCTCTTCGGCTTCCTGCTGACCGTCGCCTTTCAGCCACGCTTCACGGAGCTCTCCGGCACCGACCGCACCATCTACACCGTGACCGTCCTGCTGGGCGCCGCGACCACCGGCGTCCTCGTCGGCCCGGTCTCCTTCCACCGGATGCTGACGGGCAGACGCCTCAAGCCGCAGACGGTCGCGTGGGCCTCCCGGCTGACCATGCTGGGACTGGTGCTCCTGCTGTGCACGATGGGATCGGCGCTGCTGCTCATCCTGCGCGTCGTGGTCGACGACGCGCATGCCGCCTGGCTGGTCGGCGTGATGGTGGCGTGGTTCGTCGTGTGCTGGTTCGTCCTGCCCGTCTGGACCCGTGCGAAGGAACGCCCCAAGGAACACCCGACGAAAGGTCCGGAAGGACGTCCGGAGCACTGACGCGAATTCAGCCGCCGTCGCCGACAGGCCCCGAGGCGGATACGGCTTCATCACTCCATGGCGGTACTGTGCGCGCACGCCAGCAGTGGTGGCGTGTCATACATGGAGGAACCAGTGACAGAAATCAACAGAACGCGGTGGCGTTCCGGGGCTCTCATAGCCGCCGCCGCGGTCGGTGCGCTCGCGGTCGGACTCTCCGCCGCACCCGCCGTCGCCCACACCCCCACGTGGACGGTGACCTGTGACGAGGTCAGCCTCGTACTGACCAACTACGGCCACAACGCCCGGAACAGCGTGACCGTCACGGCCGACGGCAAGGAGCTGCTGCCGACGGAGACGTTCACCAACGACTTCAGCCGGACGCTGAAGCTCCCGGAGCACGACAAGGAGATCGCGGTCCGTCTCGTCATCACGGCCAGCGACGGAGACCAGTTCGGGCGGGACGAGACCAAGACGGCGCCTGTGTGCGAGGAGGAGTCCCCCACGCCTACGCCCACCCCCACGCCTACGCCCAGCACCGCGTCCCCCACACCCAGCGAGACGCCGAGCACCTCCGCGCCCGCCACCCCAGCGCCGAGCACCTCCGCGCCGGGCCTGGCCGAGACCGGCTCGTCCAGCTCGACCCCGCTCATCGCGGGTGCGGCTGCCCTGGTCATCGCGGCCGGCGGCGGCATCACCTGGGCGGCGCGCAGGCGCCGCGGCAGCCAGGACTGACGCACCGCGACCGAGGGGCTGCCGGGCCGGCAACGGCCTGGCAGCCCCTTTTTCGCTCTCCGGGGCGTTGTCGAGGCGCGTCCGAGCGCGCGCCCTCGACCATGCGGCTCTTCCTACCGTCGCCCGCCCACGCAGCGCTGACTCGCCTGTGAGCATGCCGCGTTCGGCGTGACTCGGGGTGGACGCGTACCAGCCGATGCTCCACGCGCAACCGTCCGGCCCCCGTCCGGATCCCTGGTCCCTGTCCGGACCCCGGACCCCGGACCGACCCTGCTCCCTGTCCGGACCTCGGATCCCTGGCCCCCGTCCGGACCCCGGACCCCTGCCTTCCCAACCGGCGCGACGCCTCGTGCACCATCGCGTGGTGACGTGCCCATCGATGTACACGGCCGGGCACAGATGCCGGGCGAAGCGATCGCTCCGCCGCCACCTCCTCAACGATCGCGTAGGCCGCCGTTCTCCCTTGTGTTGCCCGACACACCCTGGTGCGCACGCCCCCGCGCCGCGATGCTGTCCGCCGACAGCGCTTACTACGAGCTCAACCAGCCTCACTCCGGGAGAAGTTGTGGGCCTTGGCAGAGCAAGACACACCGTCGTGCTTTTCGCGACGCTGTCCGCACTGGTGGCCGGGGCGACCGTCCCCGCCACCGCCGATTCCCCACCCGCCCCGCCGCCCCGCGAGACCGCCGAGACACTGCGGCCCATCGCGCCGCCGCCCGCCGGTGACTCCGGCGGAGCACAGACCGCGGTCATCGACGAGAACGGCATCGAGACCGCCCGCAGCAGGCGTCCCGTCGCGCCCGGCGTCCAACTCACCTCCTACGACCGGCTGGAGGCCGCGAAATGGCTCCGCGTCGACGAACTCTCCGTCGACCTCGGCGGCGGCGTCCAGGCCGACTATCTCTCCTCCGGCAAGGTCGCCGACCGCCACAGCGTCTCCGACCTCGCCGCACGTCACGACCCCGGCAAGGGCAGGCGCACGGTCGCCGCCATCAACGCCGACTTCTTCGACATCAACCAGACCGGCGCCCCCCAAGGCGCCGGCATCCGCGACGGCAGGCTCACCCACTCACCCGCACCGGGCGCCCACCGGGCCGTCGGCATCGGCCCCGGCAGCGCGGGACGAGTTCTCCAGCTCTACTTCGACGGCGCCCTGACCGTGCCTGGCGGTACGCACCCGCTCGGCGCCTACAACGCCGCCAACGTGCCCGCCGGCGGCATCGGCGCGTACACCGCGGCCTGGGGCGAGGCCGACCGGGCGCTCACCGTCGACAACGCGGCCCCCGTCGCCGAAGCCGTCGTACGCGACGGCAGGGTCGTCGCCGTCCACGACTGGCCTGGCAGCGGCTCCATCGGCGAGGACACCACCGTCCTCGTCGGCCGTGAGGCCGGCGCCGCCGTGCTCTCGGCCCTGCGGCCGGGAGACCCGGTGTCCGCCGCGTACCGGCCCCGCACCGACGGCGGGCCGGTGCCCCGCACCGCCGTCGGCGGGCGCGAACTGCTCGTCGTCGACGGCGTACCGCAGAACCACGACGGCACGGGCAACAACGCCACCGCGCCCCGCACCGCCGTCGGCTTCTCCGAGGACGGCCGGGAGATGCACATCGTCACCGTCGACGGGCGGCAGGCCGACAGCGGCGGCGTCACCCTCACCGAACTCGGCCTGATGATGCAGAAGGCCGGCGCACACAACGCCCTCAACCTCGACGGCGGCGGCTCCTCCACCCTCGTCGCCCGGGAACCCGGCAGCGACACCCTCCAGGTGGAGAACAGCCCCTCCGACGGCAGCGAACGCGACGTCCCCAACGGACTCGCCCTCACCGCCCCCGACGGCAGCGGCAGGCTGCGCGGCTACTGGGTCGAGACCGCGATGCCCGCGGCCGGCGCCCCCACCGCCGACCCCGTCAAGGGCGGTCACCCCGAGCGGGTGTTCCCCGGCCTGACCCGCCGACTGACCGCCGCCGGGTACGACGAGACCTACGGACCGGCCGCGGGCCGTCCGCACTGGCTCTCCCGCAAGACGTCCGTCGGCCGCGTCGACGCCGACGGCGTCTTCCACGCCCGCGACAGCGGCACCACCGAGATCCGTGCCGAACGCGCCGGAATCCACGGCAGCATCCGCCTGACCGTGCTCGACGACCTGGCCCGCATCGAGTCGACCGTCCGGCGGGTCGGACTCGCCGACAGCTCCGCCACCGGCACATTCGGCATCGTGGGCTACGACGCCCAGGGCAACACCGCTCCCGTCGAACCGGACGACGTGCGACTCGACTACGACGATGAACGGTTCACCGTCCGCCCCGGCGCCGACGGATCCTTCACCGTCAGCTCCCGCGCCGGCGGCGACACCGCCGGGCGGATCACCGTGACCGTCGGCGGCGTGACCACCGTGCTGGCGGTGAGCGTGGGCCTCGCCCAGCAGGCGGTCAGCGCCTTCGACGACGCAGCGCAGTGGAAGTTCAGCCACGCCCGCGCGGGCGGCTCGCTCGCCCCGACACCCGACGGGCACACCGGGACCGGGCTGGAGATCAGCTACGACTTCACCCGGTCGACCGCGACCCGCGCCGCCTACGCCGCCCCGCCGCAGCCGATCGCCGTCCCCGGACAGCCAAGGGCCTTCACGCTCTGGATCAAGGGCGACGGCAACGGCGCATGGCCCACCCTGCACCTCAAGGACGCCGCCGGATCGGACCACTTGCTGCGCGGGCCCTACGTCACCTGGACCGGCTGGCGGCAGGTCACCCTCGCCCTGCCACCGGGCGCGGCCACACCGCTGTCCGTGTACCGCTTCTATCTCGCCGAGACGGCCGCGAACCGGCAGTACACCGGGCGGATCGTCATCGACGGACTCGACGCCCACGTACCGCCGACCGTCGACCTGCCCGATCCGCCGCGTGTCACCGACCCGCTCGTCGACACAGCCGCCGTGACCGGCGCACGCGACTGGCGCTTCGCCGTCATGTCGGACGCGCAGTTCGTCGCCCGTGCTCCCGACAGCCCCATCGTGGCGCAGGCGCGCCGGACCCTCAGGGAGATCAGGGCCGCACGCCCCGACTTCCTGGTCGTCAACGGCGACCTCGTGGACGAGGGTTCCCCGGCCGACCTGGCCTTCGCCCGGCGCGTGCTGACCGAGGAACTCGGGGACGCGCTGCCCTGGTACTACGTGCCGGGCAACCACGAGGTGATGGGCGGGAGGATCGACGACTTCGTGGCCGAATTCGGTCCAGCGCACCGGGTGTTCGACCACCGCGGCACGCGCTTTGTCACGCTCGACACCTCCAGTCTGAGCCTGCGCGGCGGTGGCCTCGCCCAGATCAAGGCGCTGCGCGCCCAGCTCGACGCCGCCGCCGACGACCCGGCCGTGGACTCCGTGATGGTCATCGAGCATGTGCCGCCGCGGGACCCGACCGTTCAGAAGGGGAGCCAGCTCGGCGACCGCAAGGAGGCCGCGCTGGTCGAGGACTGGCTCGCCGCGTTCCGGCGCATGACGGGCAAGGGCGCCGGACTGATCGGCAGCCACGTCGGGGTCTTCCACGCCGCGCACGTGGACGGCGTCCCCTACCTCGTCAACGGCAACTCCGGGAAGGCGCCGGCAGGCCCGGCGGGCGAGGGCGGCTTCACCGGCTGGTCCATGGTCGGTGTCGACGAGGTCTCCCCCGCCGAGCAGGCGGCGGGCCGCCGGGCCCCGTGGGGCCCGCGCCCCGACTGGGTCTCGGTCCAGACCCGGGCCCACACCGACGCGGTGCAACTGGACGCGCCCACTGTGCTGCAGCCCGGAGAAACGGGCGAGGCGCGGGCGACGGTCCTGCAGGGAGCCCGCCGCGTACCGGCGGCATGGCCGGTGAGCGTGGACTGGTCGGGCTCGCCGAACCTCCACATCGGCAGCGCGCACGACGCGGGCCCCCGGCACGCGGCGTCGCTCGACCCGTCGACGGGCCGGATCACAGGCCTGCGCCCGGGCAGCTTCACACTGGCCGTGACGGTGAACGGCACGACGCGCTCGCTGTCGATCGCGGTGACGACCCCATCGGAGTCCCGCCACAGGGACGCGGCGTAAGAGGGCGGGAGTCGCGTTCACGTGGTGGCCGGGGGTGGGCCGTTGCCCAGCGGCCCGTCCTGCTCGCCCCTGGCAGGCGGGCCGGGCGGCCGGGGGGCGGGTGTGCCGCGCCGAGGCACGCCCGCCCCAGTCGCCTCAGCGGGCTGGCTGGACAAGCCCCTTGGCCACCATTCCCGCTCACCGATCTCGGCCTGGTGTACGTCGGTGCGTGTCCCCAAGCGCCGCCGGCGCGGCACCACCCCGCAGTTCACCATCCGGGAACTGGAGAAGCAGCTCATCGCCACCCGCGAGCCCAGCGGCCGTGCGCCCTCCGAGAGGGACTGGCTGTACCACCGGCAACTGACCCACCGTCACGGCAACATCGTTGCCTTACCAGGGCTTGTCCGACGGGTCATGCGAGTGTGGTCCGCGTTGTTGTGCTCGGACGGTGCGGGATCGGGAGTGCGGCGCGGATCACTCACGAATCATCTCCGTTCCAGGCCATTCCAGCCCTGGCTCTGCTTGGCTGGTGGCTCTGACGATCACAGGAGGTCGATACGCATGGCGCTCACGCACTGGGGATTCATCTACACGGCGGACGGCAGCGCGGCAGGTGGCGATGTCAGCGTCGTGGACACGGGTACGTGCCGCAGTGTGTTCGTCGGGGTGGAGAAGCCCGAGGAGAGCATCGAGGCCGCGCGCCGCCTGGTGGGCGAGGGCGTGCAACTGATTGAACTGTGCGGGGGGTTCGGACCAGTATGGGCCGGGCGTGTCATCGAGGCGATCGACGGCGCGGTCCCCGTGGGCGCGGTTGGCTATGGGCCCGAAGCGGTCGACCAGGTACACGCGATTTTCTCTTGACGTGTGCTGACACCTTCACTACCAGGGGGCAGCCCGGGCCCCTCGCACGTCAGCCCGCCCCGGGAGCGGCTCAGGGCTCTGTTGTTCAGTGCCGTTGGAGCGACTTGACTGCCACGTGCTCCGGCTGTTGGTAGGTGCCGATGTACGGCACATGATCAGTGCGCCTCTCCGGACGCAGCAGCGGGCGCCATTGCATCGGCGCGTACAGGGAGTCCATCGATCCCGATGCTCCGTCCACTCGCTGCGCCCGCTGTACTGACGGTTGTGCCGAGCCATAGGGCTCCCTGGGACGGTGAGGGAGCCGGAGCTCGAGCAGCCGGGCGAGGCGGAGGCGTTCTCCCGGAGAGGCCCAGGCCTGACGGCGGTCGAGGAACTGGACGGTGGCGGTGCCGAAGTCGGCCCTTGTTTGCCGGGTGCGGGTGATGGCGCCGAGGTAGAAGTCCAGGTTCGCGTTTCCCGGCGTTCTGGTGGGATCGGTCGCGGTCCGGCCAACCGGGGTGATCCCGAGTTGCAGGGCGGCGAGGCTGGGTAGCGTGATGGCTGCGCCGGGCAGCACGTTGCCTGTTGAGTGGGTCAGTCGCTGACGGCCGCGGGCGTCCCGTGTGTTCAGCAGCGCCATCAGCCTTGTGTTCAGTCTTCGGGCCAATTCCGTTCGGCTGGTTGCCAGCCGTGGCAGCTGGAGAAGCAACTGCCCGTAATAGGCGATGTTCAGGGCCTCGTTGATGGCTTCTTCGTTGTCGTTGTTCGCGTCGGCCCGGTGGAGGGTCTCGTGCGAGAAGACGTCCCCCAGCAGCCGGAAGTCCTCGTAGCGGTACCGCTGGTTGAACACGATGAATGGCCGTGGGTCAGTGGGCGGCCCGGACAGGACCATGGCAATCGCCTCCGGACGCGGCGTGATGCCGAAGACGACGCGCGAGAAGATACCTTGGCGGATCGCTCGGATGCTGCCCTGCCCGGGGCTGCCCGTCAGCGAGGCGAGGGCGGCGCGCAGGCCGGCGTCCGGCACCACGGCGGTGATCTGCGGGCTGCGGAAGACAGCCAGCCCTTCTTCGAGCGCGTGGCGGCCGCGAGGCCTGAGCGTCACCGTGAGCTGCTCGGTCAGCTCCCGGACGCTGATCTCGCGGGGCGGCGCGGGCTCCATCAAAGGGCCATCAGGGTAGGCCCCCGTGCTCAGCAGACTGAGATCGGTGGGCGGAAAGGGCGGCCGTGTCAGCAGCCGCACTGCCTCACGGTCCGGGGTTGTCTGAGCAGTGAGGGCGCCGCTGTCGGCCGCCACGGGGGCGTCTGCCGCCACGGATGCGGGCAGCAGCGTCACGGCGGCCAGCGCGAGGGCGGCGGCACGGTGACGGATGGGGAGTGCGGTCATACGGTGTGCCTATCCAGCCCCGATGGGCATTCGGTAGTACCGCGCCGCCCCGCAACGGGTCATTCATCCGCCTGGCTGATCCCGGTCGGCAGACGGCATCGGCGCACCGGATGAGTGCTCGCGGCCCCATCGGCCGGAGCTCGGTGGATTCAGGCCCGTCAGCCGACGAGTCCCAGACCGGGCACACCGGGCGGGGCGAAGTGACGCTCCACCTCCGAGCGCGTCACCTCGGCCAGGTGCGCCGGGGACCAGCGCGGACGGCGGTCCTTGTCGATGACCTGCGCCCGGATCCCCTCGATCAGGTCGGGCGAGGACAGGGCCGCGCACGAGACGCGGAACTCCTGCTCCAGCACGGGCTCCAGTGCGCCCAGCACCCGCGCCCTGCGGATCGACTCGACCGTCACCTTCACCGACCGCGGGGAGCGCGCGAGGATCGTCTCGGCGGTCTGCTTCGCCTCGCTCTTGCCGCACGCGAGCAGCCGTTCGACGATGTCCTCCACCGAGTCCGCGGCATAGCAGTGGTCGATCCATCCGCGTGCGTCAGCGAGCCGACCCTCCGGCGCGGGCTCCGCGCAGCGCCGTACCGCAGCGGTCACGCCCTCGGACGCGACGGCTGCGGCGAACTCCGCGAGCCGGGCGGACGGGACGAAGTGGTCGGCGAGCCCGAGGAGCAGTGCGTCGCCCGCGCCGACGGCCTCGCCGGTGACGGCCAGATGCGTGCCCAGTTCACCCGGCGCCCGTCCCAGCAGATGCGTGCCGCCCACGTCCGGGACGAAACCGATGCCGGTCTCCGGCATCGCGATCCTGGAGCGCTCGGTGACGACGCGGACACTGCCGTGGGCGGACAGCCCGACGCCGCCGCCCATGACGATGCCGTCCATGAGCGCCACGTACGGCTTGGGGAAGCGGGCGATACGGGCGTTGAGCCGGTACTCGTCGCGCCAGAAGCCGATGGAGGCCCGGACGCCGGTGCGCGCGTCGTCGTGGATGGCGCGGATGTCACCGCCCGCGCACAGCCCCCGTTCGCCGACCCCCGAGAGGACCACGGCCTCGATGGAGTCGTCCCGCTCCCAGGCGGCGAGTGCGGCGTCGATCGTGCGGACCATGGGGTGGGTCAAGGCGTTGATCGCGCGCGGGCGGTTGAGCGTGATGTACGCGGCGCGGCCCTCGGGGCGCAGCAGTACAGGGTCGTCGTGCCGGTCGAGGGCCATCTCGTCGTCCTTCCGGGGGAGGTGTCTGCGGGCGCCGCGCGGGATCTTCCGGCGCCATCCTCGCTCACCCGCCGGCCAACCCTCACGCGCCCCCTTCCCCTTCCATCCGACCGGTCGGTACGTTGCTTCGGGACCGGGCGCGGCGGCATGCCCGGACAGAACTCAGGCGACGGAGGTTCCCATGGCGGTTGGCAGCCACGAAGATGCACCACTGCGGATCGACGGCCACTGCGACGAGCGGTTCGCGGCCGTGCGCGACGCCTTCGAGGAGAACTTCCGCGAACGCGGCGAACTCGGCGCCGCCGTGAGCGTGCTGGTCGGCGGCGAGAGCGTCGTCGACCTCTGGGGCGGCTGGTCCGATCCGGCCCGCACCAGGCCCTGGGAGCGCGACACCCTGGTCAACGTGTGGTCCACGACCAAGGGCGCGACGGCGCTGTGCGCGCATCTGCTCGTCGACCGGGGGCAGCTCGACCTGGACGCGCCCGTGGCGGCGTACTGGCCGGAGTTCGCCGCGGCGGGCAAGGAGAAGGTGCTCGTACGCCACCTCCTGTCGCACCGGGCCGGGCTCGCCGGTCTGCGCGAGCCGCACTCCCTCGACGAGCTGTACGACTGGGAGCTGACCTGCGCGCGGCTGGCCGCTGCCGAGCCCTGGTGGGAGCCCGGTACCCGTTCCGGCTACCACGCGCTGACCTTCGGCCATCTGGTCGGCGAGGTCGTCCGGCGGATCACGGGCAGGCTGCCGGGGGACTTCCTGCGCGAGGAGGTCACCGGGCCGCTCGGGATCGACTTCACCGTCGGACTGCCGGCGGACGAGGCCGTGCGCGTCGCCGAACTGGAGCATCCGCCGGCCGGGCTCACCGGTGAACAGAAGGCCGTCTTCCAGCAGATGGCGCCGGTCGCGCTCGCGGCCATGCTCAACCCGGTGGTCGGCGCCGCCGGGGCCAACACACCGCAATGGCGCGCCGCCCATGTCCCCGCGGCCAACGGGCACGCGACCGCCCGCGCCGTCGCCGCGCTGTACGGAATCTTCGCCGGAAGGGGGATGCTCGGCGGCCGGCGGGTGCTGAGCGCCGAGGCCGCGGAACGGGTGCGCGAGGGGCAGGGCAGCTGCCGCGACCTGGTGCTCGGCACCGGATTCGCGCACGACACCGAGGTCGGCCTCGGCCTGTGGCTGAGCGGCGAGAACGGCTCGTACGGACCCAACCCCCGGGCGTTCGGCCACGACGGCTTCGGCGGCTCGTGCGGACTCGCCGACCCGGAGGCGGACCTCAGCCTGGGCTATGTGATGAACCGCATGGGCCCGCGCATCGCAGACGACCCCCGCAAGATGGCGCTCGTGGAGGCGGTGTACCACTCGCTGTAGATGGAGACGGCACGGCTCTTCCGGATTACTGCAACGCGTTCTACTGTGTGCGCCGCTGCGCAAGGGACGGACCGCGAGACTCCTGGAGGGGCCGTGCACCTTCGATACACGCCGGAGCAGCAGCAGCTGCGAGCCGAACTGCGCACCTACTTCGCCGAGCTGGTCCCCGACCACGCCTACAGCCTCCCCCATGGCCCCAAGGGCATGGGAGGTGCCCCCACCGCCGAACCGGCCGCGCGCAAGCGCTTCTACCGCGAGACGATCCGCCGTCTCGGCACGGATGGCTGGCTCGGTGTGGGCTGGCCGAGGGAATACGGCGGCCGCGGGCTGAGCCCGATGGAGCAGTTCATCTTCTTCGACGAGGCAGCCCAGGCGGGCGTCCCGCTGCCGCTGATGGCCCTGAACACCGTGGGCCCGACGATCATGCAGTTCGGCAGCGACGAGCAGAAGGCCCGCTTCCTGCCTGGGATCCTGTCCGGCGAGATCGATTTCGCCATCGGCTACAGCGAACCCGACGCGGGCACCGACCTCGCCTCGCTCAGGACCCGTGCGGTGCGCGAGGGCGACGAGTACGTCATCAACGGGCAGAAGATCTGGACGACCAACGGCGACACCGCGGACTGGATCTGGCTCGCCGTACGCACCGACCCCGAGGCCCCGCCCCACAAGGGCATCACCATGCTCCTCGTACCGACCTCGGACCCCGGCTACTCCTGGACTCTGATCAACACCCTCGCCTCCCATGACACCACGGCCGGCTACTACGAGAACGTCCGCGTCCCCGTCTCCCACCGCGTCGGCGAGGAGAACAAGGGCTGGCGGCTGATCACCAACCAGCTCAACCACGAACGCGTCACCCTCGCCGCCCACGGCACCATGGCCATCCGTGCCCTGCACGACGTCCAGCGCTGGGCCGCCGACACCAAGCTCGCCGACGGCCGCCGCGTCATCGACCTCGGCTGGGTCCGCGGCCGGCTCGCCCGCACCCACACTCGTCTCGACGCCATGAAGCTCCTCAACTGGCAGATGGTGAACGCCCTCCACAACGGCACCCTCACCCCGCAGGACGCCTCCGCCGTCAAGGTCTACGGCTCCGAGGCCCGCCGCGACGCCTACGCCTGGCTGATGGAGGTCGTGGGAGCGGCGGGCCCCCTCAAGGAGGGCTCCGCCGGATCCGTCCTCCACGGCGAACTCGAACGCGGCTACCGCTCCGCCGTCATCTTCACCTTCGGCGGCGGCAACAACGAGATCCAGCGCGAGATCATCTCCTGGATCGGCCTGGGCATGCCGCGCGTCCGCCGCTGACACGCGTCGCCCGGCCTGCATCAATGTGTCGTTCAGTTCGGTACCACTACTCCAGCCAGTGATCAGGCGGTGGCCGCAGGTCCCACAGCGTGGACCCGGCCCGTTGGCAGGAGGTGTCCGAGGCTCTGATGGCCCGGATCGCGGGCAGGTTCACCCCCCTCGAACCCCGCTGCCGGCCTCCACGCCCGTCGTGTCGCCGGCGCTTGCTCAGGACACGAGGGTCTGCTCTTCGAGTTCGGTCAGTTTCACGGTGCACAAGCCGCCGCGCTGGGCCTGTACGTCCGTCACCTTGAGCTGCGTGCCGGGCGGGAGGATGAATTCCTCCTCGTCGGTGAACGCGGAGAAACTGCGGATGCCCACCGCCCGGACGGGGGCCACCTCGAAGAGCGTCCGCTTGCCGCGGCCACCGAGGAATGCCCGTGCCACGCTGAGCTTGGACGTGCACGAGGACACGCCCCACCAGGTCACCGTTCGACCGAGTGGATACTGCGCACGCAGGTCCAGCGATACTCCCCGCCACAACGGCTCCGTGCGGGCGGGTAGCCGTGACACCGCCGAGAACAGCAACCGCAGATACGGGAGATAGGGAACGACTCTGGCCCGGTCCGGGGCGCGAAGGACGGCGTTGATCTCCCGGTAGAACGCGGACTCGCAGGTGTAGAGGTACAGGGCGGCAATCGCGTCGGCGGACAGGCCGCCGGCCGCTTCGTCCGCCCTCCTCTTGCCGAATTCGTGCGACAGCTTGACGTGCCGGTCAAGACTGGACAGCAGCTTGACGACTGGGCTGACGGCGTTGTGGAAGTCCATGAGCGGGGTGTCGAACACACCGGTGATCGCGGGGAGGACGAGCCCCTCGTCTTTGACGCTGGCGAGCCGTTCGAGGTACAGCTGGTGCAGTTCCATGGTGGACGCGATGAACGCGCCCATGCGTTCGGCGATGTCGCGGTTGGTCCCGTCGGCCTCCGCCGCGACCTCGTTCCATCCCTTGCTCGGAAGCCAGTCGACCTCATCGGCGCCCAGCGATGCGAGGGCCGCGTTCACCATGGCGAAATGGTCGCCTTCGCAGAAGATGTCGCCCTGCGCCGCGGGATTGGGATGGTCGATATGCCGGACTTCGACCTCGGGGTACTTCTTCTGGAGTTGGAGGACGACCTTCTTCAGGTTGCGGGCATGAGCCCCCCACCACGCGAAGACGACGCCACGGTCCTCCTCGTCGGCGTTCTGCTTGGCCCTGAGGATCTCTTCGACGATCCGCTCGGCGACCGGACGCCAGAATGCAGTGTGCCGGTCGGTTCCCGTCGTTCCGTCACTGCTGGCGGTGAGTGCGGCGTTCAGCAGCAGTACACCCTGCGTGAGCATCGCCTGGAACCACTCCGGTGGTTGGACGGTGTCCTGCTCCTTCAGAAGTGCACGAATATCGGCAATGGGCGTCTTCTTGGGAATGCCGTACTTCCACATCGCCGCTGCCTTGATGATGCAGCGGATGCTGACGACCCTGCCGAACTGGCTGTCCTTCCAGTCGTGGAAGGTGTTGTCGAACATGGCTATGCCGGTGGCGCTTTCCGGCCGTGGGTACGGGTTCTGACCGAAGACAACGACCTTCCACTTGTGCGGCGGGTTGGGCTTGAGTGCCTGGAAGGTGAGCTCGCGTACAGGGACGACCTCCGGGCTGCGGCCAGAGCCGATGAACGTGGCTGCGTCAGGCTGCGCTTCGATGACCGGCTTCAGCAACGGAAGCCACGGTTCACCGCCGCCTTTGAAGAGTTCGGCGAGGCCCAGTGGGTCATTGGTGTCGGGCTTGGCCGGGGTGTTGGCATCACTCATTGTGGAGGGACTCCAAATTGTCGAACCGTGCTGATGGGGCATGGTGAGCAGGGTGGTTGACGTACGTGCGCAGGCCCTGATCAGGGCGAAGAGCACCCCAAACGCCATGCATGTGGACCGGCGGACCCTCGTCGGCAGCGTCGGCCTTCAAGGCCTGACCCGCGGAGAACTGGCGGCAGGCCTGCCAGGGCCTGTTCTCCTGTGCGACGATTCCTGCCCGGAGGTGGAATGCCGTACGTGATGTCGGGCCGCTCGCAGCCTTGAGCCTGGCTGTAACGGTGAGTGGGACAGCCGAGCTGCTCGCCGGTTGGATCCATCCCTGGGAGCGAGCCGCCGTCCTGTGGCCTGTATCTCATGGGCTCGGTCAAGTCTTCACAGGATGCGGCTTGGCTGCTTCGTAGGGATTTTGGCCTTCTTTCCGACAGGGCACGTGTTGATGTCGCTCCTCGTAGTGGGCGCCTGCCTGTTCCTCACCGGAAGCGTCCTGCTGGGAGTGTCTCGATCCCCGGGCCGCTAGCACCCTTTGTGACCGGAGCCAAAGGAATCCGAAAGACACGTTGCGGCACGTCCCCCGCAGCCCCACCCGCCCTGTGCCGCACTCGTCATCGACCGACAGTGGCATGAGATCGGCGGAGAACGTCTCAATCAGCGACGGGAGGTGGGCCGCTTCGGCGGAGCGATGCGCACCCGCCCTTCGTCGGGCGCGTTCTCGATGTCGTCGAGTTGCGCAATTACCGTGCTGCGCAGGTCGTCGTAGTCCTCGAAGCAGTAGTCGTTGAACAGCGTGTAGCCGGTCCACATCAGGTTGGCGCACACTCGTGCGGGCACCCGGCCGGTTCGAGCGCCCATGCCGACCAGCGCCACCGACTCAATGCTGCCTGGCGTGTCGTTGTTCTGCCGGTGGATCGCCTGGAACGCGGCGGCGCACGCCAGGGCCACATTCAGCGTCTCACGCACGTTCTGGGAGGACTTCTCCATCGTCGGCGTCGATATCAGGAACTTCGGGTTGATCGCCCCCGACGGAACACACACCGCGCTTCCCACCGGGAGGCTTCCCGCGAACCGGTCGCGGATCGCCCGCTGCACACGCAGTTGGATGCCCGCTCCGAGGTGCCGCTTGATGACCGCGTCGACCCCGCCGTCCATCCGGCCCCGGGAGTTGGTCGGGTTGACCCAGGCATCGACATCCTCATCGAGGATCGAGCCTTTGCGGATCTCGATCCCGGGGGTGTCGGCGAACGCCGCCCGCCACGCCTCCACCACTTCCGTGTTGATGTCGGTCAGTACCACCCTAAGCGGCGACTGCACGCGGTCCACGGTCATCATCCACTCCAATCGAGAGACGGCCTTCCACCGCTCACGACGCTACCGTGCCCCACTGACAACACCCGTCGCAGCAGCAGTTAATGACGTATCGTCACAACTGCAAGCATGCTGACCCGGTGCTCCTGCGGGCAGGTCCGCTGTTCGGGCAGGAACAGGTGGGTGTGAACGGGGTGACGTTGCCGGTGCCGACCGGCGAACGTAGTCGCGAGGAGGACGATCGCATGCCGGATGAATGCTGGGCCCCGGACCCCAGGCGATGCCCGTCGGCGGGATGCCGACGGGCCCCGCGACCCAGACGACCCTGATCAGGAGGGGTGCCCGGCGAAGCACGGCCTCCGAGAGAGGCAGTCACTGGTCGTCGACCGCGCCGGGGGCCAGGGCAGGGGCAGGGAATGCGTGGCGGGCCTCGCCGCCGGACCACCACACCCCGACGGCGAAGACCGTCGTCGCCTCCAGCAGTGCCGCACGGTTCAGACCGCCGCACGGCAGCGGAGTACAGCCCATCGACGTGATCAGCTCCCTCGTCAGAGCGGCGGCTGAAGGGGCGTCCGCGCAGAAAGGCACGGCCAGCGGTGCACCCTCGAAGGCCGGTTGTGGCAGGGTCCAGATGCTCTCGTGGCAGATGCCGAACGCCTTGACGACACGGGCCTGAGGTGCGGCAGCCGCGATGCGCTTGGCGGTCGAGTCCGTACCCCCGGCAGTGGAGGAGACCGGTCCGTCACCGGAGGGCACCATCGGCACCGTGCAGTCGAGGACGGCCCGTCCGGCGAGATCCGGGGCCAGTTCCTTGGCCAACTGCGGCGCGGCCTCAGCGGATACGGCGAGCAGTACGGCTTGACCGTACTGCGCCGCCTCGGTGAGGCCGCCGTGCGCGGCGGCCCCGATGCGGGTGGCCGTACTGGCGGTGGAAGCGGCGTTCCGGCCGCCGACCATGACCTCGTGTCCGGCCCGCACCCAGGCCCCGCCCAGCGCCGCCGCCATTGCGCCTGTACCGAGTATGCCGATGCGCATCGTCCTGCTTCCGTTCGCGTCGTGGAATGTCATGCGGTGGACGCTAGGCGAGCCGACGCACACCGGCTGGTAGGCATCGGCCAGGCAGGATGTGCACATGGGACAGGTGGATCTGGACGAGCGCGAGATGGGTGGGGATCCGTTCGCTGCGGACTGCCGGGCCCGGATGGCCTTCGAGGTGATCGCCAACCGCTGGGACAGCGTGGTCGTCTACGTCCTCGGCGAGAACGGCCCGATGCGGCCCCATGCGCTGCTGGCCCGGATCGGCGGGATCAGCCCGAAGGTGCTCAACGAGGCGCTGCGGCGGCTGGAGCACAACGGCCTGGTGCAACGCCACCGTTATGCAGAGGCGCCGCCCCGTGTCGACTACGCCCTCACCCAGGCCGGCACCGCCCTGCTCACCCCGATCCGCGCTCTGGGCGCCTGGGCGGCGGCCTACGGGGACGATGTGCTGGCGGCGCAGGAACGCTTCGATCGGCGCCGGGGCAGTTCCGATGGTTCCGCGGAGGGTGACCCATTCCGCGGACGGTGACCCATCGGACAGGCCCTGGTAGGGCTTTGTCAGATGGTGCTTCATAGCTGCCAGGCGGTGGATCGTCGCCAGGCGGGGCAGGCGGGGCAGGCGGGGCAGGCGGGGCAGGCGGGGCAGGTCCAGGTGGCCAGGAGGCCCGCCATGCCGGCCCGGGCCCAGGGCGTCGAAGGGCCGGGTGGAGGACGTGACGAACACGGCGCGACGGTGAGCGACCATGGACGACCGGGGGAATGCCCTTGTCCCCGACCGGGCACAACCACAGCAGCGGCCGACGACGCGGCGCCGAGCACCGGAGCGATTCGAGGAGTCGGACATGGCAGACGCCCGCCCGGTGGGCGCAGCGGACCCGGGCCTGTTCGGACCCGACTCGGTCACCTGGAACATCCACTGCGACCCGATGATGTGGATCGCGGGCGTACGTGCGCTCTACCTCCAGGCACTCCACCCGCGCGCCGTCCGCGGTGTCATGCAGAACTCCGACTTCCGGCAGGACACCTGGGGCCGGCTGATGCGCACGGCGAACTTCGTCGGCACCATCACCTACGGGACCACCGACGCCGCCGAGAAGGCCGGTGCCCGCGTCCGCCGCATCCACTCGCTCCTGAAGGCGAGCGACCCCGACACCGGAGACCGCTACGGCGTCGACGAGCCGGAGTTGCTGCTGTGGGTGCACTGCGCCGAGGTCGGCTCCTACCTGGACGTGGCCCGCCGCTCAGGGCTGCCCCTCGACGACGGGCATGCCGACCGCTACCTCCACGAGCAGCGCGAAGCCGCCCGGCTGGTGGGACTCGACCGCGCCCGCGTACCGGCCGGCACCCCGGAGCTCGCCGCGTACTTCGACCGGGTGCGGCCGGAGCTCGCCGCCGGGCCCGAGGCGCGCGAGGTCGACGACTTCCTGCGGCGGCCCCCGATCAGCCCGTGGCTCGTCCCCGCCCGCGCACTGCTGTGGCAGCTCGTGGCACGGCTCGCCTACGACGCCCTGCCACCCTTCGCCCATGAGCTGTACGGCAGACCGGCGCCCGCGCCCGACCGGGTCACCCACCGGCTCGTCGCCACCGGCAGTCTCCTGCGCTGCGTCCCGTCCCGGCTGCGGTGGCGCCTCCCGCCCGGTCACATGGTGAACGCGATGGCACGACTCGGGCCCGGCTCGCGCCCCACCCCGTACAAACTCCGCAGACAGGCCGCCATACTGGACGGGCCGGGGAGGGCGCAGGACAGCGACGGGGGCGACAGCACGAGATGGCGGAAACCAGGCTGATCCACGGCCGGTACCGACTGCTCGATCTCATCGGGCGCGGCGGCATGGGCGAGGTGTGGCGGGCCCGCGACGAATCGCTCGGGCGCCAGGTCGCGGTCAAGTGCCTCAAGCCCATGGGCGTCCACCACGACAAGTCCTTCTCCGCGGTCCTCAGAGAGCGCTTCCGGCGTGAGGCCAGGGTCGCCGCCGCGCTCCAGCACCGGGGCGTGACCGTCGTCCACGACTTCGGCGAAGACGATGGCGTCCTCTACCTCGTGATGGAGCTCCTTCAGGGCCGCAACCTCAGCCAGCTGATGGAGGACAACAAGCAGCAGCCGCTGCCCGTAGACGACGTCGTCGACATCGCCGGCCAGATCGCCGCCGCCCTCGCGTACACCCATGACCAGGGCATCGTGCACCGCGACCTCAAGCCCGCCAACATCATGCGGCTGGCCGACGGCGCCGTGAAGATCTGTGACTTCGGCATAGCGCGCCTGGGCGAGGACATCGGCTTCACCGCCAAGCTCACCGGCACCGGCATCGCCATGGGCACCCCGCACTACATGTCGCCGGAGCAGATCGGCGACGGCGCCGTCGACCACCGCAGCGATCTGTACTCGCTCGGCTGCGTCCTGTACGAACTCGCCACCGGTGCCCCGCCCTTCGACCTGGAGGACACCTGGGCGATCCTCGTCGGCCACCGGGACACCGCGCCGACACCGCTGCGGGAGGTGCGGGAGGAGATCCCCGGCTTCCTGGAGCGGATCGTGCTCGACCTGCTCGCCAAGACGCCCGATGAGCGGCCTCGCGACGCGGACGACCTGCGCCGCCGCATCGAGGCCGCCGCCCGTCCGGGTGGCGCAGGCCACGCCGCCGTCCCCGCGCAGCGCGCACCGCAGGCCTCCGGCGGCGGCGAGCCCCCCCTGCCCGACTGGACACGGGGCATGACGACCGGTCACAAAGCGGTCGACACCACGGCCGTCCGGCCGTCCCTGCCCGACCACACGGCCGCGCTGACCGGCGCGTGGACCAATCCTCCCGCGATCGACCGCGTCCCCGCGCAGGCGGGACCGCCCTCGGTCTCGGTCCACGGCGGGAGCGGGGAACGCACCACCCCGCGGCCCGAGCTCCTGGCCGTCCTCGCCAGCCGTCACAGCGCGGGCCTCTCCCTGGGCCGGCTCGGCCGCTGGGCCGAAGCGGGCGACGTGCACCACGCGGTCGCCGCGGAGCGGTCGGCGCTGCTCGGCCCCGACCACCCCGACACGCTCTCCAGCCGGTACGAGGTCGCCTTCACCTTCAGCAGGACCGGCCGGGTGGCCGAGGCCCTGAGTGAGTTCACGCACGTAAGCGGGGGCCGGGAGCGCGCACTGGGCCCCGACCACCCCGACACGCTCGCGGCGCGCCAGGAGGTCGCGTACGTGCTGGGCCGGCTCGGCCGCCACACGGAGGCGCACCAGGTGTACGAGACGGTGCTCGCCGCCCGCGCCCGCACCATGGGCCCCGACCATCCCGACACGCTGCGCTGTCGTCACAACCTGGCGTTCAACCTCAGCCGCCTCGGACGGATCGAGGAGTCGTACCGCGTGGCCGACGACGTGGCGGCCGCGCGCGCCCGCGTCCTCGGCGCCGGCCACCCCGACACACTCGTCACCCGCTACGAGGTCGCCCACGCGCTCGGCCGCCTCGGCCGCTGGGCCGAGGCGCTCCACACCTACCGGGACGTCGCCGCCGCCCGCGCCGTCGCGCTGGGCCCCGACCACCCGGACACGCTCGCCGCACGCTACGAGGTCGGCATCAGCCTCGGGCGGCTCGGGCGCAGTGCCGAGGCCCTGGACCTCTTCCGGGGTCTCGTCGACGACCGCACCCGCGCGCACGGACCCGCCGACCCCGAGACACTGCGCGCCCGGCACACCCTCGGCGTCAATCTGGGCCGCCTCGCCCGCTGGCCGGAGGCGCTGGCAGAGGCCCGTGAGGTGTGCGCGCTGCGGGAGCGGGTGCTGGGCCCGGACCACCCCGACACACTCGTCAGCCGCCGCGAAGTGGCCGTCGCCCTGGGCTGGCTCGGCCGCTGGCACGATGCGAACACGATCTACCGGCACGTTGCCGAGGCACGGGAGCGGGTCCTCGGCCCCGACCACCCGGACGCGCTGGCGAGCCGCAACGACGAGGCGCACTGCCTGGAACAGCTCGGCCGCCGGGCCGAGGCGGTGGAGCTGTACCGCCGGGTCGCGGCGCTCCGGGAGCAGAGCGGTGCGCCCGAGCACTGACCTGGGCGGCACTCCCGGGAACGAAGCGGCTTCCAGGGCGCGCCGCGGGCCGGAAGGGGTTAGGGTCCGGCCATGCCCGCACACGCCTCGTACGACGCCGTCATCGTCGGCGGCGGCCACAACGGCCTGGTCGCCGCCGCCTACCTGGCCCGCGCCGGACGCTCGGTCCTGCTGCTGGAACGTCGGACGATCATCGGGGGAGCGGCTGTCTCGACCCGGCCCTTCCCCGGCGTCGACGCCCGCCTGTCCCAGTTCTCGTACCTCGTCTCGCTGCTCCCCGACAAGATCGTGCGAGAGCTGGAGCTGGACTTCGCCGTCCGCAAGCGCACCGTCTCCTCCTACACCCCCAAGGCAAACGGCGGACTCCTGGTCGGCGGAGCCGGCACTGCGGGCTCGTTCGCACGGATCACCGGCGGGGAACGGGAGTACGCGGCCTGGCAGGAGTTCTACGGCATCACGCGCGAGGTCGCCCGGCGCGTGTTCCCGACGCTCACCGAGCCGCTGCCCGCACGGGAGGAACTGCGTTCCCTCATCGCGGACGAGGCCGCCTGGCGGATGCTGTTCGAGGAGCCGATCGGCGTCGCGATCGAGAAGCGCTTCGCTGACGACCTCGTGCGGGGCGTGGTGCTCACCGACGCGCTGATCGGGACGTTCGCAGACGCCCACGACCCGTCGCTGGTGCAGAACCGCTGCTTCCTGTACCACGTGATCGGCGGCGGCACAGGCGACTGGGACGTACCCGTCGGCGGCATGGGCGCGCTGACCGACGCGCTGGCCGGTGCCGCCCGCGCGGCCGGCGCGGAGATCGCCGTGGAGCACGAGGTCACCGGCATCGAGACGGACGGCACGCGCGCCGAGGTCTCCTTCCGCACCCCCGACGCCGAAGGCACCGTAGCCGCGGGCCAGGTCCTGGTGAACGCCTCCCCGCAGGCGCTCGCGGCCCTGCTGGGAGAGGAAGCCCCCGAGGCCGCAGAGGGCGCGCAGCTGAAGGTCAACATGCTGCTGCGCAGACTGCCCGGACTGCGCGACCGCGATGTCGACCCGAGGGACGCGTTCGCCGGGACGTTCCATGTCTCCGAGGGCTACGAGCAGTTGGCCGTGGCCTACCGCGAGGCGGCGGCGGGTCGGCTGCCCAGCGCTCCTCCCTCCGAGATCTACTGCCATTCGCTGACCGACCCGTCGATCCTCGGACCCGAACTGGTGGCGCAGGGCCACCAGACGCTCACCCTGTTCGGGCTGCACACCCCGGCGCGGCTGTTCGCCGCCGACAACGACGCCGTGCGGGCACAGTTGCTGGCCGCCACGCTCGCCGAGCTCGACGCGTACCTGGCGGAGCCGATCGCCGACTGCCTCGCCCTCGACGCGAACGGCGAGCCGTGCATCGAGGCCAAGACACCGCTCGACCTGGAGCGCGAACTGCGGCTGCCCGGCGGGCACATCTTCCACCGAGATCTGTCGTTCCCGTACGCGACCGGGGAGACCGGGCGCTGGGGTGTGGAGACCGCGCACGCCAACGTGCTGCTGTGCGGTGCGGGCGCCGTGCGCGGCGGCGGGGTCAGCGGTGTGCCCGGCCACAACGCCGCGATGGCGGCGCTTGGCCGGTGAACAGGGGCGGTGGCCGGGGTCAGTCCCGGGAAGGCGCCCAGCCGACCGCCTCGACCAGGGCGGCGTCCGGGGGGCGCGCCTCGTCGAAGAGCACCTGGCCGCGCTCGTCGTCCACTGTGATCGCGTCGACGTACACCCCGCGTCCGACGTAGAGCCGGTCGGTGGTGTACCGCCAGCGCAGTCGTACGTCCGAGCCGCGCCAGGACGACAGGTCCGCCATGAGCCGGTGCCAGACGCGCCCGGACCAGCCGGTCGCCGTGCCCGCGGGATGCGGCTGCTCCCCGCCGTCCGGAGGCGTGGTGGTGAACGGCACTGGCTGCCAGCTCGCCCCGCCGTCCGCCGACGCCTCAAGGAAAAGCCGGTCCGCACCGGGCTCGGTGTCCCACCACAGGGAGCAGCCGAGCCGCCCGGCCGCGGGCCCGAGCGGGGGCAGGGTGAGCGTGGCGGTCGTGGCGCCCGCCATGCCGGCGAACCACGCGGTGCGCCCGTGCGCCGGGCGTACGGGGACGGCTCGGGCGAGGTGGTTGGCGGCGGCGACCCGGGGCGTGCTGCCTGATCGCCAACTGCGCACTGGATGTACCGAGTTGCCGAGGAGAATCAGGAATGAGTCGGTGGTCGGGTCGAGGACGAGGCTGGTACCGGTGAATCCGGTATGGCCGGCGGTGCGGGGGGTGGCCATGGCGCCCATGTACCAGTGCTGGTACAGCTCGAAGCCGAGGCCGTGCTCGTCGCCCGGGAAGGCCGTGTTGAAGTCGGTGAACATCAGCTCCACGGACTTCGGGCCGAGGATGCGGGAGGGGCCGTAGACGCCTGAGTTGAGCAGGGTGCGCGCCAGGATCGCGAGATCCCAGGCACACGAGAAGACGCCGGCGTGGCCCGCGACCCCGCCGAAGCTGTAGGCGTTCTCGTCGTGGACCTCGCCCCACACCAGCCCGCGGTCGAGCCCCGACCAGGGCGGCCGGGCGTCCTCGGTCGCGGCGATCACCGGCTTCCACTCGGCGGGCGGATTGAAGCGTGTGCGGTGCATCCCCAGGGGAGCGGTGATCTCGTCATGGAGCAGGGTGTCCAGAGTGCGACCGGTGATCTTCTCCAGGACCAGCTGAAGTGTGATCAGGTTCAGGTCGGAGTAGAGGTATCGGCCGCCCGGCGGGTTCGCGGGCCTCTCGGTCCACAGCAGCCGCAGCCGCCCCTCCTGCGTGGGCTCCTTGAACAGCGGGATCCACGCACGCAGTCCCGAGGTGTGCGTGAGCACCTGCCGCACGGTGATGTCCTGCTTGCCGGCGCCCCCGAACTCGGGCAGGTACGAGGCGACCGGCATTTCCAACTCCAGCGCGCCGCGCTCCATCTGCTGCACGGCGAGGATCGACGTGAACAGTTTGGAGACGGACGCCAGGTCGAAAACCGTGTCCTCGTGCATCGCGATCTGCTGATCGGCGGGCAGCTCCACGGCCGTGTCGGTCGTCTCGTCGTACGAGGAGTAGCGCAGCGCCTTCCCGATCGCCCGGTGGAGGGCGACCGTGCCGCCACGCCCGGCGAGTAGCACCGCACCCGCGTACCAAGGGTGTTTGGGGGAGGGTTGCAGGAACGTCTCGGCGTCGCTGACCAGCCGGTCCAGGTGCCGGGCCACCAGCCCGGCACGCTCCGGTGTGCCGCGCCGCAGCGTCGGCCGGTGGGCCGTGCCGCCCCCGCCACCCTCCGGTCCCAGGAGCGCGCCCGCGGCCGGTGCGGCGAAGGGGACGGACCCCAGGGTGAGTGCGCCGCCCAGTGCCAGCATCCCGCTGCCCAGTCTCCGCCGGCTGATCGCCCTGCTCCTTGTGTCCGCTGCGTCCTCGGTCATACGGAATCCTTCCTGAAAGTATCTTTCGGATCTTCCGCGACACGTGAAACTTTCTTGTCGGACCGGTGGGCTGTCAACCACTCCAAACAATCTGACGATGCATCAGAAAAGACCTTCCCTCGCCCGGCGGCCTACGGCATGCTGCGTCCATGGAGACGGAGCTGAGCAGACAACTGGGCATCGAGCACGCCATCTTCGGCTTCACACCGTTCCCCGCGGTGGCTGCCGCCATCACCCGGGCGGGCGGCTTCGGCGTACTCGGAGCCGTCCGCTACACCGCGTCCGACGACCTCGCCCGCGACCTCGACTGGCTCCACGACCACGCCGACGGTAAACCGTACGGCCTGGACGTCGTCATGCCCGCGAGGAAGGTCGAGGGCGTGAGCGAGGCGGATGTGGAGGCGATGATCCCCGAAGGGCACCGGACGTTCGTCCGGGACACCCTCGCCGCACACGGTGTCCCCGAACTGGCCGAAGGGCAGACCTCCGGCTGGCGCATCACGGGCTGGATGGAGGAGGTGGCCCGCAGTCAGCTCGATGTCGCCTTCGACCGCCCGATCCGCCTCCTCGCGAACGCCCTCGGCTCCCCACCGCCCGACGTCGTGGCCCGCGCCCACGGCCACGGGATCCTCGTCGCCGCTCTGGCGGGCAGCGCCCGGCACGCCCGCCACCACGCCGAGGCGGGCATCGACATCGTCGTCGCCCAGGGGTACGAGGCAGGCGGCCACACCGGCGAAATCGCCTCCATGGTGCTCACCCCCGAAGTCGCCGACGCCGTCGCCCCGTTGCCCGTGCTCGCCGCCGGCGGCATCGGCAGCGGCGAGCAGATCGCCGCCGGGCTCGCACTCGGCGCCCAGGGTGTGTGGCTCGGCTCACTGTGGCTCACCACCACCGAAGCCCGGCTCGGCCCCCGCGCCCTGACCGCCAAACTGCTGGCCGCGGGCTCCGGCGACACCGTCCGCTCGCGCGCCCTGACCGGCAAACCCGCCCGCCAGCTGCGCACCGCGTGGACCGACGCCTGGGACGACCCCGACGGCCCTGGGACCTTGCCGATGCCGCTCCAGGGACTCCTGGTCGCGGAGGCCGTCTCCCGCATCCAGCGGTACGAGGTGGAGCCGCTGCTCGGCACTCCGGTCGGCCAGATCGTCGGCCGTATGAACGACGAACGCCCCGTCCAGCAGGTCTTCGACGATCTCACCCGCGGCTTCGAACGCGCCGTCGACCGCGTCAACCGCATCGCCGGAAGGAGCGCGGCATGACCCACCACCCCGACGGCCCGGACGCCGTACATCCGCCCGCCACCACGGGTGCCGGCCGCCCGACCACGGCCCCGACCACGGCCCCGACCACGGCCCCGACCACGGCCGCGACCACGGCTCCGGGCGGCGCGGCCCACCGGCCGGGTGCGCCGGGCGCCACCGGGCCCGCGGGCGCCGCAGGCACGGCCCGGCCCGCGGGTGGTCCGGGCGCGGCCCACCCGCCGGGCGGTTTCTGGGCGCAGGCCGCCGCTGAACCCGGCCGCACCGTACTGACCTGCCCGGACGGCGAGCAGTGGCAGGCGGGACGGCTGCACGCCGCCGCCAACCGGCTCGTCCACGGACTGCGGGCCGCGGGCCTGCGGCGCGGCGACGCGTTCGCCGTGGTCCTGCCCAACGGCGTCGAACTCGTCACCGCCGCGCTCGCCGCGACCCAGGCCGGGCTGTATCTCGTCCCGGTCAACCACCACCTCCTCGGACCGGAGATCGCCTGGATCGTGTCCGACTCCGAGGCCCGGGTGCTCATCGCCCACGAGCGTTTCGCCGACGCCGCGACGGCCGCCGGGGACGAGGCGGGGCTGCCTGCGGACCGGCGCTACGCCGTGGGCGAAGTGGCCGGATTCCGCCCGTACGGCGACCTGCTGGACGAGCAGCCGGAGACCCCGCCCGCCGACCGCACGCTCGGCTGGGTCATGAACTACACCTCGGGCACGACGGGCCGTCCCCGGGGAATCCGCAGGCCGCTGCCCGGGAAACCCCCTGAGGAGACGCACCTCGGCGGATTCCTCGGCATCTTCGGCATCAAGCCGTACGACGGCAACGTCCATCTCGTCTGCTCGCCGCTCTACCACACGGCCGTGCTGCAGTTCGCGACGGCGGCCCTGCACATCGGGCATCCGCTCGTCCTGATGGACAAGTGGGCCCCCGAGGAGATGCTCCGGCTCATCGAGGCGTATCGCTGCACGCACACCCACATGGTGCCCACCCAGTTCCACCGGCTCCTCGCGCTGCCCGGTGAGGTGAGGAAGCGCTACGACGTCTCCTCCATGCGGCACGCCATTCACGGCGCAGCGCCCTGCCCCGAGCACATCAAACGCGCCATGATCGACTGGTGGGGGAGCTGTGTCCAGGAGTACTACGCGGCGAGTGAAGGCGGGGGAGCCTTCGCGACCGCCGACGACTGGCTCAAGAAGCCCGGCACCGTTGGCAGGGCGTGGCCGATCAGTGAACTGGCCGTCCTCGACGACGACGGCAATCGCCTGGCGCCGGGAGAGGTCGGCACCGTGTACCTGCGGATGACGACCGGCGGCTTCAGCTACCACAAGGACGAGGCGAAGACGGCACGCAGCCGCGTCGGCGACTTTTTCACCGTCGGGGACCTCGGTTTCCTCGACGAGGACGGCTGGCTCTTCCTGCGTGACCGCAAGATCGACATGATCATCTCGGGTGGGGTCAACATCTACCCGGCCGAGATCGAGTCCGCGCTGCTCACCCACCCGGCCGTCGCCGACGCCGCAGTGTTCGGCATCCCGCACCCCGACTGGGGCGAGGAGGTCAAGGCCGTGGTGGAACCGGCGGACGGCCACCTCCCGGACGAGACCCTGGCCGCCCGCATACTCGCCCACTGCGCGCACGGACTCGCCGCCTACAAGCGCCCCAGGTCCGTCGACTTCGTGACGGTGATGCCGCGCGACCCGAACGGCAAGCTCTACAAGCGCAGGCTCCGCGACCCGTACTGGGAGGGCCACGAACGGCCACTGTGACACACGGGACCGGGCCGTGTCCGCCGCCCGCGCAGGGTTCGTGCCGGCGCCGATTCACGGTGGAGGCGTCAACTCTCCGTGTCCACAAACGAGGCGCTGTGCTCGATGCCTTGGCGCGTGCCCTGAGGCGGGCTGAACGGCGGCCGGTACCCGGAGCCCGAAGCCGCCGCTCAACCCTCAGTGAAGCGGAGCTGGTACCACGTCGCCGTTCAGTTGCGGTTAACCCGCCGGGCTGCAGACCGCGACGGCAAAGCCCTGAACTCCGGTGGATTCGGCAGTCACTTGCCAGCCCTGCTGGGTGCCCGTAATTTGGACCGGACTACTCTCAATGGGCTGTAGGACGCCCCCTGATGCCTGGAAACCGCCGCCGGTGACCAGTGTGCCGTCAGGGCAGGCGGCAGTCGACTGGAAGCCCAGGGGTCCTTGTACGAATGTAGTGCTCACCACGCCTGGCTCCCCCTGCGTGCCTTGGGCGCCTTGGGGACCCTGGGCGCCGGTGTCTCCTTGGAAGCCCTGTTCGCCCTGCGGGCCTTGGGGGCCGGTGTCTCCTTGGAAGCCCTGTTCGCCTTGCGGGCCTTGGGGGCCGGTGTCTCCTTGGAAGCCTTGCTCGCCTTGCGGGCCTTGGGCGCCGGTGTCTCCTTGGAAGCCTTGCTCGCCCTGCGGGCCTTGGGGGCCGGTGTCTCCCTGGAAGCCCTGCGGACCCTGCGGACCTTCGTCACCCTGCGGACCCTGCGGACCTGTCTTGCCCCGGCACTTGTCGCCGCCACTCTCCGAAGTAAGGCTCGCCTTGTTGTCGGGGCCGTCCTCGTCCGTCTCACAGCGGTCTTTGTCACGGTCGGCTGTAAGGGCACCATTCGGACCCGGCAGTCCCAGGCTGTGCTCGGGACCAGACCTGTGGATCGCGTCGGCGACGGCCACGGTGCTCGGGGCGATATTGAGCACTGCGGCAATGGCGCCGGCCGAAACCATCGTTGCGGTTTTGATGCGGCAACTTCGGGTAGTTTTACTGCTCACCAGAGGACCTTCCTCGCAGAACGTGGAGTTACCACAGCGCAGGGCGCACAGTTGAGATGTGCGCTCATTCCGCACGCGCGTGGCGTTGCCCGTGGTCTCGGGCAGAGCCATCCTTTGCCTTGTGTGATGAAAAGATGACTGCGGTGGCTGAAGATCACCTGAGCGGCCTCACCAACACCTCACATGGATTGGGCCTGCCTCGATCCAAGATCCACACCCGTCCCGCAGCGAAACGTCCTGATCAGGCGGTCCGAACCCACCTCCGACGCCCTGGCGGCCAATCGCTGGGTCCTTTACGCACCACGGCACCGTGGCCGTCGAGATGATCGGCCGTCGGATCGATCTCGGGAGCTACCGAGTGTTCGACGACGTCCTCACGGGTGGAGGCGCGTCCCTGGCGCCTCGAGGACGCCGGCACTGGATGATCGCCCGCCGGTATGAGCCGGCCCCACCGGCTTCTCAGAACGCCTTGCGCAGCCTCAGCCGCAGCGGGCGGCCGTCCGGATCGATGATCACGCGGTACAGCGGCGTCGCGAGAAGTCGCTGCGCCCGCGAAAGTTCCGGTGGCCGGTAGGCGCGCAGACGTCCGGGCGGCCTGGGACCGGACCGCCCCCTTTTGTGCCAGGAGTCCAGAGCGGCCGCCGCCGACGCGAAGGCGTCGAAGGCGCCCACCGGATCGCACAGGACGTCGGGCGCCTGCGGGTCCTTGGCTTCCTCCCGGTCCAGGTGCTCGCGCGCGAGCATCAGCCGCAGGTTCCTGGCGAAGGGGCGCGCGCCGTCGCCGAGGCCGGCGGGATCCTGCGGTTCTCGGGGGTCCGTCGTCTCGTCCAGAACGGCGCAGCTGAGTTCGGAGTCGTGCGTCCAAGAGCGCAGGTTGATGTTGTCGGAGCCCACCGCGGCCCACACGTCGTCGATCACGCACACCTTGGCGTGCACATACACCGGTGTCCCGGCATGGTTCTCCAGCCCGTATACCGCGACCCGCCCGCCGCCCGCCCGCCGCAGTGTTTCCAGAGCGGTGATGCGGCCGATCAGGTTCATCGGCAGAGTGAGCGGGCCGTCCTGTTCGGGGACGGAGGGGATGACTGCGATGAGGCGCAACTCGGGATTCGCTCGGAGCGCCCGGGCGAAGTGCTCCACCACCTGCGGGGACCACAGGTACTGGTCCTCCAGATAGATGAGTGCCCGTGCCCGCCGCAGTGCCTTCAGGTAGGCACGCGCGACGCTGCGCTCGCCGTCAGGGGCGAAGTCGTAGCCTCGCAACAGCCGGTTGGGGTACGTGCGCAGCACCTGCACCGTGTGCGTGCCGCGGGGCGAGGGGTCGGGCAGCTGAGGGGGCAGTGGGTTCGCGTGGATGTCCTCCCGGTGCAGCAATTCGCGCAGCCGGGACAACGGGCTGCGGCTGAGGGGTGCCGGATCCGTCCAGCGCTCCCGGAAGACGGTCTCGATGTCGCCGACAGCGGGGCCCCGGATCGCGAGCTGGATGTCGTGCCAGGGTGGATGTGGTCCGTACGCTTCGGCGATGGGCTGGGAACGGTCGTCGCCGCCGTGGCCGATGTCGTCGTTGCGGTTGTGCGACAGGTCGATGCCACCGACGTACGCGACGTCGAGTTCGGGACGCCCGGGATGGCGCAGGACGACGCACTTCTGATGGTGCGTGCCGCCGGGGCGCACTCGCATGTCCAGCAGGTACTCGCCGCCCCCCGCGCGGATCTCCTCGCCGAGGTGGCGGTTCTCCTCCTCGCTGAACTGGAAACTGTCCAGGTGGGAATGCCACACCAGACCCTTGACGACCACTCCGCGCTCGGCCGCCTCGCGCAGCACGGTGCCGATCTCGGTCCCGGGGCCCGCGAGCCGCTCGTCGGGATCGCCGCGCCAGTCGGTGAACAGCAGCAGGTCTCCGGCCCGCAAGGCGCGGACGGCGGCGAGCAGCTCGGCGAAGTACGTCGCGCCGTGGACCAGGGGGTGAACTTCATTGCCGATCGACCATGCCGTCCCGTCGGGGTGCCGGCGGTCCAAGCGGGTTGTGGGATTGCCGCGCTGACTGGCCGTCAGCAGCCACTCGGTGGGTTCCACGGACGGCACCTCCGACCTACGACCGCAGGGCACCACGTGCGCTTCCAACGGTCTCTTTCGTACCACTCCAGGCCCGATCTCGCAGCCGCAGCCGCAGCCGCTGCCGGTTCCGGTGTGAGCGGCCGACGCCGCTGCGGGTCGGCGGGGCCTCGGTGTGCTGCTCCAAGGTGCGCGAAGGGGTCCCACCGCAGGTAGCACTCACCGCCGTGCCGGCCTGCCACCGATGGCCCTCGGCTGCGGGCGACCTTCGCCGCCGGGGCCGGACGGCCGGCCGTCGACCGCGGCAGGTCGGCCTGTACCGCCTCGAGCGGCTGCCGGAACGAGGGGCCAGGTCGAACTCCGGCCCCACGGCCGCACCGGGTGGTCGAGTCGCTGACCTTCGCCCTCGGCCTGTGGCCGGTCCGGCGCTGTCCGAGTTGACCGGATATCAGTAACTCCGTTATGCAGGTGCGAGGGTGGAGGATCCACTGGTGGCCTCGGGCGAGCTGCCGGCCGAGGCCGAACTCGCCTCGGGCGGGCACGGACAGGCCGTCGCACGGCTGTGGGACTTACCCACATCACCCGCTTCGGGAGCGGCCGCAGGCCCAGCTCATGCGCGCGCTGTACCGGACTGGCCGCCAGACTGAGGCGCTCGTGCTGTACCGGCGCACCAGGACCAGGCTCATCGAGGAGCTCGGCGTCGAGCCGAGCCCGGAACTCGTCGGTGCCCAGCGGGTGATCCTCCGCCGCGACGAGAGCCGTGCACGGTCATACCCGCTCGCCGGGGCGACGGTATCCACCACCGGCCGTCGTGCGAGGAGTGCAACTCCGGGATACGCTGGTGAAAGCCGTCAGGGTGGGGAATTCCTCTGGCCGCCTGGCCAAGACCGCCTGACCAAGTCTTGCGGCAGCATTCATGACAATACGGCAGTGGTGACGCCGCGCCGGTTCGTCCTCTGTCAAGAGGCGTCGGCGGAATCGAGCAGAAGGGCCGACAAGATGCCCGCACAGTTCGACAAGATCGCAATATGGCTCGCCTTCTTCATCCCCATGCCTGTCATCGAGGCAATGCGTGAGTGCTTTCACGGCGACGGCCGGGACTTCACTTCCGATCCCAATGAGCAGCGGTTCCGTGCACGGTCCGAAATAGTCGTGACCGGCTTCCTCGCGAACCAACCGGAAGAGACGGACTTCCATCAGTGCGGCGAATCCATGAAGTTGGAATGCGCGACAGGCGAGGTGCTGGCCAGAGAGACCGCCGGCACCGATGCGATGTCGTTCCACCACTTCAGTGTCGGAAACACCTTCCCCGACCCTCATGGCGGTGTGATAGACAATCCGAACGAGTTCTGCGTCAACTTCAGCTACGACGGAGCTGCCGTCAACCCCCTGGCACCGCCGGGATCCCCCGCCGCGGATCTGAGTGCCTTCTTCACGATCGATCCGGTCGGTCGTACGGTGTCCGTTCGAGGAGCGACCAACGCGTTCCCCAACTACGAGGCGTACGCGAGTGTCGACGACGGCCCGCCCGTGGTCCTGTTTCAGCAGAAACACACGCTCGGACCCGTCGAAGGCCTGCCCGGTGCTGCCGACCAGCCCGTCAGCGCGACTGTTTCCGTATAGGCGGCTGTCCCGTTTGGAGGTCGATCCCCGTGTCCGTCCCCAGGATCGTCACCGCCCAGCTCCTGGAACGCTTCATCTTCAACTTCAGGCTGCGTCCTGACAAGTTGAACGAACGACTTCCCGCCACCTGGTTGCAGCCGCAGGTATTCAACGGATGGTCGGTGGCATCCTTCTGTGTTCTGGTTCTCGACCAGGTGACATTGTGGCCGATTCCTCCGCTGATCAACATCCGCACTGTTTCCTGCGCCTACCGCTGTGGAGCCGTCGATCTTTCGTCTTCGCGGCCGGTTCCGACGGTGTACATCACGGACAGGAACGCGGACCGTCCGCTGATCGCGACTGTTGCGCCCTTTGTCCTGAAGGACGCGATTCCCCTCGTGAAGGCTGACGTGGCCCACTCCGAAGGCGTCACCGAGGTCAGTGTCAGTCACACCGACGGTCAGCGCCTGTTCTCGGCGCTCGTGCATGCGGCACCGAATCCCGGCGAGCTGGAATCCGAAGTCTTCGATTCTCTCGAAGCGTTCGTCTCCTTCATCAAGGGCGGAGTGTCGAGCTGGGCACCGTCAGTTCAGCAGGGGATGCTCGCCAGGGTTGATCTGGCCAAGGAGGATGCCGGATACGAGGCACGCACGGCCAAAGTCGACTTCAGTGCACTGGAAAGTCTTTGGCGCGATGCCGACATGACCCTCGACAGTGTGGTCAGAGCCACCGGAGGCAGCTACCGCTGGACCTATCGGGGGCTTGCCAAAGCCGACCGCCAGGTACGTTCCGACGCGCCCGCGGACCCGGGATTGGCCACGGCCGATCTGTTTCCTTCCTGAACGGCCATCTCCATTTGGTGAGTCGGCGACGTAGGCCTCGCAGCCGTTCTCTTGGCCGCCGCCGTGCTCACAGGCTGCCCAAGCGCCGGGGGCGCGGCGTGGTGAATCTGCTCGGTGATGGCCATACCGACCGACTATGAGGGCCACCGGGCTCGCCTGGTGAGCCAGGCCAGGCCCCTTCGTGGACGGGCGAGGTGGCACTGGCCACCCTAGACTCCTGACCTGCTGAAACGCGTGAGACGCACGGGGCCTCCGGAACCGTATTCGGTCTGCCGGCGCCGCCCCCGGTTCACGGAGAAGCCGGAAAGCGGTATAGACCGACCTCTGGGTCCGGCGGGCCGTCCATGCCGAGATCTCGACGCATGGTCTCGCGGAGGTTGGCGTTCGTGCGCCAGAGTTCTGCCCTTGAACGCAGGTAGGCATCGCTGCTCACGTCAGGGATGTCGATGAGCACATCTCTCATAGTCGTGAGTGCATCGCAGGTGCTCACCGCCAACTGAATGATCTCGGCCGGCGCAGTCAAGGACAGGCTTTGACGGAGTCGCCATACACCTGAGCCATCGAGTGCCTGGTGGAGCAGACCGTAACGGATCTCAGCCGACGACACATCACCCTGGAGGATCACGGACCTCATGTCAGAGTGACTCTGACTCAGAGCCATGAGGAACTCGGAGTACACGTCTCTGCGGGTCTGCGCGGCCTCCTTTTCTCTGTCGCGACGCCAGCGGATCCGCTCAGCGATCAAGGCAGAACTCACACCGACGATGGCACCAGCCAACGTGCTCAGCGGAGATATCCAGTCCACCCTCAGAAGCTAGCTCAGGTGGCTGGCCATGCCTACGGCACGTAGAGGGGCGTCACCCAAGACCGAGGAGTCGGCCTTCCCCGTCGAATACGCGATCCTTGGCTGGTGTTCTTCCCGAGAACGTCCCGAGTTTCGGTGCGGTCTCTCTGCGGTCGGCGCGAGACGACCACCTCGCCACGACCATCCAGATGAGGGCAAATCGTCATGCAGGTTGAAGGAGGGCCGCATATCGCATCATCCTTGCCACCATGAGTCTCGCCTCCACCTCCTTGGACGTGCCCTCCATGGGCGACTACGCCTACGACTGGGCCCTGGTCGATGTGGAGACCTCGGGGCTCATGGCTCGGTGAGACCGCGTACCGTCCGTAGCGGTGATCACGATCGGTCCGGACGGCGAGCAGACTAGGCCGTCGTCCCGGTGGCTGAGCCGGAAGCGGAACCAGTCGTCGGGCCAGTGGAGCTGGGGCCGACCACAACCTCTGCCGCACCCGTTCCGAAAGCAGCAGCCCTCCCTGCGGCCGCCCCCGATGTGTCAGTACCCGCTCCGCGCCGACCGGAGCCCTCCGTCGGCACGATGGACAAGCCTTTGGCGCCAGCCGTCGGTTCCCAGGTGTCCGCCGGCGATGCTCAGGTGCCCGGTGTAAAGCCTTGTGTGCTGCGGAGGCCCATGGAATGGAGAATATCCTCCGTGGGCGCGTCCTGGGCTCGAATGTAAAGGTTCTCGAAGAACGGAAGGAACGGCGCTTGCCGCGCTACTCGTTCGGCGCGAATGTAGGGCTCGAGTGTCTCCCACACTCGACGGATGCGGAAATGGAAGATTCCCAGCGCTATACGGGAGTCCACCATGTTCAGCGCATACATGATGCCGATGTACTCGTACGTGAATATGACGTTTCGCGTTGCAATACGCGCCTGTTCGGGGAGTGCGTCTATACCACCCTCTGGTGGATGCTCTTCGACAAGGCGAGTGAGGACGTACCGCTGGTCATTCTGGAACTCTTTGTCTCGAGTGGCGCTCAGAGCGACTTCAAGGAGGAGTGCCATATTGCTTGCAGATCGCGCGTACCGCAGTTGTCTAATCGTGGCAAAGCCGGATAGTGCCAGAGCAATCAACGAGATTACGAGTGAAGCAGCGTTGTACAAGGTGGCCTCCCGTGGAACCAATGTGCCGCGTGAGAGGGACGTAGGTTCGGATTTGGTGAGCCCGCACCAGCCTCTGACGGTGACTGACCGTCAGGCTTGGCGCAAGGGCGCACGGGGGGTAAACCAGCGCAGGCGAGGCGCGCCAACGAGATCCCGCCAAGTGCAGATCGGTTCGGTTTCAGGGGGCTTCAGTCCACTCCGCTCTCACCAGCCCAGCGCGGTTGTGGTCAGCGGGGGAAGTGCTGGCGCGTCCGAGTCCGTTCCCGCAGCCGCGGGGCCTCTCCGGCTGGCGCTTTGACGAGGCCCCCGCTCAAGTCCTACGTACGGGCTGTCCCGTAGCTGTTGGCACTGGTAGATGAGACTGAGCCGCTCGGTTGGCACCTGCGCACTTGGGTGGCAGCAGTACGCATCTCGGTTGACGCGTGGCTGCTGCACCCTGCACCAGGTGATTCGCAGGCGTCCCGCCCAGCTCCCGTCCTATCCTGTCCGCTGCCGTCCATGCCGGGACGGGCCCGACGGAGGAGTGGCGGAGTGCCGGACGTGTACAAGATCATGCTGGATGCCGAGTTGAGCAAGGCGTTCGACGTGTGGTCCGGCTATCTGAACGCCCGGACTGGCGAGGATGCTCAGGTCCGTGCACGACTGCGCTCCACGTTGGACTCGGCCCGCGCGGCAGCCGCCGAGGGCGATCCCGCGTCTGCACGCGCCTTGTTGGCAGAGATGTACGACGACGCCCGAGGAGCCGGCCTTGCCTGGGCCCCCGTGCAGCCTGGTCCCTGCGCGGCGGACCGGCAGGCGCGCGACTACGCCAAGGACGAACTGCGGCAGGTGCTTCCTGTGCACCTGCGCGAGGATCTCGACAGCATCGCGATCTACCTGCGCGTCACGGCCCGCCGCCTCCAGGCCGCCCCCGGCCTCGACGCCGCCACCCGCCAGGACACCCTCTACATCTCGGCCCGCGCCGGGATGGCCCTTGATCTTGCCCACCCGACAGCAGCGCGACGGGAACTCGAACGCCTGAAGGCAATTGCGCGACGCTGCGGCGTGGAGCCCTGAGAACCGAGCGACAACGGCCGCGATCTGCCCACGGGGCCAGCCCTGCGGCGTACGGCCGCGGCGCCGGACGACGGCATGCGGCACGCATGCGCGCAAAAGGGCAACTGAGCAGCTCCGTTGGAGCGCGATGCCAACTCGGGCGCTCAGTCACATGAGATGATCTTGGTGTGCCTGGTGTGCCTGGTGTGCCTGGTGTGCCTGGTGTGCCTGGCCAGCCGTGGCCTTGCCCGCCGGTCCCGCTGTCCCCCGATGGTGGCCCGAAGGCCGTCTGACGTGACGCTCGAATCTTGCAAGCCCGTCCTCTGGGAGATGGTTCGACGGGTGCCTCGATCAGTGCCCGCTTGTTCGTCTCAGCGTCGCTGTGGCGGTGGGGACGAACGGCACGGTCACTGGGTGCCTCTACCGCCGGTCAGGGCTGGCGTCGGGAGAGGTGGTCCTGGAGTCCGGGGTGGCGGAACTGGTACACCACCCCCGCCTGTCGCAGCACGCCTCGCTGGTGCGCGTCGGCGCAACGAGCCCGATCCGGCCTGGTGGGACCGCCTGGAGTCGATCAAGGCCCCGACCCTGGTGATCGCCGGCGGGCCCGCGAGCAGCGTCTCCCAGGACCGGCTGACCGCGCTGGCCGCGCGGGTCCCGGGCGCACGCCTGGTCACCGTCGAAGCGGGGCACCTTGTCCACAGACCAGGCCGGAGGAGATCTTGGCCGCGCTGAAGGACTTCGGCGTCTGACGGACGCGGCGCCGGGACGTACCGGTCACGCACCGCACCCGTGCGTGACCGGTTGGTACGTACGGACCCATTGTGGAGGCGCCGGCCGCACGCGACGCGGTACTCGGCCAGGATCCGGGGAATATGGCGAAGAGAAGTTGAATTGCGCAATCACCTGAGGTGAAGGAGTCCGCGATGCCTCAGCCAGAGGGAGCCGCGCTCGATGCCGTCCGCGCCCGCCGCGAGGAGCTGCGGCAACGCTATCTGCGGCCACCGGGCGACCGGCCCGCGACGACTACCCGCGGTATCCACCATGTGGCGTTCATCTGCCGTGACGTCGAGGAGACCATCCGCTTCTACCAGGGGTTCCTGGGCTTCCCGCTCGTGGAGATCGTGGAGAACCGTGACTACCGCGGCTCGACCCACTTCTTCTTCGACATCGGCAACAACAACCTGCTGGGGTTCTTCGACTTCCCCGGTCACGAGCACCCACCCGCCACGGAGACGATCGGTGGCGTGCAGCACATGGCCCTGTCGGTGGACGCGCCGCACTACACGGCCGCGCGCAAGAAGCTCGACGAGGCGGGAGTGGAGTACGCGGGGCCCGACCGGGGGGTCGAGGAGAGCCTGTACCTCCACGACCCGAACGGCGTGCCGCTGGAGCTGTACCGCGAGCGGCTCGGCATCTTCAACGGCGAGCAGATCCTCGACAGCGTCGCCGACGACTGAGCGGGGCGCCGGGTCCTTCGCGACAGACGGCACCCCGCCCGTGGCCTTCGGGTTGCCAGCCCCCTGGACCGGCCGGAGCCGCACGTCAGCCCGCCGCGCAGCTTTCGGCCTCCCTCGCCGCCCTTCGTACGATCGACACGCGTGATCCGCGTGATCCGCGTGATCCGCGTGATCCGCGTGACCGCGTGACCGCGTGACCGCGTGACCGCGTGATCCGCGTGATCCGCGTGACCGCGTGACCGCGTGACCGCGTGACCGCGTGATCCTGTGATCCGTCGATCCGGGAAGTGAACCCGTACAAATCGCCGACCCCGCGGCGTCGCGGCGGGAGCCGCCGTGCGACGGCCGGCTCGTCGCGGCCGCAGCGCACGTGCGCCACGAGCGCCGCCTCGACTCCCCGCAGACGGCCGCCCCGGCACGGGCCGTCGGTCGGCGCCTGCCGAAGCCGGGCCTGGCGGGCCGGGGGAACGGGCGGCCGTTCAGGCCCGGGGCGCCGGATCCGGGCGCCGATCCGGACCGGCATCCGCATCCTGGTCCGGAGCCGGAGCCGGAGCCGGAGCCGGAGCCGCTGCCGCAGCCGCATCCGGAATCGCATCCTGGTCCGGCTCCGTAGCCGGCTCTGGGGTGGCCGCATCCGCAGCCCGATCCGGGCCCGGATCCGACGCCACCGCACGCGCCCAGCGGTAGTCCGCCTTACCGCTGGGCGAACGCCGGATCTCCTCGGTGATCACCAGTCGGCGGGGGATCTTGTAGCCCGCGAGACGGCCGCGGCAGTGCGACCGCAGATCCTCCAGAGTCGGCGCGGCGGCTCCCGCGCGTGGCTGCACCACCGCTGCGACCTGGTTGCCCCATGTCCCGTCCGGCACCCCCGCGACCAGCGCGTCGTACACGTCGGGATGGGACTTCAGGGCCTGCTCGACCTCCTCCGGGTACACCTTCTCGCCGCCCGTGTTGATGCATTGGGATCCGCGGCCGAGGACCGTGACGATGCCGCTCTCGTCGACCGTCGCCATGTCACCGAGCAATACCCATCGCTCGCCACCGCGCCGGAAGAACGTCTCCGCCGTCTTCCGCGGGTCGTTGTAGTAGCCCAGCGGGACATGACCGCGTTGCGCGATGCGGCCGGGCTCGCCCGGCTTCACCGGCTCGTACGTCACCGGGTCCACCACCGCCGTACGGGAGTTGACCCTCAGCCGGAAGCCGTTGTCCGGTCCCGAGTCGTCGGTCGCCGTGCCGTTGAAACCGGACTCGGACGAGCCGAAGTTGTTCAGCAGCAGTACCTTCGGGGCGAGCGCGGCGAACTGGGCGCGCACCGTCTCCGACATGATCGCGCCGGAACTGGAGACGCTGAACAGCGACGACAGGTCGCAGCCCTTGAGCGGACCGCTGAGCGCGTCGATCAGCGGCCGCAGCATCGCGTCGCCGACGAGGGACACGCTGGTCACCTTCTCCCGCTCGATGGTCCGCAGCACCTCGTGCGGCACGAATTTGCGGTGCAGCACGACCCGTTGGCCGAAGTTGAATCCGATGAACGCGGTGAGGGTCGATGTGCCGTGCATCAGCGGGGGAGTGGGGAAGAAGGTGATGCCGTCGCCGCCGGCGCCGACCCGCTGGGCCAGCTCCTCGGGCGACGACACTGGCTCCCCAGTCGGCGCCCCGCCTCCGAGGCCCGAGAAGAACAGGTCCTCCTGACGCCACATCACCCCCTTGGGCATGCCGGTCGTCCCGCCCGTGTAGATGATGAACTGGTCGTCCCCCGAACGCGGCGCGAACCCGCGGCCGGACGACGCCGCCGCCTCGGCGTCGGCGAAGGCCACCGCGCGGACGAGCGGCGTGCCGTCGGGCGGCGTGCCGACCCGCAGGAGATGGCGGAGCCGGTCAGCACGGGGCAGGACGCCGGCGACCCGCTCGGTGAACTCGGCGTCGAAGACGAGCGCCGCCAGATCGGCGTCGCGGTAGAGGTAGACCAGTTCCTCCTCCACGTAACGGTAGTTGACGTTCACCGGCACGATGCGTGCCTTGAGGCAGCCGAGGACGGTCTGCAGATACTCCACGCCGTTGTACAGATGCAGGCCCAGGTGCTCGCCGGGCCGGAGCCCCGTGTCCAGCAGATGGTGGGCGATGCGGTTGGCCGCCGCGTCGAGCCCGGCGTAGGTGAGGCGACGCTCGGCACCCGTGCCCGGGTGGTCGATGTACACCAGCGCCTCGCGGTCCGGGACCGCGTCGACGACCGACTCGAACAGATCGGCAAGGTTGTACTCCACCGCTCCTCCTGTCATCGGCGAACACGGCCTGTCATCGGCGAACCAGGGCCCGGCCGTCATTAGAGCGCCGGGCGGCACCAGGGGGAAGGCCCGCTGCCCCAAAAATCTGACTGATTGTCAGAAAACTCTTGAACTGGCACCCGGCCTACTGCAACCTGTTCCAGGTCACCGGACGGGAGGTCCGCGCATGGGACGAGACGGCGGTACCGAACACCTCACCGTGCGGCGCGAAGGCGCCACACTCGTGCTCACCCTCAACAGGCCCGAGGCGAAGAACGCCCTGTCCATGGCCATGCTCGTCGGCCTGTACGACGGCTGGCTGCAGGCGGACGACGACGACACCGTCCGCTCCGTCGTCCTCACCGGCGCCGGCGGCAGTTTCTGCTCCGGCATGGACCTCAAGGCGCTCGCCGGCCGGGGCATGGCCGGGCAGCAGTACCGGGACCGGATGGCAGCCGACCCCGATCTGCACTGGAAGGCGATGCTCCGCCACCACCGGCCCCGTAAACCGGTGATCGCCGCCGTCGAGGGCCACTGCGTGGCGGGCGGCACCGAGATCCTGCAGGGCACCGACATCCGTGTCGCGGGCGAAGGCGCGACGTTCGGACTCTTCGAGGTCCGCCGCGGACTGTTCCCGATCGGCGGCTCGACCGTACGGCTGCCGCGCCAGATCCCGCACACCCACGCCCTGGAGATGCTGCTCACGGGCCGCCCCTACAGCGCCGACGAGGCGTTCCGGATCGGGCTCGTGGGCCGTGTCGTCCCGGACGACACCGCGCTGGAGACGGCACTCGGCATCGCGGAACGGATCAATGCCTGCGGCCCGCTGGCCGTGGAGGCCGTCAAGGCATCCGTCTACGCCACGGCCCACATGGCCGAGGCGGAGGGACTGGCCGCCGAACTGAAGCGGGGCTGGCCGCTCTTCGACACGGCCGACGCCAAGGAAGGCGCCCGCGCCTTCGCCGAGAAACGTCCCCCGGTCTACCGCCGGGCCTGACCCCGTCCGTCGCGCAGAACGGAGCGCCTCCCATGACACCCGGACCCGGACCCGCGACAGGGGCGCTCAGTGCGCCGATGGTCGTCGAGTTCCCCTTCACCCGCTCCCTCGGTGCCGTGCAGAGCGCCTTCCTCACCGGGCTGCGCGAGAAGGCCGTCCTCGGCGTGCGCACCGGCGACGGCAAGGTGCTCGTGCCACCCGTCGAGTACGACCCCGTCACCGCCGAGGAGTTGAGCAGCCTGGTCGAGGTCGGCGCCACCGGCACGGTCATCACCTGGGCCTGGAACGCGGTCCCGCGCCGCGGCCAGCCGCTGACCACCCCCTTCGCCTGGGTGCTCGTCCGCTTCGACGGCGCCGACACCGCGCTGCTGCACGTCCTCGACGCGCCCGGCCCCGATGCCGTACACACCGGTATGCGGGTGCGCGTCCGATGGGCCGTGCAGCGCACCGGCGCCATCACGGACATCGCCTGCTTCGAGCCGTACGACACGGAGCCGTACGACACGGAGCCGTACGACACGGAGCCGTACGAGAAGGAGCCGTACGCCACGGAGAACGATGCGGGCCATGGCGCGGGGCGCGTCGGGGAGCCGTACGGCACCGCAGCCGCCGCCCCCGCCCGCCCTCACAGCGGCGCCTTCGACGACCCCGTCACCACCATCGTCACCCCCGCCCGGCTCGACTACACCTACGCTCCCGGGCGCGCGCAGAGCGCCCACCTCGCCGCGCTTTCCGAGCGCAGGATCGTCGGCGAACGCTGTCCACGCTGCCGGAAGGTCTACGTCCCGCCCCGCGGCGCCTGCCCCACGTGCGGGGTGGCGACCGCGGAACAGGTCGAGGTCGGCCCCAGCGGCACCGTGACCACGTTCTGCATCGTCAACATCAAGGCCAGGAACGCCCTGAACGACGCCATCGAGGTGCCCTACGTCTACGCGCACATCGCCCTCGACGGCGCCGACCTCGCGCTGCACGGGCGCATCGCAGGCATCCCGTACGACCAGGTGCGCATGGGGCTGCGCGTCGAACCGGTGTGGCGGGACGGCACGCTTCACCCCGACCACTACCGGCCGACCGGCGAGCCCGACGCCGACTACGACACGTACAAGGAGCTCCTGTGACGCGGTACGCCAGGGACGTCGCCATCGTCGCCTTCGCGCAGACCGACCACCGGCGCCGCACGGACGACGTGTCCGAGGTCGAGATGCTCATGCCGGTGCTGCACGACGTCCTCACCCGTACGGGCCTGACGGCCGGCGACATGGGCTTCACCTGCTCCGGGTCCAGCGACTATCTCGCCGGACGCGCCTTCTCGTTCACCATGGCCCTCGACGGAGTGGGCGCCTGGCCGCCGATCAGCGAGTCGCACGTCGAGACGGACGGCGCCTGGGCCCTGTACGAGGCGTGGGTGAAACTCCTGACGGGTGAGGCGGACACCGCGCTCGTCTACGCGTATGGCAAGTCATCCCCCGGTGACGTACGCGAGGTGCTGAGCCGTCAGCTCGACCCGTACTACCTCGCCCCGCTCTGGCCCGACTCGGTTGCCCTCGCCGCCCTCCAGGCGCAGGCGGTCATCGACGCGGGCATCGCCGACGAGTCCGTCTTCGCGGCGGTCGCCGCCCGCAGCCGTGCCGACGCGACCGCCAACCCTCACGCTCAGCTCAAGGGCGAGCTTCCCGCCACCGAGCACCTTGTCCGGCCGCTCAGGGCCGCCGACTGTCCGCCGGTCGGCGACGGCGCGGCCGCGGTGGTCCTCGCCGCCGGCGACACCGCCCGCGCACTGTGCCCCCGGCCTGCGTGGATACGGGGCATCGACCACCGTGTCGAGGCCCACTCCCTCGGCGTACGGGACCTCACGCACTCGCCGTCGACGCGCCTCGCGGCCGAGCACGCCGGAGCGTTCGAGCGACCGGTCGACACCGCGGAACTGCATGCGCCGTTCAGCTCGCAGGAGATCGTCCTGCGCCGGAGTCTCGCCCTCGACGACAGCGTGAGGGTCAACCCGTCCGGCGGAGCGCTGGCAGCCAATCCGGTGATGGCCACCGGCCTGATCAGGCTCGGCGAGGCGGCCGCCCGCATCCACCGCGGCACGTCCGACCGGGCGCTCGCCCACGCCACGTCCGGCCCGTGCCTGCAGCAGAACCTGGTCGCCGTCCTCGAAGGAGAGGTCTGACATGCCCCGAGAGCCCGTGGCCGTCGTCGGCATCGGCCAGACCAAGCACGTCGCCGCCCGCCGCGACGTCTCCATCGCCGGACTCGTCCGCGAGGCCGCGCAGCGGGCCCTGGACGATGCCCGGCTCGGCTGGGCCGACATCGACGCCGTCGTCATCGGCAAGGCACCGGACTTCTTCGAGGGCGTGATGATGCCCGAGCTGTATCTCGCCGACGCGCTCGGCTCCGTTGGCAAACCCGTGCTCCGCGTGCACACCGCCGGATCGGTCGGCGGTTCCACCGCGCTCGTCGCCGCAGGCCTGGTCACCGCACGCGTCCACCGCACCGTCCTCACGGTCGCCTTCGAGAAGCAGTCCGAGTCCAATGCCATGTGGGGCCTGTCGCTGCCGATCCCCTTCCAGCAACCCCTCCTCGCGGGGGCCGGCGGCTTCTTCGCCCCCCACGTACGCGCCTACATGCGGCGTACCGGCGCACCGGGCACGATCGGTTCCCTCGTCGCCTACAAGGACCGCCGCAACGCGCTCAAGAACCCGTACGCCCACCTGCACGAGCACGACATCACCCTGGAGAAGGTGCAGGCGTCGCCCATGCTCTGGGACCCCGTCCGCTACTCCGAGACCTGCCCCTCCTCCGACGGCGCCTGCGCCATGGTCCTCACCGACCGCAGGGGCGCGGCCCGTTCGCCCGCGCCGCCCGCCTGGATGCACGGTGGTGCCATGCGCAGTGAGCCGACGATGTTCGCGGGCAAGGACTTCGTCTCCCCGCAGGCCGGAAAGGACTGCGCCGCCGATGTCTACCGGCAGGCAGGCATCACCGACCCGCGCCGCGAGATCGACGCGGTCGAGATGTACGTACCGTTCTCCTGGTACGAGCCGATGTGGCTGGAGAACCTGGGCTTCGCCGCGGAAGGCGAGGGGTGGAAGCTCACCGAGTCCGGAGCGACCGGACTCGACGGCGATCTGCCTGTCAACCCGTCGGGCGGCGTGCTGTCCACCAACCCCATCGGGGCCTCGGGCATGATCCGTTTCGCCGAGGCGGCATTGCAGGTGCGCGGACAGGCCGGGGAGCACCAGGTCGACGGCGCCCGCAGGGCGCTGGGCCAGGCCTACGGCGGCGGATCGCAGTTCTTCTCCATGTGGCTCGTGGGGGCGGAGCCGCCGACCGCATGACGCGGCACGCATCGGCCGGCCGGTCAGCCGACGCCGCGCCGCGCCGCGTGTCCGCGCCCTGTCCGCGACCCGGCACCGTCGCTAGTCTTGCCCGGGAGTCGATGCGGTGAGGAGCAGGGACGTGGCCGACAGCACCACCACCACTACCACGCACATGTTTTCGGGCTGGGACAAGCCGGAGCTTGATCTCAGCGGCGCCGACTGGCAGTCGGGCAGTCAGGGAGTGGGCGACGTCCAGGTCGCCTTCGTCGAAGGCTTTGTCGCGATGCGTAACGGGGGGCGGCCCGAGAGTCCGTCGCTGATCTTCAGCCCTGCCGAGTGGCGTGCCTTCGTGCTGAACGCCCGCGACGGTGAGTTCGACCTGACGTGACATGAGGGGATGACTCGACCTGACTCGGCCTGACGTGGAGTGGCCGGGGGCCGCCCGGCTGCGGGGCCACGGTGGCCGGCACGGCCGCGCCTGCTCACTGCCTCGTCCTCGTCCCCCTTGTCCTCGACCTCACGATCCGCCACGACGGGCATCGGGGCGTGGCCGACGGCCTGGCGGGTATACGGCGGGACTGAAGGAGTGGCTCCCGCCGGCACGTGGACGGCCTCGATGGCCCGCGGGGCGAGACCGCGCGGAGGAGGGCGGCAGCCGGCCGCGCCCGGTGCACGCAGGCCGGTCGTTCCCGACGGATCACCCGGTCCGCGCTCCGGGCCCGATCGCCGAGGCGACGCGAGCCGCGGGGCGAGACCGCGGGGAGGCGCGGCAGCCGGCCGCGCCCGGCACTGGGCGCGCAGGCCCCGCACCCACCTCGGTCGGCGGCCGGCGTATCCGCGGTGGCCGTAGCTCGGTCGGCGCGTCCGCGGCGCTTGTACCCCGGTCGGCGGCCGGCGTATCCGCGGTGCCCCGTATCTCCGTACCCCCGACCCGGGCGACCGCCTGCGGCGCAGGTCGGCCCCTGCCCTGTCGACCGCCTGCGGCGACCCGGTCTCAGCCCAGGTCTCCTCCCTCCCGGACCGCGGCCGCAGCCGCGTCAGGCGGACGTCTGGGTCGCGCCGTGGGACGGGCCGGCCGCCGAGCCGTTGATCTTCTCGATGGCCTGGCGGGCGTGCTCGCCCGGCGTACGGGCCGTCAGCGTCGAGACGGACGAGACCGAGGCCGCCGACGGCGGGAGCGGCGGGGCAGGGTCCGGGGCGGGCTTGGCGCGCATCGCGGAGCGAGTGCGCAGCCGGTGCCCGGCGGCCTCGTCGAGGCTCACGGGCCGCTGCATCCGAGCGGCGAGCCTGCCCGCCTCCTGGCCGAGCGCCGCCACGTCCTCCCACTGGAGTCGGACCACGAGGCGGAGTTCTGCCTCGCCGTCGGGAAGTGCCTGCAGGTCGGGGCCGATGGGGTCATTCATGGGCTGATCCTCACGTGTCGGTACGGATCTTCGTCGGTGCTCTGCTCCTCGCGGACAACGGGTGCGCACAGGGGTACGGGCGCGGGGCCGCGCGCGTTCAAGGCGGCCCCCGGCAGGCGGCCCCGCGCCCGCGGTGACCATGGAGGCCAGCGCCCCGGTCGCACGCGACAGGGTCCCTGCCCCGACTCGGCCGACCCCCTGCGGGCACGTACCATTGCGGTTATGTCGTTTCTCCGCCGCCGCAGCGCCGCCACACCCGCGGGTCCGGACTTCGATGTCCTGGCCATGGACCCGGGCGACTGGCCCGGAAATCTCGGCGCCGGCCTGCTGCCCGCTCCCGACGGCAGCTGCCAGGGCGTCTTCCTGCGCTACGACCTCTTCGGCGGCCGCGGCCCCGCGATGATCATCGGCAACCTTCCCGAGGGGTCCCCCGCCCGCGAGGTCGAGGAGGGCGAGATCCCCTTCGAGGTCGCCCAGCTCCTCATCGCTCTGGACAACGACGAGCCCGTCGAGGTGGTCGACATCGAGGACACGCCGGTGATGCAGGGCGACAATCTGCTGATCGTCCGGCGCGTCAAGCTCTCCGAAAGCCGGATCTCCTGCGTCCAGTTCGACCGCAGCGACAATGTGCTCGTCACGATCGCCAGCTGGGACCGTCCGATCACCGACGACCTCTACGCGCTGCTGAAGCCGCTGCCCGCGGAGCTCTTCCAGCAGGGCTGAACCCACTGCACGAGCACACCGCACACCGCATCGCCGCGCCCGCCTTGCGCGGGCACGGCGACGTGCGTGAGCGACAGGTGAGCGGACCCCGGCATCGCCCAGCCCGCACCGCACCTGCCCCCTGCACCTGCCCGCGGACCTATTCCGCCGGACCTATTCCGCGGCCTCGACGGCCCGCTCCGCTCCTTCCCTTTCTTCCTCGGCAGCCTGAGCAAGCTCCGCCAGGACGTCGGTCAGCCACCGTTCGGGTGGCAGCGCCACCGCGCCCTTGCGCAGCCTCTCCAGCCGTTCGGCCCGCTCCGCCCGGGACAGGTCGAGGCCCGCGGCGATGGCGTCCGCGAGCTCCTGGACGTCGAAGGGGTCGATCAGGACGCAGCCGTCGGCGAGGTCGTCAGCCGCTCCGGCGTGCCGGGACAGGACCAGCGCCAGATCGCGCCGGCTGAGTACGGCGGCCTCCTTCGCGACGAGGTTCATACCGTCCCGTACCGGATTCACCACCAGCACGTCGGCCAGGGCCATTGCTGCCAGTCCGCGCCCGAAGTCGTTGCGGGTCTCCAGGACGACCGGCTGCCAACCGTCCCTGCCGAAGCGCTCGTTGATTCCTGCGGCGAGCATCTCGACCTGCGCCGCGAGCTCGCGGTACGCGGCCAGCTCGCCACGTGAAGCGTAGGCGAGAACGAAGTGCACCACCGAGCCGTGCCGGCCGGGGTGCTGTTCGAGGAAGCGCGCGTACGCCTCCAGCCCCCGCACGATGTTCTTCGACGGTTCCATCCGGTCCACCCGCACCACCAGGCGGGCGTCCCCGGTCACGTCGCGCAGCCGGCGTTCGTGCTCCGCCACGTCCGGGGCCGCGGCGCGCGTGTGCAGGGCATCGGCGTCCACGCCCACCGGGAAGCAGCGCACCCGCGACCAGCGCCCGTCCGGGCCGCGCACCGCCCGTCGGGTGCGGTCGGTGCGCAGCCCCAGCTGCTCGCAGCAGGACAGGAACGCCTCGGCCCAGCGCGGCACGAGGAAGCACACCAGATCTGCTCCCAGCAGACCCGTCACCAACTCCCGCTGCACGTCGAGGGGGAGCACGGCGAAGCGCTCGGGGTCGGCCCACGGCGTCATGGTGCAGTGCGCGCTCCGCAGATCCGGGCGCAACTCCCGCAGCCGGCGCGGGGCCAGCGTCAGGTGGTAGTCCTGCAGCAGTACGGTGCCGCCGGGCAGTGCGGACTCGGCGCACGCGGCCGCGAAGTCGTCGTTGACCCGGCGGTACCCGTCCCAGTGGGATCTCAGTTCCGCGTCGAAGGCCGACTTCCCGCCATCATGGGGCAAATGGTGCTGCAGGAACCACAACAGCTCCGTGGAGACCGTTTGGTAGTAGGCGGCGAAGAGGGCTGGGTCGAGGTCGAGCAGCCGTACGCCGATCGGGCCCTCGGGCAGGCCCACTTCGTCGAGCCGGCCCCGTGCGCGCAGGTCCCGGGCGGCGGCCCGGTCCTCGTCGGTCAGGGCGGCGGCCACCCACACCCCGCCGTGCGAGGCGAGCGCCGGGCCGAGTACGGCGATCAGGCCGCCGGCTCCGCGGTGCACGACCACCCGGCCGTCGTCACCGGTCCGCCGTTCGACCGGTCCGCGGTTGGAGGCGATCACCAGACTCGCACGCTGCTGCTGCGCTGTGTCCATTGCCCTTGGACTTCCCCTCGGTTTTCGGGTTCTCTCCCGGTTTCGCCTCCGGCACCGGCAGCGCTCCGCCACCACGACCCGACGGTGCTGCCTCCTCCGGCGGCGGGCGGTGCAGTGTATGCGCGGACGGCCGCATCGCCGGAAGACGGCAGGGGTGAATTGGTCAAGTCGAATGTGAGGCAGTCGAGTTGACAGACACTGGAGTGGTTCGTGGCGGGCCCCGCCCCGCCTTCCTACGCTCGCCCGTGTTCGGAGCACAGCTCTCCCACGAACGCGAGGTGCCTTATGGAACACATGGTCGACTCCGCGGGTGGCCGGCCCGAACCGGTGGTCCCCGACACCGTGTCCGAGCAGAGCCGTTCCGCGTTCCAGGACTATCTGGACGTACAACGGCGAACCATCCGCGTGCCCGAGGACGACCTGCGCAGGCGTATCGCCGGCCGCACCGTCGTCGTCACCGGAGCGGCGGGCTGTATCGGGCGGGCGCTGCTCGCCGAACTCCGGGCCTGCTCCCCGGCGCGTGTCGTCGGCGTGGGACTGGAGGAGCAGCCCCGCCTGCCCGACGCCGACGAGCACCACACTCTCGACATCCGCGACGGCGCCGGGCTGACCGCACTGTTGCGACGGATTCGTCCTGACCTCGTCTTCCACCTGGCCGCACAGCGCGACCCGGGTCTGGCCGAGCGCGCGGCGGCACACACCATCAGCACCAACGTGCTGGGCACGGCCCACGTCATCGAGGCCTGCGTCGCGGCCGGGACCGGCCAGCTCGTGTACGCCTCCACGGGCAAGGCGCTGCGGCCCTACACCAGCGACGTCTACGCCCAGAGCAAACGTACCGGCGAGTGGCTCGTCGTCGACGCGGCCGAGCGGGGCGTCCTGCCGGGCGCTGCCGTCCGCTTCACCCACGTCGTCGACAACGCGATCGTGCTCGGCCGCTTCCGGGACTGGTGCCGACGTGGTGAACCCCTGCGACTGCACGGCAGGGACACCTCGTTCTACGTCCAGTCGGCGCGCGAGTCGGCCCGGCTGCTGCTCGCCGCGTCGCTGGCCCCGCTCGACGACCGTTTCCGGCTGTACGCCATCCACGACCTGGGCTGGCCCGTGAGCCTGATGGACCTCGCCCTGGGTGCGGTGGCCGAACAGGGCCGGCCCGTCCCCGTGGAGGTCGTCGGATACGAGCCTGGTTACGAGGAGCAGCCCTACCCCGGGCTCTACGACCCTCGCTACTCCGGTGAGATCAGCCCGCTGATCAACGCCCTGGAGGCGCCGTCCGTGCGGCCCGGCCCCGGCGGCGACGTCGACTGCGCCGGCGGCCGCGCCCGGCTCACCCCCGAACTGCGTGCGGGCGTCGACCACCTGACCCGGCTGTGCGCCCACCGCACCGACGAGAACTGGATCCGCGGCGTCTTCGACGCGCTGGCCTGGGGGCTGCTCGACCACGCGATCAACGATGCTGAACCGGACTCCGTACGCCGCATCGTCAGGCTCACCACGCCGCACCGGGAGCGGATGCCGGCTGAACACCTCAGGATCGACGATCTGTTCCGCAAGCACGCGGCCCGCCTGCGCCCGCCCGCCAAGGCCGCGTGATGACCTCACGGACCGGTCCCCGCGGCGCGGCACCGGCCGGCCCCCGTGACGCCGCGCCTGCCACCGGACTCACCCGGGCCCCCGGCGAGGCGCCTGCCGTGGGGAGCGGGAGATCCGCGCTGCGCGCCCTGCTCGCCGCGCAGGGCGTGGGTGCGCTCGGACTTGCCGCCGGTGGCACGGCCGGTTCGCTCATCGCCGAGGACATCCTCGGATCCACCGCCTACGCGGCTCTGCCCCTCGGCCTCCTGGTGCTGGGAGCCGCCGTGTCCGCACCGCTGCTCACGGCGCTGATGCGACGGCGCGGACGGACCGCGGGCCTCGCCGTCGGCTACGCACTGGCCACGGCGGGGGCCGCCCTGGTGGTCCTTGCGGCCGCGCTCACCGACCCCGCCACGCTGCTCGTGGGCAGCGTGTTGCTCGGGATCGGCAACAACGCCGTCATGCTCGGCCGCTACGTGGCGGCCGACCTCGCGCCGGCCGGGCACAGCGCACGGGCCATGAGCGCCGCTCTGACCGCGGTCACCGCGGGTGCGGTCGGCGGACCGGCGCTGCTCGGCCCCGCGGGTTCGGTGGCGAGGTCCCTGGAGCTGCCGGCCGCCGCAGGCCTGTACCTGCTGGCGGCCGTCGCCTTCCCTGCCGCCGCCGCGCTGACGCTGCGGCTGCAACTCCGTTTGCGGCACACCGTCGGGGTCCGGGGCACCGCCGTGCTCGCCGCGAGCGACGATCCGCAGCCGGGCGGCGCCGGCACCCGTGACCGTCCGAAGGCCGACAACTCCGCCGCTGGCCACCGGCTCACGGGCCACCGGCTCACGGGCCGACGGCTGACCGGTGGCGCGGCCCTCGCGCTGATCGTGCTGGGCGTCTCGAACCTGACCATGGTGACCGCGATGGGCGTCGCCCCCGCCCGTCTGCACGCCCACCACTGGTCGCTGGACACGGTTGGGCTGCTGGTGGCCGGCCATGTCGTGCTGATGTTCGGCCCGTCGGCCCTGTCCGGATGGTTCTGCGACCGTGCCGGACCGCGGCGGACGGCACTGCTCGGCGGCCTCGTCCAACTGCTCGCGCTTCCGCTCATCGCCCCCGCGGGCACCGGCGGCAGCCTGGCCGCCGTACCGGGACTGCTGCTGCTCGGTCTGGGCTGGAACCTCCAGCTCGTCAGCGGCAGCGCCCTGGTGATCCGCACCGCCGCGCCCGCGCACCGCCACCGGGCCGAGGGTCTCGGAGAGTCGGCGATGGGGGCGGGCGCGGTCGTCGGCACGCTCGGCATGGCCGGACCGCTCCTCGCCGCAGGCGGGCTGCCGTTGCTGTGCCTGGCCCTCGGGGCCTTCACCCTGCTCGCCTCGATTCCACTGCTGCGGGAGTACCACTGATGGCACCGACGTACGGGCGGCCCGGCCCGGGACGGCCCCGGCCCGGCGCGGTCCTCATGGACTTCTCCGGCACACTGTTCGACGACACCTCGGTGATCCGTCCCGAGCGTCTGATCGCCCGCTGTGCCGCACGCGGCCGCGAGTTGGGGCATGCGCAGGCGCAGCGGCTGTGCACCGGGATACTCGCCGTGGTCGACTCTCCCGACGGCCGGGCACGGCGCGAGAACGCGGACCTGTCGGCCGACCGGCACCGCGCAATCTGGACCGCACTGGCCGCATCGGCCCCGGGCAGCGACGCGTTGATCGCGGAGGCGTTCTACGACTGCGTGATCGCGGCCGACGGCTGGCACCCCTATCCGGACACGCCGCAGGTGCTGACCGCACTGCACGCGGCAGAGGTCCCGGTGGCCGTGGTGAGCAACACGGGCTGGGATATCCGGGGTTCCTTCGCCCACGCCGGTCTGGACGGTCTCGTGACCCGGTTCGTTCTGTCCTGCGAGCTGGGCGTGCAGAAGCCGGACCCGGCCCTCTTCCAGACCGCCTGCGATCTCCTGGGCGTACCCCCTGGACACGCCCTCATGGTGGGCGACGACCCCGTACGGGACGGCGCGGCCACCGCAGCGGGCATCCCCGCGTACATCCTCCCGGCGGCCCGGGACCCACTGCGCCCACGCGGACTGGCCGCGGTGACCGACCTGCTCGGCACGGCCGTGTCCTGAGGCATCATGCCCCGACGGCGGCCGGAGACACCATGCCGAGGTGACGGCCTGAGGCACCGTCGCGGATCCACGCGCACAACGGCCCCGGACTCGACGACGGCGCCCCGGTGTCCTCGCCACCGGCGGCGAGGACACCGGCGCGCCCGTCGTCACTGGACCCGCACCTTCGACGGCTGGTCGGGCAGCGTCAGCCGGAAGGCCGACCTCCCGATCCCCGTGGGGATGCCGAGCCGCCAGGGGGCGGCTCCGCCGCGCAGGTCCTCCTCGCGGTAACGCCGGGCGTTCCGGTGCCAGTTGAGAATCCCGGCCAGCCAGTCCTCCAGCTCACCCACATAGCCGGCGAGCGCCGCCCGGGCCTTCTCGTCCAGCGCGAAGTCCTCGCACAGCAAGGGCAGTTCGTGCTCCTTCACATGCAGGAACTCACGCAGTCGCGAGCGCATCAGCCCGTCCGTCATCGTGGCCGCCGTGGCGTAGTCGCAGTCGAAGAACGTCTGCACCACCAGGACGGCGTTGTGGACCTCGCTCTCGTACTCGATCTCCTTCTGGTACGAGAACAGGTCGTTGAGCAGACAGGCGTAGTCCGCGGCGGAATTCTCCAGGCTGCGCAGCGGGCCGCTCGCGTAGATCTCCGGCGGGAGCTCGCCCTCGTGCCGCAGCCGGGCAAGGCTCATGGTCAGGTCCGAGCCGAACGTCAGCCGTCGCATCTCCATGTAGTCGACCGGGTCGGGCACACGGTGCTGCGCCTGGTTGTGCAGCTCCCACAGCCAGCTGTCCAGCATGACGTCGATCGCCCTGCGCAGGGACTGCCGGGCGCTCGGCGACATGGGTCCCGCGGCACGGGCCCACAGGTCCGCCAGGCTGCGCTCCATGGGAGCGACGGCGACGACCGCGCCCGCCTCCGGCTCGTCGACGGGCATGCATTGCTTCAGCCGCTCGTTGCACAGCCTGGCACCCGCGAGATCGCGCGTCCGGCCGTAGACGAGCGGGTAGTAGTCGTCGCCGTACGTGCCCCAGGTCAGCCACTCGGCACTGAGCTCCAGCTCCTCCGGTGTGGCGTCCGGGTCCAGCCCGGCCGAGCACAGCGCGAAGTCGAAACCCGCGAGCTTCGCCTCGTCCCAGATGTCGTTCAGCAGGCCCATGCGGCTCGCCCAGGCCAGCGACATGGCGCGTGCGTCGTCCAGATGCGGGCTGAGCGAGAGGGCGAACGGCAGGTCGAACTCGGGCAGCCGCGAGGGCCCCACCGGCTGCGGCCGGTGCGTGAGCGTACGCAGCCGGGCCGCCGCCGGCCGCCCGAACAGCGTCCTGATGTCGAGGGCCGACGTCCCGAGCACACCGTCCAGAGGTGACGCCGGCCCGGTGTCCACCCCCTCGTTCATGTAGCGGCTGGAGCGCAGGTGCCACTCGTGGCCGCCGGACTGCCAGTCCTGGAGCCCCTTGGCGTAGGCGGCGACCGCCGCGCACTCCACTGGACTCAGCCCCTTCTCCAGGCACAGCGCGGGCACTTCGGTCAGCGCGGTGTTCTCGAACTGCTGGACGCGGGAGGTCAGCAGGTCGTTGACGGCGTCCGCCGCCTCCTGCGTCGTGCAGCCGAGGAACGTCTCCAGGACCAGCACGCCGTTGCTGTTCTCGCCCTCCTCCTCCACCTCCCGCTGGTACGAGAACAGATCGTTGCGCAGATGCACCGCGTCCGAGAACGCGTCGCGCAGCACCCGCAGCGGGCGCGAGTCCGCGACGGACTCGGGGACCTCGGCCCCGGCCGCGTACTCCACGAGCCCCGCCGACCAGGGCGCCCCGCCCACCTTGCGGCGCATCTCGATGTATTCGAGCGGGTTCGCGACGCGACCCTCGTTGATGTTGGACAGTTCCCACATCGACTCGTTGAGCAGGTTCTCGGTGGACAGCGCGAAACGGGCGCGCCAGGCGGGTGACATGGCGGGCACCGTGCGGGCCCACAGATCGGCGAGGCCCGCCTCGACCGGGTTCGTCGGCTCGGGCGTCCCCTCGGACGGGTCCATCGGCATGAACGCCGGCAGCCGGTCCAGATACGCCTTGCCACCCGCCCGGTCCTGGGTGCGCTTGAAGACCTCCAGGAAGTGGTCGTCGAAGAAGAAGACCCACACATACCAGTCCGTGACCAGGCTCAGCGCCTCCGCGTCGCAGTCCGGATGCGTGGAGGCGCACAGCAGCGCGTAGTCGTGGGCGGCGAGGTCGCTCTCCTCCCAGATGCCGGAACCCTCCAGCATTCCCATCCGCCGTGCCCACTGCGTCGTGTGCCGTCGCGCCTCCTCGACATGCGGGTTGAGCCGCGCCGGATACGGCACATAGAAGTCCGGCAGTTCGAAGGGCTGTGCCATGGCACTCAAGGGCCTTTCGGTGAGCATCCGCGCACCGGGGCGCGGACCAGGTGGTGGTCGGCCCAGCCCTACCCTTCGCCCAACCGGCGCACGCACCCGGGCGATTAGTCACACAACCCCACGAAACGGGGGCGGGGTGCCACCGGACCCCACGGCCGATGGCACCCCGCGGTTCCGCTGCCGCGCTTCCTGGTGCCCTCCCGGCAAGCCCTGCGCGTCGCGGCACTAGCGGCCGGTCACCGCCACGTCGGCCGCCTTCACGAACGCCACGCGGTGCCCGAACTGGATCTCGTAGTACATCTCCTTGCCCCGCACCACCCGGTGGCCGGCCGTGTCGAACGTCGTCGCGTAGAGGTACTCGCCCGGCAGCCGGTCACCCACCACGTACTTCTGGCCTGCGAGCAGTTTGTACGGCAGCGGCGAGACGGGCTGTACGGGCACGCCCGCCGGATAGGCCGACGCCTCCGGGTACGCCCGCCCGTACACCGGCACCTCGGCAAGCCCGTCCCTCGGGGTCAGCACCAGCGTCCGCGCCGCCACCGCCGTCGGCTTCTTACGCGGATTGTGGAACCACGCCTTCTGACCCAGGTACCAGATGGCCGTCCAGTCGCCCTCGCGCCCGGCGACCGCGTACTGCTGGCCCGTCGAGGCCCGCGCACCGGTGTCGTTCACCCCGGTCGTCGAGTCCTGCCCGCCAGGACGCAGTCCGATGTCCTTGACCAGCGGCGCACCCTCGCTCGGGTCCGTGTGCAGCCGGACCGCGCCCGAGCCGTGCGGCGTACAGGCCTCACCCGCCTTCACACAACCGGTGTAGGGCGGCCGGTGCGCGTCGTAGTCCGGCCGGATGGTGACCACCGCGCTGTCCGGACCCGCCTGGGGAATGAACGGCCTGCCCAGCAGCGTGAAATAGTGCTGCCAGTCCCAGTAGGGTCCCGGGTCGGTGTGCATGCCCCGGATCGTGGCCGTGGTCGTCCCGGGCACATTGTCATGACCGAGGAGGTGCTGACGGTCCAGCGGAATGCCGAACCGGTGCGCGAGATAGCGCACCAGCCGCGCCGACGTGCGGTACATCGCCTCCGTGTACCAGGCGTCCGGCGACACCAGGAACCCTTCGTGCTCCAGGCCCACCGACTTGGCGTTCACGAACCAGTTCCCGGCGTGCCAGGCCACGTCCTTGAGCGGCACATGCTGCGCGACGTGCCCGTCCGACGAGCGCAGCGAGTACTGCCACGACACATACTGCGGATCCTGCACCAGCCGCAGGGTGGTGTCCCAGGTGGCCTCGGTGTCATGGACGACGATGTACTCCACCGACTGCGAGTCGGGCCGCCCCGCCTTGTCGTGGTTGCCGTAGTCGCCCGCGCCGAACTCCTCGTACGGCGCCGGGATCCACTCGCACGCCACCGACCGCGGACACTCCGTCCGTGCCGCGTCGGCCGTGCGCAGACCGAGCTCCGCCACCTGAGAACGGTCCGGCGCCACATCGGGGTCGGACGCCAGCACCATCCGCTGGCCGCTGTCCGTGGTCCGGGCGTGGCCCGTGCGGATCACATCGAACACGTCGTCGGCGTACGTCCTCGCCGTCGCCACGTCGTCCGCACCCGAGAACCTGGCCACCGCGCCGTACCACTGCGCCGGGTCGTCGCTCGGCGGAAGGCCCAGCGACTTCTGCGCGTCGGCGAGCAGCGCGGCACCGCCGCGTACATTCGCCGCCGCGTCGTCCCGCAGCCGCTCCCGGCCGATGCCCGACACCTGCGCCGCCCGCTCCATTGTGCGCAGCCGAGGCGGCAGCGACGCCGGCTCCGGCAGCGCGGCCTCGGCCGCCGCGCGCGCCGTACGGGCGTCGTCGCCCCGCGCGTCCTCCACCCCGTGCGAATGGTGCGGAGCCTCGGCCAGCGCCGTCCGAGCGTCGGTGAGATGCATGGGACCGTAGCCCCCGGTGACGCTGGCGGCCCCGCCGTGCGCGTCCCAGCGGGACTGCAGGTACGACACGCCGAGCAGCACGCTCTCCGGCACCCCGAACTCATCAGCGGCCTCGGCGAAATCGCGCTGCAGCGCCGATGCCGAAGGGCGCCCGTCCGCGTTCGCCGAGGTGCCCGCGGAGAGCAGGGGCAGCAGCAGAGCGGCAGCGGCCACCGCCGAGCCCGCGGTCCAGGCGTGTCGGCGCGCGCTTCTGGAGCGCGCGAGGGCGAATCCTTGCAAGGCAGCCTCCCAGGACGGATGGTGCGCGGCCGGACCGTTAAGGGGTATCGGGCCACAGACGATCCGTCAATCACGCTTTCGGGGAGGGAATTTGCACGTCAGTACGTGTGTCGCAGACTTTTCGGGACGACGGCTCGCGGGGCTGCGGCGCGTCACTGGCGTGGACCAATGGCCGGTCCCCGTCGGCCCTTCCGGTCCCCCGGATCGCGACCGGACACGCGTCGTCGTGGACCGTGCGCACGTACTCCTTCGCGAGCCGGTCCACGACCTGCTGCGGAAGCGAGCGGTCAGCGAACCGGTCAGCGCGGCGATCCCGACGGCCACGACAGCGCGCTGCGCCCGCGGTGTGTCGGCACCGGGCGCGCAGCGCGCTTCCCCCTCGTCCGGTCAGCGTGTGCCGACCGCCGCGCGCACCGCCCTGCGGGCCAGTGCGCAGTCGTCGTGCAGCCGCCGCAGCAGCAGTCGCTGCTCCTCCCCGACCGCGAGGCCCGACGCCGGTGCGTGCCCGCCGACGGCGGGAGGCGCCTCCCGCATCGTGCGCTGCACGGCGGTCTCGTACGTACGGATCTCGCGTGTCAGCACCAGCATCAGATTCACCAGGAACGCGTCCCGTGCCGCCGTCCCGTGCTGCTGGGCCAGCTGGCTGATGCGGCGGCGTTCCGCCGGGGCGTCCCCGAGCACGGCCCACAGCGTCGCCAGGTCGTACCCGGGCAGATACCAGCCCGCGTGCTCCCAGTCCACGAGGACGGGACCGGTGGGGGACAGGAGGATGTTCGACAACAGCGCGTCACCGTGACAGAACTGGCCCATGCCCTGTCGGCCGCCTGCCTGGGCGAGCCCGTGCAGCAGCTTCTGCAGATCGCCCAGGTCCCGGTCGGTGAACAGGCCCAGTTCGTGATAGCGCGAGATCCGAGAGCCGTAGTCGAGTGGTGCGTCGAACATCCCCGCGGGCGGCCGCCAGGAGTTGAGCCGAGCGACGGCGCCGAGCGCCGCGCGTACGTCCGCCCTCGGCGGCGCCTCGACCGGATGCCGGGCAAGTGCCGCGGGGCGCCCCGGCATCCGCTCGATCACCAGCGTGCAGTTCTCCGGGTCGGCGGCGATGAGCCGGGGCACCCGGACCGGCGGCCGGTGCCGCACGAACGCACGGTAGGAAGCTATTTCGTGCCGGAGCGACTCGGCCCAGGCGGGGGAGTGGTCCGTTAAGCACTTGGCGACCGCGGTGGTACGCCCCGTCGTTCCGACGATCAGCACGGAACGTCCGCTGCGGCGCAGCACCTGCACCGGATTGAACTCCGGGCAGATCCGGTGCACCGACGCGACAGCCTTGCGCAGCTGCGCGCCCTGGGGGCCGGACAAGTCGATTCTCCCGCTGAGGGGTTGGCCGACCACACCGGCCGGCCTGCGTGCCCGGCCGGTGTGAGCGGGGTCGAGATACGGTCCGGAGCCGGCCGGAACAGCCGAACGCTGCGGCCGGGACGGGGCGGACACGGAGGACGATGCTGTGTACATGGGAGATACAGATCCCTTCGTGCGCCGACAGGTTGCGTGCACTGCCCCGCCCCGGACGTACCGGAGGCAACACCCTGGGGAATGTGCCCCCGGCAGCCGGAGCGAGGTGGCGCGTTCCTACCTGACACCGGGCCGCGGGTGGCACACCATCTGGCGCACCCTGGCGAACCCTGGCGAATAGTCGCCAGCCCTATGGCGCGGGGCTACTGTCAACTCAGCCGAGAACCTGGGGGCTTGACGTGAGCGGAGAACCCAACACCCGCCTGAACGACCTGTTCGGCCTGGCCGGCTGGTCCAAGGGCGAACTCGCGAGACTCGTGAACCGGCAGGCGGCGGCCATGGGCCACCCCCAACTGGCGACCGACACCTCGCGCGTACGGCGCTGGATCGACATGGGCGAGTCCCCGCGCGATCCCGTGCCGAAGGTGCTGGCGGCCCTGTTCACCGAGCGACTCGGTCGTGTCGTGACCATCGAGGACCTCGGCTTCGCACGGAGTGGGCGAGCGGGGAAGCGGCGGGACGTCCAGGGAGTCGACAACCCTGACGGTCTGCCGTGGGCGCCCGACCGTACGGCTGCGGTCCTCACCGAATTCACGGGAATGGACCTCATGCTCAACCGACGCGGCCTGGTGGGCGCCGGCGCGGCAATCGCCGCGGGCTCAGCACTCAGCAGCGCCATGCACGACTGGCTCAATACCGACCCCGGCACATCCCACCACCCAGCCCTTGCCGCCGATCCCCTGCACGCCGACCCCGCTGGGTACGACCGCTATGAGGCCGCCCCCATCGGGTCGCAGGAGATCGATGCACTGGAGCGGTCCGTCGAAGTGTTCCGCGCCTGGGACGCCGCCCGCGGCGGCGGACTGCAGCGCAAGGCGGTCGTGGGCCAACTGAACGAGGTGGGCGGCATGCTCGCCTACCGCCACCCCGACCACCTCCAGCGTCGCCTGTGGGGCGTCGCCGCCAATCTCGCCGTCCTCGCGGGCTGGATGTCCCACGACATCGGCCTGGAGCCCACCGCCCAGAAGTACTTCGTCATCGCCGCGCACGCGGCGCGCGAGGGCGGCGACCGTCCCAGGGCCGGCGAAGCGCTGTCGAGAGCCGCCCGCCAGATGGTGCATCTGGGCCGGCCCGACGACGCCCTGGACCTGATGAACCTCGCCAAGACGGGATCCGGGGAGCAGACCCTGCCCCGTACCCGGGCGATGCTGCACACCATCGAAGCCTGGGCACAGGCATCCATGGGGCGCGGGCAGGCCATGCGCCGCACGCTCGGCGAGGCCGAGGAGCTGTTCGTCTCCGACAAGGGCGATGTGCCGCCACCGAGTTGGATGCAGATGTTCGACGAGGCGGACATGCACGGCATGCAGGCGCTCGCCTACCGCACGCTGGCCGAACACGATCCATCGGCGGCGAGCATCGCCCAGCGGCACGCCAAGCAGGCACTGCAGCTGCGCGAGGGCGGCCGTCAGCGCTCCAAGATCTTCGACTACATCTCGCTGGCATCGGCCTGCTTCATCGCCGACGATCCCGAACAGGCCGACCGCTACGCCAGGCTGGCACTGGTGTCGATGGGGGAGACCTCCTCGCACCGGACGTGGGACCGGCTGCGGGAGATGTACCGGCTCACCGGGCAGTACGCGGGTTACGCGAAGATCGAGGACCTTCGCGAGGAGATCCAACTGGCGCTGCCCACCGATCCGTCGGCGAAGCGCAGAAACACCCGGGTCTGACGGGCGGGTGTGACGCGCTCGACCACCGGTCAAGAGGCGGTCGACCGACGGTCACGACGCAACGCTCGACCACCGACCACCGACCACCGATCAACGGTCAGCCTGGCCGTCGCGGTCACGACGCAACGCTCGACCACCGGTCACGAGGCGGTCGCCCCCGGCGAGGGGCACTCGCACCACTGTCCACGGGGCCCACCCTCTGACTATGCGTTCACCTTCGCGACCAGCACACAGGCGTCGCCCTCGCGTTCGCCCTCACCCAATTCCTCCACCACGCCCCTGAGGCACTCCTGTGCGTCACGAGCCTCGGCGATCCGTGCTGCCAGCGCCGTCAGCCGGTCCGCCGGAGCCGCGGCGCCCCCTGGCGCCTCGCTCGTACGCGTCAGACCGTCGGTGTGCAGGACCAGCACATCACCCGGCCGCACGGTCAGTTCGCCCTGCTCGTACGACGCACCGCCGGTCGCTCCCAGCAGCGCGCCGTCGAGCGTGGACAGTGCGCGCCCCGTCCCTCCGCGGAACAGCAGCGGGGCGGGGTGTCCCGCCTGCGCCCAGGTCAGGACGCGGGTCGCCGGGACGTATCGGCAGCACACCGCGGTGCCGAGGGCGGGCTGCGGGGAGCTGTCCAGCAGCTGGTTCAGATGGGCCAGGAGCTGTCCCGGGCGGACACCCGCCACCGCCATGCCCCGCAGGGCGCCGAGCAGCATGGCCATCGACGATGTGGCTGCCACCCCGTGGCCCGTGAGATCGCCGACGCTCAACAGGGTGTCCCCGCCGGGCAGTTCCAGGGCGTCGTACCAGTCGCCGCCGACGAGGGCGCCGTGCGCCGAGGGAAGATAGTGGGCGGCGATGTCCAGCGATGTCGGGCTGCCGGTCGGGAAGCGGAGCGAACCGCACCAGGGCGGGAGCACGGCTTCCTGCATCTCGACGGCGAGCCGGCGCTCGGTCCGCTCGAAGTGCTGCCGCCGCTGGAGGGAGTCCCTGCTCTCGCGCACCGCCCGCTGGCTGCGCCTCAGTTCGCTGACGTCGCGGAGGACGGCCCACATGGAGGCCGTCGATCCGTCGGAGTCGAGGACGGGCCCGCCCATCATGTGCACGGTGCGCACGCGGCCGTCGGGCCGCACCGTGCGGAACTCGCCGTCGATGGGCCGTCCGTCGACCAGGCAGTCCGTCACCATCGCGGTGAGCAGGGACTGGTCCTCGGCGAACACGACAGAGGGCAGCTCGTCGAGGGACATCGGTCCGGCCTCGGGGTCGCGGCCGAGGATCCGGTACAACTCCTCGGACCAGCTCACCTCGTCGGTCAGCAGGTTCCACTCCGCGCTGCCGACCCGGCTGAGCAGCGATCCTTCACCCGCGGCGCTGTCCGCCCCGTATGTGGCGAGCTCGCTCGCGAAGGCGTCCGCGGTCTCGGGCGGGAGGCCCTCCCGGAGTTGGTCCAGGTGCGCGCCCAGGTCGTCCAGGTGGTGGACGGCCAGATCGTAGAGCGCCCGCTGCCATCGCCCCTGCGGGTCGTCGTCGGCCCCTGCCGTGTCCTGGCGCACCGCGTCCACGTCTCCGCGCAGCCTTCGGGTGCGGGTGATGAGGGCGTCGACGGCGCCACGCTCGGGCGGTTGGGCGGGACGGTCCGCGAACACATGGGACGGCATGTCGTACTCCGATACAGGCGCGGCCACGGGCCAGGACCGATACAGGGACCGGGTACGACTGTTGCACAGGCGGAGAAGTGCCGTAAGCCATTTGGCAACACTCGATCCGGTGGTGCCTTGGGCATATGCCGCAGGCCCTCCGGGCCTTCGCCCTCCTGTTCGGAAGTCCATGGTACGCGGCACCTGTGCAGGGCCTCGGCGCCCGTGACCGCAGTGATGAGTGTGGCGAAATCGGCCTCGTGGGGCGGTGGCATATGTCATCGCCGGACGTATGTCCGCGGACGGGAACACGAGTTCGCGGCCCGGCAGGGCAGTGGAACGGCTGTGAGCACCCGTTGAACTGAGGAGGCAGGGGACCCTCGTTGTAGGTGGTCGCTCCCGGCGGCCGGACCCGGAGTGACGCGCGTCACGTCCGTGGCTGTCACATGGTGCCGAGCCGTTCCGTCACAGGTGTGTAGGCATCGACGACGGCAGGCGGGCGCGTACCCGGCTGCCCAGCGGGGAACGCCAGTAAACGGCGTCGGCCGCCGGCGGCTCCTCGTAGTCGGTCCGGCGTGAGTCCGGCCGACGACGTGGTCGTCCGGCTCGCCGGCCGGGGCCCCTTCCCGCGGGCCTCGGCCCCCGCGTGCTGGTGAGCACGCACGATCGTGGAGTCCACCGAGACGGCCTCGGTTCATATCCTCGTCCGCATCGGCCCGGACCGTCAGTGCCATGAACACCGGCTCCCGCACGGTCGGGCCAACCGAGGGGCTCAGGCGCCGACTCGGGCACCCGGCCTCACCACCCGCAGGGCCCCCGACGCCGTCCCGGGGCCGTTGTCAGTGGTGGGCGGCAGTATGGGAGGCATGACGACATCACCTGCCGTTTCCGCTGCTCATGCCGCCGATGCCGCTCCCGTCGCGGCAATCGACGGCGCCGCTCCCGCCGCGCTCGTCGCCGACGCCGCGGCGTACGCCGCAGCGGTCGAGACCGCCGCCAAGTCCGCTGCCGCGTACTACGCGATGGGCGAAAGCGCACTCGACGACGACGCGTACGACCGCCTGGTGCGCGGCATCGCGGCGTGGGAGGCCGAGCACCCCGACGCGATCGCCGCCGATTCGCCGACCGGCAAGGTCGCGGGCGGAGCCGTCACCGGCGATGTGCCGCACACGGTCCCCATGCTGTCCCTGGACAACGTCTTCTCGGCCGAGCAGCTTCTCGCCTGGACCGCGTCGGTGGAGCGGCGGATCGGCAGGTCCGTCGACGTGTGGAGCGTCGAACCGAAGCTCGACGGGCTCGCCGTCGCGGCGCGGTACGAGCACGGCAGGCTCACCCGGCTCATCACCCGTGGGGACGGCAGTGCCGGTGAGGACGTCTCGCATGCGATCGGCACCGTCGTCGGTCTCCCGGACCGGCTCACCGAATCCGTGACGCTGGAGATCCGCGGCGAAGTCCTCATGAGCGACGACCAGTTCGAGCGGGCCAACACGGTCCGCACCGAGCACGGCGGAGCGCCCTTCGCCAATCCGCGCAACGGCGCCGCGGGCACCCTGCGTGCCAAGGACCGTGAGTACACCGTGGAGATGACCTTCTTCGGCTACGGGGCACTGCCGCTGCCCGCCACCGGCCCGGAGCAGGCGGAACGCCTGGCCGAGTGGCCGCACAGCCAGGTGATGGAATACGTGTCCGGGCTGGGCGTGCACACCGCCGCCGGCACCCCCGTCGCTCCCCGCACCCTGAAAACGGCCGAGGAGATCCAGGCCCGTGTCGAGGAGATCGCCGCGGCCCGTCCGGACCTGCCCTTCGGCATCGACGGCATCGTCATCAAGGCGGATCGCGCGGCCGACCAGGCCGCCGCCGGCTCCGGATCGCGGGCCCCGCGCTGGGCCATCGCCTACAAGCTGCCCGCGGTGGAGAAGGTGACCACCCTGCTCGCCGTCGAGTGGAACGTGGGGCGTACCGGCATCATCGCGCCCCGCGCCGTGCTCGAGCCCGTGGAGATCGACGGATCCACCGTCACATACGCGACCCTGCACAATCCCGCCGATATCACCCGGCGCGATCTGCGCCTGGGCGACCGGGTGATGGTCTACAAGGCGGGCGACATCATTCCGCGTATCGAGGCCCCTGTCGCCCATCTGCGCACGGGCGACGAGACGGCCATCGAGTTCCCCGAGGTCTGTCCGCAGTGCGGATCGCAGATCGACACCTCCGAGCAGCGCTGGCGGTGCGTGCGCGGCAGGAACTGCCGGGTCGTCGCCTCCGTCTCCTACGCCGCGGGGCGCGACCAGCTCGATATCGAGGGGCTCGGCACCACCCGCGTCGTCCAGCTCGTCGACGCCGGGCTCGTCACCGACTTCGCCGACCTCTTCTCCCTCACCCGCGACCAGTTGCTGGAGCTGGACCGCATGGGCGAGACCAGCACCGACAACCTGCTCGCGGCGATCGCGACGGCGAGGACCCGCCCCTTGTCGCGCGTGTTCTGCGCCCTCGGCGTGCGGGGTACGGGCCGCTCCATGTCCCGCCGTATCGCCCGCCACTTCGCGACGATGGAGCACATACGGGCCGCCGACGCCGAGGCCTTGCAGCAGGTGGACGGCATCGGCGTGGAGAAGGCGCGGACCGTGGTGGCCGAACTCGCCGAACTCGCCCCGCTCATCGACCGGCTCACTGCCGCGGGCCTCACCATGACCGAGCCCGGTGCCACCCCGCCCGCCGCGCACGGCGAAGCGGACGCAGAGGGCGGCGAGTACGACGAGGCGGTCGAGGGCGGCACGGGACAGGGCGGCGCGCGTCGAGCCGGGCCCCTGGACGGCATGACGGTCGTCGTCACCGGCGCCATGACCGGCCCCCTCGAGAAGCTGTCCCGCAACCAGATGAACGAACTCGTCGAGCGCGCCGGCGGCACCTCGTCCTCCGGCGTCTCCAAGCGCACCTCGCTCCTGGTCGCCGGTGCGGGTGCGGGCTCCAAGCGGGGCAAGGCCGAACAACTGGGCACCCGGATAGCCACGCCCGACGAGTTCGCGGCGATGGTCGCGGAGTTCCTCGATACGTGAGGGGACGCCGGTGGACCGCCACGGCGTTCGTTCCGTGGCGGTCCACCGGCGGGCGCCTGCCCTGGCCTTCGAACGCCTCACGCGCGAGGAAGGGCGAGCTGCGCCCCGGCCCGCAGCAGTGCGGGCAGTGCGGGCAGTGCGGCGAAACCGTTGTCCTCGCCGGCCCGTGCGGAACAGCGCATACCCTCTCCCCTTCGTCCTCGTCGCCGCTGCCCCAGAGGTCCCAGTGGATCGCTGCCCTCGGTTACTGGCGCGCCGCGTGACGGGCACAGGGCGTGACCGCAAAGTCTCGCCCCGCCGCGACACCCTGCACGCTCCCGCGCGGCCTCCCGGGACGGACCGGCTCCCCTTTGCGGTCACCCCGCCGTCACTTCTGTCATACTCGTAGCATGAGAGAGCCCCTTACGGTCGCCTTGCCCGGCGGCGGGCGGCGCGGGGTGAGGGTGCGAATCGCCCGGGCCGCGGCGCGTGACACCAGGCGGCTCACCCGCTTGGTGCGCAACTCCCGTGCCTACGAGGGGCATTACGCGGCCATGGTGGCCGGATACCGCGTTGGTCCTGACTACGTCGAGACCCACGAGGTGTATCTCGCGACGGGTGACGACGACCGGCTGCTCGGCTTCTACGCCCTCGTCCTGTCTCCGCCCGAGCTCGATCTCATGTTCGTCGCCGACAATGCCCAGGGGCTCGGCATCGGGCGGTGCCTCATAGCCCATATGAAGGACCGTGCCCGTGAGGCCGGCGTCGAGGCCGTCCGCGTGGTGTCCCATCCGCCCGCCGAGGGCTTCTACCTGAGTGTGGGTGCCCACAGGACGGGTACGGTGCAGGCCGCGCCGCCCGCGGTCCTGTGGGACCGGCCGGAGCTGCTGATCCCGGTGCGCTGAACCGCGGGCGCCGCCGTCGTTCCCGTACGGGATCATTCGAGGAGCCGCTCGCGCAGCTGTGCGATCACCTTCTCGTCGAGACCGACGTGTCCGGTCGCGTAGGCGTGCAGCGAGCCGTACGTCGCCGACAGATCCGCCAGGAACAGCCGGATGATGTCCTCGGGCGCCCGGCCGTATCCCGGCCACCGCGGCTCCCGCCCCGGATGTGCGGTCCGCCAGTCCGCGATCAGCCGCTCGGTGGCCAGCTCGGTGAGCGCGAAGTCCGCCGCGATGTCGTCGTCGCCGACGCCCAGCAGCCCGAGCAGTACGGCGGCGAGCAGCCCCGTGCGGTCCTTGCCCGAGGCGCAGTGGAAGACGAGCGGGCTCTCATTGGCGGCGATGATCTCCAGCGCCCGGCGCAGTTCGTCCGCTCCGTCGAGGGCGACCTCGGCGAACCGATCGGCGAGATGGCGCCAGGGGGCCACGTCGGGCGAGATCTCGGCCTGGTCGTACGGCCGGTGCTCCACGCTGAGGTGGTGATAGGCGGCGACCTCGTCGTGCGGGACGCGGCCCTTGGCCTCGATCTCCCACGAGTAGCGGAGATCGATCACGGTCCGTATGCCCAGGGCGCGGAAGCGCTCCCGGTCCGCCCCCGCCAGCTTGCCCAGCGAGTCGGAGCGGTAGAGCAGGCGCCACCTGACCGTCCGGCCGTCGGCGCCGCGATACCCGCCCATGTCACGGAAGTTGTGCAGTCGTTCGAAGATCACATGTCTGTCCACCGGCGCCACTCTATGAGGCACCGGGTCGGGGCGTCGGCGATCAACGGTGAAGAAGGAAGAATCCTCCCGTGAGGGCCACGGCGCAGGGCGCACAGGGGCGGGCGGGCCGTTCCCGCTTCGTCAAGGGCAGGCATCGCCGTCCAGGCGTAACGTGGCAAAGGTGGACCGGCCCTCGTCGGTGCGCGGCGTGGGCCCCGGTGGAAGGAAGCGGTCATGCCGAGCACCGAGACACAGCCCGCCACGGACCCGGCGAAGCAGGAGGCGTTCGCCGGTGAGGTGGTCGATGTCCTGAACAAGGGCGCCCTCGCGCTCCTGACCAGCGTCGGTCACCAGACGGGCCTCTTCGACACCCTGGCCGGGCTGCCCCCCTCGACCAGCGACGAGATCGCCAAGGCGGCGGGGCTCGACGAGCGCTATGTGCGCGAATGGCTCGGCGGCATGGTCGTCGGAGGCTTCGTCGCGTACGACCCCGCGGGCCGGACCTACCGGCTGCCGCCCGAGCACGCGGCCTCGCTCACCCGCGCGGCCGGAACGGACAACCTCGCGGCGCTCATGCCCTACATCGCCCTCATGGGCGAGGTCGAACAGCAGGTCGTGCGCTCCTTCCGCGAGGGCGGCGGCGTCCCTTACTCGGCCTATCCACGCTTCCAGGCGCTGCAGGCCGAGGAGACCGCCCGCGTGTACGACCAAGCCCTCGTCGACGTCATCATCCCGCTCGTGCCCGGGCTCACCGACCGGCTGCGCTCCGGCATCGACGCCCTCGACGTGGGGACGGGGGAGGGGCACGCGCCCGTCGTGCTGGCGCAGGCGTACCCCGCGAGCAGGTTCTACGGCATTGACCGGTCCGAGGCGGGCATCGCGGCCGGCCGCGCGGAGGCCACCGGGCTCGGCCTGGACAACGTGGAGTTCATCCTCGGCGACTCGACGGAGATCTCCGGCCGGTACGACCTGATCACCGCCTTCGACGTGATCCACGACTTGGCGCAGCCCGCCCGCACCCTGGCCGTGATCGCGAAGTCGCTGCGGGAGGGCGGCACCTTCCTCATGGGCGACATCGCCGCCTCCAGCAGGCTGGAGAAGAACATCGGCCATCCCTTCGGACCCGCGCTCTTCGGCTTCTCCGTCTTCTACTGCATGACGACCTCGCTCAGCACCGGCGGCGCGGGCCTGGGCACCGTCTGGGGCCAGGAAACCGCCGAGCGCATGCTGTCGGAGGCGGGCTTCCGGTCGGTGGACGTGCGCTCCATCGACGGCGACCCGCTGAACGTCTACTACGTCGCCACGACGAGCCGAACAGGGGCTGGGCCCGGCGCGCAACGGCCCTGAACGCCGGTCCCGTTGGTCAGCGAGACCGGTGGCGGAGCGGACGGGCGAGCCGGGACCAACCGTGTCGCAGCAGCCCGGGGTGATCCCAACCAGGGTGAACAAGCCGGGCGCAGGCGGCAGTTCGATGCGGGCGGAGAGCGCACCGAGCCCCGGGCAGGGGTGTTCGTCAGTCGCCGTAGACGAGGGCCGGCACGCCGGGTGACAGCGGCTGCTCCGTCCAGATCACCTTGCCGTCCGCTGTGTACCGCGTACCCCAGCGGTCCGCGAACTGGGCCACGAGGAACAGCCCCCGACCCCCCTCATCCGTGATCGCCGCCTGCCGCAGATGGGGTGAGGTGCTGCTGCGGTCCGACACCTCGCAGATGAGGCTGCGGTCGCGGATCAGCCGTACCTGGATGGGCCCGTCGGCGTAGCGGATCGCATTGGTCACCAGCTCACTGAGGATCAGTTCCGTGGTGAACGCCTCCTCGCCCACGTCCCACTCGGAGAGCTTCCGCGTCACCGCGGCCCGAACCCTCCGCACGGCGGCCGGATCGGGCGGCACGTCCCACTCGGCGACCTGGTCCGACGTCATGACGCGGGTGCGTCCCACGAGTAGGGCGATGTCGTCGCGCGGGTGCTCCGGCAGCAGCGCCGCGAGGACGGCCTCGCAGGTCTCGTCGGGCGTGCGGCCGCCGTTGTGCTCCAGAGTGTGGCGCAGCAACTCCAGGCCCTGGTCGATCTCCCGCTCACGGTCCTCGATGAGCCCGTCGGTGTAAAGGACCAGCCGGCTGCCGGCGGCCAGCCGCAGTTCCAGCGTCTCGAACGGCATGCCGCCGAGCCCCAGCGGAGGACCGCCCGGCACAGCGGCGAACTCGGCCGTTCCGTCCGGGTGGACGATCGCGGGCTGGAGATGACCGGCCCGCGCGATGCTGCAGTTCCCGGAGACCGGATCGTAGATCGCGTAGATGCAGGTGGCACCGGTGACCGAGCCGTCCACGCGGTCGTCCGCCTCGTCCTGGTCGATACGGGCCACCAGTTCGTCGAGATGCCACAGCAGTTCGTCCGGCGGCAGGTCCAGGCTGGAGAAGTTGTGCACGGCGGTGCGCAGCCGTCCCATGGTCGCCGCGGCGTGCAGTCCGTGCCCGACCACGTCCCCGACGACCAGCGCCACGCGCGCCCCCGGCAGCGGAATGATGTCGAACCAGTCGCCACCCACGCCGCCGAGGCCACCCAGCCCGGCCTGCGCCGGGCGGTAGCGGTACGCCACGTCCAGCGCGGTCTGTTCGGGCAGGACCCGGGGCAGCAGGCTGCGCTGAAGCGTCACGGCCATCGTGTGTTCGCGGGAATAGCGCCGGGCGTTGTCGACACTCACCGCGGCACGCGCCACCAGTTCCTCCGCCATCGAGAGGTCCTCGTCCTCGAACGGCTCCGGCGTCCGGGCCCGCCAGAACATGGCGACGCCCAGCACCACGCCCCTCGCCCGCAGCGGCACCGCGATCATCGAGTGCATCCCGTACTCGACCAGTTTCGGCGCGCGCACCGCGTCCTGCTCCTGCCAGCCGGAGAACGTGCTCAGATCCGCCTCCAGGACCGCCTCGCCCTTGCCGAGGCCCGAACCGAGCGGCGTCGTGCGCAGGAAGCGGATCGCGTGGCCGAGCGGGTACAGCGCCGTGTCGTCGGGGCCGCTGGACGCCGTCCGCCGCATGTCGACGTCCACGCCGGTGGCCGTCGGCTCCTCGCCGCGCAGCACGGCCTCCGCCAGGTCGACGGTCGCGAAGTCGGCGAACCGGGCGGCGGCGAACTCGCACAACTCCTCGCAGGTGCGCACCACGTCGAGCGTGGTGCCGATCTCCGTGCCGGCGTCGTACAGCAGCTTCAGCCTGCCCCGCGCCACATCGACCCGGCCGGTGAGCGCCCGAAGCTCCGTGGTGTCCCGGAACGTCGCGACCGTGCCGGGCGGCCCGCCCGCCTGGTCCGTCGTCCGCTGGTTGACGGCGAGCAGCCGGTCGCCGACCGGGATGATCTCGTCGGTGGCGATGCGGCCGGTGGACAGCAGGCGTGCGGTGTGCGAATCGAGTCCGAGCTCGTCGACCGGGGCACCGTCCACATCGGGCGGCAGGTCCAGCAGCCTGCGCGCCTCGTCGTTGGCGAGCAGCAGCCGGCCGTCTCCGCCGACGATGACGACGCCCTCGCGGACCGCGTGCAGGACGGCGTCGTGATGTTCGTACATCCGAGTCATCTCGGCCGGCCCCAGGCCGTGGGTCTGGCGGCGCAGCCTGCGGGTGACCAGAGCGGTGCCGCCGGTCGTCAGCAGCAGGACCCCGGCCGCGGAGCCGAACAGCAGGGGGAACTGGTCCTCCACGACGCCGCTGACGTTTTCGATGGTGATACCCGCGGACACCAGACCGACGATCCTGCCGTCGCTCGCCCTGACCGGGACGACGGCCTGGACGAGGGGCCCGATCGTCCCGATGATCTTCTCGGTGACGATACGGCCTCCCAGCGCGGGCGCGTAGTTGCCGACGAACTTCTTGCCGATGCGGTCGGTGAAAGGGTGGGTGTAGCGGATGCCGTCGGTGTTGAGGACGACGATGAAGTCGACCCCGGAGCGCTCGCGGGCATCTTCGGCGCGTGGCTGGAGCACGGCGGTGGGATTCGGGCCGGTGATGGCCTCGGCGGTGCCGGGCGCGTTCGCGAAGGTCTCGGCCACGGCGACCGACCGGTTGCGGGCCTCGCGTTCACTGTCGGTGCGGGACTGGAGCACGAGCGCCGCCATGGCCGCGGCGACGAGCAACACCACGATCGCCACCTGCAGGAGAAAGACCTGACCTGCGACAGTTCTCATCCGCAGAACCGAGCGCGGGCGGCCGTAGCGTCCGGCCATATGCTCTTTCTACACCTCCCGCATAAGCTGGGCGAACCGCGCAGGGCGGACCGAGGCCCCCGCGTTCACGTGCCTCGGCCGCGGGTTGCTCAAGCATGCCAACCAGGCCGGTGTTGACCAAGGTCTTCGCACAACTCGGTCTCCACGGGCCCTGTCAGGGCCTGTTGGGGCGGGTGGCATGGGTGGTTGTGTCACAATACGGCCGTTCCTCGGCAGCCCAACCGGCCCCTGCCGATGCAGCCGACTTCAGTCGACCCCGGCGGACTTCAGTCGACCCCGGCGGACTTCAGTCGACCCCGGCGGACTTCAGTCGACCCCGGCCGACTTCAGCCGGCCTCGGCGGCGACGAGGCGGGCCGCGGCCTGCCGGGCGTGCAGTGCGGCGCGGGGGTCGCCGAGGATCCCGGCAGTCGCCATCGCGCCCTCGGCGAGCAGCCGCAGGTGTTCCGCGGTGTCGGCGGACAGGCCCGCGTCGCTGACCAGCTCCGCCAGATAGTCCTTGAACGCCTGCTTGTGCGCCCTGGCACGGTTGGCGACCGCGGGCGAGGTCGCGCCGAGTTCCCCGTAGCCGTTGATCCACGCGCAACCGCGGAAACCGGGCTCGCGGAACCACGCGTACAGCCAGTCGAAGACCGCCAGCAGCCGCTCCGCGGGATCCGCGGAGCGCTCGACTTGGTCGGCGAGGCTTCGGCGCCAGCGGAGGTCGCGCCGCTCCAGGTAGGCGTCGACGAGCTGCTCCTTGTTGGGGAAGAGCTGGTACAGGCGCTTGAGGGAGACCCCGGACGCGGTGCGGATCGCGTCCATGCCGACCGCCTGGATGCCCCGCGAGTAGAACAGCTCCTCGGCCGCGTCCAGTGCGCGCTGCCTGGCGGTCGCGCTGTCCATGCCGACTACCCCTCCTTGACGCGAGAACCATCGTTCTCTATGTTAGCAGCCCCGAGGAGAACGTTGGTTCTCCTCGGGGGGCGCCTCGGTCGCGGGGCGCCGTGCACCCCGATGGAGGAGTCATGACCGCTCGCCCGCCGCTGCCGCCGTACACCGCCGAGACCGCGGCCGTGAAGGTCCAGGCGGCCGAGGACGCCTGGAACACCCGCGACCCGCACCGGGTCTCGCTCGCGTACACGCACGACTCTCTCTGGCGCAACCGGGACGTCTTCGTCACCGGCCGCGAGGCGATCGTGGAATTCCTGACGAGGAAGTGGGAACGCGAGAGGGACTACGCGCTGCGCAAGGAACTGTGGGCGTGCGACGGCAACCGGATCGCCGTCCGCTTCCAGTACGAGAGCCGCGACGCCGACGGCCGGTGGTGGCGTTCCTATGGCAACGAACTCTGGGAGTTCGACGCGGCGGGTCTGATGGCGCGCAGGGAGGCGAGCATCAACGACGTCGCCATCACCGAGGAGGAACGGCGCATCTTCGGCCCCCGGCCCACCGCCGAGCACGGTGTGCCCTTCCCCCTCTCCTAGTGCCGCGACGAAGTCAGCCTTGTCGAGGAGCGTCGTCCGGAGCTGGAGGGCGCCTCCCGTGCCCCGCAGGGCTACGGGGCGGGGGGCACCTCCCACGCCGGACGCCGCGGGGCGCCGGGCGGCGTGACAGGGCAGAGCCTGCCGGAGAGGCACCGGAGTCGCGCCAGGGCCCTATGTCAAGAGGATCTGCGGGCTCGCCTCCTTCAGCTTCGCCCTCGCCCAGCGCACCTGGCGCAGCGTGTCGGGACGGCAGGCGGCGGCCAGCCGCAGCAGGTCCTGGTCGTCGAGCGCCTGCGCGCCCTGCGCCAGCATCTCCCAGTCGGTCAGCACCCCCGTCGCGTCCGTGCACACCTTCCGCAGATCGCGCAGCAGCATCAGCTCCGCCTGCCCGTGACGGCCCGCGAGCTCGCTCGCCCGCTCCCGCATCTTCGCCACAGCCGAGATGTCGCCCTTCGCGACAGCATCGAGGTCGGCGCCGTACGCCGGTCCCGCCTCGGCCAGCGCCCGTACGTGCCGCTGCGACCAGCTCGCCAGGTCACGGGCCAGGTGATACACCTCGTGGTCTGCGCGATGGCGCTCGGACACCACCATCAGATGGTGCGCCAGGGCATTCTCGCCGTGGTGCAGATCGCGCAGCAGCAGACCGATCCTCATGGTGTGCCTCCCTCGTCGCCCGCCGGTGGGCCGGCTTCCTCCACCTGGGCCGCGGGGCCGCCGCGCGTCGGCGCGATGCCGCCGGTCACGGGAGCGGAGGCGGTGTTCGTCGGAACTGTCTGCGCACCGCTGCCCGCGCCGATGCGCCGGATACGGGCGGCGGCCGTCTTGAACAGCGGCTGTTTGGACGCCGGATCCCAGTCGGTGAGGGTCAGTTCGTTCGCCGCCCTCGGCGGCCGGCCCGCACCGCGCCCGTCACCGTCGTCCCAGTAGCCGTAGTGGAACGGCAGGAAGAGCACGCCCTCCCTGATCGCCGTGATCCGCGCCCGGGCCCGCACGCTGCCGCGCGGGGTCGTCGCCTCGACCAGATCGCCCTCCGCGATGCCGGCGGCCTCGGCGTCCCGCCGCGAGAGCTCGATCCACATCTGCGGTGCGGCCGCCTGAAGTTGCGGTGTGCGGGCCGTCTTGGTGCGGGTGTGGAATTGGTACAGCGTCCGGCCCGTGGTCAGCAGATACGGATACTCGGCCGACGTCTGCTCGTGCGGCGGTACGTACTCCGCCGCCTTGACCATGGCCTTCCCCGACGGATTGAGGGCGCGGTACTCGGATTCCTCCAGCGGCGCCCCCGTGACGAGATCCCGGCCGTAGCTCTCGCAGGACGCCGGGTGGCCGAAGAACCGGCCGTCGGCGAAGAGCCGTTCGGTGCCGTCGGGGTGCTCGTCCTCGCACGGCCACTGGATGCCGCCGTGCTCGCGCAGCCGGTCGTAGGTGATGCCCGTGTAGTCGCATGGCCGCCCCCGGCTGCACTCCTGCCACGCCGCGAACGCCGACTCGGGATCATGCCACGTCACCAGCGGGCCGCCGTCCTTGTCCCGAAGGTCCAGGCGTGCGGCGAAGTCGAGGAAGATGTCCAGGTCGGACCGTGCGTCCCCGGGTGGATCGACCGCCTTGTCGGACAGATGGACGGTGCGGTCGGCATTGGTGAACGTGCCCGTCTTCTCACCCCACGCGGCGGCCGGCAGGACGACGTCCGCCAGCTGGGCCGTCTCCGTCGGGAAGATGTCCTGCACCACGAGGAACAGCCGCTTCTGCCCCAGCACCCCCCGGATGCGGTGCAGTTCGGGCAGGGACACCGCCGGGTTGGTGCCGGACACCCACAGCATGCGGATCGAGCCGTTCTCCGCGTAACGCATCATCTGCATGGCATGCGTGGGCGGGCCGTAGTGCGGGATGCGTTCCGGCGCGACGTTCCAGACCCGGGCCAGGTCGGCGACATGCTCGTCGTTGCTCCAGTTGCGAAAGGCGGGCAGGTCGCCGTCCGCGCCGCACTCGCGTGTGTTCTGCGCCGTCGGCTGCCCGTTCATCTGGAGCACACCGCAGCCGGGCCGCCCCAGCATGCCGCGGATCAGATGCAGATTGTTGACCTGGACCGCGGCGGCCGTCGCCTGATGCGACTGGTAGAACCCCTGCAGAACCGTCGACAGCAACCGCTCGGCAGCGCCCAGCAGTTGGGCGGCCCGCCGGATGTCGTCGGCCGGAACCCCGCAGATCTCGGCCGCCCGCTCGGGCGGATACTCAACGACGCACCTCTCCAGGTCCTCGAAGCCGACGACGTGCGCGTCGATGAAGTCGCGGTCGATACGGCCCGTCCGCACGATCACATGCAGCAGTGCGTTCATCAGGGCGACATTCGTGCCCGGCCTCGGCGCCAGATGGACGGTCGCCGCCCGCGCCACTGGAGTGGGCCGCGGGTCGACGCAGATCACCGCGGGCGGCTGCGGCCCCGCCAGCCGGTCGAGCACCCTGCTCCACAGGACGGCCTGGCTCTCGGCCATGTTGTGCCCGAACAGGGCGATCACATCGGCGTGGTCGATGTCCGTGTACGAGCCCGGCTGACCGTCGCAGCCGAAGGATGCCTTCAGGGCCTCGGCGGCGCTCGCCGTGCACAGCCGGGTGTTGCCGTCGAGGTGGTTGGTGCCGATCCCGCCGCGCGCGATCAGGGAGAGCGTGTAGTACTCCTCGAGCAGGAGCTGCCCGCTGGTGTAGAACCCGATGGCCGACGCGCCCTGTTCGTCCAGGAGCCGGCGGGTCCGCGCGACGACGCGCGACATCGCCGTGTCCCAGTCGCTCTCCACCAGCTCGCCGCCCTCCCGCACCAGCGGGCGGGTCAGCCGCTCCGGCGAGGCGTTCGCCTGCCAGGCGAACAGGTCCTTGGGATCGAGCCTTCCGTGGTTGACGCGGTCGTCGGGCCGTCCCCGGACGCCCACGATCCCGCCGTCCTTGACGGCGAGATACAACCCGTCGCCGTTGGAATGCAGCACAGCCGCGCTGGGTACCCAGCGCTCCACGTCGTCGGCGCCGACACCGTCGGCGAGATGAGAATCGACCCGCACCGGCCACGTCTCTCCACGGCCGTAGGGCGTGCGGGTGCCCCAGGGCTCGGCGATGCGGTCCGTACGCTTCATGCGGGCCTCCTCGGGCTCACGTCACCGGAAAACATCCGTCCGTCTCCGCCCGCCGCGCCCGTCGGGCCGGGCGGGCGGGCGCGTCACCGCCTCGGCGCGTGAGCGGGTCATCGTGCGGAAGCCTGCGGCCCGGCGGACGTCGCGGCGCGCAGGATGCCGACCACTTCGTCGTCGCGGACCGGGCCGAAGTCCTCGTACCACTGGCCCACCGAATGGAACGCCTCCGGCGTGTGCAGGCACACGAGGTCGTCGACCTCTGCCCTGAGCACGGCTGCCGACTCCTTCGAGCACACCGGCACGGCGAGCACGATCTCCGCCGGGTCCATGTCCCGCACCACGTGCACCGCCGCCCGTGCGGTGACGCCCGTGGCCAGGCCGTCGTCGACAACGACGGCCGTGCGCTCGTGCAGGGCGGGAGCGGGACGCCGGCCCCGGTAGAGGTCCTCGCACCGGTGGAGCTCGGTGCGCTCCGCCGCGACCTGCGCGCCGAGGCGGTCGGCGGTCAGATCGAGCATGGCCATGGTCCGCGCGTCGTACAGCGGAGGATCCTCCCCGGCCAGCGCGCCGACCCCGAGCTCCGGGTTGAACGGGGCACCGATCTTGCGGGCCACGACGACGTCCAGCGGCGCGCCCAGCGCCCGGGCGATCTCGTCCGCCACCGGCACGCCGCCACGCGGCAGAGCCAGCACGTAAGGGGCGCGCAGTCGCTCCTCACGCAGCCTCTCGACAAGCAGCGCCGCCAGCTCCCGTCCGGCCGCCCTGCGGTCACGGAAACGCATGACTGTGCCTCATTCCCGGTCGGCTCCCCGCTCCCCGGAGGCCTCCGTCTCCTCGTCGGCGCCCAGCCGGTCGTCCCGCGTGACGTACATCGCCGCCTCCTCGGCAGAAGCCGCACCGCCGTCGATACCGACGTCGCGGGCGACCACGTGGCTGGGCCGGCGCGGTGCGGGATCCTCGGTGGCAGCCAGCCGTCCCGCTCGTTGCTCACCGGCCAGCTCGTCGACCGGCTCGCCGTCGCCGTTCGCGACGTCCCCGATGCCGTTGCCCTCCGGCGGAGCCACGTCCGGCGTCTCCTGCGCGAGCCGCTCGTCCAGGGTCTCGCCGGTCTGCTGCTCCTCGCCCGTCGTGCCGTGCCGGCCGACGACGAAGGGGCGCTCCGGCGGGGAGTAGCCCTCGGCCATCATGTCGTCCAGGTCGGGCTCATCGAGCGCGTTCTGCATGTCGAGGTCGTCGCTCGGGCGGTTCTGGACGTCCGAGTGCGTGGGCTGGTACACCTCGTCGCCGCGGGCCTCGTCGCCTTGGGCCTGGTTGTGCTGTTCGGTGGTGCCGTCGGACATGGTGCACTCCCTTCTCGGACGGTTCCCGGACGCCGCCTCCCGGCGCCCGGGGGCACTCGGACGGATACGCGGAGCCGGCCATGGGCGCGTCCCGCTACCCGTCGCGGCTCACAGCGCCACGACGAGGGCGTACGCGAGGAAGAACGCGGCACACAGGACCACCACGATGCCGATGATGAACAGCGGCCCCTTGGTCCAGCCGCGGGAAAGGTCCTCCCGCGGTCCGGTGCCGGAACCGGCGCCCGTCTCGGCGGGCGGTGTCTCGCCCGGCGGCACGCCGCCTCCGGGTTCGAGACCTGGGGTGGTGCGTGGATCAGGGTCAGGGCTGTTGTCGTTCATACGGGGCGAGTGCCCGGAATCGTCCGGATCAACAGCCCGGATCCAGATCATTCGCGGGGGCGGGGGCGGTGCCACGAGGGAAGGCGGCGCGAGTAGCGGGGGCACGCCGGGGTAACCGGGCGACAAGGAACGCAACCTCCGCACGGCGGGAGGCGAGAGCGGTGACCACCAGTGAAGAGCCCCGGCTGGGGGAGGGCTACGACGCCGGCCCGTTCGTGCCGCGGCGCGGCGGCCTGCCGACCCTGCGGCGCGCCGCCGCCGGCTGTCAGGGCTGCCCCTTGTTCCGCAACGCGAGCGGCACCGTGTTCGGCGAGGGGACCTCTTCGGCCCGGGTCGTGGTCGTCGGCGAGCAGCCGGGCGACCAGGAGGACCGGCTCGGGGAGCCGTTCGTCGGACCGGCGGGCAGGCTGCTGCGCAAGGCTCTGAAGGAGGTGGGCATCGACGAGAGGTCGGCGTACTTCACGAACGCGGTCAAGCACTTCAAGTTCGAGCCCGCGCAGCGCGGCAAGCGCCGCATCCACAAAGCGCCCAGCCTGCGCGAGATGACCGCCTGCCGTCCGTGGCTCGCGGCCGAACTGCGCGTGGTGGACCCCGACCTCGTCATGGCGCTCGGCGCGACCGCCGGAAAGGCGCTCCTCGGCGGCACGTTCCGGGTGAGCGAACAGCGCGGCCTGCTGCTGCCGCTGCCGCCGTGGGACGGGCTGGGCAAGATCGACGTCTCGGGTGCGGAAGGGATGGCGCCCGAACGCGCCGCCGAAGAGGGTTGCGTCATCGCCACCGTCCACCCCTCGGCGGTCCTGCGGGCCGACGACCGCGAAGCGGCGTACAAGGGACTGATCGCCGACCTGCGCGTGGCGGCCGAGGTGCTTGCCTGAGCAGGCAGGGGGCGTACGGCGGGGCTCGGTGGTGATGGTGCTGGGGCACGCGCCCAGAGGCGTCCTTCTCGTGCCATGGTCGCCCTTGGGCCATGACCGTCGTCCTGCCGACCGTGAACACCCTCTGGAAGATCGGCGTGGACTTGGCGGTCGCCTCCGCGGTCGTGACACTGACGGCCGTCGTCCACTCGCCGTGGTGGATCGCCGCCTACCCGGTGGCCGTCGCCGTGTGCTGGTCCCGCGTCGCCCTCGGCTACCACACGGCCGCGCAGACCGCGGCAGGGCGCGGCCCTCGGAGCCGCCACCGCCGCGGCGTATCTGGGCTGACCGGTACACGGCCATCAGGCAGAGGCGGTCACGGGTCTGTGCCAGGGCCCGCTGTCTGGCGGATCAGGCTCTTCCCCGGCTGTCCGGCGGATCAGGCCGGCCTCCGCCGGACAGGATCCCGGCTGCCCGGCCATCGGCCGTCGCCGTGGGCGCGGCCCCGGCCCGCAGGCACCGGACCCCGGGCCACCGCTGCTCAGCCGGGCAGGCGCCGGACCCTCAGCACATTGTCGTTGCGCGTGCCGGGCCGGCCCTGGAAATCGTTCTGGAGCCGCTCGAACTCCTCACAGCGCTGCACCTCCCAGCTGTCCGCGGGCAGCTCCAGCGACTCCAGGACCTCCTGCGGCGTCGGCAACGGCACACCCTCGTGCGCGGCGCGGTCCCACGGGGCGGGACCGGCGTGCCCGACGACCAGCAGGACGCCGCCGGGCGCGACCGCCGAGGCCGCGCTGCGCAGGATGCCCTCGCGCGGCAGGTCGCCCGGGGAGTGCAGGTAGTGCGCGGAGACCAGGTCGAACTCCCCCGCCGGGAACGACACGGCGAGATCCTGCCGGCGCCATTCGATCGCGTCGGCGACCCCCGACTCCTCGGCGTGACGGGCCGCGCGCTCCAGCGCGACCGCGGAGATGTCGGTAGCCGTCACCCGCCAGCCGCGTTGCGCGAGCCAGATCGCGTCGGCGCCCTCGCCGCAGCCCAGATCGAGTGCGGTGCCGGGCCGCAGGCCGGTGACCTCACGGACGAGGGCGACGTTCGGATCGCCGCTCCAGATCCGCTCGCTCTCGCGGTAGCGGGCGTCCCAGAAATCCACGCCCCCCTCATGGCTGTCGATCATCGGTGTGTGCTCCTCGGTGCTGTGTCGGTGGGAACCGCTGCCCGGCTGTGGTGCGCTCAGGCCGTGCCTGCGCTCGCCGAGTACCCGTTCGCAGACCTCGCGCTCGGCCTGCGGCGAGAAGGGGGACCGCCGTGCGACGACCTCCCGGCGGGTCTCCTCGGTGATCAGATCGATGTTGATCGCCACAGCGGCACGCACCCCGGCGGCCGCCGCGCCGACGACCTTGTCCAGGCCGGCGGTGACATTGCCCGCCACCCACACCCCGGGAGCATCGGTCGCACCGCTCTCGTCGGCCGGGACGCAGCGGCCGATCACGGCGCCGTTCCTCCGCTGCTCGACCACCCCCAGGCCGAGACCGGCGAGCACGCCGGTGCGAGCCGTGAACCGCGGGGCGACGACCAGGGCGTCGCACCCGACGACACGGCCGCCCTCGAGCCGGACGCCGCGCAGCCGGCCGTCGTCGTCGGTGTCGCCGGCAGCCATGTCGAGGCCGGTGACCCGCCCGTCGACGATCGCTATTTCGCGGGCGGCCAGCTGTTCGTACTCCTCGTCGTCCGGCTCGGGTCCGGTGTGCAGGAAGAGCGTCACGTCCTTGGACCACTGCCGCCACACCAGCGCCTGCTGCGCCGCGAGCGGGCCGGTCGCCAGGACGCCGATCGCCCGGTCGCGCACCTCCCAGCCGTGGCAGTACGGACAGTGCAGCACATCGCGGCCCCACCGCTCCGCCACTCCCGGCACATCGGGCAGCTCGTCGACCAGGCCGGTGGCCACCAGCAGGCGGGCCGCGACGGCGGTGGACCCGTCGTCGAGCGTGACGCGGAACCCCCCGCCGTCCAGGCGCTCGGCCGACGCCACGGTGCCCTGGACGAACTCGCCGCCGTAACGTGCCACCTCGTCGCGGCCCGTCGCCAGCAACCGCGCCGGCGGCACGCCGTCCTGCGTCAGAAAGCCGTGGACGTGTCCGGCCGGGGCATTGCGCGGCCGGCCCGAGTCGACCACGAGCACCGAGCGCCGCGCGCGGACCAGCGTCAGCGCCCCGCTCAGCCCTGCCGCGCCGCCGCCCACGACAACGACTTCGTAGGGCGGCCTTGTGCCCGAAGGCCCTGCGGCCCCTGTCGGTTCTGCGAAAGCGGTCATCTTCGTACCTCCCTTTCCCGGAGATACTCCGCCCGATTCCGGCCCGTGGCAAAGGAGCTTGCCGACTTGGCAAAAGCCTGGCTCGGAGCCGCTGCGCAGCTCGCGCAGCCGTCGGGCGAATGCAGCTGACGTTCAGGCTCACCTGTGCCACCGCGAGCGGGGACCAGCGTGCCGAGCGGCGGTACGCCACCTACACCGGCGGCACCCGGCAGTTCGAGGGCTACGTGCGGATCAGCAGCCTCAGCGGCACACGGATCAGTCTCAAGCAGACCTTCCACGAGTCGGGTTCCGGCCCCTACTTCATGCTCGCGGTCGAGCGCGGCGGGCGGCTGTACGCCGTCCACGGCGGTGACACGCTCTCGGGCGCCGGCACCGTCGGGGCCACCGCGCGCGTCAACACCGTTCACCAAGTGGGCGGTTCGCACCACACGTACATCAACGGGTCGCTCGCGCACACGACATCGAGCCCCGGTGGCAGCTTCTACGACAAGTTGGGCGCGTACCGGACCAACAGCGGCAACGGGCCGGCGACCGTCGTCTGGAGCGGCATCCGCTTCTGGCGGAAGTGGGCCGCGGTGACGTGTGGGTCCCGCGCCGTGGCGGCGGCCGCCGCCCTCCTCGCTGTCGCGGCCGTGGCGGGGTGCTCGGCGGAGAAGGGGGCCGTCCGGCAGGCACCGGCCTCCCCGGACGGCGCCCGCCCGGCTCTGCGCGCCGTTCTCGCCTCGCCCATCGACATCGACCTGACCTGGAGCGTCGGCGACGGCGATGCGGCCGGGCATGTGCTGGAGTTCGCCACCGAGGAGGGCGGGCCGTACACCGTGCGGCGCTACTTCCCGCCCGGCGTCACGGCCTACCGCCATCCCGATCTGATGCCCCGCACGCCCTTCTTCTACCGCCTGCGGGCCTTCCATGGCCCGGCCTCGGGCGCGGTCGGCGTCGGCCTCCCGCCCGGGGAGCTGACCGGCGAGGACGAGACGGCCGCTCACGACTGGCTGCCGCCGCGGACCGACGCGCACCGATGGGCGCCGCGCTTCCGCCCGGTCGGCGACCCCTCCGCCGCACCTGCCGGGCTCACGGCGACGGTCAAGCATGCGAACGGCATTCTCTTACCTGGACGGACCGTTCCGCGGACGAGGACGGGTTCCTGTTGGAGTCACGCCCCCGCGCGGCGGCCGGATACGCCCCCGTCCTCGTTGTCGGTCCCGGGGTCAACTCGGCAGGACTGATCACGCTGCCCGAGGAGAAGAACGCCTCCTATCGGATCCGCGCCTTCGTCCACGGCGCCCGGTCGGGCACCGTCCGCCTCACCACCGGGGCGTCAGCCGCCGACATCGGGTGACGTCTGCGGCAGCGCGGGCACCGTGGCGGTCGTGGGGCCGCGCACCGCCGCGATCACGGCATCGTGCAGATCGCGGCTCGCGGCCTCCGACGGGCACGGCGCCGGACTTCCCGACACCGTGAACCAGTCGGCCGCGCCGGTGTACTGCACCGTCACGGACGCCTCGCCGTCGACCCAGGTGGTGTGCACGGTGAGATCGCCCGTGACCACGCCGACCTCCTCGGTGAGCACGCCGCCGCGGCCCGAATACACGCCAGGAGTAGTCCAGGATGCCCAGCTCATGCATCCAACGTCACACTGTTCCCGCTTGATCGCTACCGGCGGGGCGGAACCTTTTCAGAACAGGACGTCGAGCGCCCCCGGCTGCACCCTCGCGGTAACCGGCAGGACCGCGTCGACCTCCCCGTCGGCCCCGTACGGGATCGCACGGTCCGCCTCGATCCGGACCTCCTTGCCCCGCAGGATCTCCACCTGGGGCCGCGCCACGTGCGCGCCGGTCTTCAGCTCGTTCATCATCGCGAAGAACAGCCGCTTCGGCGCGTCCTTGATCACGACCACGTCCAGTATCCCGTCGTCGAGCCGCGCTCCCGGGGCGATCTGTCTGCCGAAGCCGTAGAAGCCGGAGTTGGCCGCCACCACCGTGTAGCCGCGGCGCTCGTGCGGCACGCCGTCGACCGTGATCCGGTACGACGCGGGCCGCCACGCCACGACCGCCCGCAGCCCGCCCGCGTAGTACGACGCCGCGCCCCGCAGCAGCCGGGAGGTGTTGGCGTGGCGGTTCGCGACCGCGTCGACCCCCGCGTACACGCTGCCCAGGACCGAGATCCCGGCATGCGCGGCCGATTCGACCGCGATCGTGTCCACGGCCCGCGGTGAGCCGTGCAGCAGCACCCGGGCGAGCCCGGGGACGTCGGTGGGGAGGCCGAGGGCGCGGGCGAAGTCGTTGCCGCGGCCCGCCGGGACCAGGCCGAACACGGTGTCCGTGCCGCTGAGCGCCCCGCCGATGCACCCCGCCATCCCGTCGCCGCCCACCGCGAGGACCACATGGCCCTGCTCCCCGGCCTGCCGGGCGAGTTCCTGGGCATGCTCCAGGCTGCGGCTGTACAGGGTGTCGAGCCGCGCCCCGCCCTCCCGCAGGAGCCGGGCGAGGGGCAGCAGGGCGGCCGTACCGCTGGAACCGCCTGCGGTCGGGTTGACGACGGCGGTGAACTGTCGCATGGATTGCGCCTCCGGACGGCAGGGACGGGTCAGCGGACGGGAAGGAGGACGCCGGGGCTGAGCACTCCGGCCGGGTCGGTCTCGGCCTTGACGGCCTGGAGCATACGGACGCCCAGGGGGCCGATCTCCCGCGTGTACCAGTCGCGGTGGTCGGTGCCGACCCCGTGATGGTGGCTGATGGTGCCGCCCGCCGCCAGGATCGCGTCATTGGCCGCCCGCTTCGCCGGTTCCCAGTGCGCGACCGGGTCGTCGCCCTGCGCCGAGACGACGGTGAAGTAGAGGGAGGCGCCGTTCTCGTAGACGTGCGAGATGTGGCACATGACCAACGGCGGGGTGCCCGCATCGGTCAGCGCCGCGGTGAGCGCCTGGCGCACCGCCGCGTACAGCTCCGGCACGGCGGACCAGAACGCGGCCGTCTCCAGCGTCTCGGCGAACGCCCCCGCGTCCAGGAGCGCGTCGCGCAGGTAAGGGGCGTTGTACCGGCCGTGCTCCCAGCGGTCGCCCGGCTCCTCGCCGATGAACTCGCCGCCGCAGGCGAGGAGGACCTCCCTCGCCGCCGCGCGTCGGGCCGCGGTGTCCTCCGCGGTGCCCTCGTAGCCGGCGATCGCCATGCACCCGGCGCCCTGCGGGGCCCCGGCGGCGCCGATGGCGTCGGGCTGGGCCAGGCCGATGAACGTCTCCGTCTCGTCCGAGAGCCGCAGCACCGTGGGCCGGGGTCCGTCCTGTGCGAGCCGGCGCAGGGCGGCCGCCCCGGCCTCGAAGGAGGCGAAGCGCCAGCCCTCGTAGATCCGCTCGACGGGCAGCGGCCGGACGCGTACGGTCACCGCGGTGATCACTCCGAAGGCGCCCTCGGAGCCGAGGATCAGCTGCCGCAGATCGGGGCCCGCCGCCGAGCGGGGCGCCCGGCCGGTCTCCAGCGTCCCTTCCGGGGTGGCGACCGTGAGGCCGAGGACCATCTCGTCGAAGCGGCCGTAGCCGGCCGAGGCCTGGCCGCTGGAGCGCGCCGCGGCGAATCCGCCGACGGTGGCCCACTCGAACGACTGAGGGAAGTGGCCGAGGGTCCAGCCCCGCTCGTTGAGCAGCGCCTCGCACTCGGGGCCGCGCAGGCCCGGCTGGACGGTGGCGGTGCGGGAGACCTCGTCGAGGGCGAGGACTCGGTCGAGCCGGCGCAGATCGAGCGCGATGAACGGCCGCTTCCCCTCCGGCGCGAGTCCGCCGACGACGGATGTGCCGCCGCCGAACGGCACGGCGGACAGACCGTGTTCGCCGCAGGTGCGCAGCACGGCCAGTACTTCGTCGTGGTCGCCCGGCAGGAGGACCGCGGCCGGGATGTCGTCGACGTCTCCGGCGCGGATGCGCAGCAGATCGGGGGTGGATTTGCCGCGGGTGTGCCGGATGCGGCTCTCGGCGTCCAGCCGTATGTGCGCGTCACCGCCGACGCAGGCGGCCAGCGCCTCGCGGACGACGTCCTGGAGCGGCGAGGCGGGTACCTCGACGGCGTCCAGCGACGCCGGGCCGCTCTCGCGCGGCGTGACGCCGAGCAGATCGCGCAGCAGGCCGATCACCGTGCCGGGCAGCGGGGCCGCCTTGGCCGGGTCGCCCCAGCCGCTCCACAACATGTCCACTTCGGTCTTCCTCACCGTCGGTTTCGCGGGGTGCACTGCCACGCGGCCGGCACTGCATTACACTGTGACAGATGACGCCCATTCGTCACAACCATGCGGACGCGGATCCCGTGCTCGACGCGGCACGCGACTGCGTCCTCGCCGTCGGCGTACGCCGCACGACCCTGACCGACGTCGCCCGGCGCGCCGGGGTGTCCCGGATGACGATCTACCGCCGCTGGCCCGACGTGCGCACGCTCGTCGGAGACCTGATGACCCGTGAGTGGATCGCCCTCGCCGTCGGGGCCATGCCCGACGCCGCCGCCGGCACGCCCGTCCGGGCACGCATCGTCGACGGGCTCGTCACCGGGGTCGCCGAGTTCCGTGCCCACCCGCTGTTCCACAAGATCCTCGACGTGGACCCCGAACTGCTCCTGCCCTACGTCCTCGACCGCCGGGGCGCCAGCCAGGACGCCCTCCTCGGCCTCATCACGACGGCGCTCGCCGAAGGCCACGAGGACGGCTCCGTCCGCCGCGTGCACACCGACCTGCAGGCGCGCTCGCTGCTGCTCGTCGTCCAGTCCTTCGCGCTCTCGCTGCGCACGATGACGGACGAGGGCGACCCCCACCTGAGCGACACCGCCTTCCTCGGGGAGCTGCGGACCGTACTGGAGAGGACCCTCACCCCATGAACCGCCCGAGCAGCGCCCAGTCCGCCTCCTCCCTCAACGCCGCACGGCGACGCCGCGAACTGGCGGAACTCGCCGACGGCACCGAGGTCGACGTCCTCGTCGTCGGCCTCGGCGCCACCGGAGCCGGAGCCGCGCTCGACGCCGCCTCCCGCGGCCTCACCGTCGCCGCCGTCGACGCGCACGACCTCGCCTTCGGCACCTCACGCTGGAGCTCCAAGCTCATCCACGGCGGACTGCGCTATCTCGCCACCGGCCAGCTCGACGTCGCCCACGAAAGCGCCGTCGAACGCGGCGTCCTCATGGAACGCACAGCCCCCCACCTGGTCCGCGCCCAGCCCTTCGTCCTGCCCCTGACCCCGCTCGTCAGCCGCGGCCAGGCCGCGCTGGCCCGGGCCGGCTTCCGGGCCGGCGACCTGCTGCGCGCCTCCGCCCGCACCTCACGCGCCACCCTGCCCGCACCGCGCGCCCTGTCCGCCGTGGAGACCCGCTACCTGGCGCCCGCCCTGCGCGCCACCGGCCTGCGCGGCGGACTGCTGTCCTGGGACGGCCAACTCACCGATGACGCCCGTCTGGTGACCGCGATCGCCCGCACCGCCGCCGCCCACGGCGCCCGCGTGCTCACCCGCGTCCGCGCCCTGGCTCTCAGCGGCACCGGCGCGCTCGTCCGCGACGAGACCACCGGCGAGGAACTGCGCATCCGCGCGCGTACCGTCATCAACGCCGCAGGGGTCTGGGCCGGAGGCCTCGTCGACGACATCCGGCTGCGCCCCTCCCGGGGCACCCACCTCGTGCTGCGCTCGGACGATCTCGGCAGCCTCTCCGCGGGCATGCACATCCCGATCCCCGGTGAGCGGAACCGCTTCGTCCTCGTCCTCCCGCAGGGCGACGGCCGCGTCTACGTCGGTCTGACCGACGAACCGGTCGACGGCAGCGTTCCCGATGTGCCCGAGGTACCCGAGACGGACATCGGTTTCCTCCTCGACGTCCTCGGCTCCGCCCTGGACGTCACCGTCGGCCGCGCGGACGTCATCGGAGCGTTCGCGGGACTGCGCCCCCTGCTCGACACGGACGGCGGCCCCGGCCGCACCGCCGACATCTCCCGCAAGCACGCGGTCCTCACCTCGCCCGACGGCATCGTCACCGTCGTCGGCGGAAAACTCACCACCTACCGGCGCATGGCCCAGGACGCCGTCGACGCCGCCGTCCTCGCCCGCGGGCTCGCTTGCGGCCGCTGCCGCACGGCCACAGTCCCGCTCGTCGGCGCCGCCGGCCCGCGCGCACTCGCGCTGCTCGACGTACCCCGCCGCCTCGTCCGCCGGTACGGCGCCGAAGCTCCGGCCGTCCACGTCCTCGGCCTGAAGGACCCGTCCCTGGCACGGCCCGTGATTCCCGGCCACCCCGTCACCGGCGCCGAACTCGTCTGGGCGGTCCGCCACGAAGGAGCCCTCGACGAATCCGACCTCCTCGACCGCCGCACCCGCATCGGCCTGGTCGCCGACGACCGGCGGGCCGCTCACGACGCCGCCCGCGACGCCCTGGCCCGCAGCGCCTGACCGTGCGCCGCGCCGGCCGGCCGGGCGCGAGGGTGGTGGGGGGCGCGGCAAGGCGCCCCCCACCACGGTCACACCCCGTCGCCGGGGCCTGCGGCTGCTACGGGAGCCGGGTGAAGGGGGAGAGGAACTCCCGGGCACCCGGCGTGTCCAGACGGTACGTCACGTTCGTCGCGTAGCACGGGGAGTCACCCGTGATCGTCGTGGACACCAGGGTCCGCTGCCCGCCCAGTACGGCGAAGTTCGGGCCGCCCGAATCGCCGTAACAGGCACCGCCGTTGCCCTGCGGCGCGGTCATCGCCAGGCGTATCCAGGCGTCGTTGAGCGCGTCGAAGGTGACCGGTGCCTTCATCCGGACGCCTCCGCCCGGGTGGGTGTGGCCCCCGGGACCGCGCCGGGCCTCCTCGGTGCCGTAACCGGCGACGAAGAACGAGGTGTCCTTGAGCCCCTGCGGCCCGGCCGCGTCGAGAGCACCGGCCTTCGGCAGCGATGCCGGGGTGAACGACCAGCGCGCCCCGACCTGGGCGGCGGACAGCTGGATCACCGAGATGTCGTGGGTGTCGGCGGCCGGGCCCGGGTACTCCGGGTGGTTGTGGGCCGTGCCCTGGACGCCGACGGCCCGCGCCACGGCCGCGGGGTCGCCCGGGTGCTGGGCGGCGGCCCTGTCGAGACCGGACTGCACGTCCTGGTCGAGGGAGACGTAGAACTTCACGTTCTCGGGCCAGTCGGTGGTGCAGTGCGCGGCGGTCAGGAACGTGTCCTTGTCGATCATGGTGCCGGAGCAGACCCAGTCGACGCGATCCGGGGTCGCCGGATCGTTGTCGGCGTCCCAGGTGGCGACCAGCGCGCCGACTTCGGTGCGCTCGGGCGCGGGCGTCGCGTTGTACGAGTTGATCGCCGACGACGGCAGGGCGGCGGCGAGTACGACGGCGCAGGCCGCAGCGGTGACGGCCATCGGACGTAGGGGCAGGGCAGTCAAGGGAGACCCTTCGGTGTGGGTGGGTGGATTCTCCTGTGGGGTGATCGACAGTGAAGCGTGCCCGCACACACTGCGGCAAGAGGTCGTCACCGCACGAAAACGGCCCCCGGCGGCCTCGAGATGCGCCCGGCGCCGAGCGCTGTTTCGCTGAGGACACCCGCTCAAACGGAACACGAGGAGTGATCATGGGCGTTTCGGACGAGTCCCGCGGCCGGGTCCGGCAGATGCGCGAGAAGGCGAAGGAGCTGAACGCCGCCGCCGAGCGCAGCACCGACCCGAAGGAGCGCCAGCGGCTGAAGGAGAAGGCCCAGCGGCTTGAGGCCCAGTCGGAGCAGGAGTCCGGCATGAGCACGGGGGACATCTACCCCGACGTGTGACAGCCGCCGCGCACGGAGCGCACTGGTGAGGGGCCGGGCCCCGTGGTGGCCCACGGTTCCCGGCCCCTCGGCATGCCCGCCGGTCCCCCGGCCCCGCGACGTCCCCGTCTCCCGGGACCTCGCGTGTGAGGTCCCGGCACCGCCCGGCCCTTGGGGATACCCGGCCCTTGGAGATGCAGGGCTGCCCGGGCGGTCAGTCGACCGGCCAGGTGTGTGCCGGCGCGTTGAGGTGCATGTAGTCGAGGTACTGCTGCGTCATCAGCCGCAGTGCCTCGTGATGGTCGGCCCTGCTGGTCCGGTCGATGTGGTGGAACGTCTCCGCCTGCCACACCGCCCCGTTGCGGCCGGTCACGCAGCGCTGCTCGATGATGCCGAGCAGCGGCTCCCGCCACGGCGCGTCCATTCCCGAGGCCTCCAGGCCCCGGTGCGCGAGCGGCAGCAGCCGCCGCAACACCAGCTCGGCCACGGGTACTTCGCCCATGCCCGGCCAGTACAGACGGGCATCGATCCCGTGCCGGGCCGCCGCGTGCAGGTTGTCCTCCGCGGCCTGGAAAGACATTCGCGACCACACGGGCCGCTCCTCGTCCACCAGCGCGCGCGTCAGACCGTAGTAGAAGGCGCCGTTGGCGAGGATGTCGGCCACCGTGGGGCCCGCCGGGAGCACCCGGTTCTCGATGCGCAGGTGCGGCTTGCCGTGGTCGACGGCGTAGATCGGACGGTTCCACCGGTAGATGGTGCCGTTGTGCAGGGTCAGTTCGGACAGCTCCGGCACATCGCCGCCGTCGAGGGTCTCCTGCGGGTCCTCGTCGTCGCACACCGGCAGCAGGGCGGGGAAGAAGCGCACGTTCTCCTCGAAGAGGTCGAAGACGCTGGTGATCCAGCGCTCGCCGAACCACACCCGGGGCCGTACGCCCTGCACCTTGATCTCCTGGGGGCGGGTGTCCGTCGCCTGCTCGAACAGCGGGATGCGGGTCTCGCGCCAGAGCTCCTTGCCGAACAGGAACGGGGAGTTCGCAGCGAGCCCCACTTGTACACCGGCGATGGCCTGCGCCGCGTTCCAGTAGGCCGGGAACTGCTCCGGAGCCACCTGTAGATGGAACTGGGTGCTGGTGCACGCCGCCTCCGGAGTGATCGTGTCCGCGTACGTGCGCAGCCGCTCGATGCCGTCCACCTCGATGCGCAGATCCTCACCGCGCGCTGCGAACACCTGCTCGTTGAGCAACCGGTAACGCGGGTTGTCCGACAGGGCCGCCTCGGTCACGTCCCTGCGGCGCAGCGTCGGCAGGATGCCGATCATGGCCAGATGCGCCCCGACCTGCGAAGCGCGCTCCTCGGCATGGTTGAGGGCGTCCCGGATCTCCTGCTCCCAGGAGTCGGGGCCGCCGGCCGTCAGCCTGCGCGGCGAGATGTTGATCTCCAGATTGAACCGGCCCAGTTCGGTCGACCACGCCGGGTCCGCGATGGCCTCCAGGACATCGGTGCTGCGCATCGCCGGTTCGCCGGTGTCGTCGACCAGGTTCAGCTCGATCTCCAGCCCCACCTGGGGCCGCTCGAACTCGAATTTCGCCCCGCGCAGCATCTGGGCGAACGTGTCCAGACAGGCCTGCATCTTGTTCCGGTAGCGGCGGCGGTCCTCACGGGTGAAGACCAGCGCCGGGACGTCACGTCCCATCGGCCCTCCCGAGTCGTCGGGCGAAGACCCCTGTCCCAGCGTGACACCTGCGGGCGGCGGCGACCAGCGAGGGAGCGGCCGCCACGGTGGCATGACGAGGGTGCGACGCAACGTGACCGCCATCCGGCGCGTCGGGGCCGTCGATGTCAGGGACCGGAGGCGCGTCAGGACTGCCGTCGGCCGATGCTGCCTCGTACGAACGCCGCCTGTCCGGCATGCTGGAGGTCGTCGGAGATCACACTGATCAGGCGCACGCCCAGGGTGACCGGCGGGGACCAGGATGTGTCGACGACCCGGTCGAGCGCCGCGTTGTCGAGGGTGCGCACGAAGCGCAGCGTCTCCTCGTGGACGGCGTCGTGGTAGCCGAGCAGCAGGTCGGGGGAATCCGGGCGCACGGCGGTCACGTCCTTGGGCCTGTGCCCGTAGCCCGTCGCGGAATCGGCGAAGGGCAGCCCGAATCGGCCGGCCCATCCCTGTGCGGTCCACACCTGCTCCCAGTCCGCGGCGTCGGCCACATGGTCGTCCTGGATACGGGTCAGGTGCCAGACGAGCCAGGCGACCGAGTTGGATCCCTCGTCCAGCCGGGCCGCGAGGTCGTCGGCCGAGAGCCCCTCGACGGCCTCGTGGACCACCTCGCGCACCCGGTCGAACGCGTCTGTCAGCAGGTCGGCGCTTTTCATGTTCCGCTCCTCGGTTTTCGCTCCTTGGTCGACTGCCCACCCTGTCCATCGTGGGGTCCGGCCCGGTGTCCGACACGTCCACGCGAGAGGTGTCAATCAAGGTTGACACTCGCTCCATGTCAACGTAGGTTGACATCATGACCGAAGCAACCGATCTCGCCGAACGGGCCGGCGACCGCGACCCCCGCGTCGGGCTGCGAGCCGTCGCCGCGCTGCGCCGGCTCCTGGAGCGACTCGAGGCCGTGCAGGTCCGAAGCGCCCGTCATCAGGGCTGGTCCTGGCAGGACATCGCGGCGGAACTGGGAGTGAGTCGCCAGGCCGTCCACAAGAAGTACGGGAGGCAGTGATGTTCGAACGATTCACCCGCGATGCGCGGGCTGTGGTGACCGGTGCCGTCGGCTGCGCCGAGCGGGCGGATGCACCAACCGTGACCGACGAGCACCTGCTGCTCTCGCTGCTGGATCTGCCGGGCGGCCGGACGGAGTTCGCGCTTCGGGCCCTCGGGGTCCTCGACCGGCGCGACGCCCTGGAGTCCTCGCTCGCGGAGGCCCGCCGGCGCGGAGGTATGACGAAGGCCGACGAGGCGGCGCTCGCGGGTATCGGGATCGATGTCGACCGGATCGTCGCGCGCGTGGAGGAGGCCCATGGGGCGGGTGCGCTCGCGCACGGCAGGCTGGGCCGGCCCCGGAAGCGGTCGGGCCGTCGCCCTTTCGCGGCTGGCGCGAAAGACGTGCTGGAGAAGTCGCTGCGGATCGCGCTCGGCCGGCGTGACCGCACGATCGGCGCCGAGCACCTGCTGCTCGCCCTCGCCGCCCGACCTGGTGTGGTGGCGGAGACCCTGGCGGATCACGGGGCGACGTACGCGTCCGTCGAGCGCGTGATGTACGGCTTCCCCGATCACGGTTCGGCACAGGCGGGTTGACAACAAGCCAAGAGCCCCGCAGTTGAGAGATGTACGCGTCACACATCTCTCAACTGCGGGGCTCTTACGGTACTTTGAGGCTATTGCCGTGTCATCTGCGTCACGTCATGGCCAACACTTGAAACCCCTGAGGCGTGTGACGCGTCTGTCTCATTGGCTCCGGCGGGGCGTGTCTCCGACGGGTCATGTTCGGATCCGAAGGTCTTTCGGTGAACAACATTCACAATGTCACTCTATGTGTTGAGTTCATGACGTATTTGTCACGTACTGTCACATGAAAGCCCGGCGCGACCGCACGGGCAGGGGAGGAAGCAGCAGATGAAACCGTTTGCGTGGACTTATGCACGGCCCGCGGAGCCGGCCCCGGCCCTGGCCACCTACTCGTACGACTCCGCGCTTCAGCTGAACGTCCTGCCCGACGGGCGTCCGGCCATCGCGGACCGGGCTCTGCTCGCCGCCGCGGGGACGACGACGTCCAAGGCGGGCTCCGCGACCCACTTCGACGACTGAGCCGGACCGCGCGCTGTGACGGTGTTGGTGCTGACGTGCGAGGAGGACGTCACCGCGGATCTGGTGGTGGCGGAACTGCATCAACAGGGCGTGCCGCTCGTGCGGTTCGACCCGGGCGACCTGCCCGGCGATGTCGCCCTGTCCGCGGAGTACGTAAGGGGGGAGTTCCGCGGCTACCTGTCCACCGGCGGGCGCGTGGCCAGTGTCGACGGGCTGCGCTCGGTATGGGTCCGCAGGCCGGGCGAACCGGCGGCACGCGCCGAAGAGCCCTCCGCCTGGCTGACCGACGAGAGCGGCCACGCGCTGTACGGAATGCTCGACTCCACGGCGGCGCGCTGGATGAACCATCCGAGCGCCGCCGCCAAGGCCCGGCGAAAGCCGTGGCAGATGCGCATCGCCCACCGCAGCGGCTTCCCGGTGCCGGCGACCCTCGTCACCACCTATCCGTCGATCGCCCGCCAGTTCGCCGAGCAGTACCGGCAGGTGGTGGTGAAATCCGTCTCGGGCAAGTGGCCGGGGGATCCGCCCATGGCGCTGCCCACGACCCTGGTACCGCCCGACGCCGACTTCTCCGGCGTCGCCGCGGCCCCCACCCTGCTGCAGCGCTACATCCCCAAACGCGCCGACATCCGACTGACCAGCGTCGGCGAGACGCACTTCGCCGCACGCAAGGTCGCCGAAGCCGGCCAGGTCGACGGCCGGTTCGGGGACACGGACCACACCTGGGAGCCCGTGGACGTGCCCGTACCGATCGCCCGGGCCGTCGAGACCTACAAGAAGCACGCCGATCTCGCGTACGGAGCCTTCGACTTCGCGGAGGACGCGGAGGGCACATGGTGGTTCCTGGAGTGCAACCAGGGCGGTCAGTTCGGCTTCATCGAGCTGGAGACCGGGCAGCCGATCGCTCGTGCCGTCGCGGCGTGGCTGGGCGCCGAACCGGTCTGACCGCCGGCCGTGGGGAGCGGCCACGCCCCCGCCCGTCCCCGGGCATTGCCTTCGCCCGTCGAACCCCGCGCCTCTCCCCAGGCATCACCCTTCGCCCGTCAATGGAAACGACGCGTTCCGCCCCGCCCCGCAGACTCCGGCCCGCGTTCGTCCGGGCCGGCGGACCGACGGCCCGCCGCACCGCCCTTCGGGCGGGCCGAAGGGGCCGCCGCGCGGCCGTTCTTCAGGACCTGGCCCGCCGCCACTCCTCGACGACCGCGTCCGCGTCGTAGGGCTTCAGACCCAGCGGCGGTCCCGGCGGCGGACGCAGCAGCATCGCCCTGATCTTCTCGTTGATCTCCGCGACGATGCGGCGTACCGCCGACTCCGACGGTGCCCGCACGGCCTTCTCCAGCGCGTCCTCCGCCTCCTTGCGCAGCGCGAGGGCGGGTGGGAGAACGGACAGGCCCTCCCGGTGCATCTTCCGCTTGATCCACCACAACTCGTCGTAGGCGGCGTCCCCGTCCGGCAGGGGCTTGCCGAAACCGGGCAGCTCCGTGAACTCGCCCCGCTCGGCGGCATCGCGGATCTGCTTGTCGACAAAGGTCTCGAAACTCACGCCCGGCGGCTTGCGCTCCGTCATGACACCAGCCTACGACGCTCGCCCGCACAGCCGTCGGACGGAAGATCGGGGGCGAAACCCTATGGGCATTGTCAGTGGCCGTCCCTACCATGGTCATCAATTCCGAGTCCTCCTCGACCATGCCCGCGCGTGCCCGCACGCCCGCGTGTCCGCACGGCCGGGACCTGGGCCGGGCCCATCGCGATTCGTGAGGGGGGGACCCCGCGATCGCCCGACCCCGCACCCACGGCGACCGTCCGGAGCCGTGCGGTCGCCCCTCGCGCCTATGAACATGCACCCGTCCGAATCCGCCTCCGCCGCAATTCCCTCCGGATCCGCCGCACCTTCGCCCGGATCCGCGACCACCCCGCCCCATGCGCCCACGGCGCCCGTGTCCGCGACCACCCCGCCCCATGCGCCCACGGCGCCCGTATCCGCGACCGCCGCGCCGTCGGTCAACTCCTTCCAGGTCGACCTGCGCGGCCTCGTCGACCTGCTCTCCCACCACCTCTACTCCAGCCCCCGCGTCTACGTCCGCGAACTGCTGCAGAACGCCGTGGACGCCGTCACCGCCCGCCTCGCCCACGACCCCGGCGCGCCGCAGCGGATCCGCCTCACCGCCACCGGCGACGCCGTCGTCATGCAGGACTCCGGCATCGGTCTCACCTCCGACGAGGTGCACACCCTGCTCGCCACCATCGGCCGCAGCTCCAAGCGCGACGGCCTGGAGAACGCACGGCAGGAGTTCCTCGGCCAGTTCGGCATCGGCCTGCTCGCCTGCTTCGTCGTCGCCCGGCAGATCCGCGTCGTCTCCCGCTCCGCCCGCAGGCCCGGCGAGCCGCCCGTCGAATGGCTCGCCACCGACGACGGCTCGTACACCGTGCGCACTCTCCCGCACGACGCGCACCCCGAGCCCGGCACCACCGTCCGGCTGGAGCCGCGCCCCGGCGCCGAGGAGTGGACCGACCCCGACCGCGTGCTCGAACTGGCGCGGGACTTCGGCTCGCTGCTGCCCCACGACGTGATGTTCACCGGCCCCGACGCCACGGACCGGCCCGTCACCGAACGGCCCGCGGCCTGGGACCGCCACCACCCCACGCCGACCGCACGCCGCGTCGCGCTCGCCGGGCACTGCTCCCGCGTCTTCGGCTTCAGCCCGCTGGACTCCATCGACCTCGACCTGCCGGTCGCCGGCGTACGGGGCGTCGCCTACGTGCTGCCCGCCGCCACCAGCCCCGCGCACCGCGCCGTCCACCGGGTCTACCTCAAGGGCATGCTGCTCACCGACCGGGCGGACAACCTCCTGCCCGACTGGGCGTTCTTCGTCCGCGTCGTCCTCGACACCGACACCCTGCGCCCCACGGCGTCCCGGGAGAACCTGTACGACGACGAGACCCTCGCCGCCGTGCGCGAGGCGCTCGGCGTCCGGATCCGCCAGTGGCTCGCCGAGCTCGCCGCGGGCGAGCCCGACCGGCTCGCGTCCTTCCTGGCCGTGCACCACCTGGGCGTCAAGTCGATGGCACGCCACGACGCGGACCTGTTCGCCCTGATGCTGCCCTGGCTGCCGTTCGAGACGACAGACGGGCAGGCCACCCTCGACGAGTTCGTCAGCGCCCACCCGCACGTCCACTTCACCCGTACCGTCGAGGAGTTCCGCCAGGTCTCGCCCATCGCCGCGGCCCACGGCCTCGGCGTGGTCAACGGCGGATACACCTACGACGCCGACCTGATCGCGCTTCTCCCGCAGGTCAGGCAGGGCGTCACCGTCAGCGAGCTCGACGCGGGCGCCGTCACCGCGCAGCTCGACCCGGTCGAGCCGCGGCAGGAGCTCGCCCTCGCCGGCTTCCTCGCCACGGCCAGGACCCGGCTCGACGCCCTCGGCTGCGACGTCACCCTGCGCGCATTCCAGCCCGTGACCGTACCGGCCCTCTTCCTCGACGACCGCCAGGCCCGCCACGAGCGGGACCGCGCAGCCGCCGAAGAAGGCGCGGACGCCCTGTGGAGCGACATCCTCGGCGCACTGCGCGGCTCCGCGCCGCGCGCACGCCTCGTCCTCAACCACAACAATCCCCTCGTCCGCCGGATCGCCGCCATCACCGACGGCGAACTCGCCGGAACCGCTGTCGAGTCGCTCTACGGGCAGGCCCTCCTCATGGCCCAGCGCCCACTGCGCCCCGCCGACAGCTCACTGCTCAACCGCGCTTTCCTCGGCCTCCTCGAGTGGGCCACGCACCCCGTCACCGCCCGGCAGACCGACACGTCCGAGGAGGGCGACAAGTGACCACTCACCCGAGCGTTGAGGAGATCCAGCGGGCCCTGTGGGAGAACGAGTCCGCGCCCAACGGCCTCCTGCGCAACGCACGCGCCGAGGAGCTCGTCGCGGCGGCCGATTCCACCGGCGAGGGCAATGTGATCCGCAGGGCCCTGTTCGGCCTGATCAAGGCGTACGAGTACAGCACCGAGCGCGGCAAGATGATGGTCCCCTTCGCGCGCCTCCTCCAGGAGTGGGACCGCGACCCCGCCGCCTTCGGCGCGCACGACACCCACACCTTCCACTGGATGTTCAAGTGGGTCAGCTCCGGCATGCTGACGCTCCCTGAGATGCCGCTCGCGACCATGGAGCAGTGGCTCGCCGAGATGGAGCACCGCTACCGCATCGCCGGGTTCAGCGAACGGGCCGTGCGCCAGGCCGAGTTCGAGCTCGCCAACGACACGGGCGACACCGGGCGCGCCGCCCGCGCGTTCGCCGCGTGGACCGCGGCCGACCGCGACCGGATGGCCAACTGCCACGCCTGCGAACTGAACGATCAGGGCCAGTACTGGCTCGACCAGGGCCAGGACGACAAGGCCCTGCACACCTGGGAGCCCGTCCTCGGCGGCCACTCCAGCTGCATGGAGGAGCCGCACCGCGTCCTCGCCAAGTCCCTCCTGCCCCTGGTGCGCACGGGCCGTATCGACCAGGCCCGCGCCAACCACCTGCGCGGATACCGCATGGCGCGGGGCAACGAGAGCCTCCTGCCCTCGATCGGCCAGCACATCGAGTTCTGCGCTCTCACCGGCAACGAGGGTCGCGGCCTCGAACTGCTCGCCGAGCACGCCGCCCACCTCACCTCCGACGGCAACCCGTGGGCTCGCCAGCAGCTGTTCACCGGCGTGCTCGTCCTGCTGCGCCGGCTGCTGCAGCTCGGCCTGGCGGACGAACCGGCTGTCGCGTACGAGGGAGCCGGGCGCACCGTAGCCGAACTGCACGACCTCCTGGACGCCCAGACCCGGGCCATCGCGGACCGCTTCGACGCGCGCAACGGCAGCGATGTCGTCTCGCGCCGGCTCGCCGAGCGGCTGGAGCGCGAGCCGCTCACCGATCGTCTGGCCCTGGGGGTGCGGACCGCACACCTCACGCAGGCCGCACCCGCCACGCCCGGGTCCGTGACCGCTGCCCCGGCCCGGCCCGCGGCCGACGCCCGCCCCGACCAGACCGTGGCCGAACTGGCCGCGGAGGCACGGGCGCTGAGGGAGCAGGGCCACCCCCGGGCGGCGTTCCTGTGGGACCGTGTCGAGGCGCTTGTCTCCGGCAGTGAGGACGTTCCCGATCCGCTGCTCGCGGCCGAACTGCAGGAGCACCAGGCCCTCAGTGTGGCGCGCAGGGGCGACGCGCCCATGGCTCGGGGGCTGTTCGAGCAGGTCGTCGCGGCCTACCGCGCGGTAGGCGACCCCAGCCGCGCCGCTCTCAACGAGCTGCGCGTGCTCTACGCGGCGGTCCAGGGCGACGCGTCACCCGAGGAGGTGCGTGAACTTCTCGCGACAGCCGAGGCATCGGCGCACGCACTGGATCCGGCCGATCCGACCAGACGGCGGCGCATCGCATCGGTCGCGCTGACGGGCGTCAAGCTGGAGCCCGTCCTCACCCACGGCGAGAGTGGCGGCGGCGCGGGACACGAGGAGCAGCACGACCTCGAACACCACCACGGTCGCGAGCACCTCGACGCCGGCCTGGCCGCCTTCGTCGCGGATTTCGGCGGCGGCGCGGGTGACGGCGCGGCGGGCGTGGACGACCTGGTGGCCGAGGCCGAGGAGGCCCGGGCCGAACAGGCGTGGCGCAGCGGGGACGCGGCCGGGGCCGATGCCCTGTTCGCCTCGGCGGCGCAGCGCTGCCTCGACGCGGGCCGCCCCTGGGACGCGGCGGAGCCCCTGGCCCGCCGCGCCTCCCTCCTGCTCCTCCTGGGGCACCCCGAGCAGGCGGAGAAGAGCGCCCGGGCCGCACTGGAGCACAGCGCCGAGCTCGTCGCGCCGGAGGAGCTGGGCAGGATTCGGCTCACCCTGGCGGAGGTTCTCCAGCAGATCGACGGCAAGGGGGACGAGGCGGCCGCGCATGCCCTTGAGGCGTCGCACTGGTTCGACGCCGCCGGCGACACCGCGGTCGCGGGTGCGTACGCGCGGCATGTCCTCGCCCAGGCGTACGCCGCCTCGGGCCGCGCGGCCGAGGCGGCCGAGGTGCTGGAGTCAGCCCTGCCCGACCTGGTGCGGCTCGGCGACGACCAGGCGGTGCAGTCCCGCGACGTGCTCGCCCGCAGTCTGCGCGCGCTCGGCGACCACCGGGCCGCAGCCGAGCAGTATCTGCTCGCTGCCGACGTGGCCAAGGGCTGGGACGACGACCGTCCGCACGCCCAACTGGCCACGCTGGCCGCCGAGTGCCTGTCGGGCGCGGGACTGCTCGACGAGGCGTCGGCCGCCTACCACCGCGCCGTCGGTCTGTGGCAGGCCGTCGGCGAACCGGGCGCGTGCGCGCGGGTCCTGCGGTCCTTGGCCTGGCTGGAGGTCCGGCAGGGCAGGGCGGACGGCGCACGGGACCTGATGGCGCGCGCACTGGAGGCGGTCGACGGCGACGACCCGAGCACCGACCTCCTTGTGGAGCGTGCACGGACCTGGGCGCAGACGGCCGAACTGCTCCTGGAGCCGCTCTACGAGGACGAGGACGAGGACGACGACGCAGACGAGGGCCACGACGCGGACGAGGGCCACGACGCGGACGCGGACGACGCGGTTCAGGAGCCGGCGGGCCCGTCCGACACCGGACACGTCTCCGCCGCGGACCGGGTCCGCGGCGAGGCCGTGGAGCTGCTGGACAAGGCGGCTGCCGCCTACGCGGCTCTCGGCCCCGTCGTCCTGGACGAGCGCATCCGCTGCGTGGTCCGCACGGCCTGGACCGAGCGCGAACTGCACCGCACCGACGAGGCCGTTGCCCGGGTACGCGCCCTGCTCGCGGAGGTGTCGTCTTCGGACACCGACGAAGCCCGATCCGCGCTGCCGGGGCTGGAGCGGACCTTGGAGCAGCTCACCGCGGCGGACTGACACCGAAGGGGGCACCGGCCGGACCGGCCGGTGCCCCCTTCGTCCTCCTTGGCCGTGCCCGTGTCAGCGGACCGTGAACGGCTTCGTCACGCCGGTGAACGCCGTGACCTTGTCGAACAGGCTCTTCCAGTCGCCGTGGTGCAAGATCCGGTAGGTCCCGGCCGCAGTCCCGGCCGCCGGCCTCCAGGTGATCACTGCCTTCGAGGTGCCGGTCACCCCGTTGATCCGCACCCAGCGGTAGGTGGTGTCCCAGTCGCCGTCGTCCCGCACGCGGTCCCACTGCCCGTCCACCAGCCGCTGGACCTCGAGGAACGACCCGCCGCGGCGGAGGTTGTTCTTCGGAGCCCTCCTCGACGCAGCCCACGCACAGGGACGCGAACGCCACGACCTGGTGCAGGGCCTGGAGGTGTCCGTCGCCCGCAGCCTGCCCCATGTCCCGCCGCTCGCGCAGCAGGCGCTCGCCCTCGGCATGAGCGAGCGCACCCTGCGCCGCCGCCTGGCCGAGCACGGCACCTCCTACGAGTCGCTCGTCGACTCCGTACGCCTCGTCCGCGCCGAGGAACTGATCACGGCGAGCGATCTCCCACTGCACAACATCGCGGGCCTGCTCGGCTTCAGCGACGCCCGGACACTGCGCCGCGCCGTGGCCCGCTGGTTCGGCACCAGCCCCTCCGCGCTGTGCGGCGCCCGCACCCGGACCGGGCCCGTCATGACCGACGCGGCCGGTGCGCCCGCAGGTATTCCACCGCGTACGACATCGCCGTCGTCCCCCGCTCCGGAGCTGGGCCGTACGCGCCCCGTTCGCTCAGCGCGTCCACCGCACATCTCCACGGCGGAACGAGCGGCCCCACGGCCGGCACCCGATACGCAGAATCGGCTGATCCTTCGCATACCGTATGAACCGCTTGCGCTCGCCCCAGGGCGCGGAGCGCACCGCCGGTGAACAGCAGCGAGCGTGGGGAGCGGGCGAACATGAGCACAGGCCGTCACAGCGTGGACCACGACGGACCGGATCCGCAGCACCAGCGCCCGCCGGGCGTCTGCGACACCACAGTGGAGGCACTCGGAATCCTGTCGAAGTCGCTGGAGACCACGGAACGGGCCCGCGGCCACCTCTACGCGTTCCACCAGCTGACCGGCCGTGCCGACCTCGGCCTCGACGACGCCGTACGGCTGCTCCGCGAGGCCGGGCACCATCGGGAGGCCGACCTGGTCGAGCGGGAGATCCTGGGCCGCAACGTGATCCCCGGACACTGGACGTACCAGATCGTCGAGGCCTACAACGCCACCTACTACCGTCCGTTCGCCGCCGTCGAACTCGAGGTGCGCGACCGGCTCGCGGCTGGCCGGGACCATCTGTACGAGGCCGAGATGAAAGAACGCCGCCGTACCCGGCACCACCCCGACCACACCGCCCTGCCCGACTGACGGGCGGCGGCCTCCCGGCGTGACCGGCACGGCGTGCGTGGCGCCCTCCTTCCTGGGTACCCGGGGGTATGCCCAGTGCAGAGGACGGGCCACGACACGGAAGGCGGTGAAGACCGTGAGTCAGATCCATCGGACCAGAGCCGACGAGCCGATAGGCGCCCTGGTCTCCGACGCGTCCCAGCAGATCTCGCAACTGGTGCGCGCCGAGATGCGTCTCGCGCAGGCGGAGATGACCGAGAAGGGCAAGCGCCTCGGCGTGGGCGGCGGGCTCTTCGGCGGTGCCGGCCTCTTCGCCGTCCTGGGCCTCCAGGCCCTGAGCGCGACGGCGATCATCGCACTGGCGCTGGTCCTGCCCTGGTGGGCAGCCGCGCTGATCGTCACCGGTCTTCTCTTCCTCGTCGCCGCGGTACTGGCCGTCGCGGGGAGGAAGAACGTCAAGCGGGCCACCCCGCCCGCACCGCGGCAGACGATCGACAGCGTCAGGGCCGACATGGAGGAGATCAAGGAAAGGGCACACCGATGAGCGGCACTCCCGTCCCCGACAACACGGGCAGGCCCGGGCTGCAGGAGCTCCGGGCCCAGGTAGAGCATTCCCGCGAGGAACTCGGCCGGACCGTCGAAGAACTGGCCGCAAGGACGGACATGAAGGCGCGGGCCAAGAGGACCGCGACGGCTGCCAGGGAACAGATGGCGGTGAAGACCGGCCACGCGAAGGAGCAGGTGGCGGCGAAGACGGAGCATGCCAGGGAACAGATGGCGGTGAAGACCGGCCACGCGAAGGAGCAGGTCAGCGCCACCGTGGGCACGCCGCGTGGCAAAGCGGCCTCACTCGCAGCAGGGGCGGCCGTGGTCCTGTTGCTGATGATGCTGGCACGGCGCAGGAGGCACGGATGACGTCCCGCCGGGCCCGCCGTACTCATGCACCGGAGGGCGCACACCCGGCCCCCGCCGCACCGCGCGGCGGCGGGGGGCGTGCCGGGCGCGCCGGCCACGGCACCCGCGCCGACGACAGCGCGCGCTCCGGCCACGACCCCCGCCCGGGGCGCGACACGCTCCCGGCGGCGGACGATCGACGGGACAGCGGGCCGGGCGTTCCCGGCAGCCCCGCGGAGCTGCCGAAGAAGTCCTGGGGACAGGTGCTGCGCCGGACCGTCAAGGAGTTCAAGGACGACGAACTCGCCGACCGCGCCGCCGCGCTGACCTACTACGGCGTGCTCGCCCTCTTTCCCGCCCTGCTCGTCCTCGTGTCCCTGCTCGGGATCGCCGGAGCGGACACTACCCAGAGGGTCGTGGACAACCTCCAGCAACTGGCCCCCGGGGCGGCCCGCGACGTGATCACCAATGCGGTCACACAGCTTCAGGACAGTGCCGGCACCGGATCGGTCCTGGCCGTCGTCGGTCTCCTCGGAGCGCTCTGGTCGGCCTCCGGCTATGTGGCGGCCTTCATCCGCTCCTCCAACGCGGTCTACGACATGCCCGAGGGCCGGCCGGCCTGGAAGATCCTGCCCGTGCGCCTGGCAGTGACCGTCGCGCTGATGATCCTGGCGAGCGCCAGTGCGCTGATCGTGGTCGTCAGTGGTGGCATCGCCCGGCAGGTGGGAACGGCGTTCGGCCTCGGTGACACCGCCATGACCGTGTGGTCGATCGCGAAATGGCCGGTTCTCGTGGTCCTGGTGAGCCTGCTGATCGCCCTGCTGTACTGGGCCGCGCCCAACGCGCGGGGCCGCGGCTTCTCCTGGGTCACACCGGGTAGTCTCCTCGCCGTGGTGATCTGGCTGCTCGCCTCGGCGGGCTTCGCCCTCTACGTCGCCCACTTCGGCTCGTACAACAAGACGTACGGCACCCTCGCGGGAGTGATCGTCTTCCTGGTGTGGCTGTGGATCACCAACCTCGCCATTCTGCTGGGCCTGGAATTCGACGCCGAGATGAGCCGGCAACGGGCCGTCGCGGGCGGGCATCCGGTGGCCGAGGAGCCGTACGTAGAGCCGCGCGACACGCGCAAGTGGAGCGACGAGGAGCGACGGCGCGCGACCTGAGCCGTCCCGCTGCCCTGCCCGCCACGGCCGTCGATCAGCGACGGAGGAGCCATGAGCACCCACCAGGAACGTCAGCCCGCCCCGGTCGCCGTCGTGACGGGCGCTGACTCCGGTATCGGCCGTGCCACCGCTGTCCGTCTCGCCGCGGCGGGCATGGACATCGGCATCACCTTCCACACCGACCGCGAGGGCGGGGAGGCGACGGCGGACGAGGTACGCGCCCACGGCCGCAAGGCGGCCGTGGCACAGATGGACCTGACCCGACTCCCCGACGCCGCCGGGGTGGTGGACGACCTGGCCGACCAACTCGGCCGCATCGACGTGCTGGTCAACAACGCGGGAACAGGAACCGCCGTCCCCTTCCTGGAACTCGACCTGGAGACCGTGCGCCAGGTCGTCGACGTCGACCTCGTCGGCCCCTTGCTGTGCAGCCAGCGGGCCGCACGCCGGATGATCGCCCAGGGCGGCGGCGGCCGGATCGTGAACGTCACCTCCGTCCACGAGCACCAGCCCCGCGTGGGAGCCGCGCCCTACTGCGCGGCCAAGGGCGGTCTCGGCCTGCTGACCCAGGTCATGGCGCTCGAACTTGCCGAGCACGGCATCACGGTGAACGCCGTCGCTCCCGGCGAGATCGCGACACCCATGACCGGCCAGGAGGACGCCGACGTGCACCGTGCCGAGCGCCCCGGCATCCCGCTGCGCCGCCCGGGCGACGCCCGCGAGGTGGCCGCGGTCATCGCGTTCCTCGCCGGCGCGGACGCCACGTACGTCACCGGAGCGTCGTGGGCTGTCGACGGCGGCATGCTCCGCATGGGACCGATGGCGGGCTCCCACCTGCGGGAGGACGACTGGCGGCGGCCGTAGCCGATCGCCTGGACACATCAGGCCTGCCGTCGGGTCTCCCGGACCTCTTCGTCGGCGTTCCGGACGGGTGTGTACTCGACACGGGAACCGGGAGCAGCCCGGTCGTCGGCGGCCGGATTGTGCGCCGCGTGCGGGGGCTGCGGTTCCTCGTCGTCAACGCCCTCTCCCGCGGCGGGCAGACGCAGGGCGAGCAGGGCGACGTCGTCGCCGCTCGGGTCGATCCGGGAGAGCAACTCGTCGCAGAAGTTCTCCACCTCACGGCGCGACAGCGCGGAGGCGTGCCGTCGCAGCAGCGCGAGCCCGCTGTCGATGGGCTGTGAGCGGCTCTCGACCAGCCCGTCGGTGTACAGCAGCAGCGTGGATCTCGGCGGCAACTCCACCCGGGCGTCGGGCCAGTTCAGGCCGAGATGCATGGCGGAACTCATCCCCAGCAGGGGCCCGTGCCCCTCCTCCAGGAAACGGGCATGACCGTCGTCGGTCACCAACAACGGAGGCGGATGGCCCGCGTTGACCCAGTGCATCTGCCAGGGCCCTCCCGGTGGGCCCTCGATGCGGGCGAAGATCGCGGTCGCCATCGGGGCGTCACTGGTGTGCGTCATGGCCTCGTCGAGGCGGCGCATGATGAGACTCGGCGGCTCCTGCCGGTCCCACGCCAGCGCCCGCAGCATGTTGCGGACCTCGGCCATGTGCGCGGCCGCCTTGAGATCGTGCCCGGCGACGTCCCCGATGACCATGGTGGTGACCCCGTCGGCGAGGAGGAAGGAGTCGTACCAGTCGCCGCCGATCTCCGCTGCCCTCTGGGCGGGCCAGTAACGGGCGGCCATCAGCAGCCGGTTGATCTGCGGCAGTGGGGTGAGCAGCTGACGCTGCATGGTCTCGGCGACATGGCGCTGCTGGTCGAACAGCAGGGCGTTGTCCATGACCAGCCCGGCCCGGCGGCCGATATCGGCCAGCACCAGCAGATCCGCCTCGGTGTACGCCGGAGAGCCGGCCGTACGCGCGACGGTGAGCGCGCCGTAGACCTTGCGGCGCGTGTACAGCGGCACCACGACGGCCGAGTGCCCGCCGAGGCGGTCGAACAGCTCCCGGTGGGCCTGCGCGAACGGAGAATCCGGTTGACCGGCCAGGTCTGCGGCATCCAGCAGAACGTTCTCCGCATGGCGCAGGACCCGCGACAGCACCCCGGCGGACCTCGCGGGCAGCGGCGGCAGCGGCCCCTCCAGCGACTGCGCGGCCCCGGGGTCGTGCCAGCTGTGGACGGCCAGGCGCTGCACCTCCTGGGTCCCTTCCGGCTGGATCAGATCCGCGGCGGCCCAGTCACCGAGTTCGGGCACCAGCAGCCGCACGAGCCGCCGCAGCATCTCGGGGATGTCCAGGGTGGAGACGAGAACGGTGGAGATGCCTGCCACGGTGCTCAGCCGACCGGTCAGCTCCTCCAGCGCCGCCAGATGGGCGGCGGTCCGTTCGGCGGCCTCGCGGTGCAGGGTGAAGTCGTGAAAGACGATCACGGCACCGACCACGCGGTCGTCCTGCACCAGCGCCGTGGCCGCCCAGATGACCGGTGTCACGGTGCCGTCCGCCCGCAGGTAGTAGTCGCTGCTCCCCTCGGCGGGCCGCCCGTCGGCCAGCACGTCGAGAATCTGGCACTCCTTACGGGGGACGGGCCTGCCGTCCGCGTCGCGGTGGAGCAGGTCGTGCAGATCGTGCCCTCGCGTCTCGTCCTCTGACCGACCCAGGATCCGCTGCGCCCAGGGATTGGCCGCCGTGACGCGGCCCTCGGCATCCGTGACGTAGATCCCCGCGCCCAGGGCGTCGAACACGGCCTTGAGGAACGAGGGCGCCGGGAGCCGGTCCGGGCTGCTCATCGCCCTGCCGGAGCCGTCGGCGGGTGTGGTTGCACGCTTCACCGCTTTCCGGGCCACCCGTGGCCCCGGGCGGCTTGCAGGCTGACGCTTCCATGCTTCCCCGGGGCCACGGGTTGTGCATGTGCAGGGCCAGCGTCCGGGGGGCCCGCGCATACGAGTACGGGCCTGTGGCGGGTGGCACCCGGGAGGCTCCGGCCGGCCGGGCCGGATGGAGCCGGTACGGCTTCGGGGCGCCCTACCCGGGCCGGTCTGGCAGCGTCCCGGAGCCAGGCCGGGCTCCGGTATGTCCGGGACAGGGCGCAGCTCGGCGGCGGCGGTCCCCGCGGCGGACCGGGCCTCGGCCAGGGCCGTGTATGCCGCCTGGCGCAGCGCGAGGCGCTGCCCGGTGGGCTCGCCGGGAGCGGCGAACTCCGCCTCGTCCCGGCGGCAGCGCCCGACCCGGAGCGGTCGCCGCAGGAGCAGCGCCTCGTCGGCGCGGTCGAGAGCGGCGGTGAGCTGCCGCCGGGCCGCCTCTGCCCCCGGTCGTCCCACCTCGGCGAGGGCATCGGCCAGGGCGTCGAGGACGCCTGCCACCGCCTCCCGTTCACCCCGCAGCGGCCCCGCCGTCGAACGCCCGCGCGACGGCGGCACGAGACGGAGGAACAGCAGCCAGCCCGATGGCGGGCAGCGGCCCACAGGCGACCGCGCCGCGCGCGACGGCGGCCCGCGGTGTGGGCAGCCGTTGCCGCTGGAAGAGATGGGCGATCCAGGGAGGAGTGTCGAACTGCATGGGCCTCGTTCGAAGGTGCGGGAGTGGCCCGTGGGGCGGCGTCGGCCGCCGGAGTCCCATGAGCGAAGGCGCGGGACACGCCCGTGCGGCTGCGGGTGGGTTGCCGTCGCGTGAACCGTCACCCTCACCGATACCGTCTCACCGTCACCGATACCGTCATCACCATCACCATCACCATCGCGTCGGCAGAAGGCTGCCGCGAGCAGGTCGGCACGGGTGCCGTCGCGCCCACGGCGTGACAGGATCCCTGATCGATGAAGGACTTGGCGTGCTGTGTGCGATGCGGCGGAACGGTGGCCCCTGACGGCTGGTGCTGGGACTGCGGAGCGGCGCAGCCGGCGTACCACGCGCATGTGGAGATCACGGCGGGCGGCCGCGCGGCAGGAGTCAGCGACCGGGGCAGGCGCCGCGCCGTCAACGCGGATGCGATGGCTCTGGCCACCGTCGGCACATGGACGGTCGCCGCCGTGTGCGACGGAGTGTCCATGTCGCCGATGGCGGAGCGCGCTGCCCGGCTGGGGGCCCGGACAGGAGTGGCCGTACTGGCCGCACGGCTGCGCGCGGGCGCCGTGCCGGAAACCGCGCTCGCCGATGCCGCCCTGCGGGCATTTCACGCCGTCGCGGCGCTGGCCGCGTCGCCGGACGCCGCCCCCGCGTGCACATTCGTGGCGGCCGTCGCGGACGCCGCCGGCGTCTGGAGCGCCGGGGTCGGCGACAGCCGTGCCTACTGGCTGCCCGACGAGGGGCCGGGAGTATTGCTCACCGAGGACGACACCGGCGAACACGAGGTGATCACCTCGTGGCTGGGGGCCGGCGCCGACGAACCCTCACCGCAGGTCCGTAGCAGGCGACCGCGCGCACCGGGCCGCCTGCTGCTGTGCACCGACGGCCTGTGGCGCTGCCTGCCCGGTGCGGATGACCTGCGGGCGGTGCTCGCCCGCCGCCCGCAGGCGACGGGCGGGGGCAACGAGCTGCTGCAGGAAGCCCGTTCGCTGGTCGGACACGCCCTCGACGCGGGCGGCGACGACAACATCACGGCTCTCCTCATCCGACACGCCTGAGAGCCGGGGGCGCGCACCGACCGCACTCTCCCGCGGCACACCATCGTCGGGCCGCGCAGCGCCACCGCCGGTGCCACCGGTCCCCGGCGCGCCCCTCAGCCCTCGCGGCGGCGAGCCATCGCGAAGACGAACACCGAACAGCACCAGCTCCCGGGGCGCCGCGAGGGACCCGCCCCGTGCGCCTGGCCACTGGTTGAGCCTCCCTGGGTGGGGGGAGCATGCTGGGATCAGAGCCGTGAACGGTCCGCGGTTCGGCGGTCCGAGCGGCGCAGGACGAAGTGGTGGGCCCATGGGCATCCGCATGAGCGGACGGCCGGGCGCGAACGACGGAGTGCCCCGGCCACCGGCGGTGACCGGAACGCCTCCGGCACCACCGGCAGGATCCGGCTCGCCCCCTCCGTCCCCCTCCCGTGCACCGGGGCGCGCCGACCAGCCCGCACACAACGGAAGCAAGACGCGGGACGGCCGGGCCCTGTCCGAACTGCCGGGCTGGATCCTGGAGCAGCTTCCGGTGCCGGTGGCGTTCTTCGACCGCCGAAGGCGCCTCGTCTCGGTCAACACGGCCGCCAGGGCCTCGATCGACAGATCCGGTGAGGAGCTGCGCGGGCTGTTGCCCGGAGAGATCGCGCCGGGCGTGCTGCTGGAGGGCGCCGAGGGCCTCGATGCGGCTGTCGCGGAGGTGCTGGGGACCGGTGAGCCAAGGACGTACGAGACGCGCCTGCTGCCCGGGGACGGTGAACACGCGTGGGTGGCCGTGCTCTCCCCGGTGAAGGACAGCACGGGCGCCGTGCAGGGCGTCTGCGTGGTGACCATCGACACCACCGAGCAGTTCTGGGCGCGCCGCCGCATGGCCGTGCTGAACGAGGCGAGCATGCGCATCGGCAGCACGCTGGACCTGCGCCGCACCGCCGAGGAATTGGTCGAGCTGGCCACCGAGAGCTTCGCCGACTTCGCCACCGTGGACCTGCTGGCGGGTGTCATGGAGGGCGAGGAGGCGAGGCCGGCCACGGGCGGCGACGCCCTCGTCTTCCGCCGCGTGGCCCAGGGCTCGGTCCTGGAGGGCTGCCCCGAGTCGGTCGTGCCGCTGGGGGAGCGCCATACCTGCGCCCGCGACTCGGCACTCGGCCGCGCCCTGGTGGAGGGCGAGGCGGCACGGTACGTGATCGACGAAGACGCCCGGCGGCGGTGGTGGGCGGTCGATCCCGCACAGGCCCGGAGCATGCGTACCCACGGGATCCACTCGATGGTGGTGGCCCCGCTCAAGGCGCGCGGCGCCACCCTGGGCATCGCGATCTTCTGCCGCCACCGGACCGCCGAACCCTTCGACGACAGCGATCTCCTGCTCGCGGGCGAACTCGTCTCCCGTGCCGCGGTCTGTGTGGACAACGCCCGCCGCTACACCCGCGAGCACGCCACCGCCCTGGCGCTCCACCGCAGTCTGCTGCCCCGCCGGACGGCACGGCAGCACGCCGTGGAGGTCGCATCGCGCTATCTCCCGAGCGCGACAGGGGCGGGCATCGGCGGCGACTGGTTCGACGTCGTCCCGCTGTCGGGTGCCCGGGTCGCCCTGGTGGTGGGCGATGTCGTCGGCCACGGAGTCCAGGCGTCGGCCACCATGGGCCGCCTGCGCACCGCCGTACGCACCCTCGCCGACGTGGACCTGGCGCCGGACGAACTGCTCACCCAGCTCGACGACCTCGTCCTCAAGCTGGATCGCGAGGAGGCGCAGGACAGCGGAAGCACATCGTCCGTCGTCGGGGCGACATGTCTGTACGCGGCGTACGACCCCGTCTCGGGGCGGTGTTCGATGGCCAGGGCCGGGCACCCCGAACCCGTACTCGTCCGCCCCGACGGCTCCGCCGTGCTCCTCGATGTGCCGGCCGGACCGCCTCTCGGCGTGGGCGGCCTGCCGTTCGAGGCGGTCGAATTCGAGATCCCCGAGGGCAGCCTCCTGGCCCTGTACACCAACGGTCTCATCGAACTGCCCGGCCGCGACATCGATGCCGCGCTCGACGTCCTGCGCGACACCCTCGCCCACCCCGAGCCGTCCTTGGAGGACACCTGCGACACCGTCGTACGGGCCCTTCTGAGCGACCGGCGTCCCGACGACGACGTCGCACTCCTCCTGGCCCGCACCCGCCGGCTGGGCCCGGCCCACTACGCCAGCTGGGACCTGCCCGCCGACCCGGCCGTCGTCGCCGCGGCCCGCAAGTACGCCTCCGCGCAACTGGAGACATGGGGCTTCGGCGACGCCGTCTTCACGACCGAACTGATCGTGAGCGAACTCGTCACCAATGCCATCCGCTACGGCGGCGGTCCCATCCAGCTGCACCTGATCCGGGACACGGCGCTCGTGTGCGAGGTGTCCGACGGCAGCAGTACCGCGCCGCATCTGCGCCGCGCCCGGATCCTGGAGGAGGGCGGCCGCGGGCTCATGCTGGTCGCGAGCGTCACCGAATGCTGGGGCACCCGTTACGGCCCGACCGGCAAGACCATCTGGGCCGAGCAGCCCCTGCCGGAGACATGACCGCGGCGGCAGCCGTCAGGGAGTCGTCAGGGAGTCGTCCTCACTTGGTCCCGGGCGGGCCAGGCGCCGGAGTCGCGGGCGGGGCCGGGGACCGGGACCAGAGCGCAGTCCGGCGGCGCCGAGGGGCGCGGGGCGACGAAGTACTCGGCGTCCTTGGGGCGGTGGTCCGCGGAGAGCCGCGGGCGCTGGGCCGGTTCGAGGTGCGGGATGTGCTTCGAGCAGTGCACGTACGCCTCTTCCACCACGAGGTGCACCCACAGGTCGGGGCGGCGTCCGGGCGCCGTGTCGACAGGGAGGTGGGGATGGGCCCGCCGTTGCTCGTCGTCGGTGCGCAGCAGCGCCGTTCCGTTGACGTGCAGGCCGATGTGATGGTGGGTGAAGTCGATGAAGAGAAGCCCCAGATGAGGATTCTCGGTGATGTTCCCCGCGCTCGCGAGGACACCGTTTCCCCGGTACTCGGGGTAGGTCAGAGTCCGTTGGTCCAAGTCGACGACGAAACCCGGCGGGCCGGCCCGGAAGCTGGCGTCGCACTCCCCTCCGGCATCGGCCGTGGAGATGAAGACCATGCTCTGGAGTCGTATGAAGTCCCGCATCTGGGGCGTGAGCTGGGGCTGTACCTGACGGCCGTAGAATCCGGCGGCCCGTTCCGCGCTGCCGAGGTGGTTCTGCAGCAGACGCTCGCCGGCGGATCCGAAGGTGCCGCTGTGAGGTGTCACGGGGGGTCGTCCTCTTCCTGTGGGGCCGTTTGCAACCGGTGGTGCCTGTGCGTCGGGTCCCCTGTGGCAGGACCCGGCCTTGAGGGCCACTATGGTGCCCGGTCCGGGCTCTGGGAAGGCGTCGAAGCCGTCGTGCAGTTGTGAAGATCCACTGATCACGATGGCGCGGGAGCCGTTCAGCGGCCCGCCGATGACGAACGCACTGCTCGGCGAGCGTAGCTGGCCGGCGCCGCCACGTGTGCGGTCTGGCGCGAGCACCGCGTCCCCGCCGACCGCCGACCGCCGACGCCGACCGCGGACGGCGGACGGCGGACGGCGGACAGTGTGACGCCTGTGCGGCGGGTCGGCCGAGTTCGCGACAGGTGATGCCGCACGCTCCCGACCGGTCGACCCCGGAGACCGACCGGTGTACATCCGGGCGGCCCCGAACCGGGCGTGTGCCCGAGCCACCGCATCACCTCACGGCGGCCGCCTTGTGTTCGGGGACGTCGACGGCGACGGCCGTCGCGGGAGCGGTCGCCGCGAGCGCGTGGACCAGTGCAGCCGCCACCTCCGGACCGGGGGCGTGGAGAGGGCCGATGCGCGAGGTGCCGCTGCACGGACGGCCGGCAGCGAGCCCTCCGGCTCGCCCCCCGAGCCGCGCGGCGACGGCGGCGGGGACGGGGGCGGAAGACCGGCCACCCCATCCCGCCGGCCCCTCCCGCGGGGGGACGCACATCCGGCGTCGTCCCCCGGGGTGGGGGTGACGCCGCGGGCGCACAGTGGAGCGGTCAGGGGTTGCCGCATGCGCGGTCGCCGAGGATCTTTCTCCCAGTATCGCCGCGCCCCTCTCCGGGAGCTTCCCGAGCGCCCAGGGGACGCCCCGCCCGGCGGGGCGTCCCGTACGCCTGTATGCCTCGGCACGGTGCGGCTGCCCTGCCGTTCACCCGCTCCGCACGCGGCCGCGTGCGGAGCGCAGCACGTGGATCCGCTGGTGGATCGCCGCTGCGGCGCGGCTCACGAGGCCCGCATCCGAGGGGAGGGCCATCGGACGCGCCCAGCCGGTGCGCATCGTCGTCCTAGCGGTCATGTGCCGTGACTCCTCGACGGCGTGGATCCTGAAGGCGCCCTGCCCGAGGGCCCGGACCAGCGGCAGAACGGTCACTCTTACGCGCCGCCGTTTCCTCGGGCGTCACCCGGTGAGCAGGGGGTAGTCAGGAGACGGCACACCGGGGCCCGGCCACCGTCCGGTGGGCCGTGCTCTGCCGAGCCTGATACGGAAGGGTTTCCATGGCGACGCCGACCGAGCAGCCCGTCACACCGCTATCAGTTCCGCACCGCGGACGAGGCGCCGTGGTGATCTCCTGGATCACCACCACGGACCACAAGAAGGTCGGACACCTGTACCTGATCGCGTCGTTCCTCTTCTTTCTCGTCGGCGGTGTGATGGCGATGCTGCTCCGGGCGGAGTTGGCGCGGCCCGGCCTCCAGATCATCAGCAGCGAGCAGTACAACCAGATGTTCACGCTGCACGGCACGATCATGCTGCTGCTGTTCGCCACCCCGACGTTCGCCGGATTCGCCAACGCCGTCATGCCGTTGCAGATCGGCTCGCCGGACGTCGCGTTCCCCCGTCTCAACATGTTCTCCTTCTGGCTGTTCCTCTTCGGCGGCCTGATCGTGCTGGGCAGTCTGCTGACACCGCAGGGCGCGGCGGATTTCGGATGGACCGCGTACATCCCGCTCAGCGGAGGCGTACGCGCGCCGTTCGTGGGCGGAGACATGTGGATCATGGGGCTCGCGCTCGCCGGGTTCGGCACGATCCTCGGCGCGGTCAACTTCGTCACCACGATCATCTGCCTGCGGGGACCAGGCATGACCATGTTCCGGATGCCGATCTTCACCTGGAACGTGCTGTTCACCTCGGTGCTCGTCCTTATGGCGTTCCCGGTCCTGGCGGCCGCTCTGCTGGTCCTGGAGGCGGACCGCCGCTTCGGCGCGCAGGTGTTCAGTCCCGAGAACGGCGGCGCGCTGCTGTGGCAGCACCTGTTCTGGTTCTTCGGCCATCCGGAGGTCTACATCATCGCGCTGCCGTTCTTCGGCATCGTCACCGAGATCATCCCGGTGTTCTCGCGCAAGCCGATCTTCGGTTATGTCGGGCTCGTCGGCGCCACCATCGCCATCACCGGCCTGTCGGTGGTGGTGTGGGCCCACCACATGTTCGCGACGGGTGCCGTCCTGCTGCCGTTCTTCTCGTTCATGACCTTCCTGATCGCCGTGCCGACGGGGGTCAAGTTCTTCAACTGGATCGGCACGATGTGGACCGGGTCCCTGTCCTTCGAGACGCCGATGCTGTGGTCGATCGGCTTTCTCGTGACCTTCCTCTTCGGCGGTCTCACCGGCATCATCCTGGCGTCACCACCGATGGATTTCCACGTCACCGACACCTACTTCGTGGTGGCGCATTTCCACTACGTCGTCTTCGGCACGGTCGTGTTCGCGATGTTCGCCGGCTTCCACTTCTGGTGGCCGAAGATGACCGGCACCATGCTCGACGAACGCCTCGGCAAGATCCATTTCTGGACCCTGTTCGTCGGATTCCACACCACCTTCCTCGTCCAGCACTGGCTCGCCGCCGAAGGCATGCCCCGCCGCTACGCCGACTACCTCGCCGCCGACGGCTTCACCGCACTCAACACCCTGTCCTCGATCGGCGCCTTCCTGCTGGGCATCTCGACACTGCCGTTCCTCTACAACGTGTGGAAGACCGCCAAAATCGGCAAACGCATCGACGTCGACGACCCCTGGGGCTACGGGCGCTCCCTGGAGTGGGCCACCTCGTGCCCGCCGCCCCGCCACAACTTCGTCGCGCTGCCGAGGATCCGCTCCGAATCGCCCGCCTTCGACCTGCACCATCCCGCCCTCGCCCGGCTCGACGAGGCACGGTCACAAGGCCGCCGCGATGCGGTGGAAACGGGCAAGGGAATCGAAAAACCGGTGCAGGGCGAGGACTGACACGGCGCAGCCGACCGAGTGCCCGACGGGCGCGCTCGCCGCCGCCGACGCCCGGTCCTAGACTGAGACGCGGGTGTCCTGCGATGTGACGGGAGGCTCGTGTGGCTGCCGAGACTGCGAGTTGCCGCCCCAGCAGGGCGAACGCCCCGCGCTATGTCCCCATCGCCGAGCACGGTCTGATCGGCGACCTGCGCAGCAGCGCGCTCGTCGGCACGAACGGCACCATCGACTGGTACTGCTGTACCCGCTTCGACGCCCCCAGCGTCTTCGCGTCGATCCTCGATGCCGACCGCGGCGGCTCGTTCGCCCTCGCCCCTGACGTGCCGGTGCGCACGAAGCAGTTCTACTTCCCCGACACCAACATTCTGATCACCCGCTTCTACGCGGACGACGGCGTCGGCGAGGTCCAGGACTTCATGCCCGTCGTCGACGACTCGCGGGAGGCGGACCGGCACCGGCTGATCCGACGGGTGCTCTGCGTCCGCGGTTCGCTGCCGTTCACCGCAAGGGTCGCGCCCCGGTTCGACTACGGCAGGAGCGGTCACTCTGTGAGCACCCGCTGCGGCCAGACCGTCTTCGACTCGCCGGACCTCTCCCTGGCCCTGACGTCCACCGTGCCGGTCGAGGTCGACGGCCAAGACGCCTGCTGCTCGTTCAAACTCATCGAAGGCGAGACCGCCGTCTTCGCGCTCGACCGGATCGGCGGCGCCGTAGAGCCCCGGTCCTGCGCGCAGACCGAGGCGGAGGATCTGTTCGACGCCACCGTGCGGTACTGGCGCGGCTGGCTGTCCCGGTCGCGCTACCGTGGCCGCTGGCGGGAGATGGTGCACCGCTCCGCGCTCACCCTCAAGCTCCTCACCTACGCGCCGACCGGCGCGATCGTGGCGGCGCCCACGACCAGCCTGCCGGAACAGATCGGCGGCGAGCGCAACTGGGACTACCGTTACGTATGGGTCCGCGACGCCGCCTTCTGTATCTACGCACTCCTCAGGCTGGGCTTCACCGACGAGGCCGAGGCCTTCGTCAACTTCCTCTCCGAGAAGGCCGCCGCCCCGGGAGGCACGGAAGCCCCGGCAGGCACGGAAGCCCCGGCAGGCACGGGCGGCGCGAACGGCACGGGGGGCAAGGACGGCGCGGGAGGCGGCCGGTTGCAGATCATGTATGGCATCGACGGCCGGCGGGACCTTCCCGAGGAGGAGCTCACGCACCTCGAAGGCCACGTGGGCTCTGCTCCGGTCCGTATCGGCAACGACGCCGTCGGCCAGCTCCAACTGGACATTTACGGCGCCCTCATCGACTGCCTCTACCTCTACGACAAGTGGGGGCAGCCGTTGTCCAGCGCCCACTGGGACACCGTCGTGGACCTGGTCGACTGGGTCTGCGACAACTGGGACCAGCCGGACGAGGGCGTGTGGGAGACCCGCGGCGGCCGCAAGAAGTTCCTGTACTCGCAGCTGATGTGCTGGGTGGCGATCGAACGCGCGATGAGGATCGCGAGACGCCGCGGCCTGCCCGCGGACATGGCCCGCTGGGCGCAAGCCCGCGACACGATCTACCGGCGGATCATGGACCGCGGGTGGTCGGCACGACGGAACGCGTTCGTCCAGCACGAGGGCGAGGACGTCCTCGACGCGGCCGTCCTGATGATGCCGCTGGCCAAGTTCATCTCACCGACGGACCCCAAATGGCTGTCCACCCTCGATGCGCTGGGGGAGGGCCTGGTCTCCGACTCCCTGGTGTACCGCTACGACCCTCAGGCCAGCCCGGACGGACTGCGCGGGGAGGAGGGCACGTTCTCGATCTGCTCCTTCTGGTACGTCGAGGCGCTCGCCCGCGCCGGACGCCTGGACGAGGCCCGGCTCGCCTTCGAGAAGATGCTCACCTACGCCAACCACGTCGGTCTGTACGCCGAGGAGATCGGCCGGACCGGCGAACAGACCGGCAACTTCCCGCAGGCCTTCACGCATCTCGCGCTCATCAGCGCGGCGTTCAACCTCGACCGGGCCCTGGGCTGAGTCCTTCCCCGGTGGCGGACTTCCCCTGCCGGGCGCCTGGGGCTCGCCGCCTACATGTTGATCATGTGACCGGCCAGTCCGTGGACCGCTTCCTTCACCGCCTCTCCGAGGGTGGGGTGCGCGTGGACGTTGCGGGCCACTTCGTGCACCGTCAGGTCCCACTGCTGCGCCAGCGTCAGCTCCGGCAGCAGTTCGGTGACCTCCGGGCCGATGAGGTGGGCTCCCAGCAGTTCCCCGTGCCGGCCGTCGCTGAGGATCTTCACGAAGCCGGCGGGGTCGCCGAGTCCATGGGCCTTGCCGTTGGCGGTGAAGGGGAACTTCTGGACCTGTACGTCGAAGCCGCGCTCCCGCGCCTGCGCCTCCGTCCAGCCGAAGCTGGCGATCTGCGGCTGGCAGTAGGTGGCGCGGGGGATCATGATGTAGTCGAGCTCCATGGTCTCCGCGTCCGCAATGGTCTCGGCGGCCACGATGCCCATCGCCTCGGCCGCGTGCGCGAGCATCAGCTTCGCCGTCACATCACCGATCGCGAAGATGTGAGGGACGCTCGTGCGGCAGCGCGCGTCGACATCGACCGCCCCGCGATCGGTCAATCGCACACCGGTGCTCTCCAAGCCGTAACCGCTCACGCGCGGCTGGAAGCCGATGGCCTGGAGCACCTTGTCGGCTTCGAGGACCTGGCGCTGCCCGCCCGTCGTCACATGCACGCGCACCCGCGGGCCCGAGTCGTCGATCGCCTCGACACGCGTCGACGTCAGGACGTTGACCCCCAGCTTGCGGTACCGGCGCGCCAGTTCGGCGGAGACTTCCTCGTCCTCCAGCGGCACGACCCGGTCCAGGAACTCCACGAGCGTCACCTGCACGCCGTAGTTGTGCAGGACGTACGCGAACTCGACGCCGATCGCACCGGCGCCCGCGATGATGACACTGCCGGGCAACCGGTCACTGAGGATCTGTTCCTCGTACGTCACGACCCGCTCGCTCAGGCTCGTGCCGGGCAGCAGCCTCGTCGTGGCCCCGGTGGCGAGGATGCAGTGATCGAAATCGATGGTCTGCTCCGTGCCGTCGGCGGCCCGGACGCGCATCGTGTGCGCGTCGGTGAAGACCCCTGTCCCGTCGTACTCGGTGATGCCGTTCTTCTTCATCAGGTAGTGCACACCCTTGACGCGTCCGTCGGCAACCTTCCGGCTGCGCCGGAACGCTTCGGTGTAGTCGAAGTCGACCCGGCCCTCGACGCGGATCCCGAAGGTCTTCGCCTCATTGGTGAACAGATGGGCCAACTCGGCATTGCGCAGCAGCGCCTTGGAGGGAATGCACCCTACGTTCAGGCACACACCGCCCCAGTACCGCTCCTCGACCACTGCCACCGACATCCCCAGCTGGGCGCAGCGGACCGCCGCCGTGTAACCACCAGGACCGGCCCCGAGGACCACGACATCGAAGTGTGCACTCATGTGAGCACGATAGGGGGCGGGTGCCGTGAGCGGCATAATCGCCGTGCGGTATCAGCCAAATCCACCGGGAGGGCCGGACGTGGCGGACCGGATGCGGCGTGCCGGGTGGGGCCGCATGCGGGAGACCGTGCGGGCAGCGACCGGCGGACCCGGTCGGTGGAGGGTTCCGGCCGGAGGGCCGGAACCCCGTGGTTCATCTGCCGCAGCCGCGCGGGTGATGGATGTCGACCACGAAGCGCTCCGGCGAGTGGAGCGTGCGCGTCGTGTAGGAGGGCTTGGTGTTGAAGGCGGCTCCGAAGGTGACCACTCCTTCGTAGTCGCCGGTCAGCGCGATGCCCTTGAGGGTGGGCAGCGCGATCTTGGTGAGCCGCGGCCCCTTGTAGACGGACCTGCCCTTGTCGTCATGGGCGGCGGCGGGCGAGAGCCTGATCTCCAGGAAGTGCTTTCCGGCGAGCGGGACCTTCGTCCCCAGGCCGTCGTAGTGCAACGCCTTCACCGCTTGCACGGTGACCGGCGGCACCTTGCCGCGGATGTCGATGACGATTCTGTCGAACGTGCTGTGGCCGCCCCAGCGTGCGTTGGTGACCAGGGCGGTCGCCGGGGCCGAGGACGGTGCCGCGGACTGCGCGGCGGATGCGGGGATCGTGGCTCCGATCCCAGCGGTGAGAAGAATGCTCGCGGCGACCGCCGCGAGACGTGACTGGTGCTGCATGGTGTCCCCCATTTCTTCCTGTGCGGGGACTGCTGTGTCACTGAAGGAGACATGCCGCGAAAAGGAATGGTTGCAGCATTATCGCCCCATTCCTCGATGTTCAGCGATGCCGTCCGGCGCCCAGGCTCCACCGGGCAGGGGTGTCCCGCATCTGTCGCAGACATGGCATGGGCATGTAATCTCCGCGCTCGGTCTGTGGTGACCCCACCTCGCCCGCCCTGCGGCGTCGCCATGGGCGTGCCGTTGAAGGTGGCGGTCGCGTGTGACCACGATGCGGCCGCCGGTCAGACGCCGTGTGCCGAGGTGGACGTGCGAGGTCTCCCACGCGGACTTCACCACCGCGAGCAACAGGCCCAGTATCACGCCCTCGAAGAGATTCGTGACGACGACGGCCACGGCGGTCACCACCAGAAGGACCGCCTCGCTGCGGTGCGCGCCACAGCGGCAGGAGGTCCTTCACGGGGACGGCTTGCATCCGGCGTGCACCAGGACACCGGCGAGCACCGCCAGCGGGATGAGGCCGATGACGGCCGGGAGCAGGGCCGCGAACAGCAGCAGCCACAGACCGTGCGCGAAGGACGAGGACGGTCAGCCCGGCTGCCGGGCCGCTGAGCTGGCGGGAATTGCCGGGCAGCGCGCCGACGACGAGACCGCCCGGTCCGGCCCGCCGTGGCGGGCCGGTACGCGGAGCAGGTGGGGGAAACGATGCATGGCACGGCGGCCGGGGTGTGCGCCTCCATGCCGCGCCTGTGCAGGGGAGCCGAAGTCAGCGCCGGAGAAGTCCCGTTGGGCTGAGCGTCAGATCGCGTCGAACACGTCGGCGGTGCCGGGCCGGTGGACGCTCACGGTGCCGGTGTGCACCTCGTAGTACCAGCCGTGCAGGCTGAGGGAGCCGTTCTGGAGGCCATCCCGCACAGCGGGATGGCCGCGGAGTGTCTCCAGTTGCGCAAGCACATGCTGCTGCACGGCCGGGGCCAGGTCCGGGGAGCCTTCGGCGGAGCGCTGCACGCGTGTGGTGTGCTCCAGCCACTCCCGCACCGCGGGCATCGAGGACAGATCGTCGCCGCGGACCACGGCGCCCACCGCGCCGCAGTGGGAGTGCCCGCAGACGATGATGTCGCGGACGGAGAGCACACGCAGCGCGTATTCGATGGTGGCCGCCTCGCCGGCAGGCCGGCCCTGTGGCGGGTAGGGCGGAATGATGTTTCCCGCCGTGCGGAGTTCGAACAACTCGCCGGGGCGGGCGCCGGTGATCCACGCGGGGACGACGCGTGAGTCCGAGCAGGTGATGAAGAGGACCTCCGGCGCCTGACCGTCCGCGAAAGGCAGGAACGCCTGCGCGTTGCCGGCGACGTGCTCCGCGAAGGACCTGGCGTGGTCGATGAGCGACTGCATGATGGCCTGCCTCCTGCACCGCGGCGTGCGCCGGGGTGCGGTGTGGTCGGGTCAGATGGGCATGTTCTCGACTGGTCGACGCGTCGACAGGACGCCGGGGTGGGCGCCTGGCCTCGCGTCCCGATTTCCTCGCGGCAACCGCTGGGGGTTGGGGCGACCGCCGTCTGGGGTCCGATTCTGCTCGGCCGCCACTACCGGGACTTCACCATCGCATTACCTTGTGATGACAGATCACGAATACGCCAGGCCTCCCGGCCGCACGGCTCATTCTTCGCGCGGCCGGCGATGCGAAGGCGGCGTCCGGTCGAATCGACACCGGGCACGGCGGCACCAGCGCGGCCCCTTCCATCGGCGGGACGCCTCGGCCAACATGATCGGGCGTCAGCGATGCCGTCCGCAAAGAAGGTGACGCCCATGGCCGGGCACCGGATGGGACACGGCGTTCTGCGCCGCAAACCCATTGAGCAGATCGAAGAGCCCGACGTCCATCAACGGCTGACCCGGACCCTCGGGCTCTGGCAGCTCACCGCCATCGGCGTCGGCGGCATCATCGGTGCGGGCATCTTCAGCCTGGCCGGTGCCGTCGCCAACGGCACCGCCGGTCCGGCCGTGCTGGTCTCGTTCCTGATCGCGGGTGTCGCCAGCGCCGCGGCCGCCTTCTCGTACGCCGAGTTCGCGGGCATGATCCCGAAAGCGGGGTCGGCCTACACCTACGGCTACGCGGTCCTGGGGGAGTTGGCGGGCTGGTTCATCGGCTGGGACCTCCTGCTGGAGTACACGGCGATCGTGGCCGTCGTGGCGATCGGCATCTCCGGGTACTTCAACTTCCTCATCGAGTCGATGGGCGCCGAGGTGCCGGCCTGGATGTTGGGCGCGCCCGGCACCGGGGACGGGCACCAGGTCGACCTGTTCGCGGTGCTGCTCTGTCTGCTCATCGCCTACCTCCTCACGCTCGGCATCAAGAACGCGGCCCGCTTCGAGACGGGCGTCGTGGTGCTGAAGGTGCTCGTCGTCCTGCTGGTGATCGGCGTCGGAGTGGTGCACATCGACACCGGCAACTACGACCCGTTCTTCCCGTACGGTGTCGGCGGGGCGTTCACCGGAGCGGCGACGGTGTTCTTCGCGGTCTTCGGATACGACGCGATGTCGACGGCGGCCGAGGAGTCCAAGGACGCCCAGCGGCACATGCCGAAGGCGATCGTCTACTCGCTGGCCATCTCGATGGTGCTCTATGTGCTCGCCTGCCTCGTTCTGACGGGCATGCAGAATTACCGTGACATCGACAGGGAGAGCGGCTTCTCCACGGCCTTCCAGTCGGTGGGGCTCGCCGGGCTCGCCGACGTGATCGCGGTCGGGGCCATCATCGGCATCCTCACCGTCATGTTCACGTTCATGCTGGGCGTCACCCGCGTCTGGTTCTCCATGAGCCGGGACGGGCTGCTGCCGAAATGGTTCGCGAAGACGCACGAGACCCGCCATGTGCCCACCCGGGTGACGTGGATCGTCGGCTTCGCCTCGGCGGCCATCGCGGGCTTCCTGCCGATCGGCGAAGCCGCCGAACTCACCAACATCGGCATCCTGCTGGCCTTCGTGGTGGTGTGCATCGCCGTGATCGTGCTGCGCTACCGCCGGCCCGAGCTGCCGCGCACCTTCCGCTGCCCGGGAATGCCCGTGGTGCCCGCGCTGGGCGTGATCTTCTCGGTCTGGCTGATCACGTTCCTGCAGTGGCAGACCTGGGCACGGTTCGCGGTCTGGTTCCTGCTGGGGCTTGTCGTCTACTTCGCCTACTCCTACCGCCATTCGGAGCTGGCCAAGGCCGAGGCCGCGGCGGAGACGGAGGCCGGGCCGGGGGCGCCGCCGACGGCGCCCGGAAGCTGACAGGGGTCGCGAGCCGGCCGCCCCATCGGCCGGGTCCGCTCGCCGCAGTCCACCGAGTCCCGGAAGTCGTCGTGGTCCACCACCTCCGCTCGTGCTCCATCCGGAGGCACGGTGGAGACGACGCCGTGCTCGACGTCCCCCCGGCGTGGGCGGCCACTCCTTCGGCGCGATGGGGACCGACCTCCCGGAAGGCGCCACGCTCGCGCTGTACACCAACGGTCCGATCGAGGCCCGCTGCCAGGACATCGAGGTGGGCCTTGTCGCCGTGCGCGCCGAACTAGCCCGATTCGCAGGTCAGTTGGAAGAGACGCGGACCGCGTGATCGAGAATCTGCTGGCGGATCCTACGACCGGCGACGCCGTGCTCGTTCTCGCCCGGCCCCGCCGCAGCACCCCGCGCCGCCCGTGGCCCGGACAGGCGGTCGGTGCCCCGGTCGAGTGAGTGTGCGGCACGGGTGACAGAGGCGGGGGCGGACCGGGTAGGCATGGCCGCGTTGTGCCCCGAGCGCCGGAGGATGCTGTCCCATGCCCCTCACCCCCCACAACGGCGCCGCAAGGTGGCTGGTGCCCTTCCTCTGCCTTGCACCGCTGCTCGTCGGCTGCACCGAGGAACCGCGCACGCCTGCCTCGCCGTCCGCACCGCCCTCCGCCTCCGCCGCCTTCTCGGGAGCACCGCCGACTGCCGGGCCGCCCGGAAGGCACGTCACCAGGGAGGACGCCCGGCCCCGGGCCGCGGCCGGGCGCCTTCCCGGGGTCGGGCCGGACACCGGCTCCCGTATTCCCGGCGGCACGCGCCAGGCCCTGGTGGTCATCGGGGAGACGCCGGAAACCAGCGTGGCCACCGCAGTGCTCTACGAACAGGACGGGACACGGCGGTGGCGCCGCACCGCCGGACCGTGGCCCGCGCACAACGCCCTCCGTGGCTGGACGCACGACCACTGGGAGGGCGATCTGCGCACACCGATCGGCGTCTTCGGGCTCGGCAATGCGGGCGGTCGGCTGCCGGACCCCGGGGCACTGCTGCCTTACGACCAGAACGAGGAATTCACCGCCCTGGGCACCGGCTTCCTCGGCGAACCCCTGGAGGGCTCCTTCGACCATGTGGTGGCCATCGACTACAACCGGATCCCGGGCACGACCCCGCTGGACAGGGGGAGGCCGCTGGGCACCGAGCGGGGCGGTGGTGTGTGGATCCATGTCGACCACGCCGGTCCCACCCAGGGGTGCATCTCGCTGCCCCGGGACGGCATGCGAGAACTGCTGCGCGCCCTCGATCCCGACAAGCAGCCGGTGATCGTCATGGGCCCTGCCGCCGAACTCGCGACTTGACGACACCGCGGGGCCGGCCCGGTGGCGACGCCGTCACGGCGCGGCTTGTGCGCGTATGGGCCGGGGTGGATTCTGGAGGTCATGAGCAGTGCCGGTTCAACCGCCACGAGTCCGTGGCACGCGGCGAACATATGGACCGCATGGAGCGTTCCGGAGAGTGCTGAGCTGGGTGGCCCTCTCGACGTCGCCGTGGCGGCCACGGTGGTTCTCGATGCCTGGAACACGGTCATCGGGTGGAGCCCCGCGGCCGCCTCCCTGCTCGGTTACCCGGGCGAGGAGGTCATCGGGCGGCCCGTCGACATGCTCCTGGGTGCCCACCCGGTCGAGAAGCCCGGTCGCACGGTGCACGACCTCCCGCCCAGCGGCACCGACACACGCCTGGCCCGGCACCGCGACGGCCGTCCGCTGCAAGTGGTCGTCCTCGTGTGTCCGCTCACCGGCGGCGGTGCGGCGGCGCGGATCCTGGTGATAGCCGAACTGGAGAGCCTGCGCCTGTCGGAGACCCGGCGGGCCATGCTCAACGGTCTGACCACCCAGTCGGCGATCGGACTGGCCGTCTACGACGCCGATCTGCGGCTGACCTGGGCGAACACGGCACACGACCTCGAAATGGGCCGACCGCTCGCGGAGTACCGCGGCAAGGCTCCCGATGAGCTGTACCCCGACGGCACCCTGTTGACCATGGGCGGGCGCACGCTCAACGACGTCATGCAACGGGTGATCGACACCGGCGAACCTGTGATCGACCTGCACTTCCGGGGCCCGCTGCCCAGCGATCCGGGCAAGGACCACGTCTGGTCGTGTTCGTACTACCGGCTCCTGGACGCCGACGGGCGTGTGCTGGGGGTGTGCGAGGACGCCTTCGACATCACGGACCGTTACGAGGTCCAGAACCGTCTGGAACTGCTCGTCGAGGCGGGACGACGGATCGGGACCACCCTGGACGTCGTCGTCACGGCACAGGAGATCGTGGACGTGGCCGTGCCCGACTTCGCGGGCGTCGTCACGGTCGACGTCGAGCGTGCCGTGCTGGAGGGAGGGGACCCGGCTTCCGATGTGCCGGCCGGTGCGGCGTTCGTCCGCGTCGCCACCGGCTGCGACCCGCGGGCCGCAGCGGAGGCCATGACGCCGGTGCCGTACGCCGAGGACGGTGACCCGGTGCCCGGGCGCGAGGGCGAGCCCGTCCGCCTGGTGCGCTACCCACGCGGCTCTCCACAGCTGCGCAGTCTGTCGTCGGGCGGCCGGGTGCTCGACGACAACACTCTGGTCGTGCCGCTGCGGAGCCGCGGCGGCACGATGGGCCTGGTCACCTTCGTGCGCACCGGCCGTCCCGCCGTCTTCGACAACGGCGAGGTCGCGCTCGCGGACGAGTTGACCGCCCGCGCCGCCGTGTCCATCGACAACGCCCGCCGCTTCACCCGCGAACACGTCGCGTCGCTCACCCTCCAGCGCCAATTGCTGCCCCAGCACCTTCCGCCGCAGCCCGCGGTGGACGTCGCCCACCGGTATCTGCCCACCGATGCCGTGGCCGGGGTCGGCGGCGACTGGGCGGACGTCATCCCGCTGTCCGGCACACGGGTCGGCCTCGTCGTCGGGGACGTCGTCGGCCACGGACTGCAGGCGGCGGCCACCATGGGCCGGCTGCGCACGACCGTGGAGGCACTCGCCAGGCTCGACATGCCGCCCGACGAACTGCTGACGCGGCTGGACGATCTGGTCGGCCGGTCGCCGGAACGACCCCCCGACCTGCTGGACAACACCGCGGAGTCCCAACGCGCGACAGCGGGCGGCGCGGGTGCTCCGGGCATCCCGCAGCCGGATGTGGCCATCGGCGCGACCTGCGTGTACGCCGTCTACGATCCGGTCTCCTGCCGCTGCTCGATCGCGCGCGCCGGGCATCTGCCGCCGGCGATCGTGAAACCCGACGGCTCCTGCGTCTTCCCCGACCTGCCGGCCGGACCGCCGCTGGGGCTCGGCGGAATGCCGTTCGAGGCCATGGAGATGGAGCTGCCGGAGGGCAGCCTGATCGCGCTGTTCACCGACGGCCTGGTCGCGGCGCGCGACCGCGACATCGACGTGGGGCTCGACCGGCTGGGACGGGTACTCGGCAGCGGCCACGCGCGTCCGCTGGAGGAGTTGTGCGACCGGGCGGCGGCCGAGCTGCGGCCCGGCGGCTCGTCGGCGGACGACGCCGCCCTGCTCCTCGTGCGTACGCGTCGTCTCGGCACGTCGCAGGTCGCTGTCTGGCAGCTGCCGGCGGAGGCGGTCGTGGTCGGCCGCGCCCGCGAACTCGTCACCGGCCAGCTGAGCGAATGGGGCCTGGACGAGCTGGCGTTCGCGACCGAACTCGTCGTCAGCGAGCTGGTCACCAACGCCATCAGATATGCCGAGGGGCCGCTGCATCTGCGCCTCATCCGCGACCGGGCCCTGCTGTGCGAGGTCGCCGACGCCGGCCACACCTCCCCGCATCTGCGCCACAGCACGGTCGAGGACGAAGGCGGCCGGGGGCTGTTCATCGTCGCCCAACTCGTGCAGCGGTGGGGCACGCGGTACACGAGCTCGGGCAAGATCATCTGGACCGAGCAGGAATTCCCCTCGGACCGGGTCGAAGGCTCGGACCGGCTCTGAGGCGCCCGCGGATCATGCCGCGTGGTGGGTGAGCGGTGCGTGCGGGTCGGCCGCGCCGGGCAGGGGCGCGGGGTCGGCATGAACCAGGGCTGCGGTCAGCCGGGGGAGCGCGTGCAGCAGCGCGTGCTCGGCGTCCACGGCCACCCTGTGCGCTTCGAGCACAGTCAGCCGGCCGTCGACGACGACGGCCACCTCGGCCCGCAGGCGGTGCCCGATCCAGCGCAGTCGCAGCTCACCCACGGCCCGTACGCCCCGTACGCCCTTCAGCGACTGCTCGGCCACATCCATCAGGGCCGGGTCGACCGCGTCCATCACCCGGTGGAAGACCTCCCGGGCGGCGTCCCGCAGCACCAGCAGGATCCCCGTGGTGATGGCGAGGCCGACGACCGGGTCGGCCAGGCGCCAGCCCAGGGCCGCGCCGCCGGCGCCGAGCAGGACCGCCAGCGAGGTGAAGCCGTCGGTGCGGGCGTGGAGCCCGTCGGCGACCAGCGCCGCCGAGCCGATCCTGCGGCCGGTGCGGATGCGGTAGCGGGCGACCCACTCGTTGCCCGCGAAGCCGATCACGGCCGCGGCGGCGACCGCGGGCAGGTGGCTCACCTCCCGGGGGTGCAGCAGCCGGTCCACGGACGACCACGCGGCGAACGCCGCCGAGGCGGCGATGGTCAGGACGATGACGATGCCGGCCAGGTCCTCCGCCCTTCCGTAGCCGTAGGTGAACCGGCGTGTGGCCGCTCTGCGGCCGAGGACGAAAGCGACGCCCAGCGGCACCGCGGTGAGTGCGTCTGCGGCGTTGTGCACGGTGTCGCCCAGCAGCGCCACCGAGCCCGACAGAGCCACCACGACCGCCTGCGCGGCCGCCGTGGCGCCGAGGACGGCCAGCGAGATCCACAGAGCCCGCAAGCCCTGGGCCGAGGCCTCCAGCGCCCGGTCGACCTTGGCGGCCGACTCGTGGGAGTGCGGGCGGAACAGGTGCGCGGCCCGGTGACGCATGCGGAACCACCCACCGGCGGACCCGTGGTGATGTGCGTGGTCGTCGTGTGCGTGCTCTGTCCCCTCCATACGGGCTACCGTCGCACGCGAAACCCATTGCGGCTACAGCCGTCCTACGGCCTCTGACCAGGTGCGACACGCTCGCAGATGCGGCCTGTCGGCCCCTGGGTACGCAGGTCACCACAATGCTCGTGACAACCCGACCCGCCCGTACGGCGAGCGCGGCACACGATGGAAGCAACAATGCGTGCCGCCTTCGTCACCTGCCCCTATGGTCATGGGCACCCTGCCCCGCCGCTGTGGCAGGTCTGCCGTCGAGAAAGGCGCCTGATGCCTCGTCAATACAAAGCCTCCGGAACGCGAGTCCGCGTCGGAGCAGGTCTGTACGTTGCTGCCTCGGCCTCACTCGTCCTGATGCTGGCCGCTCCCGGCGCCCACGCGGACGCCGCCCGGTCGGGTCCACGGGTCGACTGGGACGCCATCGCCCGGTGCGAGTCCAGCGGCGACTGGCACGCGAACACGGGCAACGGGCACTACGGGGGCCTGCAGTTCACTCGGTCGAGCTGGCGGGCCGCAGGCGGCCTGAGATACGCGCCACGCGCCGATCTGGCCACCAAGTCGGAGCAGATCGCGACGGCGAGGAGACTCGCGGCGATCCAGGGCATGGGCGCCTGGACCTGCGCCCGGCGTTGACCGCACCGGCGACGACGACAACAGCACGGCGGGCACGGCGCCTCCAGCGCCGCTCGCCGTCCCGCTCACCGGGCCGGGGCCGAAAACGCCCGTGGTCCGGAACCGGTCGACCGGCTCCGGACCACGGGCGTGTGACGACCGCGGCCGTGATCAGCCCTCGAGCACGCCCGACTTGGCGATCGTGACCTTCGACTTGACGGTGCCGCTGCGCGAGCCCAGCGACTCGATCCGCTTCACCACGTCCATGCCCTCGACGACCTCGCCGAAGACGACGTGCTTGTTGTCCAGCCAGTCGGTGACGATCGTGGTGATGAAGAACTGCGAGCCGTTCGTGTTCGGGCCCGCGTTGGCCATGGAGAGCTGGCCCGGCTTGGTGTGCTTGATCTGGAAGTTCTCGTCCGGGAACTTCTCCCCGTAGATGCTCCGGCCGCCCGTGCCGTTGCCGGCGGTGAAGTCGCCGCCCTGGAGCATGAAGTCAGGGATGACGCGGTGGAAGGACGAGCCCTCGTAGCCGAAACCGTGCTCGCCCGTGGCGAGCTCGCGGAAGTTCCTCGCGGTCTTGGGGACCACGTCGTCGAACAGGGTGAAGACGATCCGGCCGGCCGGCTGGTCGTCGATCGTGATGTCGAAGTACACATTGCTCATGACTGCATCCTGACATCTGCCGTCACCGCGGCGCACACCAGGCACACCGTCCGCACGCGTCGACCGGCGCGTCACATCGCAGCCTCACATCGGCAACGTCACGGACCGAGCAGCAGTTCCTGCGGCAGGTGACCGTCCGTCAGGGACTGCTCGGTCCAGATCACCTTCCCCGTCGGTGTGTACCGCGTTCCCCACCGAGACGCCAGCTGGGACACCAGGAACAGGCCGCGGCCGCCCTCGTCGGTGGTGGCGGCACGGCGCAGGTGGGGCGACGTGCTGCTGCCGTCGGAGACCTCGCAGACCAGGGCGCGCTCGTACAGCAGCCGTACATGGATCGGCTCGGAGCCGTACCGGATCGCGTTGGTGATCAGCTCGCTCAGCACCAGTTCCGTGGTGAAGCCCACATCGTCCAGCCCCCACTCCTGGAGCCGGCGGCTGCAGGCATTGCGCACCGGAGCGACGGCCGCGGGGTCGCGGGGGACGTCCCACGTGGCGACCCGCTCCGGATCCAGCAGGCGGGTGCGTGCCACGAGCAGGGCGATGTCGTCGCGGCGCGCCATGGGCAGCATGGTGCTGACCACCGCCTCGCAGATGTCCTCGGGCGGGCGGTCGGCGTGGTCGGACAGCACCGCTCGCAGAGCCTCCAGGCCGGCGTCGATGTCGCGGCTGCGGTGCTCGACGAGGCCGTCGGTGTACAGCACCAGACGGCTGCCCTCGGGCAGGTGCACCTCCGTGGCCTCCGTCGGCAGTCCGCCCAGGCCCAGCGGAGGCGCGACGGGCACCTCGATGAACTGCACGCTCCCGTCGGGACGCACCAGGGCCGGCGCCAGGTGCCCGGCCGTCGCCATGCTGCACAGGCCGGAGACCGGATCGTAGATCGCGTACAGGCAGGTGGCTCCGGTGGTCCCTTCGCCGTCATCGACGGGCTCGTCCTGGTCGATGCGGCTGACCAGTTCGTCGAGACGGGTCAGCAGTTCGTCCGGGGGCAGGTCGAGCGTGGAGAAGTTGTGGACCGCTGTCCTCAGGCGGCCCATGGTCGCCGCGGCGTGCAGCCCGTGCCCGACGACGTCGCCGACGACGAGCGCGACCCGCGCCCCGGGGAGCGGGATCACATCGAACCAGTCGCCCCCCACCCGCGCCCGCGCGGGCAGATACCGGTAGGCGATGTCCAGGGCGCCCTGGCTGGGCAGCACGTGGGGCAGCAGGCTGCGCTGGAGCGTCTCGGCCATACGGTGCTCACGGGTGAAGCGGCGGGCGTTGTCGATGGCGACAGCGGCACGGGCGGCCAGTTCCTCGGCGAAGGACAGATCCTCCTCCTCGAACGGATCGGGCCGCGCCGAACGCCAGAAGTTGACCATGCCCAGCACCCCGCCGCTGCCCGGCAGCGGTGCCGTGATCAGCGAGTGGACCCCATAGGCGAGGGCGTCGTCGGCACCCTGCTCGTCCTGCGCCCGCCAGGCGTCCGCGACGGTCAGATCGGCCTCGAGCACCGCATGACCGCCGGCCATGGCCGCGGCCATCGGTGTGACATGGGCGACGAAATGGATCACGTCTCCCACCGGCTGGAAGGGATGGTCCGCCCGAATGCCGCTCAGCGCGGCGCGGCGCATCGCCATGGGCGCGGGCGAGGGCTCGTCCCCCTGAAGCACCGCCTCGGGCAGCTCGACGGTGACGAAGTCGGCGAAACGGGGAACCGCCACCCGCGACAGCTCCTCCGCCGTGCGCACCACGTCCAGCGTGGTCCCGATCCGCACACCGGCCTCGTAAAGGATCTTCAGCCGTTCCCGGGCCACCTCTGCCGTGCCCGCCAGCGCCCGGAGCTCGGTGGTGTCGCGGAGCGTCGCCACATTGCCGGAGCTCCCGCCGTACGGGGCGGTCGGCCGCGTGCTCACGGCCAGCAGCCGGTCCCCGGCCAGCTGGACCTCGTCGGTCACGGCACGGTCGGAGACCAGCAGATCGGCGATGGCCGCGCCGAGGCCCAGCTCGTCGACGGGACGCCCGTCGGCGTCGGGCGGCAGCTCCAGGAGCCGGCGTGCCTCGTCGTTGGCCAGCATCAGGCGGTGGTCGCCGCCGACGATCAGGACGCCTTCGCGCACCGCGTGCAGGACCGCGTCGTGGTGCTCGTACATCCGGGTCATCTCGGCGGGGCCGATCCCGTGTGTCTGCCGCCGCAGGCGCCGGCTCACCAGGGCGGCGCTGCCCGTGGCCAGTGCGAGCGCGGCCGCGGCGGAGGCGAGGAGCATCGGGAGCTGCCGGTCCACCGCGTTGCCCACGTTCTCGATCTGCACACCCGCGCCGACCAGACCGATGACCGACCCGTCGGGGGCCGTGACCGGGACGACCGCCCGTGCGGCGTCGCTCGGAGCGCCTTTAAAGATCTCCGTGAACGCTTCCCCGGCCGCGGCCCGCTCGACCCCCTCGCTGACCTTGCCGACGAGGCCGGGATCGGTGTCGGCGTACCGGGTGCCGTCGGGCGCCATCACCGTGATGAAGTCGACCCCCGACTCCCGCCCGGCACTGTCCATGAGGGGCTGGAGGGCGGCGGTGGGATCGGGGGACCGCAGAGCGGCCACGATGCCCGGAGCATGGGCGAAGGAGGCGGCCGTGGCCAGCGACCGGTTCTGCGCCTCCTGCTCACTGTCGTGGCGCGCCTGCAGGACGAGGGCGATCACGGCGGCCGCGATCAGCAGCACCGCGACCACGACCTGGAGGAAGAGGACCTGCCCGGCCACCGTGCGGGAACCGAGCACGGACCGGGCGCCGCCGCGCGGGGAGTGCCGTGAGGCGTCGAGCCTGTCGAACCTGTGCCGGTTCATGGGACTCCTCCCGGGACCCGGGCGTCCGTGGCGGGCGGACCTCCGGTGAGGCGGCGGGCGGCCTGAGGCCGGGCCGAGGTGACGGCCCGATCATGACCCTTCAAGCATCGCATGCACCTTTTGGCGGATCGCGATGACGCAGAAGGCGCCGTGCGGCTGCCGCGTCGTCGGCTCAACGGCCGGGGCGTCGCCTCGGAGATGTCCGTGCCCGGCACGGGAAAGCCGCGGAGGAGCGTCTCCGCTCGCGTTCTGACTGCACCGGTGTCCTCGGCAGGCCTCCGCCCTCGCCGCGGTGGCAGTCGCTCAGCCGGGGCGTGCCGACAGGCCCCGGCGCAGGCACTCCACCAGGCGGGCGGCCATCGATCCTTCCGGATCCAGGCGAGGGTTGAAGATGGTGACGTCCAGGCCCCGCGCCCGTTCGTCGGCCAGTGCCGTACCGAGCACCGCCTCCAACTCCGCCCAGGTCAACCCGCCCGGCAGCCGGTAGTCGACGGCAGGCATGACGGCGTCGTCAAGGACATCCACGTCGAGGTGCACCCAGAACCCGGCCGTCTCCCCGGCGGTGAGCCTCTCGACCGCCACCCGTGCCGCAGCGGCGGCGCCCGTCGCGCGCACACGGTCGAGTCCCATCGCGTGCAGCCGCCGTGGCAGCGGCTGCATCCCGGCCGCTGCGGATTGGGCCTCGTCGCGGAAGCCGAAGGCGACGACGTCCTCGTCCCACAGCAGTGGTCCGCTGCCTTCGAGGTCGGTGAGGATCCGCGGGCCGCGCCCCGTTGCCAGGGCCAGCTCCATCGAGGCCGCCTCACCGGCCGGTTCCGCCGACGGCTGGTAGAAGTCGGTGTGGCCGTCGAGGAACAGCAGACCGTGGCGTCCGCGGCGGTGCAGGGCGAGGAGGTTGCCGAGCAGGATGCTGCAGTCCCCGCCGAGCACGAGCGGAAAGCCGCCGCGCCCCAGCACATTGCCGACCGCGTCCGCCAACTCGACCGAGTACCCCGCGATACCGGCGGCGTTGAGGATCCCGGTGTCCTCGTCCCGCCGCGGGTCGTACGCCGGAGCCTCGATCCTCCCGGCCCGTACGGCCCCCGGAAGGGTCGCCAGCCCGGCGGTCAGCAGGGCCTCGGGAAGGTCCTGGACGCCGGACGGCCGGAGCCCCAGGACGGACGGCGCCTCGATGATCTCCAGTGCCGGCATGGCGAAAACCCCTTCGTCGGCGAGGCGGCCGCAGGAACCGACAACGGTCCGGGCCCGGCACGACTCCCGGCCGGGTACGGCTCCGGCCCGGTACGGCTCCGGGCCCGGCCGTTGCGCATCGGCCGCGGACCGGACCCTATGCCGAGCCGCTCGGGGCGCTCCGGAGCAACGCCGCAGGCTCCGCTCCCGCGAACGCGAGCCACCCGCCCGGGCCCGCCGGCGGGCGGCTCAGCCGGCGACCGGCCCACCCGTCGCCGCGGCCGGGACCTGGGGACGCGCGGGATTGACGTGGCGACGCGCGGGATTGACGTGGGGACGTGCGAGATTGTCGGGAAGCAGGACGAGCTGTAGCTCGGCGCTGGTCAACAGCCTCTTGTCCAGGACAAGTTCATGCACGCTCCGGCCGGTCGCCAGCGCCTCCTGGGCGACGGCGGTGGCCTGCTCGTAGCCGATGTGCGGGTTCAGCGCGGTCGCGAGGCCGATGGACCGGGTGACGAGATCGGCGAGGTGCTCGCGGTTGGCGGTGATGCCGGTGACACAGCGTTCGGCGAGGGTCAGGCAGCCGGCCAGCAGATGGGTCAGGCTCTTGAGCAGGCTGTGGGCGATGACCGGTTCGAAGGCGTTCAGCTGGAGCTGGCCGGCCTCGGCGGCCATGGTCACCGTGATGTCGTTGCCGATGACCTCGAAGGCGATCTGGTTGACGACCTCGGGGACGACGGGATTCACCTTGCCCGGCATGATGCTGGATCCCGCCTGCACCGACGGCAGGTTGATCTCGGCGAAGCCCGCGCGCGGTCCGCAGGACAGCAGCCTGAGGTCGTTGCAGACCTTGGAGAGCTTGACGGCGATCCGCTTCAGCACGCCCGACAGCTGGACGAACGCCCCGGCGTCCTGGGTCGCTTCGACGAGGTCGGCGGCGACCGTCAGAGGCAGCCCGGTGATGGCGCGCAGATGGCGGCAGGCCAGCGCGGCGTAATCGGGGTGGGCGTTGAGCCCGGTGCCGATGGCGGTGCCGCCGAGATTGATCTCGCGGATCAGCTCGCGCGCCTCGGCCAGGCGCCTCTGGTCCTCGGCCAGCATGACGGCGTACGTGGCGAATTCCTGGCCCAGCGTCATGGGCACCGCGTCCTGGAGCTGGGTGCGGCCCATCTTCAGGACGTCCGCGAACTCCTCCGCCTTGGCAGCGAACGCCTTGCGGAGCACCTCCATGGCGTCCAGCAGCCGCTGTGCGGTGAAGTCGAGCGCGATCTTCACGGCGGTCGGGTAGACGTCATTGGTGCTCTGGCCCGCGTTGACGTCCTCCAGCGGGTGCAGTTGTCCGTACTCGCCCTTGCGGTGACCGAGGAGCTCCAGAGCGCGGTTGGCGACGACCTCGTTGGCGTTCATGTTCGTCGAGGTTCCAGCGCCACCCTGGATCACGTCCACCACGAACTCGCCGTGCAGCCGACCGGCCCGTATCTCCTCGCAGGCGCTCACGATCGCGTCCGCCTTGCGGCCGTCCAGCAGACCGAGGTCACGGTTGGCGAGCGCCGCCGCCTGCTTGACGCAGGCCAGTGCGGTGACGAGGTCCGGGTAGGCGGCGACGGGCGTGCCGGTGATGGGGAAGTTCTCCACTGCCCGCAGGGTGTGGATGCCGTAGTACGCGTCGCCGGGGACGTCCCGGTCGCCGAGCAGATCGTGCTCGCTGCGGGTTCCGGGGCGGACGAGGTCCTCGTGCGTGGCCATGGAGGTTCGGGCTCTCCTGTCGCGTGGGTACGCGGAGTCGGGGCGAAGGTGAAACGGGAAGGAAGAGGGGGAGCGGGAGGGGAGGCCGGCCGTGCCCGTGTGTGCCGTGGGCAAGGACCGGGCGGCCGTCTAGGCCCGGGTGAGTGCGGCCGGAGAGGCGGCATCGGCCGGCAGCGGAGTGCCGAGCGCGGCGCGCAGTACCTCGTCGCGCTCCTGTGGGTCGGTGGCCGCGAGCAGTGCGGTGAGCACCGCGATACGGGTCTGCCCGGCCCGCAGTGTGCCTGCGGGCACGGCCCCGGCGGCCACCAGGTCGACCGCCCCGCCGTGCGTGTAGACCTCGGAGACCGGTCCGGCCTGGACGCGTGTGGTGAGCGCGACGAGCACGCCACGCGACCGCGCGGAGGCGACGGCCTCGACGGTCTCGGGGGTCGCGTTGCCGGCGCCGGTGGCCACCAGCACGATTCCCTGCGCGCCCGCGCCGACGGCCGCGTTCAGCAGGAACGGGTCGGCGTCGCAGTGGTGCATCACCATGTCGACGCGGGGCGGGGTGTGGGGCATCTCCGGAAGCGGCAGGCCGGCGGGGCGCTGGGGCAGGCGGAGGACCGAGACCCGTCCGAAGCCCACGTTGCCGACGCGGGCGCCGGACGGGTCGGCGAAGGCGTCGACCGCCAGCGTCTGGGTCTTGACCGTGCCCCGGGCGGCATGCACCTTGCCGTCGAAGGCGATCACAACGCCGAGGCCGCGTGTCGTCGCGGCGGTCAGCAGCGCGTCGTGGAGGTTGCCGGGCCCGTCGCCGTCGGCGGCGTCGAGCGGCAGCTGCGCACCGGTGAAGACGACCGGACGCGGGTCGTCGTGATGCAGGTCGACGAGGAACGCCGACTCCTCCAGGGTGTCCGTGCCGTGCGTGACGACGATGCCGTCCACGTCCGGGTCGGTGAGCACCTCGTGCACGGTGCGCAGCAGCGTGAGCTGATGGGCGGTGGTGAGGCGGGGGCTGTTGACGCTGAACAGGTCGACGATCTCGATGGCGACCCCCTCGGGGACCGGCGCGGTCGCCATGACCTCCTGGCCGTGGGCGTCGGCGGCGAACCCGGACCCCTGCCAGCGGCTGGCTATGGTTCCGCCGGTGCTGATGACGACGATCCGTCCCATCTGCGTTCTCCTCGTGGGTGCCCTGTCGGGGCTGTGGGTCGCATGGGGAACACGTGGCCCGGCCGGCTCCAGGCCCGGCCGGGCGACGCCCATGGCTGTTCCGTGCACTACGGAGCAGCGAACGCAATGATAGAAGGATTGTCCCGCAATATGATTGCTAGTTCGACTCGCCATTCCGCATGGCAGTGGTGGATAATTGCGCCATGGACGCGATCGACCGCGCAATCTTGCGTGAGCTTCAGCATGACGGGCGCCTCAGCAATCAGGAACTGGCCCAGCGGGTGGGTCTGACTCCCTCGCCCTGCATGCGCCGTGTCCGGCAACTGGAACAGGACGGGGTGATCCGGGGCTACCGCGCGGTCGTCGATCCCGAGGCCGTCGGGCGAAGCTTCGAGGTGCTCGTCTCCATCGAGGTGAAGCGCGACCGTGCGGCGGTCGAGGCCTTCGAGGCCGCGCTCCAGGACATCCCGGACGTCGTCGAGGCCTACCGGCTGTTCGGCAGCCCGGGGTGCCTGCTGCGGATCGCGGTGGCTGACCTGCGTGCGTACGAGCAGCTGTGGATCGAGAAGCTGACCGCGCTGTCCGGCGTCACCGAGGTCAACTCGCAGATCATCATGAAGCGGATCAAGGAGCCCTACGGACTGCCGGTGGACGGCTGACGCCCGGCGCGCTCCCGGTGGCCGCCTCCCGTGCATGCCGCGAGGGCGGTCGAAGGCCGACATCTTCGCCCTCGCCCGCTCCCACAGGGCCGACAGCTCACGCCCGGCCGGCCTCGACGAGCCGGGCCAGGTTGTCGAGCGCCATCCGCGTGCCGGTCTCGTTGTCGGCCGCGGGCACACTGTCCGGGATGCCCTCGTGCACGATGAGGACATCGGTGCCGCCGTCCGCCTCGGTGAGCGTCGTCGTCATCGTCATCTCACCCCCGAACGCCGGATCCGCCGTCTCGAACGCGAACACTTCGACCACCTGCTCGTCCGGCACCAGCCTCATGAAGCGGCCGCGGTACGTGTCCCTGCGCGCACCGGACTTTCCGGCGGCGTCCGGTGCCTCGTACGTGAGCGAGATGCGGAACGAGCCGCCCTCGCGGGCGTCGAACTCGTGCACATGGCTGCTCATGCCGGCCGGCACCCGCCACCGTGCGAGCGCGGTCGCATCGAGCAGCGCCCGGTAGACGGCGGAGCGAGGGGCCCTCACATGACGGGAGATCCGCGTCGTGTACACGCGAAGAGCGTAACGGCCCCTCCACGTGCCGCAGGGACACCCGGGCGGCCACGCCGGCGACCGCCCGGATGCCGGCGCGGGTCAGGCCGTGCGGATCGCCGGGTCGCTCACCCCCGGGGCGCCGGTCTCCACATGACCGGCGAAACGGCGCAGGAACACGGTGTTCGTGTCGGACACCACCGACACGTCGTACCAGCGCCCGGTGCCACTCAGATCGACCGTGTGCGTCACCCTTCCCCCGGCGGGCAGCGCGAGCGTCCGGGACGCGCCGCCGTAGGTGTTGCGGATCGTGACGTTCGCGGCGGCTGTGCCGGAGTTGGTCAGGGTGAGATCCAGGTTCCCCGTTGCCGCGTTGTGGCGGCCCCTCACCTCGGGTGTCACGGTCTTCCCCGGGCTCCTGAAGACGCGCAGGAAGCCGTTCGGGCCGTGCACGGTGAGGTGGTGCGTGCCCTTGGAGTAGGCGGAGTTCCAGGTGTCGGAGACTTCCCTGCCCGCCTCGGCCGTGTACGTCCATGGCGCATCGGTGCGGTTCGCCGACGTGACGTAGAACTGCGCTCCGGCCGCGAGCCCCGGACCGAAGGTGAGGGCGATGCGGCCGTCGGCCGTGTTGACGGCACTGTCGACGTAGGGCGCGTAGGGAAGTGGCCGGGTGGGCCGCGCACCGGGCTCCTGCGCGGGCAGGCTGCCCACGGCGGGCGGCGTGGGACGGTAGTCGGGGTGGCGCTCGTGGTCCGGCGGCTCGTACGCCGCGGTGTCGGGCAGCGTCACGGGAGCGGTGTCCTCGGCGCCGAAGTCGAAGGCGGAGGTGAGGTCCCCGCAGATCGCACGTCGCCAGGGGGAGATGTTGGGCTCGGTCACGCCGAAGCGGCGCTCCATGAAGCGGATGATCGAGGTGTGGTCGAAGACCTCGGAGCACACATAGCCGCCGGTGCTCCACGGCGAGACGACGAGCATCGGCACACGCGGGCCGAGGCCGTAGTTGCCCGCGGCGTAGGAGATGCCGCCCGCGTAGAACTCTGTGGAGGTGTCCACGGTGGACTTGCCCTGGGCGGCGGAGGCCGGCGGGTACGGGGGCACGATGTGGTCGAAGAAGCCGTCGTTCTCGTCGTAGGTGATGAACAGGGCGGTCCTGCTCCACACCGCGGGGTTGGACGTCAGCGCGTCCAGGACGCCCGCGATGTACCAGGCACCGTAGTTCGAGGGGAAGTTGGAGTGCTCGGTGAAGGCTTCGGGGGCGGCGATCCAGGAGATGCGCGGGAGCGTGCCGGCCTGCACGTCGGCCCGCAGACCGTCGAAGTACCCGTCGCCGTTCTTGACGTCGGTGCCGGTGCGGGCCTTGTCGTAGAGCGGGTCGCCGGGCCGGGCGTTGCGATACCGGTTGAAGTAGAGGAGTGAGTTGTCGCCGTAGTTCCCGCGGTAGGCGTCACTGATCCAGCCCCAGTGACCGGCGGCGTCCAGGCCGTCGCCCGTGTCCTGATAGATCCTCCAGGAGATCCCCGCCTGCTCCAGCCGCTCGGGATAGGTCGTCCAGCCGTACCCGGCCTCCTCGTTGCCCAGCACGGGTCCGCCACCGGAGCCGTCGTTGCCGGTGTGGCCCGTCCACATGTAGTACCGGTTGGGGTCGGTGGCCCCGATGAACGAGCAGTGGTAGGCGTCGCACACGGTGAACTTGTCGGCGAGTGCGTAGTGGAAGGGGATGTCGTCCCGGTTGAGGTACGCCATCGTCGTGGGGGTCTTGGCAGGCACCCACTGGTCGTACCTGCCGTTGTTGAACGCCTTGTGACCGCCCGCCCAGTCGTGATTGAGCCCCTGGAGGAACTGCATCCCGAGATCGTCGGCCGTGGGATGAAAGGGGAGCGTCTCCTTTTTCCCGTCCGCCTGGTGCCAGACCGACTTGCCGCTGGGCAGCGTCACCGGACGTGGATCGCCGAAGCCCCGTACGCCCTTGAGCGCGCCGAAGTAGTGGTCGAACGAACGGTTCTCCTGCATCAGCACCACGATGTGCTCGACGTCCTGGATGGTGCCGGTGCGGCGGGCCGCGGGGATGGCCGCGGCGCGGTCGATGCTGCTCGACAGCGCGGCGAAGCCCGCCGTCGCGCCCGCTATCTGCAGAAAACGGCGCCGGTTGATGTCAGGCATGTGTGGCCTCTTGGGGGGTCGGGGAACAGAAGCGACCGGAATCCTCCAAGAGGGGCGAGGGGAAGGAAAGAGACCGAGGTTGCTGTTCCGGTGAACTGTGGCTGTACGGGGCCTTGACGAGCAGCGCCGAGCCGTCGACTCGGCGCGGGCGTCGACGACTTGGGGCATGGACAGACCAAGAATGCGAGAGGCGGGGCGGGGAGGGCATGGACTTTTCACGGGGCCGTATGGACTCTTGCCGTGCTGTCGCACTCCGCCCCCGGGGTCCGCGCGGCCGCAGAGGCACTGCCCGCCCTGCTCCCGACCCGCTGCACGTTCGACGGCATCACACGGGCCTGCGTGCTGGCCATCGCCGCACACGAGGGCATCGCCTGTGCCGTCGGCGACCTCGCACCCCGGTTCGCCGGCGAGGCGGACGGCGCGTTCATCTGCGGCACCGCCTGCGAGATCCTTCCCGTCGCCCGGATCGACGAGCACCACTACGACCTGAGCGGCAACGAGATCATCCGCAGAGTGATCACCGGCTACCGGGAACTGATTGAGGGCCGCAGCGATGTGGAAGTGCCGAATGCGTGGGCCTCCTGATCAGCTGCGCGACACAGGACGAGGCCCCTGAGACGGAGCCGTGACAGCAAGGGCACGTGCATGGGAGCGGTAGAGGCTCTGGAGCGGCTGGCACCGGTGGTGCTGGCCTTCGGATGCGGGGTCCTCCTCGCGAAGCGGAAGGTGGTGCCGGCCGAGAGTTCAAAGGTCTTCGCCGACTATGCCTTCCTCTTCGCGGTCCCGTGCTTCCTGTTCGGCAACATCTACAGCAGTGACCTCGGTGCCCTGTTCGACTGGCGGGCGATCACCGGTTACGCGGCCGCCGCAGGCGTCGCCGTCGTCCTGACGGGTGCCCTGGCCTTCGTCCTCGGCGTACGCGATCCCCGCGGTGTGGCCCTGCGGATCATGGCGGCCGTCCAGGTGAACACGGCCTACTTCGCCGTACCGGTGTTCATCATGCTGTTCGGGAACGCGGCACCGATCTTCCCGGTCCTCCTCTTCCAGGTCTGCGTCCTGTCCCTGATCATCATCTCGATCATGGAGCTGGGCCGCCCCGACCGCACCGGAAGCCCGGGCAGACGCCTCCGCGCGGCCGTCGTCGCCTCTCTGATGACCCCCGTCGTGATCGCCTGTAACGCGGGCATCGTGCTCAACCTGCTGCCCGTGCACCTGCCGCGGGTGGTTCTCGACAGTTTCGCCTTCGTGGGGGACAGCGCCTCACCGGTGGCGCTGTTCGCCCTGGGACTGCACCTCGGCGGGACGGGCCTGAAGGTGCGCGGCACCACCGTGGAGGAGATGTGGATCATCGCCTTCAAGTGCGTCGCGTTCCCGCTGCTGACCTACGCCGTGTGCCGCTACGGCTTCGACGTCGAGGGCGACTGGCTGAACTACCTTGTCCTGATCGCCGCGATGCCCGCCCCGCAGAACCTGTTCATCTTCGCCCAGCGCTACGACGTGAGCGTCGACGTGTCGGCCGCGCTCGTCGTCAAGAGCTCCGTCGTCGCGCTGCTCCTGCTCCCTCTGTGGATGCAGTGGGTGGCCCGCGCCACCTGAGATCCGTGTCCGAGACCGCTCGTCCGTGTGAACCGTTCGTGTGCCGTCCGAACCGTTCCCGTCACCGTCCGTGTGAACCGATCGCCCAAACCGCTCCTGCAACCGCTCACCGCTCACCGCTCACCGCAAACCGCTCGTGAAAGGCAGAACCGTGACCCAGACCGTGCAGCCCACCAGAATCACCGTCCAGCAGGTGGCGGCCCCGGCTCGACCACCCGCATCACCGGATTCACCGAGCTGGAGAGCCGCCATCTCCTGGAGCTGCTCTTCCAGCACATGACCAGCGCCGAGTACACCGTGCGCTTCCGCTGGGAGCCGGGCTCCATGGCGTTCTGGGACAACCGCAGCACCTGCCACTTCGCCCCGACCGACTTCGCCCACCTCGACGTCGACCGCGTCATGCACCGTGTGACGGTCCTGGGAGAGCCGGCGAAGGGACCGACCGGCTTCGTCTCACAGCTCGTCGAGGGGGAGCCGATGCAGGCCTGGTGGCCGAAGGCGGCCGGGCGAGGGCTCCGGCCGGGGGCCGGCCGGGGGACCGGACGGAGCCCGGGGTCGTCCAAGAAAGAGGCCGGCGCCGTCAGGTGGCCAGCAGCCGGTTGAAGAACGAGCGGTACTCCCGCAGCGCCACGCGCAGGCTCTCGGTGTCCGCCTGCTCGCCCCGGTTCCACTGCTGCTCAAGGCCATCCCTGCGTTCCGCGAAGGTCGCGGCCAGCCTCTGCATGACGTCCGCCACCAGCGCGTCCGCGGAGTGCACGGCCTCGCGGGGGTCGTCGACGAAGTCGTTCTGGATCGCCTGCCAGCGGGTACGGAAACCCTCCTTGTCCTCGGGTGCCAGCAGCTCCTCTTCCGCCGCGCCGCCCGGGGCCGCCGCAGGGGCCCTTTCGGCTTCCTCCTCGGCCGGTGCGGGCGCGCCGCCCGTCTCCGGCGCGCTGACGGTGCCGGCGGCGTTGGCTGTGAAGGCGGTGTCGCCGGTGTCGGCGGTGCCGCCGGTTTCCTCGCCGGGGTAGACCGGTGGCCCGGCATCCTGTCCCTCGCCCGCTCCGCCGCCCGGGCCCCGGGCGATGTCCTCAGTGGTCAGTCCGCTCTCGGCGGGCCCTGTCGTGTCTTTGTCCCGCATGATCTCTCCCGCGCGAATGCGTACGGATCAGGCCCGGGCGGGCCCGGCCTGATCTCCGTCGGACAGCAGCTCGTCGAACAGAGCCCGGTAGTGCACCATGGCTCCACGCAACTGCTCGGTGGTGGCACGCTGCGCCGTGCTCAGCGTGTTGATCTCATGTGCGACCCGGTAGTGCTCCAGCGTGCGGCCGTGCCGGACCGAGAGGTCTCTCATCTGCTGTTCGTACCCCTCGGTGGGGTAGCCGCGCTCGTGCATGAGGGAAGTCACGAGCCGGTCCGCGTCGTGCACGGCATCCACGGGCCGGTCCACGAACTCCTCCTGCACGCCGACCCATTCCCGGGCGTAGCGGTCCTTGGCGCTGTCGGCCAAGGGCTGGATGTCGAGCGACGCATGGCGCTTCTCACGGGCGCTCAGTTCATGTTCGGCGGCCCGCCGGCCGCCGGCTTCCTCGACGGTGCGGTCGTACTCGGGGCCGAAGCGTTCACGCAGGCGACGGCGTCGCCGCATGGTCAGGGCCACGGCCAGTGCGATCAGGGCGACCACCGCTGCGATGGGAATGATGATCGCCAGAAGTGTTCCTGTAGACATCGGGCCGACTTCCTCTTCCGTATCGGGTGCGTCCCTGTTGAGCGCTGCTGCCCACCGGCATCGAGCCGAAACAGGGGCTCCGGCCCGGGGCGGGATCGCGGCGCCGGCCACGCGTGCCGTCCGCGGCCACCCCGCCGCGCGGGTCTACGACACCCGCTCGCCGCCGTCCGTCGGCGCCCGCACCCACACGGGGCGTGAGTGTCCGACTCGGCTGCCGTCAGGCGGGCCCTTCCTCCGGGCCGTTCCCGGACTGCAACACCAGGAGCGCGATGTCGTCCGTGCGCTGCCGGGTCGGGCCGGATTCCCGCAGGACGCTGTCGATGAGGAGATCCAGGTCCCCCTCGCCGGCGTCGTCGAGTCGGCGCGCGAGCTGTGCGATGGAGTCGTCGAGGTCGGTCCCCGGTGCTTCGACGAGACCGTCGGTGTAGAAGGCGAGCAGCAGTCCCGGGGCGAGCGGGAACTCGGTGACGGGGTATTTCGCGCCGGGGACGATGCCCAACAGCGGGCCTGGGGTGACATCGACAGGCACTGTCCGGTGGCCGGGCAGGCGCAGCAGCGCTGGGGGGTGGCCGGCACTGGCCAGCTGAACCCGGCGCCGGGCGAGGTCGATGTGGGCATAGAGGCAGCTGGTGAACAGGCCGGGGTCGAGATCGCTCAGGAGCCGGTTGGTGCGGGAGAGGACCTCGTCCGGGGACGAGCCGAGGGTGGCGTGTGCGTGGACGCCCGTGCGCACCTGTCCCATCAGGGCGGCCGCAGCGACATTATGGCCCTGGACGTCCCCGATGACGGCCGCGGCAGCGGTGTCGCCGAGCCGGATCACGTCATAGAAATCGCCGCCGATGTCCATGCCGTGGGTCGCCGGCAGGTAGCGGGCGGCGACGTTCAGCCCGGCGACCATGGGAAGCGTGTGCGGCAGCAGCGCCTGCTGGAGACCGTGGGCGAGCTGGTGCTTGGTGTCGTACAGACGGGCGCGGTCCAGGGCCTGGGCGATGAGCCCGGCGAGCGAGGTCATGACGGCGCGTTCTTCGGCAGAGAACGTGTGCGGATGCTCGTACGACAGGATGCAGCAGCCCACCGGGCGGCCGGAGATGATCAGGGGAAGGAAGGCCCATGCCTGCTTGCCGCTGATCGTCTGCGCCTCGGGATAGATCCGCCGCATCTCCTGCGCGGTGGCGAAGAACGAAGGGATGCCGCTGGTGAGCACCTGCCCGGCCGGGGTGAAGTGGGTGTCGATCGGCAGACCGTCGAGGCGCTCGATGACATGAGTCGGATACCCGCGGTGCCCCGTGATCCGCAGCCGGCCGGCGTCGGCGGTGGACAGGACCAGGCCCTGGGCCCCGAAGGCGGGCATGATCTGGTCGGCCACGAGATCGACGACGTCCTGCACACCGACGGCCTCGGTCAGCGCGGCCGCCAGGTGCATCAGTTGGTAGAGCTGCCCCGCACGGGCCGGTGCGGCGGTGCCCGCGGACCGGCGCAGCGCAGGTGACGGGGGCTGTGCGCCGGTGGGAACGATGCGGATGCTGATGCCACTGGCGTCCGGATAGAGGTGGAAGTCCAGCCACTGGTCCGGCGGTCGGCAGGCGGTGAACATCACGGGTTCGCGGCTGATGACGGCGGCCCGGTAGCGGTCTTCGTACGTGGGATCGTCGAGCCAGGGCAGCGACTGCCAGGGCACGGTGCCCAGCAGCTGATCGGCGTCGCGGCCCAGCAGTTCGGCGCCCCCGGAGGTGAGGAAGGTGATACGGCCTTCCAGGTCCAGTGCGCAGGATCCGCCGGGCAGCCGCTCGGCGAAGTCGGCGGCGGCCGGCGCCGGTCGCCCGGCCCGGGTGCCGGAGGCGACGGGGAGTACGCGGGGCTGCGCACCGGGGACCGGTCCCTGCCCGGACTCGACGGCTTCCTCCAGCAGCTGGGCCATTCTTCGGCAACTGGAAGCGATGTGGCCCTCTTCCCGCCGGCTCATATGGGGCGGGCGGGTGGCGGGCCAGATCAACAGCAGCGACCCCCACCGCCGTGTGCCGGTGACGGGAGCGGCGGCCAGCGCGCAGGGGTACGGCAGGGCAACCGCCGTACGCGGGTAGGCGCGGGCGAACTCCTCCTGACTGGCCACCCAGACGAGGCGGTCCTCGCGGACGGCGTCGGTCACGGGGGCGGGAGAGGCAACCGGAACCCTTGCCCACGGAGCGGCGAAGTCGGCCGGTGCCCCGCACAGCACCTCCAGCAGCAGTACAGGCTCATCCGGCGCGCACACGTACAGGGCACCGATGGTGGCACCGGTTCTGCGCACCGTCTCCGCGACAGCGGCATCAACCCCTTCGGTGAAGGTGGCCGGACCACCCGTGCTGGTCACGAGACACCTCCAGCGGCGCTGAGCGTTGTCCTGGGCGGTGGTCCACCGGGTGCGGCGGCCCGCGCGCCCACCGGTCGCACCGGCGCCGCTCGTCCGCCCTGCGGAGCGGGGTGCACCGGCCCCGTCCCACTGGGGACGTTACGCCGACGAGAAGGTGACGGCACGCTGTCCGGCACGGCGGGACCGGTGCACACCGGTACGGGGCTCATCGGTCACACCTGCTGCCGACCGAGCAGTGGTGGCCACCGCGGCGCGTCATCGCGTACGCAGGCGGACCGATACGGGGAGTAGCGCCTCCGGATGTCCTCCGCCTGCGTACGACGGCACGCCCTCGCCGGCCCTGATCCGCTGCGACGAGACGGTCCTCGCGGACGCGGGGTGTCGTTGCAGCCGATGGACCAGTTCGGACCCCCCACCCACCTGGCGCACCATCCTCACCCGTCGCCACGTCCTCGGACCACCCGGTACCGCGTGCCGCCGAGCGGGCACGCGCGCTCCCGGCCGGCTGCCGGAGCCGGCCGACGCCCGGCCTCCAGGCACTGGACGGGCCCACCCCGAGCAACCGAAACGGCCCACCGGATGAACCGACGGGCCGTCAGGAAAGATCGAGACTAGTACCAGAAGATTCCGTCGGCGCCGTCGTTGGCGATGGTCTGGGTCATGACGTCTCCGTCATTCGCGTAGCGCCTGTGCTTGTCGGTGAGGAAGAAGTCGAAGGCGGCTACGGGCGACGTGGCATCGCACGCCATGTCGCCGCGGATGCAGAAGCGGGCGACCGGGACGCCGGGGAACTCCTTGGGGCCGGGGCCGGTGGAGGTGAAGCCGAGGGCGCCCAAACCCTTGGGGACCTTGGCCCACAGGCCGGTGTCGGGCTGCTTCGGGTCGGCGTACAGCATGCCGTTGACCAGTTCCCTCGGGATGTCGGAGCCGCCGTTGGCGATTGTCTCCAGAACCTGGTCGGCGGCCTGCGCGCCCTGGGAGTAGCCGACGATGGTGAGGCGTGCGGCCGGGTCCTTGCGGTGGGTTTCCTCGGCGGCGGCCAGGAGGTTCTCGTATCCCTGCTTGACGCTGCTGTCGTAGCTCGGCGCGGTCGGGTCCGGCGTGTTCTGGCCGTTGAGCCAGGGGCCGGCGCTGGCCGGGTAGCAGACGGGGACGGGGATTCCGCCGTCCAGGTGCTGGTTGGCGTAGTAGTACGTCCTGGTGCACCCGGGCGCGTCCGCCGCGGAGCCGGTGCCGCCGAGTTCGATGTAGTAGTGGCGAGGGGGCTCGTTGGCGTTCGCGACGGTGGGTGTGATGGCGGCGGCGGCCGTCATCGCCGCCGTGAGGGCGATGGTTTTGGCGCGGCGCACGAGTCGGTTGGTGTTCGGCATTGGGTGGCCCCCTGGGTCCGATGGCTGTTTCTTTGGCTGGTGCTGTGGCGTCAGACGCTAGGGAGGAGCGATGAAATCGTCGTGAAGCCCGAAGCGTTGGGGGCGCTGTCTGCGAAGACGGGCCGGTCGGCCGGGAGCGCGGCGTGTTCGGTGGGCGTGGGCGAGGTGGTGTTGCAGGCGGGCGTGGCGGAACTGATAGACCGCGCCGGCCTGGCGCAGTACGCCGCGCCGGTAGGCGTCTTCCAGGAACGTGGTCACGGCCCAGGGCAGACGCCCGGTCAACGGCAGCCAGATGCGGGTGAGGACGAGCCACTGGCCCCAGGCGGTCAGGGTGAGGGCGTAGCCGAGTGCGGCGCCGAGGCCGCTGATGATGCCGAGCAGGACGCTGGCCTCGGACGGCCAGACGAGTGGGCCCAGTGGTCCTTGCAGGAGGGCGACCACTGCTCCGCTGCCGAATCCGACCACTGTCCCGAAGACGGGTGCCCACACGCACAGTTGAGTGATCACGGTGCGGCGGTTGGTGTCCAGGAGGCTGCGTGGGTTGACCGCCGATTCGATGTCGAGGGGGGTTTCGAGCAGGCCGAGGAGGCAGAAGGTCAGTCCGGCGCCGGCGCCGAAGACCAGGCCGTAGACGGTCCCGTCGACGATCGCGATGCGCAGACCGGCCGAAAGTCCGGCCTTCCAGGCATACGCGTGCACCAGGCCGACCACGAATCCGTAGGCGAAACCGAAGATCGCCCCGCCCAGTGTGCCGATCACCAGTCGGGGACCGGTCGTCCATGTGATGGGCCCTGGCCTGCCGCGTATCCGCAGGCGTACGGCGGACGGCCTGACGTGCTTGCCCTTGACCGAGTACGTGAACCAGTGGACGAGCCCGAACATGAGGCCGGCAAGGAACCCGACGAGCATCCCGTCCACGGTGGCGCCCGTGAACGAGCCGTGGAAGGCGGCGCTGACGGCGCAGTCGACGAGGCCGATGGCGAGTCCGGTCACGAGGGCGGTGACGAGCGTGCGGGTGGAGCGGCGCATGCCGTTGCCGAGCCGCCACCAGGCGAGGTCGGGTGTTGTGAGCCGGGTCAGGTGGTGGGCGAGGTAGCCGAGCCAGTGCCGGGCGTGTTCGGGATCGAAGCGGCGGTGTGGCCCACCGGTCGAACTCCGGTGGAGCCGGTGGCGGTAGACGGTGGGAATGAAGTTGTCCAGCAGGTGGTCTTCCAACTTCTCCGGGCTGCCGAATCGCTCGGTGTCGAGGAGCGAGGCCGGATCGTGGTCGGGGGTGTCGCTGTAGACGGTGCGGGCGAGCGCGACCATCAGAGGGGTCTTCAGGACCGTGGCGAGCGGGGTGGGTTGTTCCTGCGGCTGCTCGCGCAGTTCGGCCAGTACGGGGTCCCAGGCGTTCGCCGTGGGGTTCGCGCGGTCGGCTTTGCGGGTGGTGCGGGGCAGGTAGTCGGCCAGGTCGTCGACGGTGAGGTCGGTGAGTTCGATCGCGGCGGCGGAGGTCAGTACGTCGGTTTCGGCGACCGCGGCGGCGTATTCGGCGGGGCGGCTGGTGAGCAGGAGGGAAAGGGTGGTGGCGTTGAGGGCTTCCAGCGCCGGGCGGCGCAGACCGTCTGCCATCTCGTCGAAGCCGTCCAGTACGGGGAGTACGCGGCCGGACTCGACCAGGGCGGAGGCCAGGCTGTCCCGGCCGGGGCCCTGTACGGCGTAGCCGGGGTGATCGCGCGTCAGTTGGGCGGTCAGCCAGTCGCGCAGGGTGATGGTGGTGGGGTTCCAGGCGCCGATGCTGAAGATCACCGGCACGGGTTCCTTCGGGCTGCGCGATTGCAGGTGGTCGAGGACGAAGCGCAGGGCCAGGATCGTCTTTCCCGAGCCGGATCTGCCCAGCACCACCAGCCGTCCGGACGGGATGCGCCGGTAGGTGTCGGTGATCTCGTCCAGTCGGCCGTCCAGGTCGAGGGGGTCGGCCGCGGCTCTCGGGGGGAGTCGGAGGATGTTGGCCCAGTGGTCGGTCAGTTCCCCGGGCGCTGTCCGCCAGCGGACGGGTAGTGGGAACGGGTCTTGGACCTGGCGTTGTTCCTCTTCGCGCTGCCAGCGTGCGGCCACCAGCTTCGCGAGTTGCTCGGCGGGGTCGCTCGGCGCGTCAGGTGGTGCCGGAGCCGGCTCGCTCGCGGCGGGCGGCTGCGGATCCGGCCGGCCGGTCGCGGGCTCGTCGGTGGGTTCGTCCTGCCGGCCGTCGTCCGTGTTCCGGGGGACGGCGGCGCTCAGTAACTCCTCGCGCTCCTTGGGCCGTAGCGGCAGCGCTTTGGCCAGCTCCTGCACTGTGGTCATGCGCGGGTTGGGGCGCTTGCCGGTCTCCAGACCGCGGATGGTGCGCACGCTCACCCCGGAACGCCTCTCCAGCTCCTCCTGGGTCATCCCCGCCTGGATCCGCAGCCGCCGCAGCACCTCACCGAACTCACCGGCCACAAGTCACGGCCCTTCCCCCCGAGATGTCAACTTTTCGCAGGTGAGGACTCTAGCGCGGTCACCGGCCATATATGACCGCCTCGATGGCCTGTCCACGTTTCCTCCACCTCGGCGACCTTCGGTGGCATCGACGGGATCGACCGGAGCGAGTGGATCGACCGGTCCGGAGAACGGGGAGAACCGCCATGCCGACGACGACCGCGCTCCAGGGACGCCCGAGCGTCGCTGTCCTCACCTCTCGAGAGCGAGAGGTGCTCTACGCACTCGGATGCGGCCTGGGGGACGCCGAGATCGCCCACGCGCTCGCGCTGCCCGAGCAAGTGGTGTTTGGGCAACTGGGACGCATTCTCGTGAAGTTGGGACTGCGTGACCGGGCCTCCGCCATCGTGCATGCCTTCGACTGCGGTCTGGTCGTGCCCGGACAGGGTCCGCGCAGGCAGTCGGCGGTGCCGGGGACCACTGTCCGTCAACAGACGGACCCCGCACCCGCTCCATGGCTTCGGGTCTCCCTGCTCGGGCCCTTGCGGGCGTGGCTCGCCGGGCGGCCCGTGGACGTCGGCCCGGTCCGGCAGCAGGCCGTGCTGGCGGCTCTGGCGCTGAGCCCGGACCGGTCGGTCAGTCAGCAGGAACTGCTGGACGGCGTATGGGGGATGGAGTCGCCGGGCGGGAACGTGGTTCCGGTCTATGTGTACCGGCTGCGCAAGAGCCTGCGTCTCGGGGAGTGCCCGAACCCGGTGATCAGGCGCGACCGGTACGGCTACGGGCTGGCTCGCGGTGTGGTCGAGGTGGACGTGGCGTGCGTGGAGGAACGCGTCACCGCGGCCGGAGCTGCCGAGCGGGCCGGTGACCTGTCGGAGGCGGTGCGGCTGTGCGCCCGGGCGCTGGAGCTGTTCCGTGGCGAGCCCTTGGCCGGTCTGCCCGGGCCCCTGGCCGAGTTGGAGCGGCTGCGGCTCGCCGAGCGCAGGGTCGCCCTGGCGCAGCGGAAGGCGGACTGGCAGCTGAGGCTCGGCCGAGTCGCCGAGGCGATCGTCGAACTGTCCGCCCTGGCCTGGGAAGAGCCACTGAACGAACCGATCGCCGCGCTGCTGATGCGCGCGCTGCAGCGCGGCGGCCGGCGGGCCGACGCGCTGGTCGTCTTCGACCGCACCCGCAGGCGGCTCGCCGACGATCTCGGGGTGGCCCCGGGCGAACTGCTGCGGCGGGCACGGTGGGCGATCCTGCGTGGGGACGACGCACATCCCGGCCGCGGTCTGGCGGGTGCGGTGTAATGGAAGGCACTCCCCGCGACCGAGACGAGGAGTTGCTGCTGGCGAGGATCTCCGAAGCTGCCGGCCGTTGGCAGCTCGGCAGGCGACGCGCCACCCATCGGGCAGTACCGCATGGAGTCACCGCACAAGGGTGGGGGGCGGCGATCCAGGTCGTCTCGCGGGCCGCTGCGGCGGGCGCACGCCGACTGCGGCGTCCCAGCGGGAGGAAGAGGGTGAACGCGGGCGCACGGCTGGACTTCTTCGAGCACGGAATCACGGCTGCCGTGAACGGGCGGATCCACGTCATCCGCTACGACACCACCGTGGTGCGTCGATGCACAGCTCTGTCCCCGCAGGGCATCACCCGCACCTGCGTCCTCATCGATGTCGACGGTGAGCGGATCGTGCTGCGCGGCGGCGACTTCGGCCACGCGGAGGTGTGGGAGCCCGAGCTCCGTCGGGCCGTCACCGACGCCCAGGTGCCGCGGGCCCTGGCCGCGCTCGCCCAGGGAGCTCGGCTCACCTTCGGCCCAGTCTGGATCACCGAGGACGAGGTCGGCTCCGGACGGACGTCGATGCGATGGCCGCAGGTCCAGCGGATCGACACCCGGCACGGTTCCGCCACCGTCCGCGTCGCCGGCCGGTGGCAGTCGCTGGGCACCGTGGCATCAGGAATCCCCAATGTCTTCGTCTTCCACGCGCTCGCCGAGCACCTGGCCGGCATCCGTCCACCGGGTGCCGAGCGGAGCGACGAATGACGTAAGCCGCTTTGTTTCACGGTGATTTCACCGGCCGCTCCTAGCGTCCGACAGGACGTGTCCGCGGCCACACGCAACCAACGAGCACAGAAGGAGACCGGCATGGCCGACAGTTACCGATACCGGTGTGGTGAGTGCGGGCACCGCACCGCCTGGGGGAGCGAATCCCAGGGCGAGCAGGGGATCGAGACCCACTACGCCCGACGCCATCCACACACCGTCCCCGGAGGGGTGGTCGAGTTCCGCAAGGGGTCCTCCGGGGGCGGCTCCGGGTGCCTGATCGTCCTGGGGATCGTTGTCCTGCTCCTGATCATCGCCTCCCGGAACTGACGAGACAGCGACACCCGGCCCGGCCGGACCCATCCTGCCAGGTCGAAAACGGCCGGGGTGGGCGCCAGAGGAATCACACCAGGAAGGAAGACACGCACATGCACGATGTACGAGACCTACTCGCTCCTGATGCGTTCGGGAGTGTCAACGCAACGGTCCTGGACAACAACCCCGGCATGGACGAGCCCACGGCCAGGCGCGTCGTCGAAGAAGCCCTGAAGTTCGTCGTGGCCGCCGTCAAGTTCCCGACGACGCCCATCCGGCCCTCGCGCCTGGTCGACGAGGGCTGGCACGCCCTCATCCTGGACACGGCACTGTACGCCGAGTTGTGCGCTCGCCTCGGACGCTTCGTACACCACTGTCCCGACGGACCGGACTCGCCCCATCAGGCCCCGGACGCGCACCTGCGGACCGTGGCCCTGATCGAAGAGGCAGGGCTCAGCGCTGACAAGGAGCTGTGGACGGTGCCGACGAACGCACTGGGCCTGGCGGGGGCGAAGTGCAGGCGGCCGCGGCCCGGCCAGCCAGGCGGCTGTACCACTCCTTCCTGCGGCTCCTCCTGTGGCGGAGGGGGCGACTAGTGGCAGTCGACTCGAATCAGGGCTTGGGCGGGCGGGGCGCGGCCGACGCTGCCGGCTCGTCTCACGGCCAGGGAGACCCGAGCAGTTCGTCAGGTGGGCCGTCGGGTCGGCCGCTCCCGCCGGATCCGCCGGGACCCCCCGGACGGCTGCGCCGTCTGTTGCCCAGAAAACGGCGAGCGGTGTCGGCCGGCGCCGTCGTCATCTGCCTCGTATTGGCCGGCGCCGGCTGGTGGGCCCGGCCGGATCAGCCAAAGGCCGTCCCCCTGCGCGTGGTCGAGGGAACGGTCCAGGCGGATGCCCTCACCCCGGACGAGGTCAGCAAGCTGGCCGGGATCACGCTGGTCTCCGGCCCGGGAGCGAGCGAGCCGCCTCGTGCTCTCGAGGCCGATCCGTCGAGTTGCGCCGTGGCGGTGGGGCCGGCGACCCAGGCGGTCTACGGTCGCGAGTGGACCGCGTTCCTGTCGGCGACCTACCAGGACTCCGCAGGCGTGGGCGACTACACGGTGACCCAGGTCATCGGCGTGTACTCCGGCAGCGACAAGGCCGGAGCGGTGTTCCGCACGCTGAGCGACGGCCTCGACTCATGTCGGTCCGCCGTACGGACCGACCAGGACGGACGTACCTCCAAGTGGGCTTACACGACCCACACCGCCACCTCGGACACGCTCGGTTGGACGGCGGCGCAGGTCGCGGGCGACGGGTGGGCTTGCCACCGCCAGGCGAGGTTGAAGGGCAGGACCGTCCTGCAAGTGGCGGTCTGCGGGGCGGGCAACGGCAAGCCGACCGTCACAAGGATCGCTGACCGGTTCGCCGCGGAAGCGAGCGGATGACCGTGATCAACAAGACCGCCCTGAAAACGGCCCTCCGCGCTCCGATTGCCGCACGGCGCCTCATCGGCCTGATCCTTGTCTCGACGCTGGTACCGGTGCTCAACACGGGAGCGGAGGCGAGCGCGAACTCCGCGACCGTCAGAGTCAATCCGTCTGCCGTTGCGCAGTCCGCCGGCGCCGCCACGCCCGACCCGCTCCGGACGGGCAGCAACTACCCCGTTGGCCTCAATGCTCGGATCGCGTCATTCGCCCAAGAGGTCGCGGCGCTGCCCCGCCGCGAGGACGCGCTGACGGTGGCGAAGGAGGCACTCGCCAAGCGCAGTGTCGCATTCAACGCACACGCCGACGCCTACAACAAGGAGGACGCCCGCTGCGGCAACAGAATCACCGCCCACAACACCCGGATCGACAGCTACGAAGCCAGGGTTTCGGCCCACAACGCCAAGCCGAACCGCTTCCGGCTGCCCGAGCAAGCCGCACAGTACAACGCGTACGCCGCTGAGAAGGCCCGGCTCGACGCCGAACGGGCGAGGCTCCGGAACGAGTCGGCCTCGATCAAGGCCCAGAAGTCGAAGCTCGACGCCGACAAGGCGAAGCTCGAAGCCGAGAAGTCCAAGCTCACCGCCGACATGAACGCGCACAACGAGCGCGTCAATCAGTTGAAGAGCGACAAGCAACAGCTGAGCAGCCGGCGTCAGCAGCTGCTCCGGGAGATGGCCTCGCTTCTCCAGAGCCTCGCCGGCACCCCACCAGTCGCCGCGACTTCCATGGCACGGGGTGGTGATGCGGTTCGCCCACCGGACGACGCCGGCCAGAGCGCGGCGGGGTCACCGGCCGACGGCGGCGACGGTCGGTCCAGGACCATGCAGACGGCCTCGCTCGACGCGTATGCCAAGAAACACGATGTCAAGGTCGACGAACGGCCCGTCACGGCACACCTGTCACCCGACGCGGTGTCCAGACTGCCCGCCGCCGAGGCCGCGCGGCTCAACCTGTCCAACACCTACGACGGCCTCGTCCCCAAGCCCAACGGGAACTACGCGGCACTGCGGATCCGGACACCCGGGGCCTCCTACGACCCCGGGCGGAAGGCTTTCGACAAGGCCATCGCGCAGGGTGGGCAGGCCACGGCCACCGTCGACGGCGAGAGGGTCGTCATCGACGAAGTGAGGCCCGTCGAGGACACGAGCTGCCAGGAACACAACAGTTTCGCCGCCGGTACTCCCGTCCTCCTGGCCGATGGCACCGTGCGGGACATCGAGGACGTACGTGTTGGTGATCTCCTGTTGGCCACCGACCCGGCAAGTGGCGAAACGTCAGCCCGACCGGTCACGCGAGAGATCCGTGGCACAGGGGAGAAGACCCTGGTCGACGTCACCGTGACCGGCCACGACACCCGAGGCACCGTCACGGCGACCGCAGGCCACCCCTTCTGGGTACCCCGGCTGAGCCAATGGACCGACGCTGCCGCTCTGCAGCCGGGTCAATGGCTGCGCACCAGCGCCGGCACACATGTGCAGATCAGCGCGGTCCAGCACCGGACGCGGTCGACCACCGTGCACAACCTCACCGTGGCCGACCTGCACACGTACTACGTGCTGGCGGGCGAGACGCCGGTTCTCGTTCGCAACAGCGGAGGCCACACTCCAGGCGAGGGGATGGTCACTGTTGGTCGTTGGATGTCGTCAGCAGAGCATCAGGCGATGATGGACACTGGAATGGTGCAGCGCGGCGGAGGTGGTTTCACTTACGTTGTGTACCCGGCAAGTCGAGACGCCTATATATCTGCCCGTCCGGGATCCGTGTACGTCGAATTCGATGTCCCGAAATCGTCGCTCATTCCCGGCGGCAGGCCAGGGGACTTCAAGATGTCGGACTCCGACACCATTTTTGCTCGGCTGGCGAAGAAGAAGGGAAAGCCTGTTCCGCAACTCTCCGAGGCGAAGAACATCAAGCTGGGAGGGTGGGGATGCTCCTAGGCAGTGCGTTGCTGGAGCGGGCCCAGGAGTGGATCCGTCAGGAAATCCATGAGACAGAGGTCCTGCGGGATATTTCAGAGATCGAGATATCTCCTAGTGGGGGAGATCCGAAGTCAATGAGTTGGATCCTCGAAGGCGGTGACTTTATGGCCCAAGTCGTGGTGTGGGATACCGGAGAATTCGAGCAAGATCTCGCAGACGTGGAAACGGGTCGGGTTCAGACGCGGAGTGGGCGGCTGGTATCACTCGGCGATCTCGAGTCCTGTCTTACGGCCGCCCGTGATTGGGTTCTCCAGGGCCTCTGAGGCTCCAGCGTCAAGGTGTGCGTCCACAAATTTGAGGCTCCGCCAGGTAACTGGCGGAGCTTTCGCGCGGGTTGCCGGCAACACGATGCCTATCGGTGTCGAGTCCCTGGGCGCAGCACTGGCAGGCGGTGCGGGGTCGGTCGAGGAAGGCGCGCGCGTCCTTGGCGGTGAGCCGCGGGACCTTCGATCTCGCCGAGCAAGCCTTCGCGTTCGGCCCCGGCGAGGACCAGGAGGGACCAGGGCCCCTCCGCCGGCATGGCAGAAGGGGCCCTGTAGATGTCGATGACTGTGGAACCATGTCTCTATGGAGCGACGGAGACCTCGGCAGCATGACGAGGCCGATCTGACAATCGCGGGGATTGGTTTCCTTGCGATTCTGGCGGTGTTCGTCACCATCGGTCAGGTTGTTGCGGAGGTCGCCCTTCCTCGGGATTCGTGGGAAGGCGCGATCTGTCGCTGGGGATCAGCTGCGATGGGACTGTTCTTTGCCGCTGGTTGGCTCGTCAGGCGCTTCGCCAGGCGAACCGCTTCAGCCACAGGTGATTCAGGCCTCTGAGCTGAAGCGCATGCGAGACGGCATCATCCAGGTGTCGGCGGTGGCCCGCAGGGACGCGCTCATCTTGCCCTTGTACCTGTTGCTCGCTCCCTTGCCGCGCCAGAGGCCGAGCATCCTCGTCCACCTCCGGGATTGGGGAGGTGACGCCGGCAGGTGTCGGGGTCGCGGACGCACCGGAAGTCCATGGGGGCCGCCGGAGCCGTTCACCTCACAGGCCGTCCAGGCAGCGATCCGGTACCGGATGCGGTAGCACCTGTGGCACACGTGGGACCCGCCGCGGATGGCCTTCGCGCCTCAGGGGGAACCTGGCGCTGAGCGCCGGACCGCACGAGAGCCCCTGCGCAACGCGGGCTCGGCACTCCGGTCAGGGACGTCACCGCCGCCTTTCGGGCGAAGCCGCCGGTGCTTCTGCGCCGATCGCATGCCCCCGTCCACGACACTCGATCCCGGCTGCCGACTGTCTCCCGGGCGCCACCCGCGTCAGAGTGCGACCACCCTGACGTCCGACGATGCGACGCTGCGAGGGATGTGTGGAGCCGGTCACCCTGGGGCTGGAAGAGGAGTACCTGCTGCTCGATCCGGACACGGGGGTGCCCGTACCACTGGCGGAACAGGTGCGGGCAGCAGCCGGACTCGCCCCTCTCGTGGACGCGAAGGAGCTGCAGTCGGAGCTGTTGCAGGTGCAGGTCGAGGTCGCGACCACGATCTGCACCGAGCTGAAGGAGGCCGGGGGGCACCTCCTGCGGCTGCGGCATGCCGTCGGGGCTGCCGCGGAGGCGAACGGATGCCGGCTGGCCGCCTGCGGCACACCGCCCCTCAGGGGTCATGGAACGGCCCTGGTGACGGAGCAGTCGCGGTACCGCGCAATGCAGATCCAGGCCCCGCAGCTGGTCGCCGAGCAGCTCGTCAACGGCTTGCACATCCACACCTCCGTGCCGTGCCCCGAGGTCGGCGTAGCCGTCCTGAACCGCCTGCGCGGCTGGCTGCCGGTCCTTGTCGCCATGTCCGCGAACTCGCCGTTGTGGGAGGGGCACGACACCGGGTTCGCCAGCTGGCGCACCGTGATCTTCGGGCGCTGGCCGGTCAGCGGGCCGCCGCCCGCCTTCCGGGACCTCGCGGACCACAACGAGCGGGTCCAGACGCTGCTGGACACCGCCATCATCCGCGACACCGGGCAGCTGTACTGGCAGGCCCGGCTGTCCGACCGCTTCCCGACCGTCGAAGTGCGCTGCCCCGACGTGCAGTTGCGAGCCGACGAGGCGGTCATGTTCGCGGGCATCGTCCGGGCGCTGGTCATGACGGCCATCCGCGAGGCCGATGCGGCCGCGCCTGTGCCCTCCATCGCTCCGGAGGTGTTGCAGGCCGCGAACTGGCAGGCCGCCCGCCACGGTCTCGGCGGCAGCCTGATCACCGCGACCGGCGAGCGCCGCAGCGCCGGTGACGTCGTGGCGCAGCTGATGGAACACATCACTCCCGCGCTGGACGCGGCGGGGGACACACGGGAGGTCGTCTCCCTCGTGCACCGGCTGCTCCAACAGGGCACGCCGGCCGACCGGCAGCGGCGCGCCCTGTCCCAGGGTGGCCTGAAGGCGGTGACCGACCTGATCATCTCCGAGACCACGGCGTTGTGACCACGGGCACGTGTATGGGAAGAGGCTCCGGCCGTTGTGGCTGGAGTCCCTTCCGATGGAGGGCAGCGACTCGCCCACGGACCTGGGAGAGCGTCGGGCTGCCCGGATGTCACCGGCCCTGCGTACCACGCTGATGTGGCGTGCGGCGGCAGCTGCTGGGGCGCGAGGAACCGCTGAGAGGCGGCAGGAGCAGCGGCGGCCGACACCGGTGCGGCGACTGTGGTCACCCGTCGAGTCGGTGCTCATCAGGATCTTCGGCCGGACCGCCCGGCGCAACGGTTCCGGCACTCAGCGGCGGGGTGAAGCGGTTCCACCTCTGTCGGCAAGGCAGAACGCGGAGGGGTGGAACGCGCGGAGCCCCTGAGTGCCGAAAGCCGGATGCGTTCTCCCGGCGGTCCGGCTACCGTGCACGCATGTCTACGCCCCGGATTTCCTAGCAGAGGACCCGCTTCCCCGCCAGAAGTGTGTCCCTTTGCTGTTTCGGAGCGTCATTCCATGATCACCGTTCGCGACGTCGAGCTGCGCGCGGGTGCCCGCCTGTTGCTCGCCGACATCTCCTTCACCGTCTCTCCCGGCGACCGTGTCGGCCTTGTCGGCCGCAACGGTGCGGGCAAGACCACCCTGTTGACCGCCCTCGCCGGGCACGCCGAGCCGTCAGCAGGCACCGTCACCGCCACCGGTCCGGTCGGCTTCCTGGCCCAGGACTCCCGCGCCGCCGACCCGGCGGCCACCGCGACCGACCGGATTCTGTCGGCCCGGGGCTTCGACCGGACACTGCGCCGTCTTCGCGCGGCGGAGGCCGCCATGGCCCGAGCCGGCGCACCCATGGAGCTCGAGCGGGCGATGAACGCCTATGCCCGCGCCGAAGCCGCCTTCCAGGCCGGCGGCGGATACGCCGCCGAGGCCGAGGCCGCCCGGGTGGCGGCCGGGCTGGGGCTTCCCGACCGCATCATGAGCGAGCCGGTGGGCGCGCTGTCCGGCGGGCAGCGGCGCCGGGTGGAGCTGGCGCGGATTCTGTTCTCCGGCCACGACGGCACCCTGTTGCTGGACGAGCCCACCAACCACCTCGACGCCGACTCCGTCGGCTGGCTGCGCTCCTTCCTCCAGGACCACCGGGGTGGACTGGTGGTGATCAGCCACGACACCGCCCTGCTCACCGCCGTCGCCAACCGGGTGTTCCGCCTGGACCCGGCCCGCGCGACGATCGACGTCCACAACACCGGCTGGACCGCGTATCTGGCACAGCGGGAGGCGGACGAGCGGCGCCGCGCTCGCGAGCGTGCGAACGCCGAGCGGAAGGCGGCAGCCCTGAACGCCCAGGCGGACCGGATGAAGGCCCGGGTGGCGACCGCTGTGGTGGCCAGGAACATGGCACGGCGCGCCGACCGCATGCTGGCCGCGCTGGAACCGGTCCGCCGGACGGAGAAGGTCGCGAGGATCCGGCTGCCCGAGCCGGAACCATGCGGGCGGATCCCCCTCGGCGCGATCCGCCTGACCAAGTCCTACGGGGACCACCAGGTCCTCACCGGTGTGGACCTCGCCGTGGACCGGGGCAGCCGCCTGGTCGTCCTCGGCCTCAACGGAGCCGGCAAGACCACGCTGCTGCGCATCCTGGCCGGCGAGGAGGAACCGGACTCCGGCCGGGTGGTGAACGGGCCCGGTCTGCGACTGGGCTACTTCGCCCAGGAGCACGACACCCTCGCCTGGGAACGCTCGGTCCGGGAGAACCTGGCCGGGGTCGCGCCGCATCTGACGGACGGTGAGGTGCGGCGCGTGCTGGGTGCGTTCCTGTTCTCCGGGGACGACGCGGACAAGCCTGCCGGTGTGCTGTCCGGTGGGGAGAGGACCCGCCTGGCCCTTGCGACGCTCGTCCACTGCGGCGCCAACGTGCTGCTGCTGGACGAGCCGACCAACAACCTGGACCCCGCGTCCCGCGACGAGGTCCTGACGGCGGTCGGCTCCTACCCGGGCGCCGTCGTGATGGTCACCCATGACGCGGGCGCGATCGACGCGCTGCGGCCCGACCGCGTGCTGTTGCTGCCGGACGCGGACGAGGACCTCTGGAACGAGGACTACCGGGACCTGGTCGCCTCGGCCTGACCCCCTGGTGAGACGTCAGGCACTCCTCAGCACTTCGCGGCGCCGCCGGGCGAGCTGCGAAGGCCGGGAGTGTGGTCGGTCTCAGCCGCGCTCGGACACGTACGCCCTCCATGGCAACACGTGCGTGCCCGAGTAGGGACCGCACCCTTCCTGATCCCCGGCTGCCGCACCCGGTCACATTCGCGCCCGGCGGCGTGTCACTGCAGTGACACGGTCATCTCGGCGGGTGCGCGCCCGCGCACGTGCATCCGCCCGGCGTGGCGCGCGCCGGGCGGAGCGAGCCCCGCACCCTGTCGCCGCCTGTCACGGTGTGGCCGGCGACCGCCATGCCGAGGGCGAGCCACCCCGTGCCACAGCCGAGGTCGAGTACCCGTGCGCCGGGGCACCCGTCGACGACGCAGAGGAGGCAGTCGTCCTCGCCTGACCATGGACACTCGGCGTCGTGGACCGCCACGAGGCGAAGGCCACGGAACTCGGCGTGCAGCATCCGGCGGATGCCTGCCGGGACGGAAGGGAGCCAGCCGGCCCTTAACGGTCGACGGCACGTGGGGGCCGCGGGACGTCTCAGCGGACCGGCCGCCGGCCCGAGCGGCGCCAGTGCAGGAGGAGGTGGACAAGGGCCCCGACGAAGACCACGATGCCGATGATCAGCAGGTAGAGCAGACCTTCGGCCACGGCGCCGATGATGCCCAGCACGATTGCGACGATGACGAGCAGGAGGAAGAGTGTCACGGTCCGGCCTCCGTGCTCAGCGGCGGGCGAGCTGCCGCTCGCCGCTGACGCCGGGCCGATAGGTGAGGCCGTAGTGCTCGAACACCGCCGGCTCGTCCGCGGCGGGCAGGACGTCGTCCGTGCCGATGGAGGGGCCCTTCTTCACGAGCGCCTTGTCGTAGGCCACCTTGACGTACCCGGGCCCCACGACCGCCCCGTCCAGGGGGACGAACACCAGGCGCTGCCGGGTGGGCAGACCGATCTGGATCGTGGCCATGGCCGGCTCGTCCGAGCGGGTGTCGACGTATACACCCTCCAGCGCGCCGATCTTCCGGCCGCCCGAGTCGACGACGTCGTGAGTGCGCCACTCACGGATATCCGCGATCTGGATCATCCCGGGTTCCCTTCGCACAGTGGGGTGCCCGTAGGCGGGGCACCTCTCAGCCTGCCCCGAAAGGCTTGTCACCACCAGCCTGAGCAGGCCCACCGTGTCTGCCCCGCGTCCAGCTGAGGGGGCGGGCCGTTCCACCGGACACGGCTACCAGGCGTCCTGCGATTGTCCACTCATCGATCAAAGGCCCGCGATCGCCGGGCTGCCACCCCAGCCGGGGTGGCAGCCCTTCCGCCTGCGGGTCAGTCCGCCAGCAGCTCCCGCAGTTCGCGGACCGCCACCCCGAGGCGGTCCGCGAACGCCCGCATCTGGTCGGCCACCCCCAGCGGTGTG